>DATHQM010000021.1:0-44562 GCA_035482695.1 Steroidobacteraceae bacterium | reverse complement strand
ACGCCACGAACGTCCCGCCGTACGTCTCGGCCATCACCTTCGTCAGCGCCGCCGTCAACGTCGTCTTGCCGTGGTCAACATGACCAATCGTCCCCACGTTCACGTGCGGCTTGTTGCGCTCGAATTTCTCTTTGGACATGGAAGTTTCCTCGAAAGGCGCCGCGCGCTGCGCGGCGGCGCCGAATTTCCGACAACCAACTCAAGTCAACTCAACTTTCCGGGCTCGACTGGAGCCCACGACCGGGATTGAACCGGTGACCTCGTCCTTACCAAGGACGTGCTCTACCAACTGAGCTACATGGGCTTCCCGGACAGACATGGAGCGGGTAGTGGGAATCGAACCCACGTCATCAGCTTGGAAGGCTGAGGTTCTACCATTGAACTACACCCGCGCCGCTGATGGCGATCTGCCGGCCGCGCTGCGCCGATCCGACTCATCCCCATCCGGGCGGTGGAGGGGGAAGGATTCGAACCTTCGAAGGCGTAAGCCGGCAGATTTACAGTCTGCTCCCGTTGGCCGCTTGGGTACCCCTCCGCAAAACCGAGCCGCGTATTCTGATTTCGCCCCCGCGGGGTGTCAATGCACCCTTGGCCCGTTATTTGCTTGGGGGTGCCCCCGGATGGGCCGGTGAGGCGCCCGGGTGGCCCCTCCGGCACGGATCTTAAGCTCCCGTTAGACCCTGGCGGCGGGAGGCCCCGGTCGGCGCCCCGTCCACCTTCAGGCAGCCAAAGCCGCGAGCAGCAGGTCAGCGCCGCGGCTGTGGATCGGCTGGCGCAGGTACCTCCTGCGCGAGGCGCGCGCCAAGCGCAGCGTCTGCCTTGCGGCTCGTGCCCGGACGCAGGTCGCGCGGCAGCTCGATCGGCCCGTAGCGGATGCGCCGCAGCCGGCTCACCTCGTGGCCGACCGCGCCCCATAGCCGCCGCACTTCGCGATTGCGTCCCTCGTGCAGCACCACGCGGAACGCGCCCGGGCTCTCGGGGACAATCCGATCGAAGCGCGCCAGCCCGTCCTCGAGCTCCACCCCGGTGAGCAGCCGCCGCAGCGTCGCGGGATCGGGCCGTCCGCGCACCCGCACCAGGTATTCGCGCTCGATCTCGCTCGAGGGGTGCATGAGGCGGTGCGCCAGCTCGCCATCGGTGGTGAGCAGCAGCAGCCCCGAGGTATTCACGTCGAGACGGCCGACGGCGATCCAGCGTCCGTGCCCGGGCGGCGGCAGCCGCTCGAACACCGTGGGGCGCCCCTGCGGGTCGCTGCGCGTGGTCACCTCGCCAAGGGGCTTGTTATAAAGGAGTAGCTCCCGACCGCGCGGCGCGGCACGCCCAAGGTCGAGCTTCCTGCCGTCCAGCCGCACGTCGTCGCCCGGACTGGCGCGATCGCCAAGTTCCGCCGTATGCCCGGCGACGCTGACGCGACCCTCACGGATCCACCCCTCGATCGTGCGCCGCGACCCCAGTCCCGCGCCGGCCAGGAGCTTCTGAAGTCTGATCATGCGACCATAACGATAAAGTCTAAGAGACCGCGGCGCAGCGCTTGTCGACGCTCGCCCGCGGAGCTAGAAAGGACATCATGATCTACGACAGCATTCTGGGCACGATCGGCAAGACCCCCGTCGTACGCATTCAGCGACTCGCACCCAAGCACGTCACCATGTACGTGAAGTGCGAGTTCTTCAACCCGCTCGCCTCGGTCAAGGATCGCCTCGCCATCGGCATCATCGAGGACGCCGAGCGGCGCGGGACTCTTAAACCCGGCCAGACGGTGGTGGAAGCCACCTCGGGCAACACCGGCATCGCGCTCGCCATGGTGTGCGCCGCCAAGGGTTACCCGTTCGTCGCCATCATGACGGAGACCTTCTCGGTCGAGCGGCGCAAGGTGATGCGCATGCTGGGCGCGAAGGTGATCCTCACTCCGGCCGCCGAGCGCGGTAGCGGGATGGTGAGGAAGGCCGCGGAGCTCGCGCAGAAGCACGGCTGGTTCCTCGCCCGGCAGTTCGACAACGAGGCCAACCCCGCCTACCACCGCAGCACGACCGGCCCGGAGATCGTGCAGGACTTCGTCGGGCGGCGGCTCGATTACTTCGTCACCGGCTGGGGGACCGGCGGTACGCTCACCGGCGCAGGCGAAGTGATCCGGCTGGCGCGCCCCGAGGTGCAGATCATCGCCTCCGAGCCCGCCGGTGCCGCCATGCTCTCGGGCAAGCCGTGGGCGCCGCACAAGATCCAGGGGTGGACACCGGACTTCGTGCCGAAGGTGCTGAATCGCGAGGTCGTGCATCGCATCGTGCCGGTGGCCGACACGGAGGCGGTCGAGAGCGCGCGCAGTCTGGCGCGCAGCGAGGGCATCTTCTGCGGCATCTCCTCCGGCGCGACCTTCGCCGCCGCCCTGAAGGTGGCGCTCGAGGCGCAGCAGGGAGCGGTGATCCTCGCGATGCTTCCCGACACCGCCGAGCGCTACCTGTCGACCGTGCTCTTCGAGGGCATCGCCGAAGGCAGCGATCCGGAGCCTTGAGCCCGCGCGGCGAGCCGGACGAGTCTTCGCGCCCGCCCGGCATAAACCTTCGCAGGCCGCCGCTTTCGCCGATCCATGGATGCGCGCCAATACGCAGCGTTGCCTGACCCCTTTCCCATGTGGCGCGGTGGTGCGCTGCACGGTGCGCGCATCGCCTACGAGACCTGGGGAACGCTGAACGCGGCGCGCGACAACGCGCTGCTGCTGTTCACCGGCCTCTCCCCGCCGGCGCATGCCGCCTCATCCGCGCAGGATCCCGGGCCCGGCTGGTGGGAAGGGATGGTGGGACCGAAGCTCGCCATCGACAGCGAGCGCTTCTTCGTCATCTGCGTCAATTCGCTCGGCAGCTGTTTCGGCTCGACCGGTCCCGCCTCGATAGATCCGGCCACCGAGCGCCCCTATCGCCTGAGCTTCCCGGATCTTTCCATCGAGGACATCGCGCGCGCCGGATTTGAGACCGCGCGCAGCTTAGGCGTCACGCGCCTCGACACCGTCATGGGGCCCTCGCTCGGAGGCATGGTAGTGCTGGCATACGCCGCACTCTTTCCGGGAGCCGCGCGGCGCCTGGTGTGCATCTCGGGCACCGCGGCGGCGGCCGCCTTTGCGATCGCACTGCGTTCCATCCAGCGCGAGATCATCGTCTGCGATCCCGCCTGGGCGGCTGGCGCCTACCCCCCCGAGCGTCCGCCGGTGATCGGGCAACGCCTGGCGCGCAAGCTCGGCACCGTGACATATCGCTCGGCGGCCGAGTGGCAGCAGCGCTTCGGCCGCGAGCCGATCCGTGCCGACATGCAGCAACGCGTTCCATTCGCCTCGGAGTTCGCGGTGCAGGGCTACCTCGAGAGCCTGGCGCAGCGCTTCGTAACCGTGTTCGACGCCAACTGCTATCTGTACATCTCGCGCGCCATGGATCGCTTCGATCTTGCGCTGCACGGCGACCCGGTCGCACTGTTCCGCCGTGCCAACCTCGAGCAGGCGCTGGTGATCGGTGTGCAGACCGATCTGCTGTTCTCGGTGTCCGAGCAGCAGGCCGTCGCAGGCTTGCTCGCCGGCGCCGGAGTTGCCACGCGCTTCGCGCCGCTCTCCTGTATCGAGGGCCACGACGCATTCCTCGTGGACCTCGCCACGTTCGGCGCGGAGATCGGCGCGTTCCTGCGCCAGGGCTGAAGCTGCCTTAGGATGTGCGCATTAAGTTCAGTGCGTGCAGCAGCCGCTGCCGGGACAGGCATAATGGTCACGCTTGGCACAACGAGAACAATACAGCCCTGAAGGCTCCATGGAACGCCGACTGCACACACGGCATCGCGCCCGCACCATTGTATACATCACGGTGCCGGGCGGCCGCCGCAAGCTGTGCAAGGCGGTGAACTTGAGCGCCACCGGCGTCTTCATCGAGACGACCAACCTCGGGCTGCGCAAGGGACAGCACGTGGTGCTGTCGTTCGCCATCAACCTCGGCACCATCACCAAGCTCCACCGTCGCACGGCCGTGGTCGCGCACGTCTCGCGCGGCGGCACCGGACTCATGATGGAGACCTTCGCCCAGTCCTCGAGCTGACGCGCTGCGCCGGTGCCACCGGCTAGGATCATCGCGCACGACACTGTCCGAGTTTCTCGGCTTAAGATGACGCCCTGGTGCGGATGCTGAGGGTTAAAGACCTATGAGCCAGGAAATCTGTGTGTCGCGCCGGCGGTTGTTGCAGCGCCTGGCGCTCGGTGCCGTGTTTGCTCCCGTCGCCGCGGGCGCTGCGCGCAGCGCGCTCGCCGCCGCCGCGCCGCTGTTGGCGATGAGCGCTCCGGAGGCGAAGACGGTGCACTACGTGGAAGATGCCAAGAACGCCAAAGGCGCCTCGCCTGGCAGCAGCTGCGCCAGCTGCGCTCTCTACCAGGGCGCCGCCGGCAGCTCGCAGGGTCCCTGCCAGCTCTTTGCCGGCAAGGACGTCAAGGCTGCCGGGTGGTGCAGTTCCTGGGCGCCGCAGATGTAGTTTTATTCGTAGCAGGGCGCGACCTCGCGCACCTCGACACTCGCCCATTCGGCGGCCGGGCACGCGGCGGCGATCTGCAGGGCCTGCTCGCGGCTCTCGCAATCGATGAGATAAAAACCGCCGACGAGCTCCTTCGACTCGGTGAACGGGCCGTCGACGAGCTGCGGCCTGCCGCCGCGCCGCTGCACGCGGGTCGCCGCCTCGCGCAGCGAGTTGCTCGCCAGCAGCAGGCCTTGCTGCTGCAAATGCTCACCGTAGTCGAGCATCCGCTGGTAGAGGCCGCGGCCTTGCTCCTCCGAGCGCAGCGCGCGCTGTCCACGAGGCTCCACGATCAACAGCATCCACGACATCAGATCTCCCCACGTTGGCAGGCAGCGGCACGATCGCGCAACAGGCGGCTCTCGGGCCCATTGCGGGTAAGGTCGGCGGCACGCTCGAACTCGCTGCGTGCCTCGGCGAAGCGGCCGAGCCGCGCGAGCAGATCGCCGCGCACGCTCGGCAGCAGGTGATAGCTGCGCAGCGCACCCTGGGCCGCCAGCTGGTCAGCGAGCGCCAGGCCGGCCGCAGGTCCATACGCCATCGCCACGGCGACCGCACGGTTAAGCTGTACCACCGGAGTGGGACTGACGCGTGCGAGCTCATCGTAGAGCGCGGTGATGTACACCCAGTCGGTGTCGGCGGCCGTCGCGGCGCGCGCGTGGCAGGCCGCGATCGCCGCCTGCAGCAGATAGGGCCCGCGGCTCTCACCGAGCGTCTCGCCGCGCGCCAGCGCGATCAGGCCCCGCTGGATCAGCAGGTGATCCCAGCGCACACGGTCCTGGTCCATGAGGCGTAGCGGCTCGCCACTGGTTCCCAGCCGCGCCCGCAGGCGCGAGGCCTGGATCTCCATGAGCGCCACCAGCCCGTGGACCTCACTCTCGTGCGGGGCGAGCTCGGCGAGTATCCGCCCGAGCCGCAGCGCCTCCTCGCACAGGGCCGGACGCATCCAGTCCTCGCCGGCGGTGGCCGAATAGCCTTCGTTGAACACCAGATAGATCACTTCCAGCACCGAGGTCAGGCGATCGCTGAGCTCCTCATGCCGCGGAATCTCGAACGGCACATGCGCATCGGCCAGCGTGCGTTTGGCGCGCACGATGCGCTGCGCGATGGTGGCCTCAGGCACCAGGAAGGCGCGGGCGATCTCGGCGGTGCTGAGCCCGGCGAGCAGCTTCAGCGTGAGCGCGGTGCGCGCCTCGGTGGACAGCAGCGGATGGCAGGCGATGAACATCAGCCGCAGCAGATCATCGCCGATCGCATCGTCGGCGCTCGCCTCGAGCGTGCTGCCATGGTTCTCCTGCTCCATCTCAAGCTCGTGCCCGAGCGTCTCGTGCTTGCGTGCGCGCAGGCGGGCATGCCGCAGGTGATCGATGGCGCGGTGCTTGGCCGTGGCCATCAGCCAGGCGGCAGGGTTGTCGGGAATGCCGCTGTGCGGCCACTGCTCGAGCGCGATGACCAGCGCATCCTGCGCCAGCTCCTCGGCCCGGCCGACGTCGCGCACCAGGCGCGTGAGCCCGGCGATGAGCCGCGCGGACTCGATGCGCCATACGGCGTCGATGGTGCGATGGACATCCGTGGCCGTCATGGCCACGGATGACACCATCGCGAGTTGCGCGGCGCAAGCCAAGAGCGCCTAAGCGTGTATGTGCCGCGACGGCAACACTTTCATCCGCCCGCAGCCGCTGCGGCCGCCGCGACTTCCGGCGGCTTGGCGCAGTTGACCATCCACGGGATGCCGAAGCGATCGGTGCACATGCCGAAGCGCTGCGCCCAGAAAGTCTCCTGCAAGGGCATGCACACGCTGCCGTTCTGCGCGAGCGTGCTGAAGATGCGCTCGGCCTCATCCGGCTGCTCCACGGCCGCCATCACGTTGAAGCCCTGGGGAGCCTGGTAGCGATCGCCGGGGGCGTCGCAGCCGAGCAGATACTGGCTGCCGATCTCGAGCCGTGCGTGGATGATCTGGTTACGCACTTCCGGCGGGGTCTGCTCGCGCGCCGGGGATTCCCCGAAAGTCATCGCAAACACGATCTTGCCGCCGAGCGTTCGCGCGTAGAAATCGAAGGCTTCGCGGCAGTTGCCCTGGAAGTGCAGGTGAGGTCCGGTCTGAGTTGCCATGGTGGTATCTCCGTGGTGGGTGCAGGGTTTCACTTCTTCGCCGCGAGGTGCTCGCGCTGGCGGGCTTCCTGCGCCTTGAGCTCCGGCGTCAGGTTCGCGCCGAAGTCCTCGGCCTCGAACACGCGGCGGATCTCGATCTCCTCGCTGCTCTTCCTGAAGGGCGAGCGGCGGATCCACTCGACCGCCTCCTCCAGCGATCTCACCTGCCAGAGCCAGAAGCCCGCGATCAGCTCCTTGGTCTCGGTGAAAGGCCCGTCGGTCACGGTGCTCTTGCCGCCGCCGAACCTGACGCGCACGCCCCTGGAGCTGGCGTGCAGGCCTTCCCCTGAGAGCATCACCCCCGCCTTCAGCAGTTCCTCATTGAACTTGCCCATCTCGGTCAGGATCTCGCGGCTCGGCAGCACGCCGGATTCCGACTCCCGTGTGGCCTTCACGATCACCATCACGCGCATGATTCAGCTCCTCGTTCGTATCTGGGGTGGCGATATTCGCTTTACTGAAAGCACGACGTTCGGCACGGTGCAGAATCGACAGCCGCGGCGTGATATTTTCATCGCTGCGTCCCGGCAGGAGGTCCATGAGCGCCCCGCGTGCCCCGCATGCCGTGCATGCCCCGCACCCACTGCTGTGGCCGCTGCGCTTCATCAGCGTCGAGGCCGCGAGCGGAAGTTTGCTGCTGCTCGCGGCCGCGGTGGCGCTCGGCTGGGCGAATTCTCCCTGGGCTGGCGCGTACCAGGCATTGTGGCACCTGCAACTCGGCCTGGATCTGGCGCCGCTGCTGCCGGTGCACGACCTGCACTTCTGGGTCAATGACGGACTGATGACCGTGTTCTTTCTGGTCGTCGGCCTCGAGATCCGTCGCGAGATGCACGACGGGGCGCTGGCGGACTACAAGGTCGCGGCGCTGCCGGTCATCGCCGCGCTGGGCGGCGTCGTGGTGCCGGCAGCCCTTTACCTGCTGGTCAACGGCGAGCCGACGCGGCGCGGCTGGGCGATCCCGACGGCCACCGACATCGCCTTCGCGGTCGGGGTGCTGTCGCTCGTCGGCAAAGGCCTGCCGCCCGCGTTGCGCATGCTGCTGCTGACGCTCGCGATCATCGATGACATCGCGGCGATCCTGGTGATCGCCTGCTTCTACTCGAACGGCATCGCGCTCGCCGGCCTCGCCATCGTGGGTGCAGGCGTGCTGCTGATCCTGCTGCTGCAGACCCTGAGCGTGCAGCCGGCGCGCGCTTACCTGCTTCCGGGAGCGGTGGTGTGGTTCGGCATGCTGCGCGCCGGCATGCATCCGACGCTCGCCGGGGTGCTGCTCGGACTGCTGACACCGGCCACGGCGCGCTTCGGACGCGCAGGTCGCGCGCCGGGCAGCGGCCCGCGTGGCGAATCCCCAGTGGTACGCGTCGAAACGGCGCTGCATCCGTACGTCGCCTTCGGCATCATGCCGCTGTTTGCGCTCGCCAACGCGGGGGTGAGCCTCGAGGGACTCGACCTGAGCGGCGGCGCGTCGCTCGCGGTCGGCTCGGGAATCGTCCTGGGGCTGGTGCTGGGCAAGCCGCTCGGCATCGTGCTGGCCTCGCTCCTCGCAGTGAAGCTGAAACTCGGCACGCTTCCCGAGGGCGTGAGCCTGGGACACGTTGTGATGCTGGGCGCTCTCGGCGGCATCGGCTTCACCATGTCCATCTTCATCGCGAACCTCGCGTTCGAGGATGCCGGACCGCTGGCCGCGGCGAAGTTCGCGGTGCTGGTCGGCTCGCTGCTCGCCTCCGTCGCCAGCTTCGTCCTGGCGCGCCTCCAGCCGGCAACAATGCCCGCAGGCACGCGCGCCTGAGCCGCCGCCACGCCCTTTAGGCGTCGGTCGGCCGCTGCAGCGCATCCAGACGCTGCGCTACAGCGTATAGACAGGAACGACCAGCCGAGCGTGAGTCATGCCGAGACTGCTGAGATTGCTTGCCTGCGGCGCCGCACTGCTCCTCGGCGCGCTCGCCACGGCGCGCGCGCCTGCGCCGCCGCCGGGCACCACGGCGATTCACTGGCAGCGGCAGTGGAGCCAGTCGCTGTTTGCCGAGGCTGCACGCGAGCAGCGCTTCGTGCTGCTCGACCTGCACGCTGTCTGGTGTCACTGGTGTCACGTTATGGACGAGGAGACTTACGCGGATCCGAAGGTGATCGCGCTCATCGGCAAGCGCTACCTCGCGGTGAGCATCGACGCGGACTCCGACCCGGACCTGGCGGACCGCTACGGGGACTGGGGGTGGCCTGCGACCATCGTGCTCGCTGCCGACGGCAGTGAGATCGTCAAGCGCCGCGGGTTTCTCGCACCCGGGCCGATGGCCGATCTGCTGCAGGCGATCATCGACGATCCGACACCGGGACCCTCGGTGCAGCCGGCCGCGCGCGTGGCGGCGGTGCGCAGCGGCGGCCTGAGTGCCGCGCAGCGCGCCCGCTTCGCGAGCAGCTACGTCGCGGCGTACGACCAGCGCTACGGCGGCTGGGGCAGCGGGCAGAAGTTCCTCGACG
This sequence comes from Steroidobacteraceae bacterium, assembly GCA_035482695.1. Lineage (GTDB taxonomy): Bacteria > Pseudomonadota > Gammaproteobacteria > Steroidobacterales > Steroidobacteraceae > 13-2-20CM-66-19. Next base: position 35,400 of record DATHQM010000021.1, on the reverse strand, counting down.
CAGCCACGCTCGAATACACGCTCGCGCTGGTCAGCGAGGATCGCGATCCACTCGCCGCGCAGCGCGCGCGGGCGACGCTGAACGCCAACCTCAGGCTGATCGACCCGGTGTGGGGTGGCGTATGGCAGTACTCAGCGACGCGCGACTGGAGCTCGCCGCACTACGAGAAGCTGCTGTCGTTCCAGGCCGACGACCTGCGCCTCTATGCGGAAGGCTACGCGCGCTGGCAGGACCGGCGTTACCTCGATGCGGCGTTGGCGCTCGAGCGCTACGCCACGACCTTGCTCCGCTCGCCCGAGGGCGCCTTCTACGTCAGCCAGGATGCCGACCTCTCCGCCGCTGTGACCGGCCACGACTACTACGCGCTCGATGATGCCGGTCGGCGCAGGCTCGGCATGCCGCGGATCGACAGCCACGCATACGCGCGCGAGAACGGCTGGATGGTGCGCGCGCTGTGCCGGCTGTACGAAGTCACCGGGCAAAGCGCGGCGCTCGACAGCGCCGCGCGTGCGGCGCGCTGGGTGTTGACGCATCGCGCGCTGCCGGGCGGGGGTTTCAGCCACGATCGCCACGACAGCGGCGGTCCGTATCTCGACGACACGCTCGCCATGGGCGAAGCGTTCCTCGCGCTGTATCGCTCCACGGGCGAGCGGCCGTGGCTCGCGCACGCCCAGGCGGCGCTGCACTACATCGGGCACGAGTTCAGCGATCCCCGCGGCGGCTTCATGAGCGCACCGGCGCCGGCGGGCGCGAGCGGCGTGTTCCAGGACCCCACCCGCACCATCGCGCAAAATGCCGCGCTCGCGCGCCTGGCGAACCTGCTGCACCACTACACCGGCGAGCCGGATGCCGCGGCCACCGCACACGCGGCGCTGAGCTTCCTGGCCGCGGCGGGTGAGGCGGAGCGGCTCGCGACCGACGTCCTGCTCGCGGACCGCGAGCTCAGCGCGGCGCCGATCCACATCACGGTGGTGGGCGGCAAGCAGGACCCGGCCGCGCAGGCGCTGCACGTGGCAGCGCTGCGTTTCCCGGCGACTTACCTGCAGATCGACTGGTGGGATGCCGCCGAAGGGCCGCTGCCGAACCCCACGGTGCACTACCCGCGTCTGGCGCGCGCCGCGGCATTCGCCTGTACCGGCAGCACCTGCTCGACGCCGGTGTTCGAGCCTGCCGGTGTCGCGCACACCGTGGAGAGAGCCCTGTATCCGTAGCAGCACCGTGCGCCGATCCAACACTGCCAAGCTTGTTCGTGTTGGATGTTGAAGAGCGAGCTTCCCTCACCCTAGTATCGATGCTGCGCCGAGGAGGAGGTGCGCGGCTCGTGAAGGCAGAAGAACAGATCAGCGCCGTGTGGCCGGGGCAGTCCTACCCGCGCGGCGCCACCTGGGACGGTGCAGGCGTCAATTTCTCGTTGTTCTCTGCCAATGCCACCAGCGTGGAGCTGTGCCTGTTCGACCCTTCCGGCCGGCACGAGATCCAGCGTATCGAGCTGCGCGAGCGCACCGACGAGAGCTGGCACGCCTACCTGCCGGAGGCGCGTCCCGGGCTGCTGTACGGCTTTCGCGTGCACGGACCGTACGATCCCGAGCGCGGCCAGCGCTTCAACGCGCACAAGCTCCTGATCGAGCCGTATGCCAAGCACCTGCAGGGGCCGCTGATCTGGAGCGATGCGCACTTCGGCTATCGCGCCGGCCACGCCCGGGCTGACCTGTCCTTCGATCGCCGCGACAGCGCGCCCGGCACGCCCAAGTGCCGCGTGGTGGATCCGGCGTTCACCTGGGGTGACGACCGTCCGCCGCGCATTCCCTGGCACGACACCGTCATCTACGAGGCACACGTGCGCGGACTGACGATGCGCCACCCCGCCGTGCCGCCGCACCTGCGCGGCACCTACGCCGGGCTTGCCACCGCGCCGATCATCGATCACCTGGTGCGCTTAGGGGTCACGGCCATCGAGCTGATGCCGGTGCATGCTTTCGTGGACGACCGGCTGCTGCTCGAGAGAGGGCTGCGCAACTACTGGGGCTACAACACGCTCGGCTTCTTCGCCCCGGAAATGCGCTACTCGGCTACCGGACGCATGAGCGAGTTCAAGACCATGGTGAAGGTGCTGCACTCGGCGGGCATTGAGGTGTTGCTCGACGTGGTCTACAACCACACCGCCGAGGGCAACCAGCTCGGACCGACGCTATCCTTCCGCGGCATCGACAACGCATCCTACTATCGTCTGTCGGCGGACCAGCCGCGCTACTACCTCGACTTCACCGGTACCGGCAACACGCTCAACCTGCAGCAGCCGCGCGTGCTGCAGATGCTGATGGACAGCCTGCGCTACTGGGTGCTGGAGATGCACGTGGACGGCTTCCGCTTCGACCTGGCCTCCGCGCTGGCGCGCGAGCTGCACGACGTCGACCGCCTCGGCTCGTTCTTCGACACCATCGGCCAGGACCCGGTGCTCTCACAGGTCAAGCTCATCGCCGAGCCCTGGGATATCGGCAGCGGCGGCTACCAGGTCGGCAACTTCCCTTCCGGCTGGAACGAGTGGAACGATAAGTACCGCGACACGCTGCGCGGCTACTGGAAGGGCGACGCCGGCCTGCTGGGCGACTTCGCGCGCCGCATCACCGGCTCGCCGGATCTCTACGAGGCGAGCGGCCGCAAGCCCAACGCCAGCATCAACTTCATCACCGCGCACGACGGCTTCACGCTCGAGGACCTGGTGAGCTACAACGACAAGCACAACGAGGCCAACGGCGAGGGCAACCGCGACGGCAACGACGACAACCGCTCGTGGAATTGCGGTGCCGAGGGCCCGAGCGACGCTGCCGGTGTGCTGGCGCTGCGTCGCCGCCAGAAGCGCAACCTGCTCGCCGCGTTGCTGCTGTCGCAGGGCGCGCCGATGCTGCTCGGCGGCGATGAGCTCAGCCGCACGCAGCGCGGCAACAACAACGCCTACTGCCAGGACAACGAGATCTCCTGGCTCGACTGGAGCCTTGATGAGCGCCGCGGCGAGTTCCTCGAATTCGCGCGCCGCATGGTGCACCTGCGCCGCGCGCACCCGGTGTTCAGCCGCCGCCGCTACGTGCGGGCCGACACCAGCACGCCCGAGGGCCTGAAGGAGATCATCTGGCTCGCCCCCGATGCGCGCGAGATGAGCGACCACGACTGGCAGCAGGACTTCACGCGCTGCCTGGGGGTGTACCTGGCGGGCGGTGCGATCGAGCGGCGCGGGCGGCGCGGCGAGGCCATCCGCGACAGCAATTTCCTGCTGCTCTTCAATGCGCACCACGAGACGATCGCGTTCCGCCTGGCGGAAATGCTCGCTGGCAAGTCCTGGCGCACGCTGCTCGATACCGCACTCGAGGGCGATGCGTTCGCGTCCGCGCCGCTGCCGGCCGACGCGGCCTACGCGCTACAGGCACGCTCGCTGGTGGTGCTCGAGGAGAGCGGCCCGCAGGCAGACACTGCGGCCGCATGAGCATCGCCAGCACCGTGCCGGCGGCTTAGAATGACTCGCGCAGCGCACCGACCGCTGCGCGCTGCCTGAGACGGCGCGCGGCGCACCCTCATGAGAATCGTCACTTACAACGTCAACGGCATCAGCGCGCGCCTCAACGCCCTGCTGCGCTGGCTCGGCGAGAGCGCCCCCGACGTCGTGTGCCTGCAGGAATTGAAAATACCCACCGAGCGATTCCCGGAAGGGGCGATCCGGCAGGCGGGCTACGGCGTGATCTGGCACGGGCAGAAGAGCTGGAACGGGGTGGCCATCCTGGCGCGCGGAGCCGACCCGACCGAGATCCGCCGCACGCTGCCGGGGGATCAGCAGGACGTGCACAGCCGCTACATCGAGGCGACGGTGGGCGGACTCACCATCGGCTGCCTGTACCTGCCGAACGGCAACCCGGCGCCGGGGCCGAAGTTCGACTACAAGCTGAAATGGCTCGAGCGGCTCATCACGCACGCCGCGGCGCTCATCGCCGGCGGCAGGCCGGTGGTGCTCGCCGGGGATTACAACGTGATTCCGACCGAGCGCGACGTGTACAAGCCCGAGCGCTGGGTGAACGATGCGCTCTTCCGGGTGGAGACGCGCGCGGCGTTCGAGCGCCTCATGAGCCAGGGATGGACGGACGCGCTGCGTAAGCTCCATCCGCACGAGCAGATCTATACGTTCTGGGATTACTTTCGCAACGCCTACCAGCGTGATGCGGGCCTGCGCATCGATCACCTGCTGCTCAGTCCCTCAGCGGTACAGCGCCTGAGCGGCGCGGGCGTGGATCGCGCGGTGCGCGGCTGGGACAAGGCCAGCGATCACGCCCCAACCTGGGTGGAGCTCAAGGACGTCAGCGTAACGCGCCCATGAGCGCTCAGCGCGCCTGGCAGGTGCGCGCTCGCACCGCGCGCGTGCATTTTTCCGGGCGGCGCTGCGCACCGCGCCGCCGCCGCCCGGCTCCCGGGATTGGCGCTAGTGGGCTGCCCTGGCGGCCTCGATCGCCTCGTGCAGCTCGCGCTCGGCCTGGCGCAGCAGCTCCTCGGCCTTCGCTCCGTGGCCGGCCATGTCGTAGTGATTCGCAGCCCGGGCGTGCTCCATCTCGTGAATCGCTTCCTGCACGTGGTGGTGAACCTTCTCGAGATCGTGCCAGTCGTGCACCGGGTCGGCACAGGCCAGGCCACCTGCGAATGACAGGGCGGTGGCGACAGCAAGCACAGCTTTCCGCATGTTGACTCCTTGGATGTGGATGATCACCCGCAGCGGGTGCCGCGGTCGGTCATGGGCGGCAGCCTCGTCCGCGCCGCGAAGTTTAGTCGGCCCGAGTTGACTGTCAACGTGTCGCCGTCGACGGATCTCCCCGTTTATGAAGCGTTCAGCCGGGGGGCGATGTTGAGTCGCGGTTTTCGCGAATCCGCCCGCGCCGCGCAGCGGCTGGGTTGCGCAATTGGTTGATTTTACTGGCACTGAATGGCATCTGGCCGCCCGTCATGTATCGCGCTTACCATCGGCCTCGATGAAGTTACTTCGCGTGGTGTTCGCCCTCGCCCCGCTCGTTGCGCTCGGCCTGCTCGTGCCGTCGCGGCAGGCCTCGGCCTCCGCCGATCAGCCTCCGAGGTTCGAGGTCGCGGGACCCGCGGCGGGAGCGCCGCTGACTTTCATCGTCTACGGCGACACACGCTTCACCCAGCGCAGCGACGTCGTCAACGCGGCAGCGCGACGCGCGCTGGTCGCCCGGATAGCGAGCGAGAGCCCCGCGGCGATCCTCATCGGCGGCGACCTGGTTTACACGGGCACCAACGAGGACGACTACGAGACCTACAAGAATGAGACCCGGGAATGGAGGGACAGGCACATCCCGGTGTTCGTCGCACTCGGCAATCATGAGTTCAGGGGCTGCGAGGATGAGGTGGATCGGTGTCTCGGAAACTGGTGGAGAGACGCTGCGCCGGCGGGGCTGAGCCCGTTCCGCTGGTACTCCGTGACCTTAGGTCCTGACATCCTGGCGGTGATCCTGGATTCCAATGCGCCGCTCATGCCCGGCAGCGAACAACGGACCTGGTTCGAGCGGCAGATCGAGGGCGCCGGACCGCGGGTCAAATTCATACTGGTCGTACTGCACTATCCTCCGGTCCGGGACCCTTTCTATCCTGCGGTGCTGGATGAGAAACAAGTGGCGCGCTACCTGTCGAAGACGGCAGCATCGTTTCGCGCGAAGTTCGTGGTCATCGGCAGCCATCTGCACAACTACGAGCGCTACCGGAAGAAAGGCGTTACCTACCTCGTCAGCGGCGGCGGAGGCGCGAAGCCCGTGCCGGCCATTCGCCTGTTCGGCGAGCTGTCGAAGCTCAGGACGGCAGTGAACTTCCACTACATCCGCTTCGTTCTGCAGGGCGACACGCTGCGCGTAACCATGGTGCGCTTCGATGCCGAGGAGCGCGGCGACAACCCATGGACCGAGCCGGACCGGTTCGAGGTCCAGGCGAGCAAGTAGCCGGTTCAGTCAGCGCAGCGTTGCCAGTTCCCGTCCGGCCCGGTAATCCACGATCCGGAGTCCTTGAGCTCCCCGATTTCGTTGTAGCGATTCACCAGCAGCACCGGTGTGCCGCGCTCGCGCGAGCGGGCCAGCGACATCTCGCAGGTGAGGAGGATCATCTCGAGACTGCTGGCCCAGCAGGCCCACACCCGCCCCTCCTGCTTCGCCCGGATGACGATCACCTGGAGCTGCGAGGGGAGTTCGGCGGCGTTACGGATCTGAAAGCTGTCCAGCGGCAGGTAATTGCTGCGTGACACCAGGAGATCCAGCAGCCTCTCCACCTGCGAGGGCTGCTGGAATCTGCGCAAGCGTACGGTTTCCATGACAGTCGCCTTTCCTTTGCGCCATTCCTGAGGGCTCGCGCAGAGCGGCGCTCAGCCTGGGGGTCCGTGACCACTGCCGTCCTGACGGGCGTGGACGGTTCCCACGACCGAGCGCTGGGTGGCAGTTTTTACGACGACAAGATCCGGCACACGGCCCTGCACCGCATTGGCGACGTAGTACAGCCGCACCTGGTTGCACCCGACGCCTGCAGACTCCAGGTGGGATACAACCCCCTCGAGGCGCAGCGTCTTCGAGCTGCTGAGCGATGTGGCAGCGTCGATCATCTTTCTATAGGTATCTCGCTGTGACGGGTCCCACGGCGGCAGGCCGGAGATTCCCGTGACGGCGTCGGTACCCATGGGCACGAAGCTCGTACCCTGCCACCCGTCGGCGAGGAAGCCGGAGGGAAAGTCCACCGTAAAATGTGACAGTTGCGCGTTTCCCTGCGGGTCACGCAGATAGCGCGGACGCAACCAGAACTCCGGTTGCTGCCCGAGCGGGGTTTTCAGTGTATGGGCGGCTCCCGGCCCCCAGCTGTCGTTTAGCCTGACTCTCGCATTTAGCCAATAGTTCACGCGGTCTCCTAGGGCCTTTGTCGCGTTGCAACCTCCCCGGTCGCGGCGTTGCCGCTCGGGAGGCCTGGACCGAGCGCAACCGCGTAAACCTGAAACGCAGCCCACAGCGACGGGTCCGCGGATCCGTCGCGGGACACCACCGATCTCATGGCCGCACCGAGTGCTGCCGGCGCGCTCATCGACTCACGCAGCAGGTGTCGATAGAAATCTGTCATGAGCCGGGCACCTATCTCATCTGCAACCGGCCAAAGGGATGCAACCACCGCCCGCGCGCCCCGGGCGAGCACGGTGGAGCTGATGCCGACCAGCCCCTCGCTCGGCACCTCACGGCCGAGCGCGGTCTCGCAGGCACTGAATACCGCCACGTCGGCGTTCAGCCGCTGCTGCGCCAGGTCTGCCACGCGGACCGCACCGTCCACGAAATGCCCGTCGGCATCATAAGACCCCAGCATCAGGGCCGATAATTGCGGGACGCGCGCGTCCACGCGCCCGTGAGTGGCAATGTGAATGAAGCGGTACCTGGACCAGTCGAGGGCCAGCAGCTGCGCACGTGTCGCCTGGAGACCCACTAGCTGATCGACCTCCGTGGGTGGGAATTGCGCCAGGACGCCGGCCGCCTCCTCGGCGGCGAACTGCAGCCGCTGATAGTCCTGCGGTGCTGCATCAATGGCCGCAGTTCCTGGATCGACAGCTGGCGGCCGGCTCTTCAGGCGCGGATCGTCGGGCTGGTATACCGGGTCGGCAACCAGAAGCAGCCGGCCGCTTCCCGGCAAGGCTGAGTGTGCCCCGTTGGCATCCAGCATCCAGGCGGCCGGTGCCAGCGCGATGTCGTGATGCGACACGACAAAGGCGCCTGGCCCCGCGTCCTGCTCCCGCAGCGCGGCGAAGGGCACGTAGTCGAGAGCTCCGTCGGGGATGATGACCCACTGGCGCACGCCGGCCAGCCAGGCCGCAATCGGCCGGACGACCATCTCGTAAAGAGCGCGCCCGCCTTGCAGGCGCTGCTCGAGAAGCACATCGACCAGGCGCACGAGTGAGTGGTGGAAGGCGGTGGCCTGCGCCGCGATGACCTGCGGCGATGGCAGGCGGACCCAGTGGATCTCGTGGGGCAGGAGAACCCAGGCGTATGCGGAGTCAGATCCGAGCCAGTACGCCACCAGTGCCGTGTCAGCAGGAATGAGCGGCAGACTGACCTGTGAGCTGCCCACGCGGGCCGACGAGCTCGCGGGCGCGGCGCGTACCGCGATGCGCGTGTTCAGCGTATCCACCTGGCGCTCGAGCTCAGCGATGTCCGCCAGCAGTTGCCTGGCACGCGGATCCTTCGAACCGGAGTAATCGAGTCGCGCATCGAGCGCCGCGCTGCGAGCGGCGAGCTCACGATAAAGCTGCTCGCGCCGGCGAAGATCCGGGGCCAGCGCACGCCGGACCTCGGGGGTGTACTGCTGTGCCGCGATGTCGGCCAGCGAATGTGCCCGCGAGGCATCTGCCGCTGCGAACGCGTCTGTCGCGATAGCCTGCGCCTCGGACTCGTGACCGGCAGCCGCCGCGGCCTCGTAGCGGGCACGCAGCAATTCGATCTTCAGGTCGTACGCGGCACGCAGCGGCGCCTGCAGTTGCGAGCGAAGCTCGGGGTTGATGGTCTGCAGGCGCAGCGCGTCGGATTGTCGCAACGCCGTGGCGACGGCGGCCAGCGCCGCATGTGGCCGGCCGAAGGTCCGCAGCGTTCGGGCGAGCTCCAGATTCGCCGCAAACTCATCGGCAACGCTTCCCAGCCTGTGCAGCGCAGGACGCGCGGCCGCGAGATCCACCAACGCCGCGCGTGGCTCACCGGTCTCGCGCAGCAGCACCGCGCGTTGCAACAGCGCATTGCCCCAGACCATGGGATCGCGCCTGCGGGCTGAGAGAATCTCATCGAGCTGCGCTCGCGCCTCGGGAAGATGACCGGCAGCGCCGGTGTGCGCCGCCAGTTGGATCCGGATGAGCGCCAGGGAAGTCGGCGCGATCGCCAGAGCGAGGGCCTCGCGGTCGTAGGCGATGGCGCGATCCAGCTGTCCCTGCTCAGCCTCGACGGTCGCCAGCGCCCGCAGAGTGACCATGCGCCCGCGCCCGTCCAGAGCCACGGATTGAATCGCGAGCGCGCGCTCGAGCCACAACTGCGCACTCGCTGGATCGCCCAGCGCGTAGTAGTTCACGCCGATCCCGTAGAGGCAGTACGCCTCGTCGCGAGCTGCCTGTTGCTGCCGCGCGAAGGCCAGTGCGCGATCGTAGAGGCGCAGCGACTCGTCGAAGCGCCCCAGCGCGTAGTCGGCGAGTGCCGTGTTGGTGATCGACGCGAGAAAGATGTGCGGGTACGTTTGCTGAGGGATATCGGCAAGCGCGCGCTCGAACAGGCGCTGCGCTTCCGGCAGACGGCCGAGCCCCCACAGACACAGGGCTTCGTTCTGCCAGGCCTGCGCCCGGCGCACAGTCTCGCCGATCGATCCAAACAGGCGACTCGGGGTGCTGGAGTCCGCCACACACTCCGGATAGCGATTCTCATTCTGATCAATCAGAACGATGTTCGTGAACTGCAGGGCGGCGTCGTACACCTCGCCGCGCTCGAGGTGGAAGCGGCCGAGTCGTTGCACCACGGCACGTGCGCGAGCGAGCAGATCGGTCGGGGGGACTGCAAGCCCGGGCACGGCCTGACCGCTGGAGGCCGCCGAGCCGATCTGGATCCAGGCGGCGGCCATCAGCGCCTCGGCTCGGGCCCGACGGTAGGGATCGCTCTCTCCCAGCAGCTGCGCCGCCTCGCGCGCCCAATCCGCCGCCCCGGCCCAGTTCTGCAGGTCGAAGTATTCGACTCCGGCCAGCGCGAGTGCCGCCTCACCCCGCAGCTGCGCATCCGCGGGCGCCAGCAGCGCATGCTCGGCGGCTGCATAGGCATCCACTGCCTGTACGAAAGCATCGTGCGCAGAGCTGCTGGCAGGCGCCGCGCGACCGCTCAGTATCTCCTCGCCGCGCGCATAATCGGCATCGCCCGCCGCCAGGGTCTTCATGAGCCCGATGCAAGCGGGGCTCTGATCCGCCGCAGACGCCAGGTCGAACGCGCGCACCGTCGCCGTGCCGGTGGTCGTTGCGAGCTCCTTGCCGGTCACGCGCACGGTGACAGACGCAGACCCAGCGCCGGCGACGAGGACGCGGCGTGTTCCGGTGCGGCGCTCGGGGTGGTCGGCGCGGGCCACGACGTCGCCGGCGGGGTCGAGAACCTCGACCAGCGCGTCGTTGCCGCGCTCTTCGACCGCCACCAGGTAGGGATGTCCGGGCACGACGTCGAAATGCACGCTCACGGAATCCGTACCGTGCGTGCTCACGGGTCCCTGGGTAAAGGTCGCCGCCCCGAGTACTGCGCTGCACGAAGCGCTCGTCGCGACCGCCCGCATCGCCCAGGGAATCAGCAATGTCGCGGCAACGGCATGTCGCAGAATCGGCTGGCAGTTGCGGGACGGCTGCGGCATGGGTTGACGGGGCTTATACTCCCCTCATGAGTGGTGTTGATGACCAGGCAGCACCTATCGCCGTACTGCCTCCGAAAGCGGACGTCCCTGCTCCGGTATCGGACCCTGTTGCTCACCTGGTGGCAGTCTATCGCGACTTTCCGGGACTGCGCGCGCTGATCCTGCGGCGCGTGCGCGACCCGGAGCTCGCGGCCGACATCCTGCAGGACGCGGCGGTGACGACGCTGCAGAAACTGCGCAACGGCGAGATCGCCAACCCCGAGAACGTCGGCGGCTACCTGTACCGCGTGGCCCTCAATCACCTGCGCAATCACCGGCGCCGGGACCGTACTGCGCAGTCCAGTCCCGAGGGCTTAGGCGAGCTCGCCTGTGTGGATGACGACCCGGACTGGCAGCAAGTCTGGCGTCCGCAATGGTCGGAAGCGGCGCGCCGCATGCTGGAAGAGATGCCCGTCGCGCGCGATCGCGAGATCCTGATCCGCTTCTACCTCAATGACGAGGGGAAGGAGCGCATCTGCCGCGAGCTGCAGCTGACGGATCAGCATTTCAACCGCGTGATCTTTCGTGCGCGCATTCGCTTTCGCGAGCTGCTCGAGCAGCGCGGCTTCTGGAAGGCCGACCTGCTGACGATCCTCGTCGTGAGTCTCACCCTGTGGGCCGGCGGGTTCGGGTTCGCCGCACCGGCCGCCCGGGCGGTTGATGCGCTGCTGCGCGGAGCCGCCCTGTGATCGACGTCGCCCGCGACTTCGAGCGCATGCGCGCCTACATTGTCGGGCGATTGCCCGACGATGAGGTTCGCGCCTTCGAGGATCGCCTGGTGCGCGATCCGGAGCTGGTGCGCGAGTTCGAGCAGTCGCTGCGGCTGCGCGCCGGGATGCAGGAGCTGCGTGCGCACGGCTATTTTGCCGGGCGTAGCTCCCATCCGAGCCGCCGGCGACTACTGCTGCCCGCGCTCGCCGCGGCGCTGATCGCAGGGCTCGCGCTGTTTCTATGGGTGCAGACACGCACGGCCGACGCACCCCTGCTCACTGCAGCGGCCGATACGCGTGGAGGCGCCGTTGCGGGACAGATCGTGGCTCACTTCACGTTCGTCGCCGTGCGCGGCGGCTCGACCATCGACCTCGAACTGCCCGCCCGCGGCATGATCGAGTTTCGCGCGGCGCCGCCGGGCCATGCGGCGGAGCGGAAATACCGCCTCACGCTGCTGGCGGCCGCGGCAGCGCAGCCGATCGGCATGCTCGACGGGCTTGCACCGCGCGCGGACGGCTATCTCTACGGCTATGCCGACGCCGCGCGCCTCACCGCCGGCAGTTACGTCCTGAGTGTCGAGCCGCGCAACGGCGCGGCCGGCCCCGCGGAGACGTTCCGCTTCAACCTGCGTACCGCGACAGCTACCGCGCCTTGATCAGCGCCTCGGAACGCCGGTAGCGTTCCTCGAACGCGTCCTTGATGCGCGAGTCCCGTTCGATCTCGACCGCCACGACACCCGGGACGGCCCGGACTCTCAGCAGATTGTCGAGCTCGAGCGACCCCAACAGCACCCCGATGTCCGTGAGCGTCGACTTGTGGTCGAGTCCCAATGCACGGCACGTGGCTGCGACCTCGAAAATGCGATCGCGATCCTCATCGGCGACGGCAATCGCAACGTTGGCGCGTAACACCAAGTGACTTCTCCTCCACTTCCCTATTCGCAAGAACAATCAGCCCTGCGGCGAGCTCAGCGGGGAGCCCGCACCACACCGGCGCCGACGTCGCGCGCGGCAGCACCGAGCGCCAGGCAACCGCGCAGCAGCAGATCCTTCAGTACAACTCCGCGGGCAGCCGGGCATGCCTCGGCCAGCAGCGCGGCGATGCCGGCGACGAATGGTGTCGCCATGCTGGTGCCGCTGCCGGTCTGATAACGACCTGTGCCGGACGATGCTGAATGAATCGCGATACCCGGCGCCACCAGAGCGACGCTGCCGCCCGCGCCGAACCGGTTGCCGTTGGAGAAGGGCGCGACGGCCAGGTCGCGATCGACGGCGCCGACCGCAAGTATCGAAGGACAATTGGCAGGCTGCTGCACGGGGGCGATGAGGTCGGGGCGCTGGCTCTCGTTTCCTGCCGGCGCCAGCAACAGGCTGCCCGCCGCGAGTGCGCGCGCCGCAACCGTTTCGTAGAGCTGCGCATGCGAGTCTTCGACCGCCACCGGCGAGCCGAGCGACATCGAGATGACGGCGCAACCGCTGCGCACCGCCCACTCGATGCCGGCGAGCACAGCGCCGTCGGTACCCGCGGCGTCGTCATCCAGGACCCGCGCGACGTACAGCTCCGCGCCAAACGCGACTCCATAGCGCGGCCCTTCGCGCGGTTGCCGCGGGCCGCAGGCGACTCCTGCACAGAAGGTTCCGTGGCCATTGACGTCGGCGGCGGAAAGTCCCGTCACGAATGAGCGCGTAACGACGCGGCGGCCGATGAAGTCCGGATGCTCGAGGTGCAGGCCGGTATCGAGCAGGGCGACGCGAACTGCGTTGCCCGAGTATCGGGATGTGAGGACGCCGGTCGCCTGCAGCCCCCAGGTTGCCTCAGCCGTATCCGACCAAGGGGCGCCGGGCAGGCAAGCGGCATCGCATGGCCGTGCCGGTTGCCGGCAATCGCGCCACTCGCGCTCCGTTTGCATCCACAGGGCATGTCGGCGGCCGGGCTCGGTCAGTGCCTTCACCTGGTCCGGATCGCCGCGGACCAGCGCAGCGCCGAGCCGCTCGAACAGCACACCCTCGCCTGCCGCAATCCCCGGCGCCGTCCCATCCCAGTCCGACGCGGCGGCCAGCCGGATGTCAGCGAGATTGCGCAAGGTCGCGCGGGCAGCAGATCCCGCGCCCTGGGGAAGCAGCATGAGGTGCCGGTCGGTGTACCGGGCGCTCACGGCACCCCGTGACGCTGGCCTTGGGTCGTCGTCATCGCGGTACCTTAGAGGTCCATCACCCAAGCCCGGCAGCTCGCCAACCAGTCCGTTCACCTTACCCAACACCCATCGACCAGCCACAGCTACCTGCTAACTGTCTCCGGACGGGAAATTATCTCAGTCAGCTGCCGGAATTGAGCGCTCAGGACAGCGCGATCCGTCCGCGGCCGAAACGTGAGCCACACGGTGCCGTGCCACGAACCTGCCCGCGCCTGCCAGCCGGGCGTCATCCGCGAACGACGCTGGCCAGGCTGCCCGGTGCACTGGCAGCGAGCGGCAGCCGCACGAGGGGGGCAGCCCGGAGGCGCGCAGCGCCGTCGTCCACAGCAGGGCGACACTGCTTTGATAGAAGTTCATGCGTGCACCTCGCGCGCAGCGGCTCAGCGAGCCTCGTCCGCCGGGCCGGCCAGGATGGCCTGGTAGTGGTACACGTGTGCGGGTCGCGTCAGGAGAAATCGGTCGTCCTCAGGGAAGTAGCGCGCCTGGCCGATGTCAGGACCTGCGAACGCCTTGATGGCCTCGGTGTCGGTCCACCAGCTGAGCGTCACGACCTCGGCGCGCTCAGCGTCGAGGTCACGCACCGCCACCGCGGCACCGAGGTTGCCCGGCGTGCCCCGGTAGGCCGCAAGCCCGGTCGCCGTCACGTAGCGAACGTACTCGTCCTTCAGGGCGCGACGTATTTCGGCCCGCCATTCTCGCAGCACTGCCATGGTTCGATCTCCTTGAGGTCATGAGGTCACGCGGCGCCCGTACGCAGCCGGTGCCGTCAGTAACAGCAAGACACTGGCAACAATAAGCGCCGCAGCCAGAATCATGCGCACGGTAAGCACCTCGCCGGCCAGGAAGTAACCGAGCGCCACCGCGACCAGCGGATTCACGTAGGCGTGGCTCGCCACGCGCGTCGCGGGCATCCGCGCCAGGAGCCACACGTAAGCGGTGAAGCCCAGCAGCGAGCCGGCGATGACGAGGTACGACAGCGCGAGCCCCGCACGCAGTGAGACATGCGGAAGAGATTGCAGCTCGCCGCTGAGCTGGGACAGGCCGAGCAGCACCGTGCCGCCGAGCATCATCTGCGCGCCGGCCGCGAGCGGCACTGACTGCGGGCGCGGCATGGAGCGAGTGAGCACCGCGCCGAGCGACCAGGCGACACCGCCGGCCAGAATCGCCAGGCACGGCAACAGTGGCAGCGTTTGAGGGTCGCTCCTGATCAGCAGCGCCGCGACACCAGCGAATCCCAGCGCCACCGCCGCCGCCACGCGCCAGCGAAACGCCTGCTGTCGAAATACGAATACCTCGAACGTCGCGGTGGTGATCGGCAGGGTCGCCTCGATCACTGCGGTGATGCCAGAGGACACATATTGCTCCGCCCAGAAGAGCGCGCCGTAGGTGGCTACAAACATGCACAGGGCGATGAGTCCGCTGCTGCGCCATTCGGCAGCCGACGGGCCCGGCTGTCCGCGCAGGCGCATGAACACATAGAGCAGCGCGCCCGCGATGAGAAAGCGCACGCCGCTGGCGAACAGCGGCGGCACCTCGAGCACCGCGATGCGGATGGCCAGAAAGGTCGCGCCCCACAGGAAATAGATGGCCGCGAAGGCCAGCACGACGCGCAGCCCGACGGCCGGAGCGGGGGCGGCGCAGTCGCTGGCGCCCTGCATAACCCGTGAAACGTTCATAGAGGGTTACTATAACCGTGGACAATCCACGTGTAACCTGTAAAATAAGATTAAATGGTTATGACAGCAGACCCTGAGGCAGCCACGACGCCCGCCTTCAACCTGTGCGGAGGCCATCCGGCGCTCGACTTCGTCAATACGCTCGATGACCGTTTCGCTGCCGACGGGCCGGTGGAACGGCTGGGCGACTACGGCGACCTGCTGCGATTCGCCGCGCAGTCGCAGCTCGTCGACGCCCGGCAGGCGGCTGCGCTGGCGAGGTCGGTAAGTCCCGCCGGCGCCGTGCGCGCGTTGCGCGCGGCCCGGGAGTTTCGCGAGGCCCTGGCCGCGGTGCTCTATGCGGGCGTGGCGGGGCGCCCGCCTGCCTCAGCCGACGTGCTGCTCCTCGAGCGGCGCTTCCAGGATGCGAGCCGGCACCGGGAGCTGTGCTGGCAACGCACGGCCGCGAATACGCGGCGGCCCGCACTCGTGTCATGGCAGTGGGGCCGCTTCGCCAGGCAGGCGGATCTGCCGCTGTGGACGCTGGCGCAGTCGGCGTCCGAGCTCGTACTGTCGCAGGCGATGGAGCGGGTGCGCGCCTGCGGAGCGGCCACGTGCCGCTGGCTGTTCCTCGACACCAGCAAGAATCACACGCGCCGCTGGTGCGACATGAAAGTGTGCGGCAACCGCATGAAGGCGCGCAGATTCCAGGCACGGCAGGCGCAGTAGCCGCGTCGGCCCCGGCGAGGCCGCAGTTCAATCAGGGGTAGCGGCGCTCACCAGTGCCGCGAGTTTCCCGGGATCGGAAGCACTGTGTACGACGTGCAGCGCGTGATCGGCGCTGCGATAGATGATCGCCGGCGTGCCGGACACGCCCAGCGAATGCATGAGCTCCTCGTTCGCATGGATCGCCGCCAGCGTGGCGGGTTGCGGTGCCTTGAGGGGCGGGATTCCTCCTCCGAGGTCATCCGGCAACCGGGCCCACTGTCGCTCGTTGCGCTCGAGAGCGGCCGCTGGATTGCGAGCCTCCATGATGGCAGCGGCCTTGCCGGGACTGTCATCGGCAATGATGCCGACGAGCACATAGCGCACCTGCAGCCCGCGTGGGTACAGCGGCTGCAGCGATAGCCACAGGTCATGACAGAACGAACAGTTGGCATCCGCAATCACGTAGATCAGGTGCTCGGGGCGGGATGCACCCTGCATGACCCAGCCGGCGTGCTGCAGTCTCAGCCATTGGCTCGCAGCCGGCTGCGGGGGAGGCGCCGCGGCGGACGCCAGCACCGGCAGCGCCCCCAGGCACAGCGCCGCGAGGCTGGCCCTCCAGCATTCCCGCCAGCGAGCGGGTGAGGGACGAGCAGGGATGGATGCCGGTGCCACGAGGGTTCTCCGCTGTTGCAGTAGACCCACCGCGGGACGGGAATGTTGCAGCGGACGTGCGGATCGGCGCGGCAGCTGGTCAGGGCTGGCCCGATCCGCTGCGTTGCAGCCCCTGGTCGGCTTCGCGCAGCCATTCCTCCCGATCCTCCGTGGCCGGCTGCGCCAGCGCCGCATCGCGCGCACGCGCATAGGTGTCCCGGGCAGCGCTCAGGTCGCCCGACTTCGCCAGCGCCTCCGCCAGCGCCAGCAGATTCGGCGGATAGCGCGGTCGCAGCTCTACGGCGCGCCGCGCCGCGGCCAGCCCCGCCTCGGGGTCGCCGGGCCCCAACGGCCATCCGGGCGCCCGCAGCAGCACCAGCGCCCGCACGCGCGCGGGCCCCGCCTCGTCGTAATCAGGATCCGCGGATTCGGCGCGCGTCAGTGTCGCCAGCGTGTCGGTGAGCAGCTCGCCGGCGTGCACCGGATGCGCCCGGGCATTCAATGCGAGCGCGATGGCGCGACCGTAGAGACAGGCCGCCCCCTGCGGCTCGAGCGCGAGGCAGCTGTCTGCGTTGCGGCCGGCGTCGGCCGCCAGCTCGCCGCGCACCTGCGCGTCAGGCTCGTGTTCGCTGCGCCGTGCGTCCTGCTCGACGGCGGCCGCCAGCGCGACGACCGAAGACGGCGTCGCGCGCTGCGCCGGCGGGGCCGGTGGACGCGTCGCGCAGGCGCAGACTGCGAGCAGCAGCAGTCCGCCCCACAGACGCCGGGTCACGATGTTGCCGCGTGGGCGGGCAGCCTCGGCTGCACGAAACCGCGCAGCCGCAGCGGCGCCAGCGAGTCAGCGCTCTGGGGTGCCTGCCCCATCCTGAGCAGCCCCGCCTTCAGTGCTTGCGCACGGGCCGCCGGCAGGCGCGAGTCGACCACCGCAACCAGGGCGACGGGCAGCTCGGCAGACTGCGTCACGATCTTGATATCGCCGGCGAACGGCAGGCTGGCCAGCGCCGCCGCCTGGCTCTGATCAAGTAGTGCGGCGACCCGCTCGCCGGCGGCAACCCGACGCAAGGCGCTCAGTATCTGTCCGGTCGACTCGATCCTGACGTCCGGCGGCAGTGCCCAGCCCTCGAGCGCGACGTGCCGCACGAAGTTCGGGGCGTAGCCCGCAACGCTGAGGATGGTAAACCCCTGCAGCGATGCGGGTCCGGTGACGCGACCGGATTTTGCCACCAGCGTCCAGCGCTGCTGCGGACCGATGTCCGTCACGTCCGCCTGCACGAGCGGCGTCAGCCGCAGCTCGCCCGCGTGCTCGACGAAGAACGGATACGGCACGAAGGCGAGCACCGCAGCGGCGCTCCTGAGTTTCGCCAGCCCACCCTCCTCCGTCGGGTCGTAGACGGACACGAGGCTTCCCGGCGGCCAGCCGGAGATCGCCACGGCGGCGCTGGTGAACTGATCGATGAGCGCCTGCGCATCCCCGGCGCCTCCGGGATATCCCGGAGCACAGAACACCAAAGTCGCAAGCGCTGCTAACAGTGTACTCATGCCTTCAGGCTATCATTCTCCGCCGCTGCGGGCCTGCCCCGCCGACCGGAGTGTGCTCTTCAAGCCATGCGTGTTCCCGCCGCGCCCAGGGTGGTGCAGATGTTCTTGCGGGTGCTGCGCGCGCGGCGCTGGATCGCTGCCGCATTCGTGCTGCTCACGGCGGCCGGCATATACGGCACCCTGCAGGTACCCAACGATCCATCGATCGAGCGGCTGGTCGTTGCCGGTGACCCGGTGGCACGCGCCACGCGCGCTTTCGACCGCATCTTTCCCGAGGGCGAGCAGGCGCTCCTCATGCTCGAGACGGCGGATCCCCTGGGTCCTGCCGCGCTCTCTGCCGCCGACCGCCTCGAGCACGAGCTGGCGAGGATTCCGCAGGTCGAGGCGCATAGCTTCCTCGACATCTACCGTCATGCCGTCGCCACCGGGGACCTCACCCAACTCGACGCCGGGCGTGTGCGCGCATTTGCGAGCGGCACACCGCTGTTTCGGCGCGCCGGCCTTCTCGGCGATCACTATTTAGGCGTGGCACTCGAGCTGCGCGTGAAATCGCCCGCCGTGCGCGACCAGGCACTGCAGGCGATCGATGCACTGGTTCTGCCGCTCGAGACTCCCGGCGGAACCTTCACCAGAGTCCGGCGCGTCGGATCACCGTGGCTCAACGCCTGGCTGGAGCGACAAACGGGCGCCGCGACGGTGCGGTTCATGCCGCTGTTTGGCATTTTCCTGATGACGCTGGTGCTGGTCATCTACCGCTCCTGGCGTACGCTCGCAGCCTTCGTGCTCACCCTCGGCGCCGTGGTCGCGCTCGCCATGGGCCTGGCCGATCTCTTCGGCTGGACGCACACGGTGATCTCCACCCTGGTGCCGCTGACGGTGCTCGTCACGACGACCGCGACGCTCGTGTACGTGCACTCGCGCTATATCGAGCCGGACGATTCCCCGACGCTGCTCGAGCACCACGCGCGTGCGCTGGCGAACAAGTTCCTGCCGTGCAGTGCCTCGATGTTCGCGACCGCGGTGGGTTTCGGGGCGCTGGCGATCTCGGATATTCGTCCGGTGCACGACATGGGCCTGTGGACGGCGTGCGGACTGCTGGTGGCGTGGAGCGGATGCTTCACGCTGTTCCCGGCCCTGCAGTCGCTGTTGCGCACACCCATGCGCGCGCCGAGCGCTGCGCTCGCCGGGCGGTTTGCCGGCTTCGTCGACGCGCTGCTCCCGGCGAGCAAGCACTACCGCTGGTCGCTGGTCGGCGGCACCCTGGTGTTGATGCTGTGCGGAGCGGCGGCGCTGTTCGGCATTCCTGGCGTGCTCGACCCGCCGGCTCTCGAGACTGACGCGCTGACCTATGTCAATCCCAGCGCGCGCGTGGCGCAGGATACCCGCTACTTCGAAGAATCCAACGCCCTCGACACGGTCGAGCTGTGGCTGCAGACGCCGCCCGGCCAGGCGCTCGACCCGCAGTTGCTGCGCGCGCTCGAGCAACTCACCCGGCGCCTCGAGAGCGATCCGCGCATCACCGCCGTCGATGGTCCGACGTCGGTACTGCGCTGGGCGCGCTATGCCGCGAGCGGCTCCGATCGGCTGCCGACCTCTCCCGCCGCGTGGCCGAAGCTCGCAGCCGATCTCGAGCAGATCATGCTCAGCGAGCCCGGCGCACGCGCGTACGTCGACCTGACGCAGCTCGCCAATGTGCGTCTCACCATCCGCGGACGCGCCAAGCTGTTCGGCCCGATCGGCGCCATGCGCACCTTCGTGGAGCAGACATGGGCGGCGGCGCAGGCTGCGGAGCCTGCGCTGCGCGCGGTGCATGGCAGCGTCGTGGGGCAGGCGGTCCTCGCTACGGAAATCACGCAGCGCCTGCTGCCCACACTGGTACAGAGTTTCGCGCTCACCGCCAGCGTCATCTTTCTCGCCTTCCTGGTGTTGTTTCGCAGTCCCAGCGCCCGGCTGATGACGATGATCCCGTCGCTGTTCGCGATCCTGTGCGCGTTTCTGCTACTGCGCCTGACGGGCATCCCGCTCAATATCGCGACGATCCTCATCGGCTCGACGATCCTGGGTGCGACCGAGAACGACCAGATTCACTTCTTCTATCATTTCCAGGAAGGTCGCTCGAGCGGCACGATGGCAGGCGCTCTGCGGCACGCGTTCCTGACCGCTGGCCGCCCGATCGTAGTGGCGACACTCATCAACGTCAGCGGCTTTCTCGCGCTGGCACTTTCCGACCTGCCGCCGATGCGCCAGTTCGGCATCGCTGCCGCATCGGCCTTCGTGCTGGCGTTGCTGGCGGATTTCACCGCCTTGCCGGCGGCGTTATGGATTCTGAGCCGTCGGAATGTTGCCTGAGTCCTTCATCGGCGTGTCCTGGTCAAGGCCTTGTCGGCACATCCTTGATCAAAGGCGAGACATCCTTGATCAAACGTGAGATTTTGTGCAAGGTATTGATGCAGGGTATATTTTATGCGCCCAATAGAGAGTCGCGGGCGCATCGCAGACTGTTGTAGCGAGTTGCCGTGGCAGATGCCTGCGGCCCGATTACGATTGCGGGATAAACATGATGGATCAGTTTCCAGCCAGTCACGCCGGCGTGAGGGAAGTCTCAGCCGACTCCGAATTCCTCATCCTGGTGGATGAAGCCGACCGCGAGCTCGGCTACCTGAACAAGACGGCATGCCATCAGGGCGCTGGTGTTCTGCATCGCGCCTTCTCCCTGCTGATCTTCAACGACAAGGGCGAGCTGCTGTTGCAGCAACGCGCGGCCTCGAAGCGCTTGTGGCCACTTTATTGGTCGAACAGTTGCTGTAGTCATCCGCGCCGTTTTGAGACTCTGGCGACGGCGATCCACCGTCGCCTGCATGAGGAACTGGGACTGAGCTGCCCATTGCAATTCCTGTTCAGATTCCGCTACCAGGCTCAATTCAGTGAGGCTGGCGCCGAACACGAGCTGTGCTCGGTATACATTGGACGCTGCAACGGCCCGGTCAGGATCAACCGGGATGAGGTTCTGGCGTGGCGCTGGATCAGCCCCGAGGCGTTGCAGACGGAGCTGGCCGAAGCTGGCGGCGAACAATTCACCCCGTGGTTCAAGTTGGAGTGGGAGCGGATCTGGAGCGATCATCGCGCGGAACTGCGCTCGCTGAGATAGGAGTCAACATTGGGCGTACCCCTGATGCAGGCATACCGGGTCGGACGGTATATCGCCGGCCGCAAATTGCGCGGCGTGAAGCGCTATCCGCTGGTTCTGATGCTTGAACCGCTGTTTCAGTGCAACCTTGCCTGCGCGGGTTGCGGCAAGATCGACCACCCGAAGGAGATACTGCAGAAGCGCATGAGCGTCGTCGACGCCTTGCGCGCGGTGGACGAATGTGGCGCACCGATGGTGTCCATTCCCGGCGGCGAACCCTTGATCCACAAGGACATGGCGCAGCTCGTCGCGGCAATCGTGGCGCGGCGGAAGTTCGTGTACCTGTGCACCAACGCCATCCTGTTGTCGAAGCATATCGACGAGTATCGGCCTTCGCCGTATCTGACGTTTTCGATTCACCTCGACGGGAACCGGCAGCGTCACGATGAATCCGTGTGCCAGGAGGGCGTGTTCGACAAGGCCGTCGCTGCGATCCGGCTGGCGCGCAGCAAGGGGTTTCGGGTCACGGTCAACTGCACGCTGTTCAGCGGCGAGGACCCGGACCACGTGGCTGAGTTCTTCGATGAGGCGATGGCGCTGGGGATCGAAGCCATCACCGTCTCTCCCGGCTATAGTTACCACCATGCGCCACGTCAGGATGTCTTCCTGGCCCGCAGCCAGAGCAAGCAACTGTTCCGCGAAATCTTCAAGCGCGGGCGCACCAGGCGGTCCGCTTCCAGGGGCGCCGCCCGCCGCTGGTCCTTCAACCATTCGGGACTGTTCCTCGACTTCCTGGCGGGTAACCAGGCGTATCAGTGCACACCCTGGAGCACTCCCACGTACAATCTTTTTGGCTGGCAGCGCCCGTGCTATCTGCTCACCGATGAAGGCTACGCGAGCAGCTTCCGCTCGCTGATGGAGGACACGGACTGGGAGCGCTATGGAGTCGGCCGCAACCCGGCCTGTGATAACTGCATGGCGCACTGCGGCTTCGAGGGTACCGCCGTCGATGACGCGTTCGCTCACCCGCTCAAGGCTCTGAAAACCGCAATTCACGGACCGCGTGTCGCGGGACCGATGGCACCCGAGCTGCCCATCACGTACCGCGAGCGCGTGCGACACAGTGTGACCGCGGTAGCCGTGCCCGACGTGACGCGAACCAGACGCGAGTCCGGGCTGCGGCAGCCTACCGACCTGCAATGATGAGTTCGCACGGCGGTCCTGCGGGCGCGCAGGTGAACGGCGTACTCGCGGCGGTGCGAGCGATGCCGGACGAATCCGCTCAACGCGAGGCATTTGCCGCGTTACTCAAATCCTGGCAGGCGCGTATGGAGCTGGCGCTGGCGGCACGGCTGCCTGACCCGGATGCGGTGCCGACGCGTTTGCATCAGGCGATGCGCTACAGCGTCCTGGGCGGCGGCAAGCGGATCAGGCCGGCGCTGGTATTTGCTACGGCACGCACCGTCGGAGTCGCGGACGAGGAAGTCGAGCCGGTCGCCTGTGCAGTCGAGTTCGTGCACGTGTACTCGCTCGTGCACGATGACCTGCCGTCGATGGATGATGATGATCTGCGCCGCGGTCGACCCACCTGTCACAAGGCATACGACGAGGCGACCGCCGTGCTGGTGGGGGACGCCCTGCAGTCGCTGGCCTTCCACGTGTTAGCCCGCGATCCGGCGCTACCCGCATCACCCGCCATCCGCTTGCGCCTGATCAAGTTGCTCGAAGAGGCGAGTGGCACCTTCGGCATGGCCGGGGGACAGGCGATCGATCTTGCCGCGCAGGGCAAGCAGCTCGATATCGCCCAGGTGGAGGAAATGCACGCCCGCAAGACCGGCGCGTTGATTCGCGCCAGCGTGCTGATGGCTGCGAGCTGTCTGCCCACGCTGGAGAGCCGCTGGTACGATGCGCTGGCCGCGTTTGTCAGCCCGATTGGTCTGGCATTCCAGATTCAGGACGATCTTCTGGACGTTCTGGGTGACGCGGCTACGCTCGGCAAGGCCACCGGCGCCGACGGCCAGCGCGGCAAGCCGACGCATCCGGCCGTCATCGGCGTTGAGGCATCCCAGCAGCGGGTCCGGTTGCTGCACGCACAGGCTCTTGAGGCCCTGGAGCCCTTTGGAGCGCGCGCGACGCCGCTGCGCGCTCTGGCGGCCTGGCTCCTCGCGCGCAGCTACTGATCGGCCGTACCCGCGTTCTTAGCCCGCGGCCCCTTAGCTAGGCACCGCCGGCCAGACGCAGCGGCCGCGTTCGCCGCGCGCCCCACCAGCGCTCGATGCTCGCGCTCAATCCGCTCAGATCGAGCCCGGCAGCGGCCAGACACGTCTCGCGCGAGCCGTGCTCGATGAAGCGGTCCGGAATCCCGATCTGCAACAGCGGTATTTGCAAGCCGGCGGACTTCAGCAGCTCGCCCACCGCGGAACCCGCGCCTCCGGCAACGGCATTCTCCTCGATGGTGACCAGCGCCTCATGGCGGGCGCAGATCGCAGTGACGAGGTCCCGGTCGAGCGGCTTCACGAACCGCATGTTGACGAGGGTGGCGTCCAGCTGCTCGGCAACCCTGCGCGACGTATCGAGAAGTGTTCCGAATACGAGCAGCGCCAGGCCGCTTTGCCCCGCGCGACGAATCTCGGCACGCCCGACCGGCAGCACGGTCATGCCGGCGGCCAGCGGCACGCCCGGTCCGGGGCTGCGAGGGTAGCGCACGATCGCCGGGGCATGCAGCGTGCTCGCGGTGTAGAGCATCTGGCGGCATTCGTTCTCATCCGCCGGCGCCATGATCACCAGTCCCGGAATGCAGCGCAGGTAGCTCAGGTCGTAGCTGCCCTGATGTGTCGCCCCATCGCCGCCGACCATGCCAGCGCGGTCCACCGCGAACACCACCGGGAGCTTCTGCAGGGCGACATCATGGATCAACTGATCGTACGCACGCTGCAGGAATGTCGAGTGGATGGCAACGACCGGCTTGAACCCCTGCGTTGCAAGTCCTGCCGCAAAGGTAACTGCGTGCTGCTCGGCAATGGCTACGTCGAAATAGCGGTCCGGGAAACGTCGCGAGAACTCGCTCAAGCCGCAACCCTCGCGCATCGCCGGCGTGATGCAGACGATCTGCGGATCGATGCAGGCCATGTCGCATGCCCACTGACCGAAGACATCCGCGAAGCAGGTGCCGGGGCGGCGTTTGGGCTCGAGGAAGCTGCCGGTTTGCGCATCGAACGGCTCCGGGTCGCGCCAGGTGACGGGGTCCGCCTCGGCGGGGACGTACCCCTTGCCCTTGCGGGTCACGACGTGCAGAAACTGCGGTCCGCGAAGTTTCTGCAGGTTGCGCAGTGTCCTGACGAGCTGCTGGACGTTGTGACCATCCACCGGACCGATGTAGTTGAACCCGAGCTCCTCGAACAGCGTACCGGGTAACACCATGCCTTTCAGGTGCTTCTCTGAGCGTCGCGCCAATTCCCTCATGGTGGGCATCTGGCGCAGCGTCTTCCTGCCGCCCTCGCGCAGGCGCGCATACAAAGGCCCTGAGAGCGCGCGGGCAATGTGATTCGACAACGCACCCACGTTCTCGGATATGGGCGCATCGTTGTCGTTCAGTATCACCAGCAGGTCGGTGGTCAGCGAACCGGCATGGTTCAGCGCCTCGAATGCCATGCCGGCGGTCAGGCCGTCGTCGCCGATCACGGCGACGACGTGGCGGCTCTCGCCCTTCATGGCGGCTGCTATAGCCATCCCCAGCGCGGCGCTTATCGAGGTACCCGAGTGACCTACACCAAAAGGGTCGTGGCTGTTTTCGGTCCGGCAGGGAAACGGCGCCAGGCCGCCGGGCTGCTTGACCGTATATAGTCCGCCGCGCCGGCCGGTGAGTATCTTGTGTGGATACGCCTGGTGCCCGCCGTCCCAGATCAGTCGATCGCGCGGGGTCTGGTAGGTGTAGTGCAACGCAATCGCCAGCTCGACCGCGCCCAGGCCGGCGGCGAGGTGTGCCCCCCGAATACTCACGACGTCGATGAGAAACCGCCGCAGCTCCTCGGCCAGGTCGGGCAGTGTCTCGATTGCAAGGCGCCGCAGGTCGGCCGGGGAATTGACGCCGCTCAGCAACGCAGGCTCATTGGGCGAGCTGATCACCGCCCGTATTATACCCACAACGCTTAGCCGCCAGCGGCCGGCGTCAGCCCAAGATTGCGATGCTCGAGGCCATGCGAGAGACTGTTCCAATGGATGCCGTCGTGTCTGATGAGCTGTATCAGGAGCGGATGTTGCCGCATGTGTCGCGGACGTTCGCGCTGACGATTCCTCAATTGCCGGCGGGGTTGCGCGTTGCGGTAACCAACGCCTATCTGTTGTGTCGGATCGCCGACACGATCGAGGACGGAACCACGTCTTCGGCCGCCGCCAGGCTCGGCCTGCTGCAGCGATTCGTCGCGGTGTTGCGCGGCCAGGAACAGGCGGAGCTGCTGACGAAGGACCTGCTGCCGCGGCTGTCCGAGCAGACACTGGCCGCTGAGCGGGATCTCGCCCTCAACATGCAGCGCATCGTCCGGGTCACTGCGCGGCTGCATGAGTCTCAGCGGGCCGCCATCCAGCGATGCATCCAGCTGATGTGCGACGGCATGCATCAGTTTCAGCGCACCGCGAGCCTGCGTGGGCTGCCAGGCATGCGCGAGCTCGATGAGTACTGCTATTACGTTGCCGGTGTGGTGGGCCAGATGCTGACCGAGCTGTTCTGCGGTTACTCCGCGGACATCAACCTGCGGCGCGAGGGGCTGGAGGCACTGGCGGTGTCGTTCGCGCAGGGTCTGCAGATGACCAATATTCTCAAGGATGTCTGGGAAGATCGCGAGCGCGGCGCGTGTTGGCTGCCGCAGGAGGTATTCGGCCGGTATGGCGTCGAGCTGGGCCTTGTGAGCGCAGAGCGGCAGGGCGCAGGCTTCGCCGGCGGCATGCGTGAGTTGGTCGCGGTGGCCCACGCTCACCTGCGTAATGCGCTGTCGTACACGCTGCTGATACCGCCCGGGGAGACCGGCATCCGCCGCTTCTGTCTGTGGGCCGTCGGGATGGCGGCGCTGACGCTGCGCAAGATCCAGGGCACGCCGGGATTCACCTCGGGCACGCAGGTGAAGATATCCCACTCGGCGGTGGCAATGACTCAGCTGTTGAGCAACCTCGCAGTGCGCAATGACTGGCTGCTGCGGCGGCTGTTCGCCCGTGCCACGGCCGGGCTGCCGTGCGCATCGCTGTCCGCGCCACGGGCACCCGAGCGCTCCGCACTGCCGCTGGTGCAGCCGGCGACCGACTACGACCACAGCGCCGCTGCTGTGCCGTTGGACGTGCGCCGCTATGAAGGGAGTCCGGGCAGTTGAATCGTACTTCTCCCGTTCCCGACTCAGATCCCGCTGAGACACGCGCACCCGCGCAGGCACGCGCGCCGCAGCCCGCCGGCGGGTTCGTGCAGCGCTCCTACCTCGATCGGGCAATCGATGCTGCCCGCGAGGCGCTCAGCGGCGTGCAGAACGAGCGCGGCTACTGGTTGTTCGAGCTCGAGGCAGACTGCACGATTTCCGCGGAATACATCCTGATGCAGCATTTTCTCGGGGAAATAGACCGGCCGCTCGAGACGAAGATCGCGGCGTACCTGCGCGCGCGCCAGGCGCAGCACGGCGGCTGGCCGCTGTACCAGGGCGGTGAGCTCGACATCAGCTGCACCGTCAAGGCCTACTTCGCTCTCAAACTCGCGGGCGACAGCGCGCAGGCGCCTCACATGCTGCGCGCGCGGGCCGCGCTGCTCGAGCGCGGCGGTGCCGCCCGCGCCAACGTGTTCACGCGCATCACGCTGGCGCTGTTCGGCCAGGTTCCGTGGCGGGCGGTGCCCTACATCCCCGTCGAGATCATGCTCCTGCCGCGCTGGTTTCCGTTTCATCTGGACAAGGTGTCGTACTGGTCGCGCACCGTCATGGTGCCGCTATTGATTCTGTGCACCCGCAGGCCGCGTGCGAAGAATCCGCGCAACGTGGACATCACCGAGCTGTTTACGACGCCGCCGGAGGAGGAGCGGCACTACTTTCGAACCCCTGGTGGCCGCTCGGTCCTGCTGGCGCGCGCGTTTCTCGTCCTCGATCGCTGCGCCCGCAGGATCGACCCGCTGATTCCCGGGGCGATGCGCAGGCGCGCGACGCGCCGCGCTGAGGCCTGGATACTCGAACGACTGAACGGCGAGGACGGCCTCGGGGCCATTTTCCCCGCAATGGTCAATGCGGTCGAGGCTCTGACGGTACTCAGCTATGCGAGCGAGGACCCGCGGCTGGTTGCCGCCAAACGAGCGTTGCACAAGCTGCTCGTCATCGGAGCCGAGAGCGCCTACTGCCAGCCGTGCGTTTCACCGATATGGGACACCGCCCTGGCGACACTGGCGCTGCAGGACGAGGGCTCTCCCGCCGCGACGGCAGCGTCCGATCGTGCGTTGCGGTGGCTGCAGGCGCAGCAGCTCCTCGAGCAGCCCGGCGATTGGCAAGTCAATCGCCCGGCGCTTCCCGGGGGCGGCTGGGCATTCCAGTTCTCGAACAGCTTCTACCCCGATCTCGACGACACCGCGGCGATCGTCTGGGCCATGCGGCGGGCGAGTGATGCCGAGCGATACTCGCAACCGGTGGACCGGGCGTTGGACTGGCTGGTCGGCATGCAGAGCCGCAACGGCGGCTTTGCCTCGTTCGATGTCGACAATGTCCACTACCGGCTAAACCACATTCCCTTCGCCGATCACGGCGCGCTGCTGGACCCGCCCACGAGTGACGTCACCGCCCGCGTGGTGACCGCGCTCGCCACCGTCGGACGTCCGCAGGACAAGCAGCCTCTTGAGCGGGCTGTCGCGTTCTTGCGCCGGGAGCAGGAGGCGGACGGCTCGTGGTTCGGCCGCTGGGGCACGAACTACATCTACGGAACGTGGTCGGTGCTCACAGCGCTCGCACAAGCGCGTGTCAGGGCCAGCGATGAAGCGGTGGGACGCGCGGTGCGCTGGCTGTGTGAACGACAGAATTCCGACGGCGGTTGGGGCGAGAGCAACGATAGCTACGCGCAAGCACCCGCAGAGCGGCGACCCGCGGCGAGTACTTCGTTCCAGAGTGCCTGGGCACTTCTCGGACTCATTGCGGCCGGGCAGGTCCACTCCGATGTCGTGCGACACGGTATCGACTACCTGCTGCGAACCCGGAACGCGCACGGGTTGTGGAATGACCCGGGTTTCACGGCGCCCGGCTTCCCGCGGGTGTTCTATCTCAAGTACCACGGCTACAGCGCCTATTTCCCGCTGTGGGCACTCGCGGCGTATCGCAGTCTCGCGCGCTCCGGAGGCACTCATTGACGACGCAGGTCGTCGGCGTCGTCTGTGCCCTGCAAGGCGAGGCGCGACATCTGGCTGGTCGAACAACGCTGCCACGACACGCCTCAGTCGCCGCTCGCGCCGACGGAACGCTCCTGACGATTGCCGGAATGGGCGGCGCGGCCGCGGCTCTCGGGGCGAGCAACCTCGTCGATGCCGGCGCAGCTGCTCTCGTCAGCTGGG
Source organism: Steroidobacteraceae bacterium (assembly GCA_035482695.1). GTDB lineage: Bacteria > Pseudomonadota > Gammaproteobacteria > Steroidobacterales > Steroidobacteraceae > 13-2-20CM-66-19. The sequence goes on along the minus strand of DATHQM010000021.1, from coordinate 6,802 downwards.
GAATGGCGGGGGGCCTTGATCCGGCACTCGCCGCAGGCAGGATTTTCCTTCCGAGCGAGGTTGCCGCAATCGACGGGCCGAGTGTCGCCACCGCGCAGCGTTGGCGCGAGCAGCTGAGCGCGGCGCTGGCGGCCCACCAGCCGCTCACCTGCGGAAAACTCCTGACGAGCTCCCGAGCGATCGCGTCCGTCGCGGCTAAGGCGGCGCTGTTCCGGCAAACCGGTGCCGCAGCAGTCGACATGGAGAGTCTATCCGTCGCACAGGTGGCGCTGGCGCACGGTTTGCCGTTCATCGCCGTGCGCGTGATCGTTGACGGCGCCGGCGATGACTTGCCGGCTGCGGTAAGGGACGCGGCGGATGCCAGCCGGCAGTTGCGCGTTTGGCGTCTGCTCGGCCAGATGCTCCTGGCGCCTGCGGCTGTAATGCCCGTGATTCGACTGACGCGGCGCTACGCGGCGGCGAGCCGCTCTCTCGCGGCGGTCGCGCGTGCCGGTCATCTGGCCCCCGAGACGTTTGCGCTCGGGCCAGACACGGGCAGCTCGCAGGGCGCCGGTGTCTCGTGAGGGCGCTGCTCACCGGAGCCACGGGCTTCGTGGGGTCTGCGGTGGCGAGGGCCCTGTTGCGGGAGGGCTGGCAGGTCAGAGCGCTCGTCCGACAGAATTCAAATCGCCGCAACCTGCAAGGTCTCGAGATAGACACCGTCGCCGGCGATCTCAACGACCGCAGCTCCCTCGATCACGCCGTTGCCGGTTGCGAGGCGGTGTTTCACGTAGCGGCAGACTACCGCCTGGGAGCCAGCAGGCCCGAGGAGCTGTATCGAACCAACGTCGAAGGGACGCGCCATGTCCTGGATGCGTCGCGCAGCGCCGGCGTCGGGCGCGTCGTCTACACGAGCAGCGTCGCCACGATCGGGATCCCCGCCGATGGATCGCCCGGGCGCGAGGAAACCCCGGTCGCGCTTGCCGACATGATCGGCCACTACAAGCGCTCGAAGTTTTTGGCGGAACAGGTGGCGCGCGATGCCGCCCGCGCGGGCGCCTCGGTGGTCATCGTCAACCCTTCCACGCCCATCGGCCCTGGAGACGTGAAGCCAACACCGACGGGGCAGATGGTGCTGGACGCCGCCGCCGGCCGGATGCCCGCATATCTCGACACCGGACTCAACGTCGTGCACGTCGATGACGTCGCGGCGGGTCATCTGCTGGCGTTCCATCGCGGGCGGGACGGCGAGCGCTACATTCTCGGCGGGGATGACATGACGCTGCGCGAGATTCTCGTGGAGATTGCCCGCATCGCCGGGCGCAGCCCGCCGCGCATCCGCTTGCCCAACGCCGCGGTGCTGCCGCTCGCTTATGCCGCCGAGGCAATCGCCCGGCTGACCGGCCGCACGACTCGCGTCACGGTAGAGGCGGTACGCATGGCGCGCAAACGTATGTTCTTCTCGAGCGACAAAGCAGTGCGCGAGCTGGGTTATCGCTGGCGTGCCCGGACCAAGGCGTTCGAGGACGCGGTGCTGTGGCTGCGCGAGCAGCGGTTGCTTTAACTGCCCCGCCCGATCGTCAAGACCGTTCGGACGGCGCAGCAGCGCGTTCCGGGATGGTGCAGCGGTGCGCAACCGGGGACCGCTGCATGAGTGGTATCGTGATACCGGCCTTAAGAACGATGGTCAGGGTTTGGCAATGACAGTCGCCGCGAGTACCGCTCACCTCACGCAGAAGAACTGCTCCCAGTGTGCTACCGCCTTTCACTGCGGAGCGGGGAGCGGCACCGGGTGCTGGTGCGACGAGCTGCCGCCCCTGACTCCGGATGCGGAGCGGGACTGCCTGTGTCCTGCATGCCTGCGGGACGCAATCGCGTCGCAACGTTGTCAGCCGCAACACAAGTTATAGAAAGCGAACGCTATCAGCTGCTCGCCTGGCACTTGCGCTAGACGACGGCCCCACACCATGAAACCCGCGCTTTTCGGACCGATATCATGATTCCGCTGAGAGATGAATCGCGACGGCCGGAAGGTTTCTCCGTCGTCACCGCGCTCATCATCGCGATCAACGCTGTGGTATTCATTCTCGAGCTGACGGGTGGCGATGCATTCGTGACCCGCTGGTCACTGGTGCCGGCCGATATTGTCGCCGGCCATCACTGGAGCACCATTCTCACGTCCATGTTCATGCACGCGAGCTGGTCGCACATCCTGGGGAACATGGTGTTCCTCTGGGCATTCGGCCCGGAGATCGAAGACATCATGAATCCGTGGCGTTACGCCATGTTCTACCTCGTCGGCGGCGTGGTCGCGATGCTGGCACAGGTCGCGGCCGCTCCCGGCTCCACCGTTCCGTGTCTGGGGGCCAGCGGCGCGATTGCCGCGGTGATGGGTGCGTTTCTGATCACCTACCCGCGCGACAGGATTCGCACTCTGCTCGTGATCGGCTGGTTCATCCGGATCACCTTCATCCCCGCTGCACTGCTGATCGGCTTCTGGTTTGTCGTGCAGCTGCTGAGTTTTGGTGCGGTAGCGAACGTGCAGTCAGGAGGCGTGGCTTATCTGGCGCACATCGGCGGCATCATCTTTGGGGCGGTTAGCGCACGTCTGTTCGAGGATCCACGCCGACGCCTCGCCCGCCGCAACGTTGTCTGAGCAGTTAGCGCATTCGCGGGCTGAGCAAATAGCGCTGCTCGGGTGCTTTGAGCCCCGTATGCGAAGCCTGCGCCGCCCGCCGGTGTAAGCAATCGGCGACGTCAGCCTAGCCTCACAGTCGATTAGGACAATGCCCGACCGGCCAATGCGCGGCCGTGGGGGAACCGCCGCCCAGGTACGCAGAGTCATACTGGCGACACCAAAGGGGTAACGGCCAAGGGTGGAGATTGCTAATGGACAACCGCAAATCGACGGCTGCCGACTGCGCGTTCGCCGCTGCCGCGGTCGCGCTGCTCGCGGGCTGCGCCTCGCATCGGCCTCCGCCGCAGCAGTTCACGGCGGACGCGCCCTTCAGTCGTACTTTCTCCGGCTCCGGGGATACGGTGTGCTGGAGCGTGAAGCGGGCGCTGCTGAGTCAGGGTTACATGCTCGACCGGCCGAACGACGCGGGCGTGCTGACCGGCTCGCGTGATGAGCAACCGGAGCCGAAGCTGAACGTGACGCTCCGGCTGCAGACGAGCTGCGCCGATAATCGTAACGGCACGAGCATCGTGTTCGTGACGGCGACGCGCGAAGACAGTCGGCTGCAGAAGATGAAGCAGTCGACCAGCATGGGTGTGGGACCGGCGACCCTGACCATGCCGTCCGGCTCGGCGGAAGTGCTGGGGACGGTACGACGCGTCACCATCACCGATCCGATTTTCTACAATCAGTTCTTCTCGCTGGTAAAGGAGTTCGCCGAGCAGGAGCGCATCGCACAGCGCTCACGACCGGCGACTGACAGCGCGGGCTCCGCGCCCGCTGTTGAATCGTCGGTACCGAGCGAGCGGATGGTGCAGAGCGCACCCCCGCCGGACCAGCGTCCGGTGAGCGCGCCACCGCCGGCTGCACAGCCAGTAGGCGGTCCGAATCAGTAGGCGCTCGAGTTGCGCCGCACGGCCGGGCTTGCTCTCGGCCACCCCCATTTCCGGACGAGTGTCAGGTGACGAAGGAGGTTACATGAAGCGAACTACGCTTATCGCAATTGCTGTCGGATCCATCATCGGAGCCGCGCTGCCCGGCGCATATGCGCAGACGCAAAACGCCGGCGTCGCCAGCCCCGGTAATCCGCAACAACCCCCGCAGTCCGCCCCGCAGGCGAATCCGCCGGTGGTGGGCCAGGCGGGCCCGAGCGCCCCGCAGACTGCTGCACCGGCGGTCGGTCAGGCGGCCCCGAGTGCGCCGCAGACCACTGCACCGGCCGTGGGCCAGGCAGGCCCCAGTCCTGCCGATGACCAGCGCAACCGCGCGCAGAAGGGTGGCGATGGCGACATTCGTGCCGACAGGCACGACCAGCGTCACGACCATCAGCTGCAGCGCGACGGCGTAAACGACCAGGACCGGGATCGAGGCTATACCCAGACCGCGCGCCAGGGCACCGATCAGGACCGGGACCGCGCGAACATGCGTGCGGATCAGCACAAGATGGATCGTGACGAGAACGGCATCCGTCATGACATGCGCGCGGATGAGCGCAACATGGCGCAGAACCGTGCTGATATCCGCACGGACCGAAAAGACATCGGTCAGGATCGGGCGGATATGCGCGCTGACCAACGCAACATGGCCCAGAACCGTGCCGACATCCGCACGGACCGCCAGGACATTGCCCAGGACCAGGCGAACGTGCGTGCCAACCAGGGCAGCATCGCCCAGAACCGGGCTGATATCCGCACCGACCGCCGGGACATTGCCCAGGATCAGGCGAACGTGCGTGCCAACCAGGGCAGCATCGCCCAGAACCGGGCTGATATCCGCACGGACCGCCAGGACATCGCCCAGGATCGGGCGAACATGCGGACCGAGCGGAGCGATCTGCGACATGACTACGCAGAGCAGCGTGCCGGGGTGAATGAGCAGAGCGCGATCAATCAGGCGCGCACTGCCATGAGCACCGACCGCCAGGACATCGCCCAGGATCGCAGCGCCATCCGCACGGATGCAGGCAACATCCACACCGACCAGCGCAACATCCAGACCGACCGTCGCGATATTGCGCAGGACCGCAGTGCGATCCACACGGATGCCAACAACATCCGCACGGACCGCAGCGACATCCGCACGGATCGTCGCGATATCGCCCAGGACCGCGGTGCCATCGGTACGGATGCCAGCAACATCCGCGCTGACCGCAGCGACATCCGCACGGATCGTCGCGATATCGCCCAGGACCGCGGTGCCATCGGCACGGATGCCAACAACATCCGCGCCGACCGGCAGGACCTGCGCGCGGACCATCAGGACCTGCGCCGCGATGGCTACTATGCGAGCAACGCGACTGCGGGCAGCAATGCTTCGGTCCGCACAAATGGCGCTACCACCCAGCAGCGTGTGGGCACCTCGCTGACCGCTTCAACCCTCGCCAGCAATACGGCCGAGAACAACAAGAAGGCGACGGATCAGCAGAACACGCGCAAGCCGTGGTACCACTTCTGGTGGTAAGCGCCGTTCGCCAGAGCTAAGCCAGGCAACGCCTGCACGGAACCTTCAGTTCCGTGCAGGCTTTTTCCTGCCTGCGGTAACTCACTGGATAATCACATCACGTGTTTCTTGGGCGACGGTGGCGCAGGTGAGCCGTCAGACCAGCTACGCACCGGAACGAACAGGACCGTCGATTCCATCGGACTGCCATCTTGCCCGATGATGGGTGAGCCTTGCTGGTTCGCGCCCCAATTGTCGGCCTGGCCGTGGGGGATGAAAAACATAACATGGGGGAGCCAGGGGCCCGCTTCGGCATCGTTAAGGTAGCCGTCCTTCGACAGCATGAAGGAAAAAGCGCCCCCCTCAAGGGCTTTGAAACTGTGGCTGGCGACTGCGGCCGTGGTTCTGGCGATGATCTGCTGCCTCGTGGCGCCTGCGAGGACCCACTCCGTGCGCTGCAGGTACTGCGGCAGCTCGGTCCGCGCGGCTGGCGGGTTGAAGCAGTTTGGCGAGCGTATCCTGGGATTCCAGAACTCCGGATCGTCCAAGCCGGCCGCCCAGGAGCGTTCGACGAAGCAGACGAAGCCGTTCTTGCCCTTTACCGCCGTCTCATAGCCGTGATTACCGAGTACCAGTACTTCGGCGTCCGCGGAGATTGACGGCGGCGCAGCACTGCGTGCCAGTGCGATCTCGTCCGCGCGAGCTGCGATGCGGTACTGCTCGATCGGGGCCATCTCGACCGGGGGAGTTGTCTTGACGGCTTGCGATCGGGCCGGCCCACTCCAGCTCAATGCAGCAAGGACAGTTGCGGCGAGAACAGTCACGGCCTTTTTCTGATTCATCATTGTCTGATTCATCATTATGAGTTCGCCAGTCACGCGGGACGTCGGCTGCCCCGGCTCTTGCGGGTATTATACTTCACTCTTTGGTATACCCTCAAAGCCCTGCCGACGCGCTGGCAGGTGCCTGTGGGACGCTTGGGATCGCCTGGCGCATGCGGGTTGCTCCAGGTTTGACATACGGAGGATGGTGCACCAGACTCTTCGCTGCATGGTGAAGTATAACGAACTCCAGCTCGATCGCACCTTCGGGGCTTTGGCCGATCAGACCCGCCGCGCAATACTCGACCGGCTCGAACGCGAAGACGGCGTCTCCATCAGCGAGCTTGCCAGGCCCTTCTCCATAACGCTGCCAGGGGTAATGAAGCACCTGGATGTTCTCGAGGATGCCGGTCTGATCACCCGCTGGAAGCAGGGGCGTACCGTCACGGTGCGGCTGCGACCTGACCCCATGAGAAGCCCGCTGGACTGGCTGCGTCGCTACGAACGCTTCTGGACCGGTCGCCTCGATCGTCTTGCCAGGTATGCCGAAAGTGAAGAGTTCAAAGCGCGCAGGAAGGGCCGATGATCAGCGTCACGCTGGTGCGCCGAATCGGGGCGCGACCAGAGATCGTATTCGCGGCCTTGAGTACTCCAGAAGGGGTTGCCCACTGGTGGGGGCCTGACGAGGGTCCCGTTCTGTTCGCCGACATCGATGCACGGGTGGGGGGCCGCTTCCGGGTGCGGTTTCGCATGCTGGACGGGACCGAGCATGAGGCGAGTGGTGAGTGCCTCGAGGTGGTGGATTCCAAGCGCCTGGTTATGACCTGGCAATGGACGTTCGGCGGTGAACCTGACGAGCGCGGCAAGGTGTCGCGCGTCGCAATGG
>DATHQM010000020.1:0-4987 GCA_035482695.1 Steroidobacteraceae bacterium | reverse complement strand
ACCGCCTTCGTCGTCTATTCCACGCGCCTCACCATTGTGTACGCGGGCTTCGCCTTCGTGGTGGCGGCGCTGCTGTGGACCTACTTCGGCTGGCTGATCCTGCTCGCCGGCGCGCAGCTGTCGTTCTACGTGCAGAACCCGGCCTACCTGCGGCTCGGCTTGCAGCAGTTGCGCCTGTCGAGCGTCGAGCTCGAGCAGCTCGCGCTCAAGCTCATGTACTTCGTGGGACGCTCGCACGTCGCCGGCGGGCGGCGCTGGAGCGTGAACGGCCTCGCCAACGAGCTCGGGCTGCCCGGTATCGCCGTGGCGCAGATGGCGGCGACGCTCGAGCGGGCGGGACTGCTGATCGTGACCGACTACGACGAGCTGGTGCCGGCGCGCGACATCTCGCGCATCGACGTGCACGAGATCCTCGACATCGCGCGCAACCAGCGCAGCGGGCACGTCGCCCCGCACCACCTGCCGATCCCGCCGGTGGACCGCCTGCTGGAGAGCGTGGAAGAAGCGTGGCGCAGCCGCTGCGCCAACCTCACGCTGCGGGACCTGGTCGACGAGGCGCCGCGCCCGGCGCTGCAGCTGACGACGCGGCTGACCTCCGGGCGCTGAACAAGCCGCCCTACTCCCCCGCGATGGTCATCTCGCCGATGAGCAGCGACGGGGTACGGATGCCGCCGCGCACGTCGAGATCGTCGCCCAGCGCGACGATGTCGCGGTACATCGGCTTGAGGTTGCCGGCGATGGTGATCTCGTGCACCGGGTAGGCCAGACGTCCGTTCTCCACCCAGAAGCCGCTCGCGCCGCGCGAGTAATCTCCGGTCACACCGTTCACGCCGTGCCCCATCAGCTCGGTCACCAGCAGCCCGGTGTGCAGGCGCGCGAGGAACGCCGCGGGGGCGAGCCCGCCGTGGCGGCTCGTGACGATGAGATTGTGGACGCCGCCGGCGTTGCCGGTGGTCTTGAGCCCGAGGCGCCGCGCGGAATAGCTGCCGAGTACGTAACCGCCGAGCACCCCGGCGCTCACCAGCGTGCGTTCGTGCGTCGCGGCTCCCTCCTGGTCGAACGGGGCGCTGGCGAGCCCCTTCATGATGTGCGGCCGCTCCTGCACGTCGAGGAAGTCCGGAAAGACCTGCTCGCCTGCGGCATTCAGCAGGAACGAGGACTTGCGGTACTGGCTGGTGCCGCTGATGGCGCCGATGAAATGCCGCAACAGCCCGCGCGCCACGTCGGGAGTGAAGGCCACCGGCGCCTTGCGGGTCGCGAGGCGCCGCGCGCCGAGGCGCGCGAGCGCCCGCTGTCCGGCGGTACGCCCGATGAGTGCGGCGTCGCCGAGCTCACTGGCATCGCGCGCGATGCTGTACCAGTAGTCGCGCTGCATGTCCTCGTCCTGCTGCGCCAGCAGGGAACAGCTGAGCGAATGGCTGGTGCTGGAGTAGCCGCCGAGAAAGCCGAGCGAGTTGCCGTACACGCCGGTATGCCGCTGGCTGCTGACGGCGGCGCCCTCGGAGTTGCTGACGCGCGGATCCACCGCGAGGCCTGCCGCTTCGCACTCACGCGCCAGCTCGATGGCGCGCTCCGGGGTGAGCTCCCAGGGATGATCGAGGTCCAGGTCGGGGATGTCGCGCGCCAGCGCCTCCGGCTCAACCAGCCCCGCGTACGGATCCTCGGCGGTATAGCGGGCGATGGCGCAGGCCTTGGCGACGGTCTCGCGCACGGCTGCGGGCCTCAGGTCCGCGGTGCTCGCCGCTCCCTTGCGCTTGCTGAAATACACCGTGACCCCGAGTCCGCGATCACGCTGGTACTCGACCGTGTCGACCTCGCGCAGCCGCACGCTCACCGACAACCCCTGGCTCACCGAGGCGTCCGCCTCGCAGTGCGAGGCGCCCTGGCGATTCGCCTCCTCGAGGGCGAGCGCGGCGACCTCGGCGAGTTGCACCCGCGGGTCGGTGCGGGCGGCGTCGGTTTGCGGGGTAACTGCCTTCATCGTTGGGCTAAGCTTGGCTCGCGTGTCGTGTCATAGAGTGTAACGGTGAGCGGCCCGGTGAGCGACGATCCCGGCAATGATGAGGGCGACGACCGCCCAAGCAAGAGCGCGCGCAAGCGCGCCGCGCAGGCGGCCCAGGAGCTCGGCGAGCGGCTGGTGCGCCTCCCCGAGGCGCAGCTCGCCGCGCTCGCGCTGCCCGAGCCGCTCGCCGAGGCGGTCCGCGCCGCGCGCAGCATCGCCAGCCGCGCGGCCGCGGCGCGCCAGCGGCAGTACATCGGCAAGCTGATGCGCGCGGTGGAACTCGCGCCGCTGCAGGCGGCGCTCAACGCGCACAGCGCCCGGGCGGCCGAGGAGAGCGAGCGCTTCAAACGCCTGGAAAACTGGCGCGAGCGACTGCTGGCGGAAGGGGCGCCGGCGCTTGCGGAGCTCAAGCGCTGGCATCCACAGCTTGACGATGCCGAGTGGGCACGACGCATCGAGGCGGCGCGCAGCGAGCGCGAGCGTGGCGCCGGCGGCGCGGCGGCGCGCGAGTTGTTTCGCGCTCTGCGCGCATTGTTCGCTACAATACCGCAGTGAAACCGCTGGTCGGCATCATCATGGGCTCCGCGTCCGACTGGGAGACGATGCAGGCGGCCGCGGAACTGTTGGACAAGCTCGCCGTCGCCTACGAGGTGCGCGTGGTGTCCGCACACCGCACGCCCGACCTGCTGTTCGAATACGCTGCCGGCGCGCGGGCGCGCGGGCTGGAAGTGCTGATCGCGGGCGCCGGCGGCGCGGCGCACCTGCCCGGCATGACCGCCGCCAAGACGATCCTGCCGGTGCTCGGCGTGCCGGTGCAGTCGAAATCCCTCGGCGGTCTCGATTCGCTGTTGTCCATCGTGCAGATGCCGGCCGGCGTACCGGTGGCGACCTTCGCCATCGGCGCTGCGGGCGCCAGCAACGCGGCGTTGTGTGCCGCGGCGATCCTCGCCAACAAGCACCCCGCCATCGCCACCGCGCTCGAGGCCTTTCGCGAACGGCAGACGGCCGGCGTGCTCGGCCATCCTGATCCGCGCACGCCTGCGCGCTCATGACGGTCGGCATCGTGGGCGCCGGCCAGCTCGGCCGCATGCTCGCTTTGGCGGGTTACCCGCTGGGACTGGATTTCCTGTGCCTCGACCCGGCACGCGATGCCCCGGCCGGCCAGGTCGCGCCGCTGCTGCGGGGCGCGTTCACCGACCGCCGGCTGCTGGCCCGTCTGGCGCGTCGCTGCGAGGTGCTCACTTTCGACTGGGAGAACGTGTCGGTGGCACACCTTGCGGCTGCCTCGCGGCAGCACCGGGCGCGCATCTGCCCGCCGGTCGCGGCGCTCGCCGCCGGCCAGGACCGGGTCGCCGAGAAGCGCCTGTTCGAGCGGCTCGGCATCCCCACCACGCGCTGGCGCGCCGTCGGCTCGGCGGCCGCGCTCACGCGCGCCATCGCCACGGTCGGTATGCCCGGGGTACTGAAAACACGCCGGCTCGGTTACGACGGCAAGGGCCAGGCCGTGGTGCACACGGCGGCGCAGGCCGCGCAGGCGTGGCGCACGCTCGGTGGGGTGCCGCTGCTGTACGAGGAATTCGTGCCGTTCGACTGCGAGGTGTCGATCATCGGCGCGCGCAGCGTGAGCGGCGAGATCGCCGTCTACCCACTGTGCGGCAACGTGCACGGCGCCGGCGTCCTGCGGCTGACGCGCGCGCCCTTCGGTCCGCGCAGCTGGCAGCGGCGCGCCGCCGGTTACCTGCGGCGGGTGCTGCGGCACTTCCATTACACCGGCATCCTCACCATCGAGTTCTTCGTGCAGCGCGGTCGGCTGATCGCCAACGAGATGGCGCCGCGGGTGCATAACTCCGGCCACTGGACCATCGAGGGCGCGGTCACGAGCCAGTTCGAGAATCACCTGCGTGCCATCCTCGATCTGCCGCTCGGCGCCACGCAGCCGCGCGGCTTTTCCGCCATGATCAATCTCATCGGCCACCTGCCCGCGCGCGCGGCGCTGCTGGCCATGCCGGGTGTGCACCTGCACGACTACGGCAAGCAGCCGCGGGCCGGGCGTAAGGTTGGCCATTGCACGCTCGTCGAGCCGACCGCGGCGCGGCGCGACGCGCGTGCGCAGCGCCTGCTGGATGAATTGGCCGTGGACGTACGCATCCCGTAACATCGGTCGCGAGCCACAGCCATGTACCTGGAGCCCTTCAAACTCAAGGAGTTGCCGTTCCGCCTAAGCCCGGATCCGCAATTCCTTTACCTGTCGAAGCAACACGCCCGGGCCAAGGCGTACATGGAGTCGACCATCTGGTTCACCGACGGCTTCGTGGTGATCACCGGCGAGATCGGCTCGGGCAAGACCACCCTGATCGAATCCTTCCTCAAGGAGGTGCCGGCGGACGTGGTGGTGGCCCAGATCAACCAGACGCAGGTGTCGCCCATCGACTTCCTGCAGGCGGTGCTGGTGCAGTTCGGCTTCTCGCCCTTCAAGATGCGCAAGGCCGAGCTGATCAGCACGCTCAATAACTTCCTCATCGAGCAGTACTCGGCCGGGCGCAAGGTGCTGCTGATCGTCGACGAAGCGCAGAACCTGACCATGCGCGTGCTGGAAGAGATCCGCATGCTCTCCGGCGTCGAGACCACCAAGGAGAAGGTGCTGCGCATCATCCTTGCCGGGCAACCCGAGCTCAACCAGAAGCTCGATGCCCCCGAGCTCGAGCAGCTCACGCAGCGCGTGCGGCTGCGCTTTCACCTGCAGACGCTCTCGGAGGCGGAAACTCAGGCCTACGTGCAGCATCGCCTGGAAGTCGCCGGCGCCGGCGACCGCGAACTGTTTGCCGCCGACACCTTCCCGGATATCTTCCGCTACTGCGGCGGCGTGCCGCGGCTCATCAACACGCTGTGCGACACCGCGATGATGTCCGCCTACACCGCCGACCGCGGCGTGGTGACGCGCGCCGACGTCGCCAGCGCGGTGCAGGAGCTGCAGTGGCTGGAGTA
>DATHQM010000019.1:0-5107 GCA_035482695.1 Steroidobacteraceae bacterium | reverse complement strand
CCGCCTTCGAGGATCGCCCGCTTGCCCGGCTTTTCAAAGAGGCGGGCCTGGTGCGCGGCGCGGTGGAGAAGGCCATCGATGAGGTGCGCGGCGGCGAGAAGGTAGCAGACGCGAATGCCGAAGAGAGCCGCCAGGCGCTGGAGAAGTATACGGTCGATCTGACCGCGCGCGCCTCGTCCGGCAAGCTCGATCCCGTCATCGGTCGCGACGACGAAATCCGTCGCACCATCCAGGTGCTGCAGCGCCGCACCAAGAACAACCCGGTGCTGATCGGCGAGCCGGGCGTCGGCAAGACGGCGATCGTCGAGGGACTCGCACAGCGCATCATCAACGCCGAGGTCCCCGAAGGGCTCAAGAACAAGCGCATCCTGGCGCTCGACATGGGCGCGCTGATCGCCGGGGCGAAGTTCCGCGGCGAGTTCGAGGAGCGCCTGAAGGCGGTGCTCAACGACCTCGCCAAGCAGCAGGGCCAGGTGATCCTCTTCATCGACGAGCTGCACACCGTGGTCGGTGCCGGCAAGGCGGAAGGGGCCATGGATGCCGGCAACATGCTCAAGCCGGCGCTCGCGCGCGGCGAGCTGCACTGCGTCGGGGCCACCACGCTCGACGAGTACCGCAAGTACATCGAGAAGGATGCCGCGCTCGAGCGGCGCTTTCAGAAAGTGCTGGTGGACGAGCCCTCGGTCGAGGACACCATCGCCATCCTGCGCGGCCTGCAGGAGCGCTACGAGGTGCATCACAAGGTCGAGATCACCGATCCGGCGATCGTCGCGGCTGCCACGCTCTCACACCGTTACATCGCCGACCGCCAGCTCCCCGACAAGGCAATCGATCTGATCGACGAGGCGGCCGCACGCATCCGCATGGAGATCGACTCCAAGCCCGAGGCGCTCGACAAGCTTGAGCGCCGCATCATCCAGCTGAAGATCGAGCGCGAGGCCCTCAGGAAGGAAAAGGACGAGGCCACACGCAAGCGCCTTGCGACGCTCGAGGCCACGCTCGGGCAGCTCAGCAAGGAGTACGCCGATCTCGAGGAAGTCTGGAAGGCCGAGAAGGCCGCCACGCAGGGCACGGCGCAGATCCGCGAGGAGCTCGATCGCGCCCGCGCTGAGCTCGAAGCCGCGCGCCGCGCCGGCAACCTGGCGCGCATGGCAGAGCTGCAGTACGGCAGGATCCCCGAGCTCGAGAAGCGCCTGAACCTTGCCAGCGCCGCGGAGGAGAAGGCCCCGACGCTGGTGCGCAACAAGGTGACCGAGGAAGAGATCGCCGAAGTGGTCTCGAAATGGACCGGCATCCCGGTGTCGAAGATGCTGCAGGGGGAGAAGGAGAAGCTGCTGCACATGGAGGAGGCGCTGGCGAAGCGCGTCGTCGGCCAGGAGGAGGCGCTGCGCATCGTCGCGAACGCGATCCGCCGCTCGCGCGCCGGGCTGTCGGATGCGCGCCGTCCCAACGGCTCGTTCCTGTTCCTGGGTCCCACCGGCGTCGGCAAGACCGAGCTGTGCAAGGCGCTCGCCGAGTTCCTGTTCGACACCGAGGACGCCATGATCCGCATCGACATGTCGGAGTTCATGGAGAAGCACTCGGTGGCGAGGATGATCGGCGCGCCGCCCGGCTACGTCGGCTACGAGGAAGGCGGCTACCTCACCGAGTCGGTGCGCCGCCGGCCGTACGCGGTGATCCTGCTCGATGAAGTGGAGAAGGCCCATCCGGACGTGTTCAACGTGCTGCTGCAGGTGCTCGACGACGGGCGCCTCACCGACGGCCAGGGTCGCACCGTCGACTTCCGCAACACCGTCATCATCATGACCTCAAACCTCGGTTCGCAGGTGATCCAGGAATTCGCCGGCGAGCAGAATTACACCAGGATGAAGAGCGCGGTGATGGAGGTGGTGCAGCAGAGCTTCCGGCCGGAGTTCATCAATCGCATCGACGACATCGTGGTGTTCCACCCGCTCGGCACGCGCCAGATACGCGCGATCGTCGACATCCAGCTGCTGTACCTGCGCAAGCGCCTCACCGAGCGCAACATGGACCTGACGCTCGACGATGCGGCGCGCGACCTGCTGGGCGAGGCGGGCTTCGACCCGGTGTACGGCGCACGGCCGCTGAAGCGCGCCATACAGCAGCAGATCGAAAATCCGCTCGCCACCCGCATCCTGCAGGGGGAGTTCGTGCCCGGCGACCGCATCCGCGTCACCGCGCAGGACGGCGAGCTGGGGTTTGCCAAGGCCGAGGCGCGGCGCGGCGGCCGCAGCTGAGGATGCACGCGCCGCGCCGGCGGCAGCCGTTATACTCGCCCTCACGCCACGAAGCTCCCGAGACCTCATGCCGTTCTACGAATACGAATGCAAGGCCTGCAAGTACTACACCGAGGTAATGCAGAAAATCACCGACGCACCGCTCAGCAAGTGCCCCTCCTGCGGCAAACGCGCGCTCAAGAAGCTGGTGTCGGCGCCGGTGTTCCGCCTCAAGGGCGCGGGCTGGTACGAGACGGATTTCAAATCCGACAAGGAGAACAAACGTAATCTCCTCGGCAGCGAGAAGGACGAGCCCAAGCCCGAAAGCAAGCCCGAAACCAAGGCCGAGGGCAAGGACGCGAAGCCCGCGGTGAAAGACGGCCAGGACGGCAAAGACGTCAAGGAGGTCAAGGACGTCAAGGACAGCGCGCCGGCGAAGGACAAGGCAGCCGGGCCAAAGGCCGCGGGCGCAGCGACGCGCAGGTCGGTCAGCGTAGCGGCCAGGGGCGGCGCTGCCGGGCGCCGCGCCGGGCGCGCCGCGGCGAAGAGCGCGCGCAAGCGCAGGCGCTGACGGCATGAACGGCGGCGGCGCGCGAAGATGGGGACTGCGGCGCTACCTGGTTGCCGGCATCCTCGTGTGGCTGCCGATCCTCGCCACCATCTGGGTGGTGACCTTCATCCTGCAGCTGATGGACCGCACGCTGCTGTTGTTGCCGCCCGCTTACCGGCCCGAGGCGCTCGGGTTCAGGCTGCCGGGAGTCGGGGTGGTGTTTGCGCTGGTCGTGGTGCTGCTCACCGGGCTGATGGTGACGAACCTCATCGGGCGGCGCCTGATCGTCTGGGGCGAGGAGCTCCTCAACCGCATCCCGCTGGTGCGGACCGTCTACGGCGGCGTCAAGAGCTTTACCGAGAGCGTGTTTTCGCAGACCAACTCGTTCCGCAAGGTGGTCATGGTGGAGTACCCGCGGCAGGGGACCTGGAGCATCGGCTTCCTGACCGCCGAGGACGTGCCGGAAGTGAGTGCGAAGCTCGGCGAGCCGCACGTCGCGGTCTACATCTCCGCCGCGCTCAACGCCACCGCCGGCTACCTGGTTATCCTGCCGCGCCGGCAGGTGGTGGAGCTGGAGATGTCGGTGGACGCGGCGCTGAAGATGATCATCACCTGCGGCGTGGTGGTGCCGCCGGCGCCGGCCGTGCGCAGCGCGCAGCGGGCGTTGCCGGCTGCCTGAAGCCAGCGCGCATGCAGGCGATGCGGCTGCTCGCGCCCGGCACACCGCTCGAGCTGCGCGATGTGACGCTGCCGCCGCCCGGTCCGCACGAAGTCACGCTGCGCATCGAGGCCTGCGGCGTGTGCCGTACCGATCTGCATCTGGTCGACGACGAGCTGCCCGACATTCACTGCCCGCTGACCTTGGGACACGAGATCGTCGGCGTGGTGCTCGAGCACGGCAGCCAGGTGCAGCGCTTCGCCGCCGGGGATCGCGTCGGCGTACCGTGGCTCGCCCACACCTGCGGCGTGTGCCGCTACTGCCGCGCGGGACAGGAGAACCTGTGTACCCAGGCGCGCTTCACCGGCTACAGCCGCGACGGCGGCTATGCGCAGCAGGTGCTGGCCGACGCCCGCTACTGCCTGGCGCTGCCGGCAGGGCCGCCGGCCGCGAGCCTCGCGCCGCTGCTGTGCGCCGGTCTCATCGGCTACCGTGCCTACGTCAAGGCGGGCGAGGGCGACAATCTCGGCCTGTACGGTTTTGGCGCCGCCGCGCACCTGCTGGCGCAGGTCGCCCGCCACCACGGCCGCCGCGTGTTCGCCTTCACCCGCAGCGGCGACCGCGCCGCCCAGGAATTCGCGCGCGAGCTCGGCGCCGAATGGGCGGGCGACTCGGACGAGGCCCCGCCGCAGGCCCTCGACGCCGCCATCATCTTCGCACCA
The DNA here is from genome assembly GCA_035482695.1 of Steroidobacteraceae bacterium. GTDB lineage: Bacteria > Pseudomonadota > Gammaproteobacteria > Steroidobacterales > Steroidobacteraceae > 13-2-20CM-66-19. The sequence goes on along the minus strand of DATHQM010000019.1, from coordinate 940 downwards.
GTCGGTGCGCTCATTCCCGCAGCGCTCGCGGCGCTGCGCCCGGGCGGGCAGGTGGTGTGCGCCGGCATTCACATGAGCGACGTGCCCGCTTTCCCGTACCGCTTGCTGTGGGGGGAGCGCGCGGCGGCCTCCGTCGCCAACCTGACACGCGCCGACGGCGAGGAATTCCTGGCGCTCGCCGCGCGCATCGGGCTCGCCGCGAAGGTGGAGCGCTTTGCGCTCGCGGACGCGAACCTCGCTCTCGGGCGGCTGCGCGCCGGTGAGCTCACCGGGGCCGCAGTGCTGGATATGGCGCAGCCGTGCGGCACGGTTGCGGGGGCGGGGACGCCTACGTAACATCGCGCGCCTCATGCGCTCACATTACTGCGGACAGGTCGACGAGGGGCTGCTCGGCCGCGAGATCAGCGTCGCCGGCTGGGTGCACCGGCGGCGCGACCACGGCGGCGTCATCTTCGTCGACCTGCGTGACCGCGACGGGCTGCTGCAGATCGTGTTCGACCCGGAAGTCGCGGCGGTATTTCACGAGGCCGAGCGGCTGCGCAACGAGTTCGTGATCCGCGTCACCGGCAAGGTGCGCGCCCGCCCCAGCGGCACGGTGAACGCCAATCTCGCCTCCGGCGCGGTGGAGCTGCTGGCGGCCCGGCTGGAGGTTCTCAACCGCTGCGAGCCGCTGCCGTTCCAGCTCGATGAGCAGGTCGGCGAGGAGGTGCGGCTGCGCTACCGTTATCTCGACCTGCGGCGCGAGGTAATGAGCCAGCGCCTGAGGCTGCGGCATCGCCTGACGCGCGCGATGCGCGGCTATCTCGACAGCCACGGCTTCGTCGACATCGAGACGCCGATGCTCACCAAGGCGACGCCGGAAGGCGCGCGTGATTACCTGGTGCCGAGCCGCACGCACCCCGGCAAGTTCTTCGCGCTGCCGCAGTCGCCGCAGATATTC
>DATHQM010000018.1:0-50091 GCA_035482695.1 Steroidobacteraceae bacterium | reverse complement strand
TGTTCTCGCAGCTGCGCACCACCGAGATGCACACCGTCCCTGGCGAGCACGACACCACCGATCCCACCGTCACCGAGTACTTCAACCGGTTCGGCAAGGCTTCCGACAACAAGGGCTATTACAGCTTCGATCACGCCGGCGTGCACTTCGTGGCGCTGGTGAACGTGCTGCAGTTCAAGCCCGGCGGCCTGGGCACGCTCGGCGCGGACCAGCTCGCCTGGGTGGCGGATGATCTGAAAGGACGCTCGGCCAGCACGCCCATCGTGGTGTTCGCCCACATGCCGCTGTGGACCATCTATGAGCCGTGGGGCTGGGGAACCGGCGATGCGCCGCAGCTCATGGAGTCACTGCGCCGGTTTGGCTCGGTCACCGTGCTCAACGGCCACATCCACCAGATCGTGCAGAAGGTCGAGGGCAACATAACCTTCCACACCGCCCGCTCGACCGCCTATCCGCAACCCATGGCCGGCGTTGGCCCGGGACCCAGCCCCCTCAAAGTCCCGGCAGATCAACTGCCCGGGATGCTCGGGGTAACGAGCGTGAACGTCGTCAAGCACCCGCGCTCGCTTGCACTCCGCGACGCGACGCTCGCCTGACGGCGCCGTTGCACCAAAAAAGGGAACGCCCATGCAGATGCCAATGTGTCGATTGCTGTTGAGCACCGCCAGCCTTGCGGTACTGCTGTGGGGCGCGACCCCCGGCTCCTCGATGGCCGGCGCGCCCGATGCGGCCACCATCGTGCTGGCCAGGGATTTCATGTTCGCGCCGACCTCGATGACGGTCGCCGCAGGCTCGACCGTCACCTGGACAAATAAGGACGATGAGCCGCACACCGTGGTCAGCGACACGGGCCTGTTCCGCTCGGGTGCCATGGATACGAACGAGAGCTTCTCGTTCAAGTTCGACAAACCGGGAACGTATCACTACGCCTGCTCGATCCATCCGCGCATGGTCGGAACGATCGTCGTTCAGTAGACGCCATGAGACCCCTGACGCAGGCCGCCTTCCTTTTAGCTGGCATGCTCGCCGTCGCAGCTATCGGCGTCGCGGCGTTCGTCGGCTCGGGCGTCTACAACATCGGAGCGGACGACCATCACACCGCGATCGTGTTGGCCCTCATCGAGCAGTTACGCGATCGCTCGATCGCGGTGCGCGCGGTCAATGTGGAAGTGCCGGACCTGGCGGCCCCCGGACGGGTCGCGGCAGGCGCGCACGCGTATGCGGCGCTGTGCAGCAGCTGTCATCTGGCGCCCGGAGTGGCCAAATCCCCGCTGCGGCCAGGGCTTTATCCGCATCCGCCGAATCTCGCGCAGCAGGCCCCGCCGGATACGCGCCGTGCGTTCTGGATCATCAAGCACGGCATCAAGATGAGCGCCATGCCCGCCTGGGGCAGGACGCTGGAGGATGGCGAGATCTGGGATCTGGTCGCGTTCGTGCGCGAGATGCCGTCGATGACCCCGGAAACCTATCAGCAGCTGTCGCACTGAGGCGTCAGGCGACACGTGGCCGCCATTGCCGGGACCTGCGGCTCAACAGCCTGTTGGCTTTTCGCGCCACGGCGCGGGCGTTGGCTTCGCGCATCATGCCGCGGCGCGGGCAGGCAACATGATTGTCGCGGCAAAACGCGGCACCCCGTTCCAACATGTTACCGACCGTAGTCAGACGCGCACACGGCCGATGATCAGTGTATGCTTGGAGGTCCCGCCCTGTGTTGGGTGGTAAGCGGAGTAGGAATGATGGCACGACGTCCCCCCAACGACGGCGCATCCTGGAGCGCGCGTGAACTCAAGGCGCTCAGGACGCTCGCAAAGTCAGGAACCCCGACGAGTCAGGTCGCCAGGAAGCTTGGCCGTACCGCGGCCGCGGTCCAGCAGAAGGCCATGCGCTCGGGAATTTCCTTCCGCGCGGCCAAACGCGCCGGAGCGCGGCGCAAGAAGTAACGCGAGCGTGCCTTAGGTCCCGTGCCGCCGCAGACGGTGCCGGGAACTTCGCGCGGGCGGCATGCGCAAGCTGGTCGGCCTGAGCTTACTTCCGCCCGCTCTGGTGCTGGCCGCGTGTGACGTGCAGGTGCGCGACACGACTGCGGCGGAATTCACTGCCAACCACGACATCGGCATGTACGAAGTGTCGGCGGCCGTGACCCGCGGCACACTCGTCACCCCGGGGTCGGTGTTCATGTTCGCGCTCGGCCCGCGCCAGCGCATCACCCTCAGCCCCAATGCCGACGGCTCCGAGTGGCACGGGCTGTACTCGATGCGCTGCCAGAGCAGCTTCCCGCTGCAGTTCCAGACGGAGTGGAAGAGGCTGTTCGAGGTGCAGCAGAAGATCGTGCCGGCGCAGCCGCGGCAGGTCAGGCTGATCGAGCCGCCGCTCACGAGCCGCGCAAACTTCACCGCCGCGGGCCAGCAGCCCCGCGACGGCTGGCCGGGCGGTGTGCAATACAGTTTCATCACGCAGCCGAGCGTACGCATCACCGCGGCGCACATCGAACCGGACAGCACCGCGGCACAGGACGTCGCCGCGGCCGCGCCGCTCGCGGTGACCAGCACCTTCCCGGTGGTCGCCGGCTGCGCTGACCTGGTGGAGGTGCGGGTGGCATCGACGGCCGCGCACGCCCGTGGCACGCTGATCATCGACACCGATTACCCGGCCGTGCCCCACTGGCAGACACACGTGGAGTTCTCCCCGCCATGAACGCGCTGCACCGCCACGCTCTCTGCGCCGCACTGTCAATGTTGGCACTCGGCGGCGGCGCCCTTGGGCAGACGCCGCCGCAGGCGCCGCTGCGCATCGGCATCATCGGCGCGGGTCACATCGGCGGCACGCTCGCGGCGCTGTGGGTGAGCGCCGGGCACGAGGTCATGATCTCCTCGCGCCATCCGGATGAGCTGCAGGGGCTGGCCCGATCGCTGGGACCCAAGGCGCACGTGGGCACGCCGCGCGAGGCGGCGGTGTTCGGCGAGGTGGTGCTGGTGTCGGTGCCTTACGCGGCGCTGCCGCAGGTCGGGCGGGATCTGAAGAGCGAGCTTGCCGGCAAGATCGTGCTCGACACCGGTAATCCCTACCCGCAGCGCGACGGCGAGATGGCGGTGGCGGCGCGCGCCAAGGGTACCGGGGTCGCGTCGGCGGATTATCTGCCCGGCGTGCGCCTGGTGCGCGCGTTCAACGCCATCAACTCCGGGGATCTGCGCAGCGAGGCTCACCGCAAGGGCGAGCCGATCGCCATCCCGCTGGCGGGCGATGACCCGCAGGCGTTGCAGGTGGCGCAGCAGCTGGTCATCGATGCGGGCTTTGCGCCGGTGGTGGTGGGATCGCTCGCGCGTGCGCGCGAGTTCGACGTCGGCACGGCGGTGTACACGCGCCTGCTGACCGCGCCGCAACTGCGCCAGGCGCTCAATCTCAAGTAGCGCCCGTGGTGGCGCCGGCCGCCTGCGCCGCTTCAGGCCACCGGCGGTGGCTGGCGCTCGACCTGGGGAATCGCCGGGTCGAAGCACGCCCAGCTCGGCGCGCTCGAGGTCCAGACGGTGACGGCGGGGCGCGCGACTTCCGGGTCATCGAGGGTGCCGGCGCGCACGTAGATCAGGTGCGGCCGGACTTCCGCGGCGCTGAACAGGGGCGTGCCGCACGTCGGGCAGAAGCCCCGGTGGGTCACGTTGCCGCTCTCGGCGACCATGCGGTAGTCACCCAATGCGCCGCTGACCTTCAGGGCGTCACTCGGGAAGCACACGTTGATGGTGGCGCTGCCGGCGCCGAGGTACTGGCAGACGCGGCACCAGCAGGCGCGCGTCGCGAGCGGCGCTGCGCTGATCGAGTAGCGCACCGCCTTGCACAGGCATCCTCCGGTAATTTCCATGGCTTCACAGCTCCTGCATTTGTGGTCCGGGGCAGGGGCGAAGCATAGCGCGCAAGGGAGGCACCGGTGGACGCGACTCAAATCCGCGCGCGTCGTAAAAAGGTCCCTGGCGATGATCGCGGGGTCGCTCGGGAGCGCGTCCAACCCGGTGCGTGGAGAAGTTTCGCGCAGCGCCCCTTAACGGCCCGTGAACCTACGCGCGGCGTGTACCGGGCCGAAGCAGCGCGGACACGCGTATGATCTTTTTTCTATGTCGTTCAACGTGCCTCGCATGCTGAGGTTGCTGCAGGCCTGCGGGGTGGGGCTGCTGCAGGTTCGCGGGGCGTTGCTGCTGGTCGCGACCGCGCTGGCGCTGGGCGCATCGGGCGCGGCGAAGTCGGCATCCGGCGACACGCTCGTCCACGCGCCCTTCGGCACTACGCCCGACGGCAAGTCGGTCGAGCTCTACACGCTGCGCAACGCGCACGGCATGCAGGTGCGGATCGCGACCTACGGTGGCGCCGTCACCTCGCTCACCGCGCCCGACCGCGCCGGCCACTATGCGGACGTGGTGCTGGGGTACGACGATCTCGCCGCCTATCTCAAAGGCAGCGCGTACCTTGGCGCGCTGATCGGTCGCTACGCCAACCGCATCGCGCACGGCACCTTTTCGCTCGATGGCAAGCGCTACACCGTCACCCGCAATGACGGCGACAACACCCTGCACGGCGGCGCCGTGGGGTTCGACAAGGTGGTGTGGAGCGTGGTCGCGGCCCGGGTGACGGCCCAGGGGCCGCAGCTCGCGCTCAGCTATCTCAGTGCGGACGGCGAGAGCGGCTTTCCGGGCAACCTGAAGATACGCGCCGTGTACACGCTCACGGACGACGACACGCTGCGACTGGAGTACCGCGCCACCAGCGACACGGACACGGTCGTGAGCTTCAGTCAGCACAACTACTTCAACCTGCGCGGCTCGGGCGACGTGCTCGGGCACGTGGTGCAGATCAACGCCGCGCGCTTTACCCCCGTGGACGGCCAGCTGATTCCCACCGGGGAATTGCGTGCGGTGGCCGGCACACCCTTCGACTTTCGCCATCCCACCGCGATCGGTACCCGCATAGAGGATCCCGACGAGCAGCTGCGCCTCGGCAAGGGCTACGATCATAACTTCGTGATCGACAGCGGCAGCGCGGCGTTACGCCCGGCGGCCTCGGTGTACGAGCCGGCCACCGGGCGGGTGCTGGAAGTGCTGTCCACGCAGCCGGGATTGCAGCTCTACACGGGAAATCATCTCGACGGTTTCACCGGCAAAGGCGGCGCTGTCTACCCGCCGCGCAGCGGCCTGTGCCTCGAGCCGCAGCACTTCCCCGACTCTCCCAACCACCCCGACTTCCCGTCGACGCTGCTGCGGGCCCATCAGGCGTATCACAGCCTGATGGTGTGGAGGTTCCGGGCGAGGTAACTCGCCGGCCTGCGTATCCTCGCGCGGGCTAAGGACATGCCTCTTCAGCTGCCGATCCGCCATACCTTGCCTTCGAAGGCGTGCAGATGCAGCCGCAGGCTGCCGTTCGCACCGAGCTCGAGCGGCGCTGCGTGGGGGTCGAGCACGTCGACGGCGTGGGCAGGGCTCGGCGTCGCGCCGATGAGCACCGTCTCATCCACGTCGCTGCCGCCGAAGTTGATGGCGGTAATCTCGATCCCGGCGCTCTCCGGCAGCTCGTGCACCAGCACCAGCAGCCCCTTCGCCTGCACACTCGGCACGTCCACCAGGCGCGCCGCGTACAGGTGCAGAGCGGCCCGCACCGCGAGCAGCTGCGCCAGCTGGGAGGCGAAGGAGTCGGGCTTCTTGAGCTGCTGCGGCAGCGGGCCGTAGAGCGCCACGGCGCGCGGCAGGCCGGCCGTCGAGCGCGTCGCTCGCGGGTTCGAGCCCAGCAGGTCATAGGCGCCGCGGTTGATCCAGCGCGTATCGCCGTCGGCGAGCCGCTCGCGCACCGCAGCCGCCGGCAAGGTGAGCGCGCCCACCAGGTCCCAGCCCGAGAGCGCGAACACGCCCGGTTGCATGGCATTATAGAAGGCCAGCAGCAGGTGCAGGCGCCTGATCTCACGCACCTGTGCCGCCGTCAGGTGCGAGATATTGCGGATGCCGAGCGTCGCGGCGATGACCGTGGCGCTGGTGCTCGCCACGCCGTCGCCGAACTTCAGGTTGTAGGGAGCGCGCGCACCGATCAGGTGCTCATACATTTCGCCGTGAATCAGCTCGCGCAGATGCCGCCCCGATAGCTGCGTGCCGCGAAATGCAAACTGCTCGTCGGCGTGCGCGCCGAAGTGCGCCAGACCCATGGTGAGCTCATCGTGGTTCTGCAGCGCGTGGATCAGCCGGCCCGGATCGATGCTGTAAGTGCGCATCAGCTCGAACACCAGGCGCAGCAGCGCGGCATCGCCGGTCACCAGCGCATCGTCGTACGCCGGGCGCGTCACGAAATCGTAGGACAGGTCCGGACCGCCGCGCGCCATCTCACGGAAGTCCTCGAAGGGCAGCGCGAGCTCCTCGAAGGTGAATCCGCCGACCTTGCGTACCATGTCGGCAATCAGCTGATTCGCGGTGAGCGACAGCGGGTGACCCTCCGACCACACCCGGCCGCTCGCCTCGCGCTCGATCCCCAGCAGGCCGTTGGCATCGAGTCGCAACATCCCATCGCCGAGCACGCCGAGCTCGTGCAGCGCATCGCCGATTACCAGCCGCTCGGCGCCGAAGCTCGGATCGAGCCAGTTGAGCGTCGGTTGACCCTGCTTGAAGTAGTGCAGGTACACCCAGCGGCGCTGCACGCCATCCACCCCGCGCACCACGTCGGTGGCGCTCCAGTCGGTGTCCTTCACGCCGGGCTCGTAGAAGATCGAGGAGGAAAGCCGCCCGACGATGTAGCCCTTGGCCTGCAGCGCATCCACGGTCGCGGGGCTCAGATTCACGGCATCGCGTCCGGTGGCGACCGGCGGCAGCAGCCCCCAGTCGGCCGGGGCGATCTGCACCATGTGGTAGAGGCCCGGATAATCGGCGTACGCCCGCTCGGCGAGACGGAAGTCTGCGCCCTTGCCGGTGTGCCCGGGGATCACGTCGCCGATCACGATGGCGCCGTGGGCCTTCGCCGCCGCGACCAGCTGCCGGTACTCTGCCTGTGTGCCGAAGGCCGGATCGATCTCGAAGCTGATGCGGTCGAAGTTGCCGTCGACGGAGGGCGTATAGGCCAAGTCCTGCACGCCGCCCGAGCGCTTCATCGGACCGGTGTGAATGCCCTGAATGCCGATCGCCTGGAAGCAGCGCCACAGCCGCTCATCGGCCAGCGTGGCGAGGACCGAGCTGCCCGGAGAGGCGGCGAGGGTCGCGGCAGGATAGGCGGTGAACCAGACCGAGGCGCGCGACACCGCCGCGCGCGGCTGGGGTTTGCCGTAGGGGTGCTGCCACTGGATGGCGTTGCCTGAGTAGCGTGTCGCCAGCTGCGCCGCCTGGTACAGCATCGAGCGCTGTTCCAGCCAGTGAACGTAGTCCGCGGTGGCGGCAGAGTCCGGCTCCCCCGCGCGCGCCGCGCCGGCCGGCACGACACACAGCAATCCCGCGCCGACGAGCATGGCCGGGATCGATCGCATCGCGGCCTTGGGGTTCACGCACCGCATTATCTGCGCCGAAACTATACACGCGCGGCGCTGGCGCCGGCGCGCTGATCACTCCCGCAGCCGCGCGCGCAGCTGCGCGATCTCCTCGCCCGACAGCCCGATCTGCGCCAGGTAGGCGCGCACACCGCCGGCGGTGTCGAGAAACTTCAGCATGTTGTATGCGCCTTCCTCGGGGCAGCGCAGCGCCTCGAGTATGCGTGCCGGGTCCGCATCGTGATAGCGCTCGAGATACCCCGCGCGCAGGTTCTCCGCGCTCGCCGCATAGTCGGCGGCGATGGCTGCGGGCGTGGCGTCCGCGAGCGCCAGCAGCAGCGCGGCGACGAGCCCGGTGCGGTCCTTGCCCGCGACGCAGTGGAACAGCAGCGCCTCGGGCGGGCTCGCCGCGATGAAGCTCAGCACGTGGTGCAGCTCGAAGCGCACGTGCTCGAGCACAGCGCACTTCCACAGCTCCTTGGCCGGATCGCGGCTGCGCAGCTGCCACTCGAGCTCGGTATGCGTCAGCAGCGAGATGCGCTGGTAGCGCAGCTGCGGCAGAGCGTCGGGCACCGGGCTCGGATGCCGCGCCGCCTCCTGCGGCCAGCGCAGGTCGAGCACCGTGCGCACGCCGTAGTCGGCGAGCGCGCGCAGTCCCTCGGCACTCAGCTGCGCGAGGTCGTCCGCGCGCAGCAGCGAACGCGCGCGCGTGTACCCGCCGTCGCTGGTCGGGTAGCCGCCGAGGTCGCGCACGTTCAGCAGAGCGGGAAAGTTCACCCCTCCTGGGGGCTGCACCGCGCCAGGCTCCATGAGCGCTCAGGCCTTGCGCTCGCGCTGCTGACTGAGCGCCACGCCCCCCAGGATCAGCGCGCCGGCGAGCACCATGGTGAGCGTGACTGACTCGCCCAGCAGCAGCCACGCCCAGATCACGCCGAACAGCGGAATCAGGTAGGTGACGGTCGAGGCACGCGCCGCGCCGACCCGGCTGATGAGCCGGTAATAGAGCACGAACGCGATGCCGGTGCACAGCACCCCGAGCAGCAGCGCGCTCCCCCAGGAGGCGGGCGGAATCGCGCGCTCCGGCCAGGTGTAGATCGCGAGCGGCGCGAGCACCAGCGCGCCGCACGCGAGATTCGCGCAGGCCACCGCCGCGGCCGGATAACCGGTGAGATAACGGCGCATCAGGTTGATGCCGAAGCCGTACGACAGCGACGCCGCGGTGCCGGCGAGCGCCGCGGCGCCGATGCTGGCGCCGGCCGTCCGGCCGCTGGCGAGGACTGCGACGCCGATGAAGCCGGCGATGAGGCCCGCCACGCGGCGCGCGCTGATGCGCTCGCCATAGAAGAGGAAGGCGACCAGCGCGGTGAACACCACGGTCATGGCGTTGGTGATCGCGCCGATACCGGCCGGTGCGCGCTCGGCGCCCCAGGCGAACAGCACGAAGGGCAGCACGGAATTCACCACCGCGATGCCGAGGATGCGCAGCCACACGCCCGCGGCGAACTGCGCGCGCGCCCGCCACAGGAACGGCATGAGCGTGAGCGCACCGAGCGCGAGCCGTGCCTCCACCAGAGGCAGCGGGCCGAAATCCCTGGCCGCCACCCGCATAAAGAGGAACGAGCCGCCCCAGATCGCCCCGAGCAGCGTCAGCTCGATGATCGTGCGCCCGCGGCCGCTGGCCGCCGCCGCCGCGCCGCCGCCCGCCGCACTCAGTGCGGCAGCGCCGTCGGCGGAGCTGGATGCGGGCGCGGGCATGGGGGCGCTAGTCTACGTGAGAGGCCGAAGCCCGGCGCTGCTGTTCGCACGCCGCGCTGCGCTTGCGGGGCCTGCGCCGTCGTTAGCGCAGCGCCTGCTGCAGATCCTCCATGAGGTCCTCGGTCGCCTCGATGCCCACCGACAGTCGCAGCAGCCCGTCGCTGATGCCGAGCCGCAGCCGCTCATCGCGCGACAGGCCCGCGTGCGAGGTAGTCGCCGGACGCGTGAGCAGCGTGTGCACGCCGCCGAGGCTCGGCGCGACGATCGCCAGGCGCACGCGCGCGGCGAACTCCTCGGCCTGCGCCGCGCCGCCGTGCAGCTCGAAGCTCAGCAGCCCGCCGCAGCCGCCGAACAGCGCCCGCGCGCGCGCGTGGCGCGGGTGCGACGCGAGCCCCGGGTAGTTGACACGTGCGACTGCAGGGTGCGCGGCGAGAAACTGCGCGAGGCGCAGCGTGCTGTCGTTCTGGTAGCGCACGCGCAGCGCGAGCGTCTTCAGTCCGCGCTTGAGCAGGAACGCGGCGTGCGGATCGAGGCAGCCGCCCAGGTGGTTGGCACGCTGGCGGATACGCTCGATCAGCTCGCTGCTGCCGGCCACCGCGCCGGCGACGATATCCGAGTGACCATTGAGGTACTTGGTGGCGCTGTGCAGGGCGAGGTCGAAGCCCCGCGTCAGGGGGCGGAAATTGACCGGCGTGGCGAGCGTGTTGTCGATGATCGCGAGCAGCCGATGGGCGCGGGCGAACTGCACCACGGCGTCCAGGTCCGCCACCTCCAGCAGCGGGTTGCTCATGGCCTCGACGTAGATGGCGCTCGTATTGGGCCGCAGCTGCGCCTGCCAGCTCTCGGGCCGGTCGGCGTCGATGAAGTCATGCGTGATGCCAAAGCGCGCCAGCTCGCCGGTCACCAGGTCGTGCGTGCCGCCGTACAGGCAGCTCTGCGCGAGCAGGTGATCGCCCGAGGCCAGCACGGTGAGCAGCGTGGTGGAGATCGCCGCCATGCCGCTCGCACTGACCAGCGCGGCCTCGGCCTGCTCGAGCGCGGCGATCTTGGCGTGCAGGGCGAGATGGCCGGGCGTGTTGTTGGTGCGCAGGTAGCGCACGTCGTGGTAGCTCTTCTCGCCGGCGTACTCGAAGGTGGCCGACTGGAAGATCGGCATCTCCACCGCGCCGGCGATGCGCGGCAGCGGCTCGCCGGCGTGCACCAGTTGTGTCTCGATGTGTCGGTAGGTCGTCATGGCTGCCTCGCGGATGCGCCGGTAATGTGGATACGCTACCGTGTCCCAATGCCTGCATCGAGACACAGCACCCCGCGGCGCGCCGGCACTGTGCCGCCGCAGCGCCGGTACGGCTGCGGCTGCCGGGGTGGCGGGTGACACTCGCCACCGAGCGCTTTTCCAGCCGCGCGGACGCTTACGCCCGCTATCGCCCGGGGTACCCGCAAAGCGCCATCGACCTGCTCGCCGCCAGCTGTGGGCTGTCGGCGGCGGCCGCCGTGGCGGACCTGGGATCCGGCACCGGGATCCTCACGGAGCTGCTGCTGGCGCGCGGCGCGCAGGTGTTCGCCGTCGAGCCGAACGATGCGATGCGCGCCGCGGCGGAAGCGCGCCTCGGCACGCAGGCACGCTTCCACAGCATTGCCGGCAGCGCGGAGAGCACCACGCTGCCTGATGCCAGCGTCAACCTGCTGGTCGCGGCGCAGGCGTTCCACTGGTTCGACGTGCCGGCGGCACGGCGCGAAGCGCTGCGCATCGTTCGGCCCGGGGCCTTCGGCGCGCTGTTGTGGAACGAGCGCCCGGCACGGGTGGACGCCTTCCTCGTGGATTACGAGGCGCTGCTGCTGAAGCACGCCGCGGAATATGCCGCCATCAGTGCCAGCCGCGCCGATGAGCGCGGCATGCGCGAGTTCTTCGGCGGGACGATGCAGTTTTGCACCTTCCCGAACCAGCAGCACCTCGACTTCGTGGGCTTGAAGGGCCGGCTCATGTCCTCGTCCTACGCGCCCGAGGAGGGCCACCCGCAGCACGAGCCGATGATCGCGGGGCTCACCGAGGTGTTCCGCCGCCATGCGCGGCACGGCGAGGTCGTGTTGCGTTACCGCACGCTGGTGTACTTCGCGCCGCTGCGGCCGGGCGGCTGAGGACAGCGAACGAGTGACGGCGCCGCGGCGTGCGCCGCGCTCACCACACGGGCACGCGCTCGGCCGGCGCCAGGTAGAGCTTCTGGCCGGGCTGCACCGCGAACGCCTCGTACCAGGGGTCGAGATTGCGCACGGTGTCGGCGCGGTACTCGGAAGGGGCGTGCCCGTCGGTGACCAGCTGCTGCCGCAGCGCCGCCTCGCGGATCTTGCGCTGCCATGCCTGGGCGAAGCTCAGGAAGAACAGCTGCTCGCCGCTGAAGCCGTGCGCCTGCGCTGCCTTGTCACCCTTGAGGGTCAGCCGCCAGGCATCGTGCGACACCGACAGTCCCGCCACGTCGGCGATGTTCTCACTCAAGGTCTGCTTGCCGTTCACGTGCACGTCGGTGAACGGATGGTAGGCGTCGAACTGCGCGGCCAGGCGCTGTCCGGCTGCCTCGAAATGCGCGAAGTCCTCCTTGGTCCACCAGTTCTTCAGCCGCCCGTTCGCGTCGAACAGCGCGCCCTGGTCATCGAAGCTGTGGCTGATCTCGTGCCCGATGATCGCGCCGATAGCGCCGTAATCGAGTACCGGATCGCGCTGCGGGTCGAAGTAGGGCGGCTGCAGGATCGCCGCCGGGAAGTTGAGGGCATTCATCGCCGGCAGGTTGACCGCATTCACCAGCTGCGGGTTCATGACCCACTCGTCGCGGTCGACGGGACGGCCGAGCTTGGCGAGGTTGCGCTGCAACTCGAACAGCCGGGCGCGCTGCGCGTTGCCAAAGGCATCGCCGCGCGCCACTTCGAGTCCGGAATAATCGCGCCAGTGATCCGGGTAGCCGACGCCCACCTTGAGTGTGGCGAGCTTCGCTTTGGCTTTCTCGCGCGTCGTCGGGCTCATCCAGCTGAGCCGGTCGATGCGCGTCGCGAACGCCGCCAGCAGGTTACGCACCATGGCCTGGGCGCGCTCCTTCTCCGCCGGCGGAAAATAGCGCGCCACGTAGAGCTTGCCGACCGCCTCGCCCAGGGCATCGTTGGTCTGGATGACGGCGCGCTTCCAGCGCGCCTGTAGCTGCGGGGTGCCCGAGAGCACCTGGCCGTGGAAGGCGAAGTGCTCCGCCACGAAGGCCTGCGGCAGGTAGGCGCAGTTGGCCTCCACGTAGTGAAAACGCAGGAAATCCTTCCAGGTCTCGAGCGGCACGCTGGCGGTGAGCGCCGACAGGCCCTGCAGCGCACTCGGCTGCCACACTACGAACTCGTTCGCGTGAGCAAGTCCGGCGCCGGCGAAGAACTGCCCCCAGTCGAGTCCCGGAGCGCGCCGGTTGAACTCTGCGGCCGGCCAGTGATTGTCGCCCTTCAGCACCTCCTCGGACTGGGCGCGCGTCCAGTGCGCCGCGGCGATGCGCTGCTCGAGATCGTAGATGCGCTGCGCTCTTGCCGGCGCGTCCGCCAGCTGCGCGAGCTTGAGCACCGCGACGATGTGCGCCTGGTAGCGCTCGCGGATCTCGGCCATCTTCGGCGACGGTGCGAGGTAATAGTCGCGATCGGGCATCACCAGCCCGCCCTGCAGCAGGAACGGCACATAGCGCGTCGGGTCGTCGAGGTCCTGCGCCACCCACAGCCCGAAGAGGTTCTCGGTGTGCAGCTGCGTGCTGTTGAGAATATCGACATCGGCGCGCAGGGTTTCCCCCAATGCGCGCGCGAGGGCCGGGCGATCGCCGATGGCGTCGATGCGCCTGAGGCCCGCCTCGAGCGGCCCGACGCCGAGGCGCTCGACGGCGGCCTCGTCCATGAAGCTGTCGTAGTAATCGCCGACCTTGCGCGCCTCGGTGCCGGGGCGCGCCGTCGCGGCGGCGGCGCGGATCAGATCCGCCGTGCGCTGCGCGGTGAGCTCGGTGAGCATGGCGCCGGCGCCCCAGGAGCTGCGATCGGGCGGAATCTCGGTGCGCTTCAGCCATTCCCCGTTGGCATAACGAAAGAAATCATCGCCCGGGGTAACAGAGCGGTCGATGGCCGACAGATCCAGTCCGTGCTGATCCGGCGCCGGCGCTGCTGCGGCGCTGGTTAGGATGAGAGCCGCGAGGGCCACCGGCAGCGCGGGAGCGGCGGAGGTTGGTAAGCTGCGCAGCATGCGGTGACTTCCGTGGGATCGCCTGGCGCCAGCGGCGGCGCCTGTTGGGCCAGGAAGTCTACACGAGCGGCCTGCTGTTGAATCCCGCCGCACCCCGTGCGAATACTGCCAGGCCATGCACCCGCTTCGTCGTCTCGCCAGCGCGCTGCTCGTCTGCCTGTGTGCACCCCTCGCTGCGGCCTGGGGCCCGCAGGGGCACCGCACGGTCGGCGCCATCGCTGACCGCCTGCTGACGCCGCCGGCGCACGCCGCGGTGCTCACGCTGCTGGCCGGCGACCTGGACAAGTTCGGCGCACCTTCCGGACGCACCACGCTCGAGGCAGTGGCGGTCTGGGCGGATGAGATCCGTGGCACGCCCGCGGACCGGCCGCGCTGGCACTACGATGACATACCAGTATGCGGCGGCGCGCCGCGCGAGCGCTATTGCCCGGACGGACAGTGCAACACGGCACAGCTCGAGCGCTTGAGCGCGCTGCTGCGCGACCCGCGCGCCACGGCGCGCGAGCGCAACGAAGCGCTGAAGTGGTTGGTGCACCTGGTGGCCGACATTCACCAGCCGCTGCACGCCGCGGATAACCACGACCACGGCGGCAACGACGTTACGGTCGTGCTCGCCGGGGTGCGCACGCGCGGACGGGAGAGCCTGCACCGCGCCTGGGACAACGAGCTGGTGACGCTTGCGCTGCACACCCGCAACCGCCAGCAGCCGCCGGCCAACATCGCAGCGCTGGCGCTGGAGGCGCGCAGCCTCGCCGGAGACGCGGGCCAGGGGTCGCCCGAGAGCTGGGCTTTCGAATCCAACAACCTGGCCCGCAACGTCGCGTACACTTACCCGGGTTTTGCCTGCAACATCGTGCCCCAGGGGACCGTGGTGCTGGACGCGGCTTACCAACAGCAGGCCGAAGCCATCGTGCGCGAGCGACTGCTGCTGGCAGGCGCAAGGCTCGCAGCCGTTGTGA
The DNA here is from genome assembly GCA_035482695.1 of Steroidobacteraceae bacterium. GTDB lineage: Bacteria > Pseudomonadota > Gammaproteobacteria > Steroidobacterales > Steroidobacteraceae > 13-2-20CM-66-19. The sequence goes on along the minus strand of DATHQM010000018.1, from coordinate 35,660 downwards.
ACCAGACGCTGGCGCCAGCACGATCCGCCGGGCGTTAGGAGACCGCCATGAGCATGCGTGCGCTGGCCATCGGATTTGTGACACTGATCGCCGGTACGCTGCTCGGCGGGCAGCTGCCGGCGGCCGCGCCCTGGGCCGAGACTCTCACGCAACAGGCGCTGAATTCCGGCTTCCTGACACGCTTGCCGGCACCGGTGTCGGTGGCCTTCGGATTGGCCAAGGCGGAGGAAGGAACTGAGGTGAGGCAGCTGCTGAGCAAGTCCGGACATCGCGTGCGGACATTCAACGTGAGCGTGGCCAACCACGGCGATGTGGTGGTTTTCAACATCAACGCGCAGACCGGGGCGACCCTGGCCTATCTCGTAACGCCCGATGGCCGCCTGCGCAAGGCCGTGTCCTACCAGGCCGGCGGCGCAGCCGAGGCACTGGCCGCGGCGGACGCGCAGGCAGGTCTGGCTCGCGAAGCGCACTTCTGGTCGGCCCGCGCCCGCCAGGGGTCAGCGCCGTCGGCACAGTGATGATCCGCCCCCTGCACGGTGAGGGTTGGCGCTTGACCGGCAGCGTTGCCTGCCCGAACGGCCCCCCCGGGCGGCGTTGACGGACCCGCACAGCAGCCCGTGCTAAATTAACCGTCCCGTAACATCGTGGAGGGGGAGCCGTGAACGCCTGCGAGCAGAGTGTGACCTCCGCTGCGGAGCACAGCCCCGACGCCGCCCCGGCGCCGGTGTCGGCGGAGCTACGGCCGCAGACGCTCGCACCCGACCGCGGTTTCGATCACTGGCTGCTGTCGCGGCTGCACGCCGCGCTCGGCTCTCCGCCGCTGGAGCTGGCGGTGCGCAACGGCGCACGCGTGGGCGCCGCCGCCGCCGCCGCGGTCGCGAAGGTGACGTTCGCCACCCGCGCCACGCTGCTGTCGGTGCTGTCGGATCCGGCGATGCGTTTTGGCGACGCCTACAGCGACGGCCGCGTGACGGTCGATGGGGATCTGGTCGAGATGCTCGAGAGCGTCTACCGCGCCGGCCAGAACGCAGGCCCGCCGTCGCTGCTGCGCCGTTGCCTGGCGGCGCTGCATCGGCCGCAGCGCAACACGCGCGCCGGATCGCGCGACAACATCCATCATCATTACGACATCGGCAACGAGTTCTACGCGCTGTGGCTCGGGCGCACGATGGCTTACACCTGCGCCTATTTCCCGACCCCCGCGGCCAGCCTCGATGTGGCGCAGGTGGCGAAGATGGATCACGTCTGCCGGAAGCTGCGCCTGCAGGCCGGCGAGAGCGTCGTCGAGGCCGGTTGCGGCTGGGGTACGCTGGCGCTGCACATGGCGCGCCACTACGGGGTGCGCGTGCGCGCCTTCAACATCTCGCACCAGCAGATCGCCTGGGCACGCGAGCAGGCCGCGCGCGCAGGCATCGGCGACCGGGTCGAGTATGTCGAGGACGACTATCGCAACATCACCGGCCACTACGACGCGTTCGTCTCGGTCGGCATGCTCGAGCACGTCGGCCTGACCAACTACCCGACCCTCGGGCACGTGGCGCAGCGCTGCCTCGGCGGGCGCGGCCGCGGCCTGATTCATTCGATCGGCCGCAACTGGCCGGCGCGGCTGCAGCCGTGGATCGAGAAGCGCATCTTCCCGGGCGCCTATCCGCCCGCGCTCGGGGAGATGATGCGCATCTTCGAGCCGTGGGACCTGTCGGTGCTCGATGTCGAGAATCTGCGCCTGCACTACGCGCAGACGCTGCGTCACTGGCTGGCGCTGTTCGAGGGCGCACGCGAGCGGGTGCGCGACATGTTCGATGAGAAGTTCGTGCGCATGTGGCGGCTGTACCTCGCCGGCTCGACGGCCGGTTTCACCACCGGCACGTTGCAGCTGTTCCAGATCGTTTTCGCGCCCGGCACGAGCAACGATATCCCCTGGACGCGCGCTCACCTGTACAGCCGCTGAGCGCGCCGTAAGCATGCGCACCTGTGACGTGCTCATCGTCGGCGGCGGTCCCGCCGGCTCGACGGCCGCCTGGCAGCTGCGCCGCGCGGGCGCCGACGTGCTGCTGCTCGACCGCGAGCAATTTCCGCGACTGAAGCTGTGCGCCGGCTGGATCACGCCGGAGGTGGTGCGCGAGCTCGAGATCGACCTGGCGGACTACCCGCACCGCCTGCTGACCTTTCCGCGCCTGCGGGTGCACTGGGGAAGGCTGCACGTGCCGGTGGCGTGCGTGCAGCACTCGATCCGCCGCGTGGAGTTCGACGCCTGGCTGCTGGAGCGATCCGGGGTCGAGGTTGTGCAGCACAACGTGCGCCGCGTCGTGGCCGAACCGGACGGCTACCTCGTCGATGATGCGTTTCGCTGCCGCTACCTCATCGGCGCCGGCGGCACGCGCTGCCCGGTGTATCGGGAGCTGTTTCGCGAGCTCAATCCGCGCACCAGCGAGCTGCAGATCGTCACGCTCGAGCAGGAGATCCGCTACGACTGGCAGGACTCCGACTGTCACCTGTGGTTCTTCGATCAGGGACTGCCGGGCTACTCCTGGTACGTGCCCAAGGAGCGCGGCTGGCTGAACGTCGGCCTGGGCGGCATCGCCGAGCGCCTGAAGAACGGCGGTCACGACCTGCGCGCCCACTGGGCGCATCTTGCCGCGGTGCTCGAGCGCGGCCTCGCTCCGGGTGCGCACTACGACCCGGGCGGCTACAGCTACTACCTGCGCGGGCGCGTCGAGGTGGTGCGGCGCGGCAACGCCTTCATCACCGGGGACGCCGCCGGGCTGGCCACGCGCGACCTGGGCGAGGGGATCGGCCCGGCGGTGCGCAGTGGGCTGCGCGCGGCGCGCGCCATCCTCGCCGGCGAGGCCTACCGGCTGGACGACGTCACCGGCCTGTCCGTCGGCAGCATCGCCCGCAGCATGTTCGATCGCTTGCGGCACGCCGGAGCACTGTCGGCGCGGCGCCAGCGCGCGCCCCAGTGAGGAGACCACATGGCCTACGTCACCGTGATCAATGAGCATCAGCACGTGCAGCAGGTGGTCTCGGGGCACCACCACCTCACGGCCGACGAGACCGTGGCCGCCGGCGGCAGCGACGCCGGTTTCGCCCCGCGCGAGCTGCTGCTCGCAAGCCTCGGCGCCGATACCGCGATCGCGCTGCGCAAGTACGCGGGACAGCACGAGTGGACGCTCGGCAGGATCACGGTGGGCGTGCGCTGGTCGCGCGACAGCGTCGGCCAGGATCACATCGAGCGCCGCCTGTCCTTCGGCCGGGCGCTGACGGCGGAGCAGAAGGCGCGGCTGCTGGAGGTGGCAGGCGCCACGCCCGTGACCAGCGTGCTCACGGCCGGCATTCGCATCCAGTCGTCGGTGGTGGAACAGGACGTCCGCAGCGCTTAGCCGCGCCTGTCGGCCGCGGCTTAAGCGCTAAGACAAACGGGGAGGGCGGTCATGCAGACGCGTCGTTTCATCGGGCGCGCGGTGCTGGTGGCGGCTGCGGCGGCCGTCGCGGCAGGCAGCGCCGCAGCGGCGGCGGGCGGCGATGCCGTGTTCGGCTTCAGCGCCTCGCAGGGCGCCGCCGAGCTCACTCTCGAGCAGCGCTTCGATGCGCAGCTCGATGCCGCCGACCTGCGTGCCTGGCTGAAGACACTCTCGGCAGAGCCCAATCACGTCGGCTCGCCGCACGACAAGGCCAACGCCGAAGCGGTACGCGACCTGTTCACGCGCTTCGGCTGGGACGCGCACATCGAAGTGTTCGACGTGCTCTATCCCACCCTGCGCCACCACGCGCTCGAGCTCGTGGCGCCGACGCACTTCGCTGCGAGCCTGACCGAGCCTGCGGTCGAGGGCGATGTCAGCTCGGCGCGCACCGATGGGCTCGCGCCTTACAACGAATACGGCGCGGACGGCGATGTCACCGGTGAGCTCGTGTACCTGAACTACGGCATGCCGGAGGACTACAAGGCGCTCGCCAGGCGCGGCATCGACGTCCGGGGCAAAGTGGTCATCACGCGCTACGGCGGCGGCTGGCGAGGCCTGAAGCCGAAGCTGGCGCAGGAGCACGGCGCGATCGGCTGCATCATCTACTCCGACCCACACGATGACGGCTACGCACGCGGCGATGTGTATCCGCGCGGCGGCTGGCGACCGCCGGCTGGCGTGCAGCGCGGCTCGGTGCTCGATGTGACGCTCTATTCGGGCGATCCGCTGACGCCGGGCGTCGGCGCAACGAAAGGCGCCAAGCGCCTGCCGATCTCGCAGGCGCGCACCATCCTCAAGATCCCGGTGATGCCGATCTCCTATGCCGATGCGCAGCCGTTGCTGGCAGCGCTCGGCGGTGCGGTGGCGCCGCCGAAGTGGCGCGGCTCGCTGCCCGTCACCTATCACATCGGACCGGGGCCGGCGCAGGTACACCTGTTGATCAGCTCCGACTGGAACCTGAAGCCACTCTACGACGTGATCGCACAGATCCGCGGCGCCGCGGATCCGGACGAATGGGTGGTGCGTGGCAACCATCGCGACGGCTGGGTGTTCGGCGCCTGGGACCCGCTGTCGGGGCAGGTGGCGATGCTCGCCGAAGCCAAGGCGATCGGCGCGTTGCTCAAGAGCGGCTGGCGGCCGCAGCGCACCCTGATCTACGCCAGCTGGGACGGCGAGGAGCCGGGACTGCTCGGCTCGACCGAGTGGGCGGAAACCCACGCCGCCGACCTGAGCCGGCACGCGGTGCTGTACCTCAACTCCGACACCAATGCGCGCGGCTTCCTCGGCGCCGGCGGCAGCCATACGCTGCAGCGCCTGGTGAACGATGTGTCGGCCGGGGTGAAGGACCCGGAAACCGGCGTAAGTGCCCAGGCGCGTCTGCGCGCGCGCATGCAGGTCCTGGGCTACGAGAAGGACCCGAGCGATGAGAAGAGCGTGGCGGACGAGAAGGCGCGCGATGCGCGCATCGCCGCCGCCGGCGGCGACCTGCCGATCGCAGCGCTCGGTTCGGGCTCGGACTACACCCCGTTCCTGCAGCACTTAGGGCTCACCGCGCTCAGCATCGAGTACGGCGGCGAGGAGGACCAGCAGGGCGTCTACCATTCCCAGTACGACACCTTCGAGCACTACGTGCGCTTCGGCGATCCGACCTTCGCCTACGGGCTCGCGGAAGCCGAGACCGCAGGTCACATCGTGCTGCGCATGGCGGACGCGCCGGTGCTGCCGCTGCAGTTCGGCAGCCTCGCCGACACCCTGAGTGACTACCTCGGGCAGCTGCGCAAGCTCATGGAGGAGAAGCGCAGCCAAAGCGAGGAGCTCAGCCGCCTGCTCGATGGCAACGCGTTCGCGCTGGCGGCCGATCCGACGCGCGTGGTGGGCCCGCCGCAGCGCGAGGGCCCGGTAGCGGCGGTCGAGTTCGCGCCGCTGCAGAGCGCCGTCACCCGCCTCGCCCAGGACTCGCAGGCTTACGATGCGGCGTACGCGCAGCTGACCTCGGGAACGCTCACCTTAACTTCCACGCAGCGCGGGCAGCTCGATGCGCTGCTGCAGGGCATGGAGCAGAAGCTGACCGACGAGCACGGGCTGCCGGGGCGCGACTGGTACCGGCACTTCGTCTACGCCCCGGGGGCGCTGACCGGTTACGGGGTCAAGACGCTGCCCGCAGTGCGCGAGGCGATCGAAGGCGGCCGCTGGGACGAGGCCAACGAGTACGTCGGGATCACCGCGCACGTGCTCGGCGCGTATTGCGAGCGGCTCGAGCAGGCGACCGCCCTGCTGCGCGGCGGGCACTGAGCGAGAGTGCCGCGCGCCCAGGCGTGCCTAGGTGGCGAACAGCTGCCGCGCGATGTCGCGGAAGGACTTGAATTCCAGGGCGTTCCCGCTGGGATCGCGGATGAAGAGTGTGGACTGCTCGCCCGGTGTGCCGGCAAAGCGCGTGCACGGTTCCATGACCCACTCGATGGTGTGCTGGCGCAGCCGCGCGGCGAGTGCCTGCCACTCGTGCGTGTCGAGCACCACGCCGCAGTGGGGCACCGGCACCCCGTGGCCGTCGACTGCGTTGAAATGCGCGTCGAGGCGCCCGTCACGCCCAAGCTGCGGATTGAGGTGGCACACGAGCTGGTGCCCGTAGAGGTTGAAATCGACCCAGTCGCGATCGCTGCGCCCTTCGGCGCAACCGAGCGCGCCGCCGTAGAAGCGCCGTGCCTCCTCGATATCCCTGACCTGCAGCGCCACGTGGAAGGGCGTGAGGGGCATGTGCCGCCGCTCGCGTGCGCGCGTTACTCGCGCGCCGGCGAGCATAGCACCGCCGTAGCGTCATTTGAGGTTACATAATGCCTATGCCGCACACGCGCCCCACGCTGTGCGTGGCACCGCGACGTGCAGGTGGACGTACGCGAAGGTGCGCCGCGCGCGTCGCGCACTGAACGAGCGGCCGCGGCGGGAACTTTATTTCACTTTTGAGATTGTTGACTTGCGCTCTGCAGGCGGCGTAGGTTCCTCGCTCATCAACCACGCCCGCGCGTGAAGGATGATGCGCCGCCGGGTAGCGTGCGCGTCCTTGGCGAGCGGCGCGGCGAGAACAACGCAAAAGTCGGAAAGGGATCCATGAAACCTGCAAACGCGCTCAAGGTCGCAACCGCGGCCATCGTCACCGTCATTCTCTCCTCCAGTGCTCTGTCCACCGCCTCGACGGCGACGCCGGCGCCGGCGATCAAACGCAACGTGATCGTCATCCTGCGCGATCAGATGCCGACCCTGCCCGCGGTGCGTGGGCAGCGTGCGGCGCGCGCCGCGGCGCTCGCCTCGGCGCAGGCGCCGATCGTGTCGCATCTGCAGGCGTCCGGTGCCGCGCGCATCCGCGGCTTCGCGATGATCAACGCGGTCGCGGCCAACGTCACTGCCACTGAGGAGCAGGCACTCGCCGCGCACCCGCTGGTGCAGGCGGTGGTGCCAGAGCGGGTGATCAGCCTGCATCCGGCGAATGCCCGCTCGGCGTCCTCCGGCGCCAACAGCGGCGCCGTCGCCGGCGGCGGAGCCGGCGCACCCATATGCAACACGCTCGAGCCCGAGGCGCTGCAACTCACCAACACCGCCTTCCTCGATCCGAGCATCCCGCAGGCGCAGCGCGTGCGTGACGGCAACGGCGAATTCATCACCGGCAAGGGTGTCAAGGTCGCCTGGATCGCCGACGGGCTCGATCCGACCATCCAGGGTTTCCATCACACCGACGGCACGCCGGTGTTCATCGACTACCAGGATTTCTCCGGCGATCCGGCCGGTACGCCGACCGGCGGCGAAGAGGCGTTCGGCGATGCGAGCTCGATCGCGGCCAACGACACGCCCAACGGCGTGACACTGTCTTTCGACATCAGCCAGTACGTCGACACGGCGCTCGGCACACTGCCCCCCGGGAAGTGCAACATCCGCGTGCGCGGCATGGCCCCGGGCGCCTCGCTGGTGGGCCTGAAGGCGTTCTCGGCGATCGGCGTCACCACCAACACCGCGATCGCGCAGGCGATCGAGTACGCCGTGGTCAATGACGATGTGGACGTGATCAACGAGTCCTTCGGCGGCAACCCGTTCCCGGACAATGACAACGATCCGATCGCGCTCGCCGACCAGGCGGCGGTGCACGGCGGCGTGACGGTTGTGGTCAGCAGCGGTGATGCCGGCTACAACGGCACCATGGGCACCCCGTCCACCGATCCGTTGGTGATCTCCTCCGGCGCCACCACGCAGCTGCGGCTGTACCGCCAGGCGGGCTATGGAGCGGCGTTCTTTGCCACCAACGGCTGGCTGAGCAACAACCTCTCGGCGTTCAGTTCCGGCGGCTTCAGCATGAGCGGGCCGCGCGTGCCCGACACCGTCGCCCCGGGCGATCTCGGCTGGGCGCTGTGCGTACCGCTCGCCGAAAAACCGCTATTCACCGAGTGCGACAGCCCGCTGGGCGGCGAGGTGAACCCGCCCGCCATCCAGATCTTCGGTGGCACCAGCGAGTCTTCACCGCTCACCGCCGGTGAGGCGGCGCTCGTCATCCAGGCGTATCGCAGCACGCACCATGGCCGCGATCCTTCACCCGCGCTGGTGAAGGAAATCATCATGAGCACGTCGACCGACCTCGGCGCGCCGCCCACTGAGCAGGGGGCGGGACTGATCAACTCGCTCGCCGCGGTCAACGCGGCGCTGGCGGTGCGAGATCAAAATGGCGGGGCGGCCCCGAACGGCAACAGCCTGCTGAACAACCCGACCAACGTCAGCATCACCGATCTGCCGCGCGCGCCTGAGAGTGCGACGGTGGCGATCACCAACACCGGCAGCGCCAAGCAGCACCTCGAGCCGCGGCTGCAGGTTATCGGGCCGCCGATTGCGGGCGCGACGACCACCGTGACGCTGGCGGCGAGCGACCCGATCTTCCCGAGCCCGGCCGGGCTGCCGCGCAACTACGTACTGCAGCACTTCACGGTACCTGAAGGTGCGGAGCACCTGGACGCGGCGATCGCCTGGCAGGTGAACCCGTTCACCGGTCCGGCAGTAACGGTCGACCTCGGCCTCATCGATCCGTCGGGCAAGGATGCGGGCTATACCATCCCGCAGGGTGCCTCGAGCGCCTACGGGCATTTCGACGTCAACCACCCGGCACCTGGAACGTGGACCGCGGTCATCTGGACGTCGGCCGTGAGCGATAGCTACTACGGGCCGGTGGTATTCAGCTGGACCGCCGAACGCTACGTGCAGTTCGGCTCGGTATCGCCGGCGAGCTTCGAGCTGGCACCGGGCGCGACCCAGTGGATCACGGCGCGCTTCAGCATGCCGGCGCAGCCCGGGGATCAGGCGGTCGCGATCCGCTTCCCTGGCAACGCGGCGCACTCGGAAGTCCCGATTGCGCTGCGCACCCTGGTGCCGACCGGGCCGAACGGCGGCTTCTTCAACGGCACGCTGACCGGCGGCAACGGCCGCGGCTCCACCGGGCCGACGCAGACCTTTGCCTTCGAAGTACCGCGCGGAGTCAAGAATATGAGTCTCTCGGTGCAGGACTCCGACAGCTTCTGGCTGCTGGAGGGTCTGCTGGTGGCGCCCGACGGCATGCAACTGTCCGTCGAGCCGAACTTCGATGCGAATGAAAATCCGACGGTCACGATGCAGCTGAATCGCGACCACCCGACGCCTGGGCAGTGGCGCTTCATCCTGCTGCAGAACCTGTTCGCCTCGGGTAACGAGACGAGCCTGCCATTCACCGCGCAGATTAACTTCGACGGCGCGCAGGTGAATGCCACGGGCCTGCCGCAGGATCCGCATACCAAGCTGTCGGTGGGGGCCGGCGCGGTGAGCGTGCCGATCACGATCACCAACACCGGCGGGCTGGCGCAGGCGTATTTCGCCGATGCCCGGCTCGAGGGCGCACTGACCACGCTCACGTTCGGGACCTTCCCGATCTGCACGCCGGCGAATCAGCTGCCGTATGGCTGCTTCGGGACCTTCCTGCCGACGCAGGTACAGAGTGCGCAGTTCATCGCGCAGGCGGGCGCGCCGATCACCATGGATGTGGCCGGCGACACGGGTTACCTGGTCGGCGTCAGCGGCGCACCGGATCTCACGGCGCGCTCGGTCGGGCCGAATACGGTGGTCGCGTCCATCAGCGAGTCCGAAGTGCCGTGGGGCGAGTGGGAGCTGTTGCCCACGCTGATCGGTCCGTTCGGGCCCGCTGGCGCACCGCCGACCCCGGTGACCACCAGCGTGGCGGTGGAGCTGAAGCCCTTCGACGCGACGGTCACCTCCGACCACGGCGACCTGTGGTCCGATGTGACCTTCGGCACCAGCACCTACAATCCGCTGGTGCTGGGACCGGGCGCGACGGGCACGATCTACGTCACCATCACGCCGAGCGCCTCGCAGGTCGGTACGACCGTGCACGGGACCATCTACATCGACACCTTCAACGCGGTCGTCCAGACCGGCGATGAGGTGGTGGGGATTCCGTACAGCTACACCGTCGTGCGCTGACGCGCTTCGATTCGGGCCTCGCAGCGCCCGGCCGCAGTACGCGGCCGGGCGCGGCCGGGCGCGGCTTCGGGCAAGGGGGCACAGCGGGGGGCAGCGGGTGGCCGGGCGGGGTGAGCGGAAATCCCGCCCGTTCAGCTGCCGACTTTGACCTGAAAGGTGACGACCAGCGCGGCTCCCGAGCCGAGTGAGCCGCCGAACGTCCATTGCACCGCCCCGGTGGCGCCCGCTGCGGGCTGCGTGGTGAGCGTGCAGCTGCTCACGCCCGCGGGCAGCGTGCCCGGACAGGCCGCCGATACGAAGGTCGTGAACGCCGGCGTCGCATCATTGATCACGAGCGTCGACACGGCCTGCGCACCGGTGTTGGTGGCCGTGAGCGTGTACTGCAGCGTGTCACCGGGATGCGCATTCCCCGAAGTCGCCGCACCGCCGCCCTGCGTGAGGTTCGCGACCAGCTTGGCGAGCGAGAGCGTGCCGGCCGAGCCCACCGTGGTCACATCGCCCACGCTCACCGTGGCGGCGAGCGCAGGATTCGCGTTGCTGTACTGGCACGCCGCGCTCAGCGTGAGCGCATCCTGCGCGCCGGCTGAAGCCCCTGCGGGCACCTGCACCTTGACGATCAGGCATACCTTCTGAGCCGCGGTGACGGCGATGGGTGCGCTGATCTGCGGATCGCCGGCGGTGAGTGTGCCGCTGCAGCTGACGTCCTGATAGAGCACGGTGGTCCACGCCGGCGAGGCCGGCGTGCTGCTCGCGGTGATCGTGAAGCTCACCTGCCCGGCGCTGCCGGCGATGAACGTGTGTGCGTACGTGACGGTCGCACCGGGCTGCACCTGCTGCGCGCCGTTTGGAGCCAGGCTGTTGGGGGGAATGAGGCCGAAGCTCACGCCCGTGTAGGCATGGCCGGCCACCGGCGTGAAGGTGACGCTCGGGCGCGAGTAACTGCCGCCGCTGGTGCCGGGGCTGCCGCCGGTCGCGAGATAACCACTCGGCGCGAGTGGCGTGATCGTGAGTGCGCCGCTGGAGCCTGCCGGAATCCACAGCGTGTAGGCGCCACTCGCCGGCGTGCGCATGGCGGTGGTGACGGCGCCGCTCCCCTGCACCAGCACGCTGCCGAGGCCGGCTTCGCTGCCATCCTGCACGCCGTTGTTGGCGATGCCGGCGCCCGCGCCCGTGTCGCCAAACACCACGCCGCTGACGCTGCTGCCGTCGTACAGCCCGAAATTCTGCGGCGGCGGCGGCTCGCTCGGCACCACGTTGAGCTGGATGATGCCGCTCGCGTTCTGCGTGCCGATCCAGCCGGCGGGCACCGATGCGGTGATGTCGGTGAGCGTGTTGTCCTGGTTGAGGATCAGGCAGTAGTTGCCCGCGGGCATGGGGGCGAAGCTGTACGCGCCGCTGGCCGCATTGACCGCCGCGGCGGCGGTGGCCGGGCTCTGGCAGGCGCCGGCGCTGTAGGGCGCGAGCTTGACGTAAAGACCCGCAACGCCTGTGCCGCTCTCGCCGTTATCGAGCACGCCGTTGTGGTTAGCGTCGTTGTAGACCGTGCCGGCAACCGTCTGCGGCGGCGGCGTCAGGGTGAGTGTGCAGGTGATGGCATCCCCGGTCTGCGGGGTGAGCGCGAAGCTGGTGCCGGCCCCGCTCGGCAGCACGGTGTTGGTGCCGCCGTAGGTGGCCGCTCCGGGGCCGCTGTTGCTGCAGCTCATGCTGCCGGTGTAGGCGGAGAGGGCCGAGAAGCTCCCCGCCGCCATGGCGACGGAAAGCGTGATGCTGTTGGTGCCGATGACCGAAGTCGCCCCGGTACCGACGTTGCCGGCTCCGGCGGTGGTCGCGGTCTTGATGACCGCCGCGGGACTGGTGTAAGCGATGCTCGCGGTGAACTGGTCGGAGGCGCTGACGCGCCCGTTGATCACCAGGTTGAAAGTGAGCGGCGGCAGCGAGACGGCGAACAGCGTCGCCTCGTTCCCCGAGTAGGCGGTCGAGACCTGCGTCGGGTTCGCCGTTCCGAGCACCACCGAGCCGTTGTAGTTGTTGTCGTTGGCCGGGGGCGCGGTTTCGAGCACCGTGCCGGTACCGGTGCCCGTCAAGGTTACCGCGCCGCCATTGAAGGAGGCGTAGTAAGTGACGTTGTCGATCAGGCTCCAGGTCGAGGTGCTCGTATAGGTGATGGTCTCGGGCGCATTGGTGTTCTCGCCGTCCGAGCTGTAGAGGACGAACGTGCGCGAGTTGCCGGAGGCGTCCTTGGCGCTCAGGCTCGACAGCGTCGTGGTGCCGACGCCGGTCTGGGTGAGCCAGTAGAAATTCGGCTTGCCGGTGATGCCGTTATACGCGCCGTGGCCGAAGGCGCCGCCGCCCGACCAGGAGGGCTCGGCCACCACCGCCATGCCGGTGGTCGCCTGGGCGCTCATGTTGAACGTACCCGCACCGTTCGGCAGCGTGAAGGTGATCGGCTGCGCCGCCGCCGAGGCGGTGTTGAAGCTGGTGAAGTCGAGCCACCACAGGCTCTGCTCGTATTTGCCGCCGCTGGTGGCGTAGGAGCCGCCGGCGGCGAGCAGCGGCGCGGCAGCGCCGGCGAGCAGCACGCCGGACAGCAGGGCGAGGAGCACGGCGTGCAGGCGGTGCACCGTGCGGCGCGGTGCTGCCCGCGGCCGTGAGGCCTGCGCCGTGATTGTGCTGCGAGGCGTCATGGCGCACGCACCGCGAAGTTGCCGTGCGCGGTGCTGTCACGCGAGGCGACCGGCGCGCCTCCCAGCAGGCTCTCGTCGAACTTGAAGTTCAGGCGCAGGTAGATGCCGCGCATCGTGTAGGCTTCGCCGGACAGATCCGGCGCCGAGAAGCCCTGTACGTTGTAGCCGAGGGAGACCCACAGGTTCTTCCACACCAGGTAGCCCACGACCGGCCCCACGGCGTACTGGCTGTCACCGTTGCCCCACAGGGCGTAGGCCTGCAGTCCGGCATCCCAGCGGGGATTGACGTCCCAGGTGGAGCGCGCGCCGGCGAGCTGCGTGAGCGTGGAGCCGGAGAAACCGTCGGTCCAGTCGATGGCGCGCTTGGCGGCGTAACGCGCGGTGATCTCCCAGCCACGTGTCGGCTGGATGTTGACGTTGCCGGCGATGATCCAGGCCATCTCGTCGAGGTTCAGTCCCGTGCCGAGCGTGGTGTCGAAGTCGCGCAGGTACTCCACCTGGCCGAGCGCATTCCAGACGTCGGTGTTCACCGGGCGGTAGGCGAAGCCTGACTGCACGCGCGCGAGCTCGCGTCCCTCCGGTCCCTGCGTCTGTGAGGTCGCTGAGGTCGCCGATGTCGTTGAGGTCGTTGAGGTCGCATCCTGCGCGGTAACGTACCCGGCAAGATCGGACTGCTTGGTATAAAGCACGCGCTCGAGCAGCGTCCAGGAGGCATCGAGCTTGTGCGCGACGCCGGCGGTGAACAGCCAGGTGTGCGAGCTGGTGGAGGTTTCCCACTGTGCCTGGGACGAGGCTTTCCAATCGTGCGCTGCGGTGTAGTTGGCACCGAGCGTGAGGGCGGTGGCCGCATCAGCGACCACTCCGCCGAGCGGCTCGACGCGCTGCGCGCTCGCCGACAGCCCGATGCCGTCGTCGAGCTTCCACTGCTGGCGCAGGCCGGTCGCCGCCTCGCTGCTGCGCCCGTCGATGCCGTCGCCGACGCGGTACTCGTCGAACAGCTGCGTGTTGTCGGTCAGCGTCGTGCTCAGGCCCGCCACGGTGGTGTACTGCTGCACCGCCGGGTCGAGCGTGTAAGGGCCGTTCAGGCTGTTGATGAAATCGTGCTGCGCGTACAGGTGCGTGGTGGCACTCAGCGCGTAGGTGCCGCCGACGCCGTATTCCTCGCCTGAGCCGTCGACCGCTTTCTCGGCGAGCGCAAACGCCTCCGCGCCCTTTACATTCGGCACCGGCACGGTGACCTTGACGAGCGCGGCGGTGTAGCCGGCCTCGGCGTTGTTGGTCCCCGGCGGCAGCACCGGCGCCACCGGCGTCGTCGGTGAGATCATGCCGGGCAGGGCAGGGGCGGACAGTGCCGAAGCCGCGTTCGCGTCGCTGTGCAGCACGCCGACTTCCAGCTTGGCTTTGCCGTGCAGGGTGTGCTCGAGCTTCAGGTCCGCTCCGGTCTGGTCGGCGCCGGTGACGCTGTCGGAGGTCCTGAGCACGTCGGCGACGAAGCGATCGGCGTCATCGAGACGGTAGGCGCCTTTCAGGCCGTACTGCGATTCGCCGGCCTGCTGCAGGCTGTTCGGGTTGTAGAAATCCGCATCCGTGTGCGTGCCCCACACGTGCATCTGCAGCCGACTGTCCTCGTGCTGCAGATCGAGGCGTTCGCCGCTGCCGTCGCCCTGCACGTCGCTCGAGCTCCTGGCCACTTCCGCGATCGCGGTGGTGTGCGCGTCGAGCTTCTCCGTGAGGTTCACCCCCTCGAGGGTGAGCTCGTTGCCCGGGTCGGCGTCATGGATCGCGGTGGCGCCAAGCGCGAGACCCGGGGTCAGCTGCAGCCGCGCATCCGCCCCTTCCACCCAGTGCTTGGGTCCGCCGGCATCGAGCGAGTAGCTGACGTGGACGTAGACGGGATTCAGGTTCGCATCGACGCTCGGCACCGGATTGGTGAGCAGCAGCAGCCCGGTGTACGGCTCGATGGCGTAGTCGGTGAAGGGCGTGAGCGGGGTGTCGTTCAGGATCACCGACGGCTGGTTACGGTCGCGCGTGATGACATCGACCTGCTGGCTGTTGGTGACGCCGCGCAGGTCGAGCTGGAACGGTCCTGAGGTACCGTTGGCGCGGAACTCGATGATGCTCTGGGTGCTGGTGGTGTCGCTGGCAAAGCCATCGAGCGTCACGCTGCCGAGCTGCCAGTGCGCCTTGGCGCCGTTCAGGGCGCGGGCGTACTGGGTGAGCTGGCGTGCCGGGTTATCGCTTTGCGTGGTGTAGTCGCCGTACAGCGCGTAGTTGGTGCCGTTCTGCACCATGACGTACAGCTTGCCGGTGGACTGCGCGTCGAAGCCGCGCGCCGACGAGTCGCCGTACACCGGGTAGAACTGATCCGGCTGAATGTCGCGGAACAGCGTGGTGTCGGACGGCTTGTCCGAGTCGTACGCCAGCGTCAGGAGCGTCGAGCCCAGCACCTTGCCCTTGAGGAACAGCGCGGTGCGTGCCGCCGCATCGTCCTTGCCGCTGTCGAAGCCCGAGGAGACGTTGGCGATCTCGTTCTCGAACACGTCGGTGCTCTGCGCGGGCTGCAGTGCGGACGGGTTGAGGTTGCGCAGGTTGAGCGAGGCGGACACCAGGCCAACCCCGATCAGCGGCCGCAGGTTGGGCGTGAATTCGAGCGTGGTGGCGGCCTTCACCGCGCCGCTGGTGGCAGCGATGTCGGCCTTGCCCGGCTGCGCCGGCGGCATGAGCAGCAGCTGCGCCGCGCCGCCGGTGACGAACACCTGGTTACCGTCCGCCTTCGCCACTGCACCCTGGCCGTCGCTCGGGAGCTGCCAGCGGCCGAGACTGGTACTCAAGGTGACGAGCGTGCGCGCCGCCACCGGCAGGCCGCCGGCGTCGCGCAGCAGCACCTTGACGGGCACCGCGGTGGCGGCGTCCGCGACGGCAGACGCGGGTGTCTCGAGAATGATGCGGGCGAGCGAGCCGGGGGCGAGCACGGCGATCTCGGCGCTGCCGCGCACGTTGCCGAAATCGTCGATGGCGCGAACCCGCAGCGCATTCGTGCCGGCCTTCAGATCCACGCCGATGTATTCCAGGGCCACCACCCCGGTCCTCTCCAGGGTGCTCTTCTTGCCGACCTGGCTGTCGGGGAGCGTCTGGCCGTTGACGGTGAGCTCGAGATGCGCGCCGAGCGGCCCCTTCACCTGCACCCGCGTCTGGGCGATCGGCAGCACGTCGCCGTCCTTCAGGTTGATGAAGCCGACGCGGGCGTCGAGCTGCGGCAGCACTTCTTCGAGCGCCTCGGTGCGCAGTTGTGTCTGCAACGCGCGGAAATCGGCGTAGTTGCTGTCATCCGGCACCGGCGGTGCGGGCAGCTGCTGCTCGAGGAGCTGCGCGGCGCTGGTGTTGAGCCGCTGCGGCATGCCCTGCGCCTGCGGCGCGTACGGTCCGCCCGGATCAGCCACGGCGCCGAGCGGCGCAGCGGCGGCGGCAAAGGGCGAGATGCCGGCCATGCCGGAGGTCAGCGGCGCCTGCGGCAGCAAGGTGTTGCTGCCGGTGGTGGCATCGGGCGCCCCCGGCAGACGAATGACCCCGCTCGCCGGCAGCGTGCGCTGGTCGATGGTGGTGGAGGTCGCATTCGGCGACAGCAGGCCCTGCGCCGCCTGCAGGATCTCGGACGGATTGGTGAGCGCCTGGCGCCGCGCGGCGATCTGCGCCGCGAGATCCGCGCTGCAGCCGGCGAGCGCGAAGTCGGTCTTGTGCAGCTCGCCGTTGCTGAGATCCACGAAGGCGCTGCCGCCATCGAAGGCATTGCGGTTGTTGAGTACCTCGAGGCGCGTGCCCGCCGGCAGCGTCGTCAGGTCGACCTTGGCCACGTGCATGCGCGGGGTGAGGCCGTAGAGGCTGTACTTGCCATCCTCATCGGACACCACGTACGTGCCGTCCTCCAGATAGATGCGCACGCCCGGAATGCCGGGCTCACCCGGATCCTGGATGCCGTTAGCGTTGCAATCGGCGAATACCTTGCCGATGAGGTAGGCATCGTTGGAGAACACCCCGCCGGTGATCTGCACCGTGGCGCTCGCGCGGTTGGAGACGACGTGACCGCTGACCGCCTGCGCGAGGTTGGTGCCGGTGCCGCCCTGGGCGCCGGCGCCGATGCGCACGCGGTAGGTGAGCGTGACCTGTGCCGCCTTCGGCAGGGCGCCGAGCGCGAACTCGAGCGCCGGACCGGCCCCGCCGGCAGGGTCGGCGAGCCGCGCGCCGTTCAGGCGGGCGCTGCCGTGCACGTAGGTAAAGCCCGCCGGGAGCGCATCGCTCACCTGCGTCGCGGGCAGCGCCGTGCCGGTGTTGTTGTTGACCTGCACGGTGTAGTCGACGAAGTCACCGAGCTCCGCGGTGAGCTTGTCGGCGGTTTTCTGGATCAAGAGGCTGCCGGGCGCCACGCCCGGATCGAGCGGCACGTCGAAGTGCACCGCCGCATCCTGGGAGCCGGCGAGAACGAAGTTTTTCCCGTAGGAACCCTGCGGATCGATGAGCCTGCCGGCCGGCTGCTGGGCCGGCGGCAGCAGCGAGGGGAACACGTAGCCGCCCGGGGCCGTGACGACCAGCCGGTAGGTACTCGGGGCCACGACCGGGAAAGCATAGCTGCCGGAGGCGATGGTGACCACGCTCGAGGGTGCCGCGGTCACGCCGTCGGACTCGAGCACGCGTGCCGGGCCGCCCGCGTGGCCGCCGTTGCCCGCGCCGGTGACGTCGATGAGCTCGACCGTCGTCCCGGCGAGCGGCTGATTGGTGTGACTGTTGTAGACCACACCGGTTGGATCGATGAGGAGTGTGGTGGTGGCCGACACCGTGCGACCCGCGCAATGCGTCACGCTCGCCGTGACGACGTCGTTCGGCAGCACCTCGAGCACCCCGTCACCGGAGACCACGGCGTGCGTCGCGGCATTCGCCGTGGGCACGTCAGGCTGGATACGGAACACGCCGGTGTTGGGCCCGGTCTCCACGGCGGTGAAGGTCTCGACGTCGCCCGTCAGGCGGCTGGTGATCGTGACCGGTACGGTGAGCGCCTGCGCGGGATTGTTGTTGCACAGCGCGGCACTCACCTGCAGGTACAGCGGGCTGCCCGGCTGCCCGGACACGCTCCCCGTGGCGTAAGTGCCGTTGGTGTAATAGCCGATGGTCGGGGCGATCACCGGCAGCGTGATGGTGAGCGTGTTGCTCGGCGTGCTCTGGGCGGCACCCCCGGCACTCGCGGCCCAGCCGGCCAGCGCCACGGCGGTGATGGCGGTGCTGGCGTTGGCGTTGACGGCGACGATCAGCTGGCCGGAGAGCAGCGCGGCCGGCGGCAGCGTTGCGATCGCAAAGGCCACCGCGTCGATGACCGCACCGGCTGGCGGCACGCTCAGCCAGGCGTTGGCGGCCGTGCCCAGCACGTGATAGAGCACCTGCGCGCCGGCCGTCACCGCGTGCGCGCTGCTGAAGGTGGTGTTGGCCGGCACCTGGAAGGTCAGCATCACCAGGCTCGCGGGCGCGCCATTGACGCTGACCGTGATCGGTTGCGCCGTCGTGCCAGTGTTGTCGGCGCTCGCCGTCAGGGTGAGCGCGGACCCGGGAGTGCTCGAGCCGGAGGGTGAGCTGACCGTCGCCGTGATCACCGGTGTGTTGCCGGTGACGACCGCGGCGCTCACCGTGTTCGAGCCGATGCCCACCTGCTGCAGCGTGGTGGAGTCGGTGTAGACGCCGCTCGCGGTGTTGGTGATGACCGTGCCCGCAGAGGGCGGCGCGGCCTCGCCGGCCGCCCACAGGCAAAGCAGCGTCCCGGCGAGCAGGACGTGGCGAAGAAAACGGCGGCCCATGGGACGCGGCGCGGCACGTGGCTCAGGGGAGGGCAGGCCTCCCCCGCCACGGACTGCGCTCAGTGATTGACCGCGACGCTGAAGGTGACGACGGCGGCCTGCCCGGGCGTCAGCGTGCCCACGTTGGCACTCAAGGAGCCGGTGCCGCCCACCGCCGGCGCACCGCCGGCGATCGTGCCGACCGTCGTGGCCGGCGCGGTGCTGAGCGTCGTGTAGGTCGGCGTCGCGTCGGAGACCACTACCGCGGTGGCGTTGCTCGAGCCGGTGTTGGTCACCGTGATCTGATAGTCGATGCACTGCGCGGGCTTGGCGCTGATGGCGGTAGCGGCGTACACCGTCCCGCCGGTCGGACCGGTGCAGCCGGCATCGAGCGCCTGCAGCTTCACCAGCGTCAGGTTGCCCGCCACCACAGTGGTGGTATCGATGGCCACCGCGGGCGCGGGGACGGCGGAGGAGTAGGTGCCGTTGGTGGTGGTGGCGGTGTTGGTGGTGGTGTCGACCGCCCCCACCGTGGCGCTGGCCGGAGCGATCACCTTGACGAAGATGGTGATCGACTGCCCGGGGGCGAGGCCCGCCGCGAGACCGGTGACCGTGTTGAGGTTGCCGGTGATCTGCGGGTCACTCGCATCCAGCGTGGTGCCGCCGTCGGCGTCATAGTAGAGCTGCGACGTCCAGCCGGCCTGGTTGTTGGCGCTGGTGAAGGCGATGCTGCTCACCGTGCCGTTGCCCTCGACGACGTTGCCGTTGTTGGTGAGGGTCTGGGTGTAGACGTAGGAAGCGCCGGGCGCCACCTGCCCGGAGTGGTTGGGCGTGAAGGTGATGGCGCGCATGGCATTCACCGTCACCGCATCGTGGATGGTGTCGGTCGCGCCCGAATTCGGCGACAGGCCACGGAAGTAGATGTCGTTGCTGCTGGCGGCGTAGCCGGCCGGCACGGTCACGACCGCGCACACCACCACGTTGCTGAGCGACGCCACGGCGCCGGTATTGGTGAGGCTTGCGCCGGTGGTCGAGCAGTTGCCCGAGCCGCCGTCGGCCTTGAAGGTCACGGTCCACCCCGCCGGCAGCGTCTGGCTGGAGAAGTTCGCCACGGTGCTGGCCGCCAGGTTGTAGTTATCCGGCGACGCTCCACGGTTGTTGGCCACCACGATGAACGTCGTGCTGGTGCCCGGGTTGGTGGCGTTGGTGATGACCGGGGAGGCTTCCGGACCCGGGCCCTGGCCGGGTGCCGGGGTAACGGCGTTGTAGGGGCTGTTGTTGGTGATATCCAGCGAGGCGGACGAGATCGCGCTCAGCGTGTCGGTCGCGGTCGCCGAGACCGCCGAGTTGAACACCGAGGTGGCGGTCTTCTGCACGGTGAACGGCGCACCGGTGTTGGTGGCGTTCGCCGGCAGGTTGGCCTTGACAATCACGTTGTAGGTCGCCCCAGCGGTGAGCGGCCCGGTATCGGGGATGCCGTCGCCGTTGGTATCGGTCAGGGGCGTGACGCCGTCGCTCTTGAAGAGCTGGAACGTCGTGCCGGCGGGGAAGGTGCTGGTGCCGACCGCAATATTGAAGGTGTCGGTGCCGTTGCCGGTGTTCGTCACCAGATTGGTGAAGCTCACCGAGGAGCCGGGCGCTGCCGGTCCGGCGACGGTCTGGCCGCCGAGGGTCACCGCGGCGGTCTGGCGGACCGTGAACGGCACGGTGTTGGTGCTGCCGCTGGGGGTGCCGCCGCCGCCGTTGCTGTAGGTGTAGGTCGCGGTGTTGTTGAGCGTGCCGGCCGGCGTCGCCGCCGCCACGTTCACCTGGAACGTCACCGTCCCGGACTGCCCGGCGGTCACCTGCGCGAGCGTCGCGGCGAAGGTGGTGCTCGCGGCCGTGTAGCTCGAGACGATGGTGTTGGGCGCGGTGCCGGTGGTGCCGCCGGTGTCGGACAGGGCCGTCCCGCCGGTCACGCTCCAGCGCGCGGAGCCTGCGACATAGGTGAGCCCGGTCGGGATCACGTCGGTCAGCGCCACGCTGGTGGCAGTGCTGTTGCCGGTATTCGTGTAGCTCAGCGTATAGGTATACGGACCCGAGCCCGCGTTACCGCTCGCAGCGCTCACTGCCTTGGTGACGACCACCGCGGCGTTGTTGGTCACGGTGGTGGTGTCGGTGTTGTTCGCGGTCTTGGTGTTGTCGAACACGCTGGTCGCCGTCACCGTGATCGCGTTGGTCTGTCCGGCGGTGGCCGTGCCCGGCAGCGTCGCCGCGACGATGAAGCGGAAGGTCGCGTTCGAGTTGACGGGGCCGCTGGACGTGAGGGCGGGGCCAGTCGGCTGGCCGCTGCCGTTATCGGCGAAGATCTGCACAGTGCTCATCGTGAAGCCGCCGGCATTGGCGGTCGTCAGGTTGAACGTGTCTGTGCCGTTGCCGGTGTTGGTGAGGGTGTGGGGGTAATACACCACGCTGCCGGCGGTCGCGTTCTGCGCACCGTTCTGCGTGAGGGTGAGACTGCCCACCTGCTGCACCGTGGTCTGCACCACGTTGGAGGTGACCGTGTGGACCACACCGGAGGTATCGGTGTAGGTCGCCGAAGCCTGGTTGGTGATGGAGGTACCGGCCGGCGGCGGCGTCGCCTGCACGCTCGAGAGCGCGGCGATGGCGATGGCGGCGGCGGCGATGGCGCACGCGGCGCGCCGCAGCCGGCCCGTTACGGTGGCTGCGGATCTGGATACTTGCGATGCGATCACGGTGGACTCCCTGAAACTGTTCTTTGGATATCGAGATTGGCTGCGGACGGTGCGGCGCTAGCCCCGTGGCGGGGCGGCGGCCGCGGCGACCGCGGGCGTGGTGCTGTTGACGCGCACGCGCGCGCTCACTTCGCGGGTCGCACCCGCGGCCAGGGTGCCGAGGCTCCAGCGCAGCGCGCGGTAGTCCTCGAACGGCACCGGTACCAGGCGCTCGCTGCCGTCGGCCTGGCGCACACGATGCCGCAGCGGCAGCGGCGCGAAGCTCGTGCCGTCGGTGCTGGCGAGCGCGTCCGGCGGCAGCTGCGAGCCGTCGATCAGCGTCGTGCCCGCGGGGATCGGCAGGCTGGCGATCAGACCCTGCACTGCAGCAGAGGAGTGATTGGTGTAGCTGACGCGGTATTCGAGGACGTCGCCGGGTTTGCTGGCCTGCACCGGATGCAGCACGGTCTTGCCGTCCAGCGTCTCCACCTGCTCGACCTGCAACTGCGAACTGACGGGTGCGGACTGCGCCCAGGCGGCGCCCGCAACACACAGGCACGCCAGCCAGAGTGACCGGGGCCATAGCGATATAAAACGCATACTTACCTTTCCTTATCGATCCAACTTGAGACCGGGGCGCAACCTTCGCCGCGACACAGGTATTTGAGCGGATAGACCCAAGGTCACCGGCAACCGATTTCACAAAACAACGTGTCCTACAGGGGATGCGGGTCACAACTTCGCGGCCGCGCGGATAAAGTGCGACCTGCGTCGCACTCGGCGCATGTGCGACTACCTCAATAGGTAGATGACACCTGACCCAACACGCGACGTGCGTCGCGGCTGCACACGGCCCGTGAGGGGCCGCGGCCAGGCGGGTTAGCGCGCGTCAGACGCGCGTCGTAGCGGGCACCTGGCGGGGGCAGCGGCGACCCGAGTCGACGCCGCCGCGGTGCCCGGGAGCTTCAGCGTTCGTAACGTATGAACGAGGTGCGATGCGCGAGCGTGTCATACAGCGCGCGCCCCGGGGCATTGAACTCCTGCGTGAGCCAGTAGACGTTCGCCGCCTGCGCCTGGTCGGCCGCGGCGTACACCGCGTGGATCAGCGCGCGGCCGACGCCGCTGCCGCGGGCCTGGCCGTCGACGAACAGGTCCTCGAGATAGCACAGCGGCTGCAGCGACCAGCTGGAAGGGTGAAACAGGTAGTGCGCAAAGCCGACGAGCGTGCCTTGTCGCTGCGCCACCAGGGCGTACGGTTGCATCCCGGGCTCGATGAGCCGGGCAAACGTCGCGTCGGTGACTTCGGGCGGCAGGTGCTGGCGGTAGAAGTGCAGATAACCGTCCCACAACTGTTGCCATTGTCCGCGGTCGGCTGCCTCGAGGCTCCTGATCTCATGCATGGCGGGTCCTACGAAGGTGAATCCTTCGAGCGCTATCCTCGCGCGCTTTGCGCGCGACCTCCAGGTGAGCGGCGCTGGGCGGGCGCGGCGGTGCGGCGAGAGCCTGGCGTGGCAGCCCCGGCGGTGCCGGAGTAGGCTTCCCCGCCGGAGGGCACGCGATGCGCACCCACACCCTGATGCTTCGCCATCTTGCCGCTGTGACGGTGCTGCTGCTGGCGGCCTGTGCCAGCACGACCTTCACTTCGACGTGGAAGGCACCGGACGTACAGGCGCTCAGGCCTGCCGGCAAGACGATCGCCGCGGTATTCGTGTCGCGCAACGAGAGCCGGCGGCGCAGCGCCGAGGATCTGCTGGCAGCGGATATCAGCCGGCGCGGCGCCCACGGCGTCGCCGCCTACACGCTGCTGCCGGACGACCTGCGGGGCGATGGCGCGGCGGCGCGCGCGAAGCTCAAAGCCGCCGGGGTCGACGGCGTCGTCGTGATGCGCGTCGTCGGGCGCGATCAGCGTGTCAGCTACACGCCCGCTTACGTGATGCCGGCCTACTACGGCGCCTTCGGCCCGTACTGGGGCTACGGCTGGGGCGCGGTGTACCAGCCGGGATACCTGCAGTCGGACACCGTGGTGTCGGTGGAGACGCTGGTCTATTCGCTGACGCGCGACCAGCTGCTGTGGGCAAGCACCAGCCGCACGAGCAATCCCCGCGACCTCGATAACCTCGTGACCGAAGTCGCCGACGCCACCACCCGGGAAATGATCAGGCAGGGGTTGCTGGCGCCTTGAAGTTCGCGGCTTCTCGGCGTGCCCGCGCCTGCCTCAGCGGTCGAGCTCGGGGTAGTGCCGGAACAGGTCCTCGTTGTTGAGCGCCACGCGGCGGTCGGAGGCGAGGTAGCGCGCAATGCGCGGCCGCGCAAACGCCGCATCGTGCAGCGCGGATAGCCGCCGCCGGCGGCGCAGCGCCTGGCGCGTGTGCGTGGGGAAGGCGTAGCGCAGTCCGGCGAGCAGCTGCGCCATGGACAGGTCGACGTAGCCTAAGCGCGCGCCCACCATCCACGGTCCGCGGGCGCGATTCAACTCGAGCACCCGCTCGAAGTAGCCGAGGAACTTCGGCAGCCGCACGGCGAGGAAATCCCTGGTGCGCCGGCGGGCCGCGGCCTTCTGCTCCTCGTAGGCATAGCCGTCGCCGAGCGGATGATGCGTGTGAAAGATCTCCTGATAGAGATCGAGGATGGTGAGCTCGAGCTGGTGTGCCCACAGCTTGCCCGCCTCATCCGCTGGTGCGAGCCGCAGCCTCTCCCCGAGGAACAGCAGGATGTTCGCCGTCTGCGCGATCAGGCGGCGCCCGCTCCTGAGCACCGGCGGCGCAAAGGGCGGCCGGGAGTCCCCCTGGGCCGCCAGCACCCCGAGGATCGCCGGCACGCCACCGCCGCCGCGCTCCGGGAGCGCGGCGACATCGACGTAGCGCGCGGCGCCTTCTTCGAGAGCTAAGCGAATGAACTCGCCGCGCCCCTGGATTCCCGGCCAGTAATACAGGTAGTAGGTCATGTGTCTCTCCGTACTTTCCGCAGCGCAGATCACGCCGCGGAAACGTGACGCCGTTTGGAATAGCGGACGGCGCGAGCCGCGGCGCCGCGACTGAGTGCGCGAATCGTGACGGGGTCAGGGACCTGCTGCCGCCGCTCTTGACAATAATGCTACGAGGACACGCACGACCGAAAATCCATGCCCAATATATCCGCGAGCGCCAGACTGCGTGCACTGCCTGCGGTCCTGACGCTCCTCGCCAGACGCACCCCGGCGGATCAGCTCGCGGGCGCGGCGCACAGCACCTGGAGCGAAGGCCCGCCGTTCACGGACGCGCAGCAGCTGCTCGCGGCCGAGGTCGCGGCGGATGGGGTGATTCTCTACCCCGCCGACGCGCACCAGGCGCTCACCTGGCTGCAGGCGCTGCGCCGCGCGCCGCGCTTCGCGCTCGTGCCGATCTTCCTCAATCGCTCCTGCGGGGCGGCGGTCGATGCCCTGAGCGACGGGCTCGCGTCGAGCATGGACGCCGCCGCGCCCAAGGCTGCTGCCATTGCCGCTCGCGCGGCTGCGCTCGGCCGGCGGCCAACCGCGGAGGGCGACGAGCGGCTGCTCGCATTCCTCTACCTGCGCCCGGAGCGGACCCTGACGCCCTTCGCCGACTGGCGCGACGCGCAGATCTACCGCTACCCGTTGGCGGATGCGCTCGGCCGCAGCGGCGAGGACGGCTTCCTGATGCTCGATCGGCTGCGCCGGCGCGGCTTGCTCGAGACCGCGGAGCTGATCGAGCGGATGCACACCTGCCCGGCGTGCTCCGCGGGACAGCTGCTGTTCATCGAGACGTGTCCGCAGTGCGGCAGCATCGACACCACCGTGCAGAACTTTCTGCACTGCTACGCCTGCGGGAACGTCGCGACCCAGGAAGAGTATCTCAAGCAGGACGGACTCAGCTGCCCGAAATGCACAGCGCGACTGCGCCACATCGGCGTCGACTACGACCGCGCGCTCGAGACCCTCGCCTGTAACAGCTGCCGCGGGCGCTTCACCGAGCCAGCCGTGAAGGCGCGCTGCCTGCACTGCCAGAAGCTGTCCGGCACCGATGAGCTCACCGAGCGCAGCTATTACGGCCTGCAGCTGTCGGCGGCGGGCCGGCTGGCGGCCCGCACCGGCCAGATCGGCGACTTCTTCAAGCTCATCGACGAATTCAGCCAGGCGCATCCGGAATACTTCAGCAAGAACCTCGAGTGGCTGCTCAACCTCTCGCGCCGCCATGCCGAGCTGCAGTTCGGTCTGGTGTGCCTGAAATTCGCCAATGTGCGCGAGCTGGCCGCTCGGCTGCCGCACCAGCGCGTCGCGCAGATGTTCGATGCCCTGTCGCAGCGCCTGCGCACGCTGGTGCGTACCACGGACCTGTTCATGCGCGACGCGGATGAATATTGCTGGCTGCTGCTGCCGCAGACCTCGCCGGAGGGATTGGACAAGGTGATGCAGCGCATCGCCGCGCTGCGCGAGGCGGCGCTTCCGGACGAGGGGCTGCGCATCGAGATCGCGACCGCCGCGTTTTCCTCGGTCGAGCCGAACGAGGAAATGACCGATGCCAAGGTGCTGATGGGCACACTGCGGAGCCGCGTCGGCTGATGGACATGCTCCTCACCTTCGCTGATGCCTGGCTGACGCTGCGCCAGCTGCTCGTCACCGCCTGGTACTCGGACTGGGGCAGCGTCGCGCTGAAGTTCTTCCCGTTCGTGCTGCTGTTCGAGCTGCCGCTGCAGATCGTGGTGATGCTCGGCGCCGTCCGGCGCTACCTCGAGGGAGGGCGCATCGCGCGCCAGGCGCTGCCGTTCACCCCCAAGGTCTCCTGCATCATCACCTGCTACTCGGAAGGGGCGGACGTACAGCTCACCATCCGCACGCTCACCGAGCAGCTCTACGACGGGCAGATCGAGATGCTCGCGATAGTGGATGGGGCGGTGCAGAACCGCGCGACGCTGCTGGCGCTGCGCGCGCTGCAGCGCTACGTCAACGCACGGCCCGGCCGCCGCCTGGAGATCGTTCCCAAGGTGCAGCGCGGCGGGCGCGTCTCGAGCCTCAATCAGGGGCTGGCGCTCGCCAGCGGCCAGGTCGTCATGGCGCTCGACGGCGACACCTCGTTCGACAACGACATGGTCAGTCACGCCGTGCGCCACTTCGCCGACCGCAACGTGGTGGCGGTGGCCGGCAACCTGCGGGTGCGCAACGCCACGAGCACCCTCGTCACCCGGCTGCAGGCGCTCGAGTACGCGTTGTCGATTCACCTGAGCCGTGCGGGTCTCGATGCCTTCAATGTCGTCAACAACGTCTCCGGCGCGTTCGGCATCTTCCGGCGTGAGTTCCTCTGCAAGATCGGCGGCTGGGACAGCGGTACCGCGGAGGACCTGGATCTCACGCTGCGCATCAAGAAATACTTTGGGCGCTACCCCAACTTGAGGATCCGCTTCGAGCCGCGCGCCATGGGTCACACGGATGCGCCGACGACCCTGCGGCAATTCCTCAAGCAGCGCCTGCGCTGGGACGGCGACCTGTCGTACCTGTACCTGCGCAAGTACCGCCATCACCTGCGCCCGGGACTGCTGGGTCTGCGCAACTTCGTGGCGTTCGTCTGGACCGGGCTGCTGTTCCAGCTGGCGACGCCGTTCGTGCTGCTCGGCTACACCACTTACGTGCTGCTCGTCTATCCGGCTGCGGCGGTCCTGGGCGTGCTGGCGTTCGTCTACCTCTTCTATGTGTTCCTCGCGGCGCTGATGTTCGCGCAGTTCTGGCTGCTCTTCTCCGAGCGCCGGCGCCAGGACCTGAAGCTCGCCGTGCTGCTGCCGCTCTTTCCGCTATTCACCTTCGTGATGCGCTGCTGGAACGCGGTCGCGACGCTCACCGAGCTCATCACCCGCTCGCACCTCGAATCGGCGATGGCGCCGCCCTGGGTGCTGCGGCGCACGAAGTTCTGACGCGCCATGACCGGACCTTCACGCACCCTGCCAGCACTTGCGGCGGCCCTGTGGCTCGCGCCGGCCGTGGCGCTCGCGCTGCCGCCGCTCGAGCAGCTCGAGGCGCGCCTCGAGCTCTCGCCCGCCGCACAGCTCGCCGAGCGCGCCTACGAGTCGACGCGCGATGCGCTGAACGCCGGGCGCATCGGGCTCGGCGTGTCCGCCTTCGGCAACGTCGGCTACGAGCACAATCACGGCATCATCGACCCGCAGAGCTCCTGGACCTACAACCAGGGCATGGTCGGCGGCGGCTTGTCCATGCCGCTGCTGGGCAGCCGCCTGCAGCTCGAGGAGTCCCTGAGCGATCAGCAGGTGCAGCTGGCGGTGCTTGACGCACGGCGGCAGCTGCAGCGGCGCGAGATCGTGGCGCGCCTGCGCAAGGCATACGGCGACTACTGGCTGGCGCAGCGACTGACGCTGCTGGCGCAGAGTTATCTGCAGGACGAACCGACCTTCGAGCACGTGGCGGAGCTGCGTACCCGGGCGGGGCTGCTGCTCGATGCGGACCGCCTCGAGCTCTCGAGCGGCTTCTCGCTCGCGCGGCGCGATGAGGCCTCGGGAGGCGCGGACCGCGAGGTCGCGCTCGGCATGATGCGCGAGCTCACCGGTCAGGATCTCGACGGCGGCATCGCGGTGCGGCCGATGGTGCCCGTCGCGTGCGCCGCCCTGGCGGCGTCCGACGCTGAGTGGGTCGATGGCGACCCGGAGCTGACGGGTCTGCAGAAAGTGGTCGCGGTGCGTGAGGACAGTCCCCGCGACAGCGCGCTCTATCCGGTGCAGTCGAGCGTACAGCTCGGCTACCAGACGCTTGAAGACTGGCCGACGGGTCAGCACGGCAGCTCGGCGGTCCTGAGCCTGACGTTCCAGGTCCCGCTCGAATACGGCACGCAGCGCCGGCTGCTGAAGCGCGCCGCCGCCGCTCAGCTCGCCCAGGCGCGGCTCGAGTACGACATGCGACGCCAGGAGCTCAAGGCGCAGCGCAGCGAGCTCGTCGGGCGCGCCAACGTCCTTGCCCAGTCGAGCGATTTCGCCGCCACGCGGCTCGCCGCCGCGGATGCCGCGGTCGAGGAGCGGTCGCAGCGGGCGGTGAGTCTCGGCGGCGACGTCGCCGAGCAGCTGCAGCGCGCACGCCTGCAGCGCTACAACGCGGCGAAAGCGCTCGCGGAAGCCGACAAGGCACTCGTCTACTGGTACGCCGACTGGGCGCGCTTCGAGGCGGCACCGTGCGAGGCACCGGCGAATGCCGGCCCGCGGCCGATGCTGCCCGCGAGCGTGACGGCGGGGCAGGCGGCGCTGCTTCCCGCCGCGAGCTTCAAGCCCGCCGCTGCCCCAGCCGCTGCGGCCAGCCGGGAGGCGCCGGGACTCAAGCCCGATCGCGCCCTGTACCTGTGGCACTCCGCCGACTGGCTCGCGAACACCGCCAACACCGCAGGCGTTGGCAAGTTCGCCGAGATGCATGCGGCGGGCATCCGGCGGCTTTTGATCTCGCTCGATGCGCAGCAGATGCACCGCGCGCTCGCCGACCCCACGCCGCTGGTGCGCGCGGTGCGCAGCACCCACGAGCAGGGCTTCAGCGTCGAGCTGCTGCTGGGAGATCCCACCTGGATCCGTCCGGGTGGGCGCGAGCAGCTCCTCGCGCTCATCGCGGGACTTAAGTCCGTGCCGTTCGACGGGGTGCACCTCGACCTCGAGCCGGCGCAGCTCGATCCCGCACCCGACAAGCTCCCCGGGCTCCTCGTCTCCCTCACCCGCACGCTGGCCGCGGTCAGCCTGGCAAGTCCCTGGCCGGTTGCCTTGAGCATCCATCCGCGCGACC
Source organism: Steroidobacteraceae bacterium (assembly GCA_035482695.1). Classification (GTDB taxonomy): domain Bacteria; phylum Pseudomonadota; class Gammaproteobacteria; order Steroidobacterales; family Steroidobacteraceae; genus 13-2-20CM-66-19. The sequence goes on along the minus strand of DATHQM010000018.1, from coordinate 6,728 downwards.
TCGACGTGCAGCTGCCGCAGATGCGCCTCGGCAACGTGCAGCTCGAGCGCGCGAGCTTCGCCCAGGCACTGCGTGAGCTTAAGGTCTCGCCCACCCTCATGGTGTATGTCGCCAACCCCGAGCGGGCAGTGGCCATCGCGGAGCCGCTGCTGCAGCGCTATCCGCAGCTGTCGTTCAGCGTCGCACTGAGTCTTGAGAAATCGCTGCCCCGCGAGGAGAGCCTGTGGGCGTACCCGCCGGACGAGCGCCGCCAGAGGATCGAGCGCGTGGAGCGTGAGCTCGCGAGCGCCAACTTCCGCGGCGTGACGCTCGAGCTCGAGGACGCCTGGGGCGATGCGGCCGGCCTTCCTGAACTTGCCGCTGGAGAGTAGCCATGCAGGTGCAGTTTCGTTCCCGGCAGCGCGCGCCCGATGAGCTCGACGGGGTGAAGATCCTCTACGCCAAGGCCCGAGGCAAGGGACACAAGATCGCCTGGTATCTCATTCTGCTGGTCGTGCTGTCGCCGATCCTGTTGCTGGCGAGTGGCGTGCTGGGCTCCTGGCTCACGCTCACCGCCAACGGTACGGTGTCGCTCGAGCAGCAGGAGATCCGCGCCGCGCGCTCAGCACGCGTCGCTCGCATGGACGTCACCGTCGGCGAGCGCGTCGAGGCAGGCGCAACGCTCGCCGTGCTCGACAGCCTGGACCTGGAGGCCGCCGCCGCCCACAACGCCGTGGAACAGCGGGCCGCACACGATGCGCAGCGCGCCGCCGCGCGTGAGCAGCAAACGGCAGCCGCTGAGCTGCGCCTGCGGGAACGGTACGTTCGCTATGAAGAGGCAGAGCGTGATCAGATCGCAGCGCTCGTGCGTCAGGGCGCGGCGACCGTCGCCGAGCTCAATACGGCCGAGTCCGCCGTCACCCAGGCGCAAGTCGGGCTGGTGCAGGCGCGCGCCGCGGCCGCGCGCGGGGCCGCGGTCAGTACCGCCGACGTCGACAACGACTTCCTCGCGCGTCAGCAACGCTCGCTCACGCTCACCGCGCCCTTCGGCGGCCGCGTGCTCGAGCTCCTGGCGAAGCCCGGCGAGTTCGTCGCACCCGGCGCACCTCTGGTGACGCTCGCGCACACCGATAATCCGCGGGTGCTCGCCTATGCGTCGCCGAAGTTCGGCACCCGCCTCAAGGTCGGCATGCAGGCGACCATCCGCTTCCCGGACGGATCGCGCATCCGCGCCTTCATCGCCGAAGCGCCGCGCCTCACGCAGCGCATGCCGGCGGATCTCGTCGACCAGTTCGGGATGCGCCCGATGACGGTGGTGCTGAACCTGTTACCGACGGAGCGCCTGAGCGAGAGCCAGCGCGTCCAGGGCCTGCCGGTCGCGGTGCGCTTCCACTACGACTGGGAAGGGTCCTGGCTCGGCAGTCGCGTCGGGGGGCTCATGGGGGACCTGGGCCGCTAGCTTAAGGCCCAATCCGGCGCCCGGCCGGCCTTCCACTTGATGCTGCAGCCGACGCTCGGCGTCTGGCGCGACGCCGGGGCGCGGCCGTCGAGCAGCGCCTCGGCAGCGGCGCGCAGGTCCGCGCCCGTGACCGGGATGTTGGATCCGGGCCGGCTCGCGTCGAACTGTCCGCGGTAGGCGAGCCGCCGCTCGCGATCGAAGAGGAAGAAATCCGGCGTGCAGATCGCCTGGTAGGCGAGCGCCACCTCCTGCGACTCGTCATAAAGGTACGGGAAGGTGAAGCCTTTCTCCTTCGCGACCCGCTGCATCTGTTCAGGTGCATCTTCGGGATGGCTCTTGATGTCGTTGCAGCTGATCGCCGCGACCATGAGCCCGCGCGGCCCGAGGTCGCGCGCCAACGCGACGAACCCATCCAGCAGGTGCTTGACGAACGGGCAGTGGTTGCAAAGGAAAGCGACCACGAGCGCCGGCGATCCGGCGAGTCCTGCGAGCGTGACGGTGGCGCCGCTTAGCGTATCGGGCAGCGCAAAGGGCGGCGCCGGAGTTCCCAGGGGCATCATGCGCGATTGCCGGCGGGCCATGCCTTGCCGTGCCCTGTCAGGGTGAGACCGGATGGGGGGAGGGCAGCGCGATGCCTTTCTTCGCACTTTCCGCGCGTAGCAGATCGGGACGGTCCGAGATGATGCCGTCGACGCCGAGGTCGATCAGCCGGCGCATGTCCTGCGGTTCGTTCACGGTCCAGACGATGACCGGAAGCCCGAGCTGATGCGCTGTGTCGACCGAGTGCTGGTCGACATCGAGGTAGTACGGCGACCAGATCCTGCCGCCGGCCGCCTTCACCATGCGCGGCACCGAGCCGCCGTACTTGTCCGGATCGAGGCCTGCGGTCCAGGGCGTACCCGGGTAGATGTTGGCCTCGGGCTGAGCCTGCTGGGTGAGATACACGGTGGGGATCGCGGGGGCCTGCTTCTGCACCAGCACGAGCGTGCGCCAGTCGAAGGATTCGATCATGACGCGATCGGTGAAGTGCTCACGGCGCAGCAGGTCGAGCACCACCGTGACGAAGTGGGCGGGGTCCGGAGACTCCTCGGGATGGGTCGGATCGATCTTGGTCTCGATGTTGAGACGCACATGATGATCGCCCGAGCGGCGCACCAGTGCGAAGACCTCCGCCAGCGTCGGTATCCTCGTGCCCGGCACCGTGAGCTGCTCCGGGAAGCGTGCCGCGTACTCGCTGCCCGGGCGGATCTGGCCGACGTCGTAGGTCTTTACCTGCGCCAGTGTCAGCTTGACGTAGGGAGTGCCGGGGGACGGGATGTAGCGACCGTCGGGACCCCTGGCGAGATCCGGGTTCAGCGTGCGCTCGTGGGACACCACCACCACGCCGTCGCGCGTGACACCCATGTCGAGCTCGAGCGTGTCGACGCCCATCGAGAGCGCATTCGCAAACGAGGGCAGGGTGTTCTCCGGGCGCAGCGCACGGCCGCCGCGGTGCGCTTCGAGGTCGAAGGGGGTCAGTCTTTGGCCGGACGTTGGCTCGCCGAGCGCGAGCTGCGACGCCAGGAACAGGCCGGCGATGCCCATGATCACGGCGATCGTCATCGACGTAGCTGAACGCACTGCGGTGCTCGCCTTCGTTCGTCAATACTTCGGCGGCACCTTAGCCCAGCGGCGCATCACGCGCCAGGCGGCGGGGGTGGCGCGGCAGGGGCTAGCGGTTGAGCACCGCGAGCTTGCTGTGGGTGCGCACCGCCGCCTCGTCGGCGAGCGTCGGGTCCTGTCGGACCAGTTCTTCGAACTTGGCGGGCAGCAGCGCGGGGCTGAAGAAGAAGCCCTGGTACTGGTCACAGCCTAAGTCGGTGAGCAGCTGCAGCTGCTCGGGCGTCTCGACGCCCTCGGCGATCACCTTGAGGCGCAGGCTGTGGGCGAGCGAGATGATCGCACCCACGATGGAAGCATCCTCCGGGCGCGCGGTCATCTGCTCGACGAAGCAGCGGTCGATCTTCAGCTTGTCGATCGGGAAGCGGCGCAGGTAGCTCATGCTGGAATAGCCGGTGCCGAAGTCATCGACCGAGACCAGCACGCCCATGCGGCTGATGGCCTCCAGAATATGGACCGACTCCTCGGCATCGCTCATGACCGCCGTCTCGGTCAGCTCGATCTCCAACAGCCCGGGGTCGAGCCGGGTAGCCTCGAGCGCGCTGCGGATCTGGTCGACCAGGTCCCCCAGGCGAAACTGCGAGGGCGCCAGGTTGACGGCGACGCGTAGTGCCCGCGGCCCGTGCTGCTGCCAGATCCGCCCCTGGCGGCAGGCTTCGAGCAGCACCCACGCGCCGATGGCATCGAGCAGGCCGCACTCTTCGGCGACCGGGATGAATTCGCCCGGCAGCAGCAGGCCGCGCTGCGGGTGGCGCCAGCGGATCAGCGCCTCGGCGCTGTTGATCCGCCCGGTCGCGGTGTCGACCTTGGGCTGGTAGTGCAGCTCGAACTGTCCGGCGCGCAGCGCCTCGTGCAGCTCGCTCTCGAACTTCACGCGCTCCTGCGTGACCGTGCCCATGCTCTCGGCATAGCTCTGCACGTTGTTGCGGCCGCGCTCCTTGGCGTTGTACATGGCGGCGTCCGCGTGCGCCAGCAGCGTGTCGACGGTCAGGCCGTCGGGCGGGTAGAACGCCAGGCCGATGCTGGGCGAGACGTGCACATCGATGCCGAGCAGCCGCATGGACGGCTCCATGACCTTCAGCAGGCGCTTGCCCATCTGCAGCGCCTCGGCGCGCGTCATCGGTCCGTCGAAGACGATTACGAACTCATCGCCGCCGAGACGCGCGATGGTATCGACGGAGCGGATGGCGCCTTTGAGCCGCGTGGCCACTTCGCACAGCAGCTCATCGCCGGCGCGATGGCCGAGCGAGTCGTTGATGAGCTTGAAGCGATCGAGATCGAGTACCGCGACCACGAATTCATGCTTCTGACGCTCGGCCTGCGCGATCGCCTGGGTAATGCGGTCATCGAGCAACAGGCGATTGGGCAGGCCCGTGAGCGCATCATGCGAGGCGAGGTGCCGCAGCTGACGGTTCGCCGCCTCGAGTCCGCGGGTGCGATCGGTGACGACCCGCTCGAGACCCTCGACGTGGGCCTTGAGCGCGCGCTCGTTCTGCCACTTGCGGCTCAAGGCACTGGCGGATTGCAGGATCTCGATCGGCTCGAACGGCTTCTTGATGACGATGAGCTTGTCGGAGCGGCCGAGCCTGGCCAGCAGCTCCAGCCAGTCGTAGTCGGTGTAGGCCGAGCAGACCACCACCTGGATATCGGGGTCGACCTTCCACAGGTTTTCGATGGTCTCCAGCCCGTCCCACCCGGGCGGCATGCGCATGTCCACGAAGGCGACCGAGTAGGGGCGCCCCTCGGCGAGCGCCCGGCGGGCCAGCTCCACGCCCTCACGTCCCTGCAGCGCCGAGTCCACATCGAACGATGGCCGCGACACGGCCGACGGCCGCTCGCCGAACAGCGCTGCCTCGGCCGCCGAGATCTGCGTGTCATCGCGGCCGATGAGGATCTTGCGATAGTCCTCGTGGATGGACGGATTGTCATCGATCATCAGCAGACGGTGCGTGAGGAGTTCCGGTTTATCGGCCATCGGACGGCTCCCGTTGGGTGAGGGGCAGCGTCAGGATGAAGGTGGCACCCTTACCCGCTCCGGCGCTCTCGGCCTGCAGCGCGCCGCCCAGATCCTTCGCCGCCAGCGCGCTGCTGTGCAGCCCGAAGCCATGGCCGTCTTTGCGCGTGGTGAAGCCGTGGTTGAAGATGCGCTCGAGGTTTTCCTTCGGGATCCCGACCCCGGTGTCGATGACGGCGATGGACATGACGCCGTCGGCGGCGCTCACCCGCACCGTCACGCGCTTGACGTCGCTTACGGCCTCATCGCAGGCGTACTTGGCATTGCGAATGAGGTTGACCAGGATCTGCAGCACCTTGTGCTTATCGACTGCAATCTGCGGCACCTCGTAGAAATCGCGCACCAGCACCACGCCGTGGCGGCTGAAGGCTCCCTCGTTCATCCGCAGGCTGTCCTCGACCAGCGTGCGCATGTCGACGATGTCGGTGATGCCGCCGCGCCGCGCGTAATTCTGCTGCACCGACACGATCTCCTTGATGTGCTCGACATTGCTGCGCAATGCTGCGAGCTCCGCGATCGCCGCATCGCGCTCCGCGGTCACCTCGATTGCAAGCTCCTTGAGATAGACCGGCAGCTGCCGCCCCTGCGTCCCGCCGAGGAAAGCGGCGAGGTCGCCGGCGTGCTCCGTCAGCAGCTCGGCGACCCGGGCGAGGCCGTGAGAGCGCGATTTCTTGATGCGCTCACTGATGAGGCTCGCCGACACGTTCACGCTGTTGAGGACATTGCCGACGTTGTGCAGCACGTTGGTTGCCACTTCCGCCATGCCGGCCTGGCGCGAAGCGATGAGCAGCTGCCGGTGCACGCCCTCGAGCTCCTGCTCCGCCTGCCGCCGCTCGGTAATGTCCTGCACGACCACGACGGCGCCGAGCGACTGGCCGGCAGGTCCCACCAGACGCCGCGCGCTGGCCAGCACCGTGCGCACGGCACGATCGGGGCGCACGATGGTGTACTCCGCGTCGCTCACCTCGCTGCCGGCCATGGCGCGCGCCAGCGGGCGCTGTTCGCGTGGCACCGGGGCGCTGCCGCCCGGCAGGAACACCTCGGAGGTGATGGGGTAGGGACTACGCGTGGCGGAGCCGCGCGCTTCCTCTGCCGGGATGCCGAACAGCTCGATCGCGGCACGGTTGTAGTGCGTCACCTTGCCGTTGATGTCGCAGGCGAGGAGCGCCAGGGGTAGTTCGGCGATGACGGTGGCGAGCAGCGTCTGGTTCTGCACCAGCGCGATCGCCATCTCCTTGCGCGCGGAGATGTCGCGCACGAACTCGACCGAACAGTCGGCTTCTCGCCCGCCGCCGCGCACCAGGGAGGTGGTTACCCGCACCCACAGTGCGCTGCCGTCCTTGCGCAGATAGCGCCGCTCGACGTCGAGGTGTGCGATCTCGCCACGCCACAGCCGCTCCAATCCCATGGTGGTGGACTCGAGATCCTCCGTCACGGTGAGAGTGGCGATCGCTGTGCCGTCGAGCTCTGCACGGCTGACACCCAGCATCGCGCAGAAGCTGCGATTGCAGTGGCGATAGGTGCCGTCGCGGTTGGCGAAGGCGATGCCGACGGGCGCGTGCTCGACGGTATTGCGGAATAACGTCTCCACGTGCCGGGGGTGGGTGTCCCCCAGCA
>DATHQM010000017.1:0-43659 GCA_035482695.1 Steroidobacteraceae bacterium | reverse complement strand
ACATGACGCTGGCCGAGGACGAGCTGGTGCAAACCCCGGCGTGGCTGCCGCTCGAACTGCAGGGCGGTGCGGTGAGGCTGGTGAAGCTCGACGAGGCGGCGTACCGCGCGGCGAGCTTTCTCGACCAGCGCCTGTGCTCGTGCGGCTACCCGCAGCACTCATGCGCGCCGGCGCTGCTGCAGAGCGCCGCCGCGCGGCTGCCAGCGCGCGCGCACTATATTTTTCACACCGGGCACGTCGGCTCGACGCTCGTCTCGCGCCTCGTCGGCGCGCATCCGCAGCTGTTCGCGCTGCGCGAGCCGGCGCTGCTGCGCGCGCTCGCCGCACCTTCCGCCGCCGCCGCGCTGCAGCTCGATGTCGCGCTCGCGCTGCTGGCGCGCACCTGGCGGCCCGCGCAGCGCGCGGTGGTCAAGGCCACGAGCTTCGTCAGCGAGCTGGCCGAGCCGATCCTGACCGGCAGCCCGCAGGCGTCGGCGCTCTTCATGCACGTGCAGCCGCTCGCCTATCTGCAGGTGATATTCGCCGGTCCCAACTCGCGCCGCGAGAGCCGTCAGCTCGCCGCGGCGCGACTGCAGCGTCTGCTGCGGCGCCTGGGCGAGGGCGCGGTGCGGCCGGATCCTGCTTCCGAGGGCGAGTGCATCGCGATGAGCTGGCTGTGTGAGATGACGACGCTGCGCCAGGCGGCGGAGCAGCGCGCCGCGCAGGTGCTGTGGGTGGATTTCGACGCCTTGCTGCGCGAGCCGGTGAGCGGCCTGCGGGACATCTTCCAGCGCCTCGGCGTGCAGCCCGGCGATGCCGAGCTCGAGGCGCTCCTCGGCGGACCGCTGATGCGGCAATATTCCAAGGCGCCCGAGTACGCCTACGACACCGCGCTGCGGCGCGAGTTGCTCGCGTCCGCCGATCGCGAGCATGCGGCGGAGATCCGTCGCGGTATGGATTGGCTGCAGGCGGCGGCGCGGCGCCATGCGCTCGCCGCGGCGGTGCTGCCATGACCCGCGGCGCGGGCGGCGGCGCCCGCGCGCGCGCTCGCGCACTTGGCCGCTAGCGCAACGCGCGCGGCTGCGGCTCGACCGTCAGATCTCCGAGGGCCTCTTTGAGCGGGCCCAGCCAGGGCTCGAAGTTGCGCCACTGCTCGACGCCTTGCGTGTACAGGGGCTGGCGCACCTGCTCCGAGCTCACGGTTGCCACGATACGGCGGGTCTCGTGGAAGCGCAGGCACTGCTCCTCGAACGGCAGACCACAGTATTCGAGCAGCCGGCGCACCTCGCCCTCGAGGTCCTGCACCACGTCCTCGTAACACACGCGCAGAATGCGCCCGGGCAGCACCGCATCGAAGTGTTCCATGAGGCTCACGTAATCGCGGTAGTAGTGAGCCAGATCCTCGAGGCTGTAGCTGAACCACAGGCCGCGGTGGAAATGCTGCTTGAAGTTGGCGAAGCAGCAGCCGAGCGCCGCGCGTCGCGCGTCGATGATGCGCGCGTTCGGCAGCATCAGCTGGATGAGCCCGACGTGCAGGAAGTTGCTGCCCATCTTGTCGATGAAGCGCGGGCGCCCGAGCAGGCGATGCGCGCGCGTTTGCTCAAGATATCGCTCACCGAGCGCGCTGAGCTCGGCGCCGCGCAGACGTGCGACCGATTGCGGGTAGTCAGCGGTTTTGCCCGGCTCCTCGTCCCGATCCCCGAGCTCGACCGCAAACTGCAGCACATCGGTCAGCTCCCGCGTGCCCTCGACCTGTGAGTGACTGGCGAGGATCTGCTCGAGCAGCGTCGAACCTGCGCGCGGCAGCCCGACGATGAAAATCGGCTCCGCCGACTGACATCCCCAGCCGCTGCGTGCGGCGAAGAATTCCCGCGTGTAAAGGTCCCGAGTGCGCTTCGCCAGGCGCGTGACGCTCTCGCCCTGATAATAAACGACTGCCCGCCGCAGCGTATTGCCGCGCGCGTAATGCTCGAAGGAGTCGGCGAAGTCGCCCGCGTCCTCCAGCGCCTTGCCGAGCGCAAATTCAAACTGCGCACGATCGTTGTGGCGCAACTCCTGCCCGGCGAGCTCGGTGCGCATCGCCTCGACCTCCTGCGCGTTGAAGCGAAAGGTCTTGAGGTTCGCCAGGCTCAACCAGGCATCTCCGAAGCCGGGCTTGACCGCGATGCACCTGCGGTAGGCCGCAATGGCCTCGTCCTGACGGCCCAACGCGCGCAGCGTATGACCGTAGTTCAGCCACACGAGCTCATTCAGGGCGAATTCCCTTACCAGAGCCTCGTGGATCCCCAGGGCGCGCTCGGCCTGCCCGAGCAGGCTGTATCCGGCGGCCTGCAGGGTGCGGTAGCGTGGATTATCGGGCTCGAGCGCCAGCAATCGCTCAAGCAGGGGCTGCATCGGCTCCGCCTTGAACTGCTTGTGCAGGACGAGGGCGAGATCCAGGCGCGCGCGGCCGAAGCCGGGAGCCAGGCGCAGACACTCGCCGAGCAACCGTTCGGCTTCGGAGTAGTCTTCGCGAGCGGCCGCGACCTCCGCCAGCATGCGCAGCGCGGCGACGTCGTGCGGCGCGCGCTGGAGCACGCGCTTCAGCAATTGTTCGGCGGCGCTGAAGCGTTCGCTGGCGATGGCGCTCGCGGCCTCCGCCAGATGCGCATCGTCGAGCGCCAGCTTGCTGAAGCGCGCATAGGCGGCATCGCATGCCAGTGTCTCGCCTTGCGCAGCGTGCAGCATGGACAGCTCGCGCCAGGCTTGCGCAAGATCCGGCGCCAGCTCGGTCGCGCGTTCCAGAGCGAGGCGCGCCTCGGCAGGGTGTGCGGCGGCGAGCAGCGTGCGCCCCAGTTCGAGCTGGACTACCGCCGAGGCTGGCTGGGCTGCGGCGAGCGCGCTGAACACGGCAACCGCCGCCTGCGGGTCCCCGCAGCGGCGCTGTGCCGTACCCAGCAGCAGGGTTGCCGCCGCATGCCCCGGGTGCGTGCGCACGATCTGCGCGGCCTCGCGGGCGGCGGCAGCCGGGTCGCTCTCTAACAGTGAGGCGACACGGAGCAGCTTAAAATCCACTTCGCTTGCCGCGGTCAACTCGCTCTCCGGGCCCTGCGGGGCCGCGCTAGAATCGAAACGCAAACTAAAGAACCTTAGGAGAAGAACTTGAGCGACGTCAATGCCGGCAGCCCGCGCGCGGACGACGCCACGGTGCAGCGGATGATCCAGGCGTCCAGGGCCGCGAGCGCCGCCGGCCGCGCCGGGGAGGCCGATCAGCTGCTGGCCCGCGTCGCGCAGCTCGCGCCCGCACATCCGGGGGTGCTGAACGAGCTCGGCCTGCGGATGATGCAGCGTGGCGAGCCGGCGCGGGCACGTGAGCTCTTCCAGCGGGCGACGCAGGCTGATCCTGCGCATCCGGCGCTGTGGTCGAACCTTGCCTCGAGCCTGCACGCGCTCAACCTCGTGACGGAGGAGCTCGAGGCCATCGAGCGCTCACTCGCCCTCGAGCCGCGCTACCTCGCGGCACTGCTGCAGAAAGGCACGCTCCTCGAGCAGACCGGCAAGCCCCACGCTGCCGCGCGCGTCTATCGCAACGCCGTCGCCACCCTGCCCCCCGGGGGCACGGCGCCGGAGAGCGTGCGTGAGGTGCTCGAGCATGCGCGGGCGGCGATCGCCAGTGACGATGCGGCGCTCGCTGCCGCGCTGGAAGAGCGTCTGGCGCCGATACGCGAACGCCACGGCGGCGGCGAATATCGGCGCGTCACGGGCAGCCTTGATCTTCTGACCGGCAAGCGCAGCCGTTTCACCCCGCAGCCGACCTTCATGTATTTCCCGGAAATTCCCGCGGTGGAATTTTTCGATCGCGGTGATTTTCCCTGGCTGGACGCGATCGAAGCGGCGACCGACGACATTCGCGCCGAGCTGATGAGCGTGCTCGTCTCGGATCGCGAGGGACTCGAGCCTTACGTGGCCTACCCGGAGGGCCTGCCGCTCAATCAGTGGAAGGAGCTCAACAAGTCGCGCCGCTGGAGTGCCTACTTCCTGTGGAACCAGGCGGTGCCGCAACCCGCGCATCTGGCGCGCTGTCCGCTCACGGCGCAAGCGTTGCAAGGCGCGCCGCAATGCGATGTCGGGGCACATGCCCCGACTGCGTATTTCTCGATTCTCGATGCCCACACGCGCATCCCGGCGCATACCGGCGTCACCAACACGCGACTCACCGTGCATCTGCCGCTCATCGTGCCACCGGGATGCGGCTTTCGCGTCGGCAGCGAGACGCGCGAGTGGGTGCCCGGCAAGGCCTGGGTGTTCGACGACACCATCGAGCATGAGGCCTGGAACTCTTCCGACACCCCGCGCGCGATATTGATCTTCGATATCTGGAATCCGTTCCTCACGGCCGCGGAGCGCGACCTCGTGCGCGCCGCGGTCGAGGTCGTCGGTACCTACTACGAGTCGACCACCCAGGAGCCGCGGTGAAGCCGCATCCGGTGCTGCTGCGGCGGCTAAGCCCATGGGCGGTTCTATGCGCCGCGCTCGGGCTGCCGGCAGTGGGGAGCGCGGACGCGGATACGCCCGCCACGGTGCCGCAGAGTGCGCTGCATGCCTGTGCGATCATCGCGGCCGCCAGCGAGCGGCTTAGCTGCTACGACCGACTCTCCGGGCGCGCCGCGCAGAGCGCCACGGCGGCAGCACCGCCGCCGGCGGCCCCCGCAGCGCCCCCCGCCGCTGTCCAGGCCTCGTCGGCAGCAGCGGCGCCGCCCACCGCTGTGCAGACCTCGCCGGCAGCAGCGGCACCCCCTGCGGCTGCCGGCGCAGCGGCAGTACCGCCGAAGGAGTCCTTCGGACTGTATGCGGCCGAACATCCGCCGCCGCGGGTGGCTTCATCGCTGCAGGCTCGCGTGGTCGCATTGGGCAACAGCGCGAGCGGCCGCATGACGGTGGCGCTCGAAGGCGGCCAGCTGTGGGAGCTCGACGATGCGGACCCGCTGCTTGCCGTGGGTGAGACGGTCAGCATTCACCGCGCGGCGCTGGGCTCTTTCCTGATGCAGACGGCAACCAAGCGGACTCATCGCGTGCACCGGCTGCTCTGAAGGCTGTCCGCGCGGGGTCCAAAAAAAGACGGCGGGCTGCGCAGCCCGCCGTCTTCAGCTCATCAAACCGTCCTTAGAACTGCGCCGTGATGGTGGCGAACAGGTACCGCCCCAACGCGTCGTAGACTCCCGGGTAGGTGTTGCCGTTGCAGTTCGCGCCGCCACCAGCGAAGCCGCTGCCGGTGGAGCAGTCGCCACCCACGATCAGCGGTGGGGCTTTGTCGAACAGGTTGTTCACACCCAGCTCGAGCCTGATGTTCTTGTAGACGTTGAACGTGCCCGTCAGATCGATGTAGTTATACGCCGGGATATGCGACAGCGCCGTATACGGGGTCCCCGCCAGGAAGGAGTTGCTGCTGGTCTGCTCCGAATCCTGCTCGCCGATGTAACGCCAGCGCAGGTTCAGATCGAGCCCATCCCAGGGCGTCGACCAGCCCGCGTTGAACACCCAGCGCCATTTCGGATCCGCCGCGCCGCAGCTGTTGCCGAAGTAGCCCACGCAGTCATACGAGCCAAAGCCCGGCACCGGTGTGACCGCAATGCTCTGCAGCCTCGTGCCCTCCAGGGAGAACAGCAATGAGCCCAGCGCCGGCAGCGGCTGACGGTAGCTGGACTTGAAGTCGATGCCCTTGGTCGCGTACTCGCCTGCGTTCACGGTGGTATCTTCGATGTACCCGCCAAGCGTCTTCCACAGAGAGCCTGCCGCGTCACGGTGTACCAGGCTGCAGAAGGTCGGTTGCATGGTGGCGAGACAGTCGAGCAGGATGGTGTTGCCACCGAGGGCCCCGATGACATCTTTGATCTTGATGTTGAAGTAGTCGGCCGAGAACGTCAGGTTCGGCACCACGCGCGGCTGCAGCACCACGCCGAAGGTGTAGGTGTCGGCGGTTTCGGGCTTCAGGTTCGGATTTCCTCCCAACAGGCCGTTGTACTGGGCGGCCGGGTTCCCCTGCAGGTGCCCGTACAGGATCGGGTTCAGGCCGCTCGCCACGCAGGCCGCCTTGGAGGCGGTGGGCGTGGCACCCGTGCACGGATCCTGCGACCCGTCCAGCAGCACTGCGTTCGGCGTGTACAGCTCGCCGATGTTCGGCGCACGCACGGCGCGCTGGTAGCTGCCACGGAAGCGCACGTCGCGTATTGGCGCCCACTCGCCGCCAAACTTGTAGGTGTTGGTGTCGAAGCCCTCGCTGTACTTGGAATACCGATAGCCGCCCTCGATCGACAGATCCTCTGCGCCAGGCTGATGGCTGGCCAGCGGCAGGCGCATCTCGGTGAAGGCTTCCTTGACATTGAACTCGCCGGTGATCGGTTCTGCCGCCCCGCCGCCGCCGCCCGCGTTGCCCTGCTCCTCCTCGTAGTCGGGAATGAAAGCAGAATACTCCGAGCGCCACTCCGCGCCGACGTTCACCTGCAGGCCCTGGTCCGCCCAGGGCAGCTTCGCTCCATACTTGCCCAGGTCACCCGTGACCGAGCCGTCCACCACGTACTCTTCCACGGTGCCCTGCTCAGTCAGCGGGATCGTCATGAACGCCAGCTGTTGGGCTGTCACCGCGTTTGGCGCCCAGAGGTTGTAGGGCACGCATGCTTTATTTGCACTGAATCCAACACTATTGCCGACTATCGTGTTGGTTGGCGTGCTGTACGCAGGCGTGGCCACCAGAGGACCGGAATTGGCCGTCGGTCCTCCGCAAACCGGTCCGCTGGTCCCGGGCAGCACGTTCAGCGCCTGCTCGATGAGCGGGTTGCCGAGATAGTTCAGGTTGGTGTCGGCGTTCTCCACCGTGCCGTGCTGGGCGTAAACGTTGTAGGTCCAGGCGTTTGCGCTGTCCGCAAAGTCGCCCTTCACGCCCATCACTTCGCGCGCCGCATTGTTGATGAAGGTCGCGATGCGGTTGCCACCCTCAACGTTGCGGCGTTCGATCTCCATGTTGAGACCGGGGTAGTTCACACCGTTGTAGCTCTCAAACGGGTTGCCCTGGGCGGCGAGGTTTGCCGAGGTGCACATCGTCGCGCGTTCCTGTGCCGTCAGCATCGGATCGGCGCAGGGAACGAACGATGGCTCAGCGAAATCACCGCTCGGGGCGATCTGCGCCTGGCTCGAGTTACGCGTGTACATCACATTCAGGTACACGTTCACGTGCGAGTTGACGTCGTAGTTGACGAACGTGCCGGCCGTCCAGCGCTCGGCGGGCGTCTGGTAGTAATTCAGCGGTCCGTAGTTGAAGGTGTCGTTATTGCCGGGCGTACCGATCGGCGCGAACGTGCCGTTGGGCAGCACCGTGTGATGGATGAAGCTGATGCCGTGGGGGGTCGAGGCGTAGAACCTGCCGCCCTTGGAAGTGCCGGAGCCGCCGCAGGCGAGCGTAGTGGCGCTCGCCACCCCCAATGTGCAGGCGCTGTAATCGAACTTGCTCTGCAGCGCCGCACCCTGGTTGTCGTAGGTGACGTACGCGGTGGCGTTGCCCTTGTTGTCCGCGAAGTTCGAGCCGATGAGTATGGAGGCGTTCTTGCCGAAGGCCGTGTCGACACGGCCCGTCGGCAGCGCGTCCCCGGCCGCGGTGACCAGGGAGGCGACGCCGTCCTGGTCCTTGTTGTCGTGCTCGTTGAAGTGGTAGCCCGCGTCAATCCTGACGCCCTCGAAATGCGTGTTGAGAATGAAGTTCACCACGCCCGCGACCGCGTCTGCGCCGTACACCGCGGATGCACCGCCGGTGAGCACATCGACCCGCTCGATGAGGGCGGCCGGGATCTGATTGATATCCGAATAGTTGCGGCCGCCGAGAGCCGAGCCCGGACCCAGGCGCAGACCGTCGACCAGCACCAGCGTGCGTTGGTTGCCCAGGCCGCGCAGGTCGACCGATGCGGTGCCATCGGCGCCGTTGGAGGTGGTCGAGTTCATACCCGCGAACACCATCGGCAGATTGTTGAGCACGTCCTCGACGCGCGTCAGTCCGGTCTGCTGCAGGTCGACCGCAGAGACGGTCGTGATCGGGCTGATGGAAGTCTCATTGGGCGTCGACAGGCGCGATCCGGTAACCACCACCTCCTCGACGGGTGCGGCGGCTGCGGCTGGCGCCGGTGCCTCCTGGGCGTGGAGCGCGGAGACCCCGGCTGCGGCCGTGGCCGTAGCCAGTGCGAAGCGCACCGCCTGTTGCAAGCTGCGACTTTTCGCCATGTGTAGATTCCTCTGCGATTGGTTCGCGAATTGTTAATGAAATGCAGTCACGGAGCCCCGCACATCCCTACCCCTGAACGCATCAATCGAGGCCGCCGCTCGTCCCCATGTGAAGCGGTCTCATCACCGCGAAACGCAGGCTGGTCACACGGGACTTTAGGGCCGCATTATTACCACGCTGTCGCAGTGTTGCCAACCTGCCTCCTGCCTCCCGAGCGCGCGGATGCACGTTTCGCAGGCATGGGGAAGCATGGATGCCGTGATGTTGCTCATTCGCAACAGTAGCCGGGACGCCTCCCATGCGGCGGCCGGACGCTGCAGCCAGCAGATTTCTAAGGCGGACTGGAGGTAAACCAGCAGTTGCTGGCCACCGTGATGCGCGTGTCCCGTCCGTAGAACGGCGTCACCTCGTGGAACAGAAAGGAGGGGAAGACGATGATCTGGCCCTCCTCGAGGCGAATCTCCCGCGATCCCAGCGCGAAGGCGGGCTTGAGGTGCCGGTTGGCGACGTCGAGGTAGGCGTCTGCACCCCCGCGGGTATCCATGAGTCTGAGCATTCCGCTGCCGGGCCGGCCGGGAACACGCTCGCCGGAGCGCACGCAATAAACGGCCGACCATGAGGCGAGCGGATGATTGTGGGCCACGAATGAGCCGGCGTAACGCGTCACATGGAACCAGGTGTGATTGTGGATCTGCAGCCTGGCGAGGTCGTCAGCCTTGAGATTCGAGGCCTCCATGACGGCCTGGCCGACGCAGTTCAGCATGAACACGCGCAGCTCGTGGATAGCCGCCTCCGGCCACAGGAACAGGTTGAAGCGGCTCTCGAACATCTCCTCCTGCGGAACGTGCGCCGGCGTCGGATTGCGGTATTCGTCGCTCTCACGGGCGAGGAACAGCGCCTCGAGCTGACGGTTCAGACCCTCGCAGGGGCTCAGGCGCGCCTCCGCGATGGGAACGGCAAAGGCTGAGTTGAGATGCACCCGGGGGCTCACCATGGCGGCGTGGCCGTCTGTCCGGCGTGCGCAAAGCGGACCCGTGCGCTCACGAGCACGAGGTGCGAACTTGTGCGGTTCAGGGCGACTTCGTGCAGGATCGAGGCGGGAAAAACCGCCATCTCGCCGGGAACCGGACGCCAGACGTGATGCCCGCCGGCAAAAGGCTCCCGCAGCCGCCAGTTCGCCGCATCCATGAACATGGTGCCCTCACGGATCGCATAGAGGCGCAGGACCGCACTGTGGACGCGGGCGGGGGCGGGAGGGGGTGCCGCAACGCAGTAGAGGGCAAACCAGGAAGCCATCGGCGCGGTGGCCGCGGGGATGCAGCCGTCCGGCCCGACGACGCTGAAGCGGGCCCGCGCCTGCACGCCCAGGGCATTGAATTCAGCCTCGCTGTAGAGGTTTACGGCCATTACTGCGGCGCACAATCCCGCCAGGAGCTCCCGCCGCAGCTCTCCCACGAGCTCGTCCTTCCAGTCGAACAGGTCCTCGCGTCCGCGAAAGCACGCGGGGTCGGCGGGCAGGCTCTGGTCGCGATATTCGTCGGTCGCTCGGCTCAGCAGCAGCGCGGCGAGCGGCGCATTGAGCTCGGCGCCGCGCGCCAGCGGCACTACGGCAAAGGGGGTCGCGAAGATCGGCACGAGGCTGGCGGCGGGGTGGCTCATCCGGCTTTTTTCGCGGTGAGGATGCGCGCGAGCTCCGTGAGCTCGCGCGCGGCGTGACGGGCGCGGCCCGATGAGTTCATCAGGTGGCGGTATTGCCGGTCTATCTCGACCACATGCGCAGAAGATTGGCGATGACGTATTCGAGCTGGGTACGGTTGCGCCAGTCCATCTTCAGCCCCTCGAGCGCGCGCACCTCGCCGAGCGCGTACAGCAGGTCGCGCTGCATCGCGTCCTGTATCTGGCTCTCGATGAAGGTGATGAGCACCAGGCGCTGTCCGGCGCTCACCGGCACCACCTGGTGCACGTGCGTGGACGGGTAGAAGACCACCGAGCCCGGATTGCCCTTGATGCGGGTGGTTTCCGTGCCGAGGTGGATCAGCAGCTCCCCGCCCTGGTAGTCCGCGGGGGCGGAAATGAACATGGTGCAGGCCACGTCCGAGCGCAACGGCTGCGGGCCCACCGGCATGAACGCCGCGTCGATGTGCGGGCCGTACTTCATGCCCGAGTCGTAGCGCAGCAGCGTCGGCACCGCCACCCGCTGCGGAAAGACGAAGTTCCGGGCCTCCTCGCTGCGCTGCAGCGCAGTCAGCCCGATCTGGGCGGCTTTGCGGGCCATCGGGTCGGTGTTGTCACCGATGGCGTTGTCCTTGGTGACGTTGTGGGGGTTGGAGAGCTTGCCGTCGATGAACTTCGCCTGACGGGCGATTTCCGCGATGGCCTGCACCTCCTGCGGCTCTAGAAAGTTCTCAATCTGGAGGAACATTGCCCGCGATCCTAGTCCTCATGCAGCCACAGCTCCACCTGCGGGCAGCCCTGCACCGCGCGCCAGGCGACGAGGTTCGCATCCTGCGCAATGAGCGCCGCAACGGCCGCGCGCTTGTCGCCGCCGGCGACCACGAACAGCGGTTGCGCGACGACGGCGAGGAATTCCGGCGTGACGCTCACCGCCGCCATGCCATCGGGCCGCTGCACGTCGAGCGCCAGGCGGCCGCGCGCGCGCTCGAGGTCGGCGGCGCTGAACAGCGAGGCGGTGTGGCCGTTGCCTCCGAGGCCCAGCAGCCCGAGCGTCACGGGTGTACCGCTGGTGAGCAGTTCGCGCAAGCGCCGCTCGTAATCAAGGGCGGCTTCTGCCAGGGGGAGCTCCGTGCGCACGCGCAGCAGTGCCTGCGGGGCGAGCGCCAGCGCATCGAGCAGCGGACGGGACT
The DNA here is from genome assembly GCA_035482695.1 of Steroidobacteraceae bacterium. Taxonomy (GTDB): domain Bacteria; phylum Pseudomonadota; class Gammaproteobacteria; order Steroidobacterales; family Steroidobacteraceae; genus 13-2-20CM-66-19. The sequence continues at coordinate 32,571 of DATHQM010000017.1, read as the reverse complement.
GGTGGTAGTTGCTCGCCGCGGAATCCGGCGGCACGTAGCGCTCGTCGCTGAACAGCACCCGCAGCCCCGCATCGTGCGGCGGACAGCGCGCCGCGAGTGCGCGGTAGGCGGGCATGGGTGTAGTGCCGCCCGCGAGCATGATGGCGCCGGGGTTGCGCGCGCCGAGCGAGCGCCCGAGGCGCTCCTCGAGTGCCCGGTCGAGGGCGGCACGCGATGCGAAGCGCTGCGTCACGAGTGTCGTCATCGGTGCTCAGCCGCTGCCCGGTCGCTCGCCGATCTGCGCGTGCACCTCGAAGGTGCGCCCGTCGCGCATTCCGCGCAGCACCACCGTGCTGCCCGGCGCGCGGCCGGCGATGCGCCCGAGCGCATCCTGCGCGCTGTTTGGCGCGGTCCCGTCGATGCCGAGCAGCAGGTCCCCGGGCTGCAGCCCCGCGCGCTGCGCCGGACTGCCGACATAGAGGTTGCCGATGATGACGCCCGGCTGCGCGAGCCCGAGCTGCCGCGCCTGCTCCTCCGGCAGATCCTCCGGCACGATGCCTATCCAGCCGCGGATGACGCGTCCATGGGCGACGATGTCGCCGAGCACCCCGCGCACCATGTTCACGGGGATCGCGAAACCGATGCCCTCGACGCCGATGTTCTTGGCGACGATCGCGGTGTTGATGCCAACCAGCGCGCCGCTGGCGTCGACCAGTGCGCCCCCCGAGTTGCCGAAATTGATGGCGGCGTCGGTCTGGATGAAGTCCTCGAGCGGCGCGATGCCCAGCTGCTGGCGGCTGACGGCGCTCACGATGCCGTGCGTCACCGTCTGCGACAAGCCGATCGGATTGCCGATCGCGAGCACCACGTCACCAACCTTCAGCTGATCCGAGCGCCCGAAGGTGGCGACCGGCAGCGGCGACAGGTCGATCTTGAGGACCGCCAGATCCGTGTCCGGGTCGCGGCCCACGATGCGCGCATCCGCGACGCGGCCGTCGGCGAGCTGCACGCGGATCGAGTCGGCATTGGCGATGACGTGGTGGTTGGTGACGATGTGGCCGTCCTTGTCCACGATCACGCCCGAGCCGAGGCTGCGCTCGATGCGCTGCCGGTAGCGCGGCATGTACTGGCCGAAGAGCTCCCCGAGGGAGGGGGCGAGCCGCTCGGTCACCAGCCGCTTGGTATAGACGTTGACCACTGCCGGCGCGGCGCGCTGCACCGCCTCCGCGTAGCTGTCGCGCTCGAGCGCCGGCGCCGCGAGCGGCACCGGCGGCACGGGCGCCGCCGCCCGGGTGGCGCCGCGGATCAGCTCCGGGCGCAGTGCCACGATCAGGAAGGCGAGGGCGAGCCCCCCGACGACCGATCCGGCCACGAACACCAATGCGCTTCCCAGGCGCCTGAGCATCGCCGCAACTCCAGGAAACCCTCGCGCATGCCAGGTCCTGGCACGCCCGGGAGGGGATAGATGTTTGTGTATAATGCGCCGCCCCCGGCAAGGTACGAAATCGCGCATACGCACGCTCGTTGCGCGATGTGCAGGACGCGAACGAGAAGTGGAGACGGTTGGATGGCGGATCATGCAGTCCTCGCCGACGACGAAGTCGACCTGAGCCGGCGCAAGTTCCTGACGAGAGCCACGATCGCCACCGGCACGCTTGGCGCGGTGTTTGCGGCGGTGCCGTTCCTCGAGTCCTGGGCGCCTTCCGAGCGCGCGCGCGCCCAGGGCGCCCCGGTCGAGTTCGACCTGTCCAAGCTCGAGCCCGGCCAGATGGCCACGCCGGTATGGCGCAAGCAGCCGATCTTCGTCGTGCGGCGCACCCCCGACATGGTGGCGCGCATCTCCGGGCACGACGCGGAACTCAAGGACCCGCAGTCGCAGGACTCCGACCAGCCCGCGTATGCGAAGAACGACCTGCGCTCGCGCTCGCCGGAGTTCCTGGTGCTGATCGGCATCTGCACGCACCTCGGCTGTATGCCCAAGCAGCGCTTCGACAAGGGTGAGCTGTACCCGAGTTGGCCCGGCGGTTTCTTCTGTCCGTGTCACGGCTCGCGCTTCGATCTCGCCGGCCGGGTATTCGACGGCTCGCCGGCCTCGATCAATCTGAACATTCCACCTTATTACTATCCGAACGTGCGCACGCTCGTGGTCGGCGCGGACGAGAAAGGAACGGCCTGATGAGCGCCAAGACCGCCGGCGGCGCGCCGGCCGGGCCGGCCAGCGCGCACACCGCGCCGGGGGCCGGGAAGGGCCTGTGGGGGTGGCTGAACAAGCGCCTGCCGATCGATGCGTTCATCACGACTCAGCTCACCGGCTACTCCGCGCCGAAGAACTTCAACATCTGGTACTTCTTCGGCTCGCTCGCGCTCCTGGTGCTGGTGCTGCAGCTCGTGACCGGCATCTTCCTCACCATGTTCTACAAGCCGGGCGAGCTCACCTCGTTCGACTCCGTCGAATACATCATGCGCGAGGTGAATTACGGCTGGCTCATCCGCTACCTGCATTCCACCGGCGCCTCGGCGTTTTTCGTAGTCGTCTACCTGCACATGTTCCGCGCGCTGCTCTACGGGTCGTACAAGGCGCCGCGCGAGCTGCTGTGGCTGATCGGGATGCTGGTGTACCTCGCGCTCATGGCCGAGGCGTTCATGGGCTACGTGCTGCCCTGGGGCAACATGTCCTTCTGGGGTGCCCAGGTCATCGTCAACCTGTTCAGCGCGATCCCCGGCATCGGCCCGGAGCTGGTGTTGTGGATCCGCGGCGACTACGCGATCGCCGATGCGACGCTCAACCGCTTCTTCGCGCTGCACGTCGCGGCGGTGCCGCTCGCACTGCTGCTGCTGGTGGCGCTGCACCTGGTCGCGCTGCACGAGACCGGCTCGAACAACCCCGACGGCATAGAGATCAAGGACAAGCTCGGCCGCGATGGCAAGCCGCTCGATGGGATCCCGTTCCACCCCTATTACACCGTCAAGGACGTCATGGGCGTCGGTGTGTTCTTCGTGCTGCTCGCGATCGTCGTGTTCTTCGTGCCGACGCTCGGCGGCCTGTTCCTCGAGCCGGAGAACTTCGAGCCAGCCAATCCCCTGTCCACGCCGCTTGAGATCCATCCGGTGTGGTACTTCACCCCTTACTACGCGATCCTGCGTGCCGTGCCCGGCAAGGGGCTCGGGGCGCTGCTGATGTTCCTGGCGGTAGCAGCCTTCCTGTTCCTGCCCTGGCTCGACCGCTCGCCGGTGAAGTCGATGCGCTACCGCGGGTGGATGTCGCGCACGGCGCTCGCGCTGTTCACCGTGTCGGTCATCGGGCTCGGGTACCTCGGCATGCAGCCACCGCAGGGGCTGTACGTGGTGCTGGCACGCATCTTCGGGCTCATTTATTTCCTGTTTTTCATCGGTATGCCGTTCTATACCCGTTTCGAGAAGGTGCGGCCCGTCCCTGACAGAGTGACCTACCATGCGCACTGACGCAGGCCGCAGCGGGCCGGATCGCAGCGTGCGCGGGTGGGGCGGGCGCGGGCGGCTGCTGGCGGCGTCGCTGCTGTGGGCGGCGGTGCTGCTCCCGGGTGGCGCGTGGGCGGCGGATGAGGCCGGCGGGAAACCGGGCGCCGACTGGCAGAGCTGGCATGCCGACACCGACGTGGCCGACCTGGCCTCGGTACAGCGCGGGGCACGCAACTTCGTCGCCTATTGCCTGGGGTGCCACTCGCTCAAGTACGAGCGCTGGTCGCGCCTCGGCAAGGACCTGGGCGTCCCCGAGGCGCTGCTGCAGAAGGAGCTGCTGCCGCCGGGCGACAGCGTGCTCGATTACATTCTCACCGCCATGCCGGCCAAGGATGCGCAAACCTGGTTCGGCAAGACTCCGCCCGACCTGTCGCTGATGGTGCGCGCGCGCGGGCGCGACTACATCTACCAGTACCTGAAGACCTTCTACGTCGACCCCGCGCGCCCGACCGGCTCGAACAACCTGCGCCTGCCGGCCACCGCCATGCCGGACGTGCTCTCGGACCTCGAAGGGCTCAAGCGCGCCGCGTTGCGCGCGGCCCCGGGCGCCGGCGCCGCGGCCGGCACGGAGCAGACGCTCGACCATTTCGAGCCGATCGCCCCGGGGAGCATGAGCGCGGCCGAGTACGACAGCTTCGTGCGCGACACGGTGAACTTCCTCGATTACGTCAGCGAGCCGACGCAGGTTGCGCGGCGCGCGCTCGGCGTGTGGGTGGTGCTCTTCCTGCTGGTATTCACCTGGCTCGCCTGGCAGGTGAAGCGCGAGTACTGGAAAGACGTACACTGACCGCCCACGCGCCTGGCGCGCGCGACGCCGTGGCGCCGGCGTACGGCTGGCAGGAGCGGAAAGTTGTCGAGCAGACGATCCATCATGACGCTGTTCTCCGCCCCCGCCGACCCGTGGAGCCACCGCACGCGGATCGTGCTGGCGGAGAAGGGCATCAGCATCGACATCGTCAGCGTCGAGGCGGGACGCTTTCCCGAGGATCTGCTCGACCTGAACCCCTATCACAGCGTGCCGACGCTGGTCGATCGTGACCTGGTGCTGTATGACTCGCGCGTCATCATCGAATATCTCGACGAGCGCTTCCCGCATCCGCCGCTGATGCCGGTCGATCCGGTGACGCGCGCGCAGTTTCGCCTGGCGCTGTACCGCATCGAGCGCGACTGGTACGGGCTCGCCCGCCAGATCGACCAGGAGCCCGATAAGAAGCAGACGGTGAAACTCAAGAAGATCCTGCGCGACACCATCCTGCAGAGCACTGACCTGTTCAAGGTCAAGCCGTTCTTCCTGTCGGACGAGTTCTCGCTGGTGGATGCGACGATCGCGCCCATCCTGTGGCGCCTGCCGTACTATGAGGTCGATCTGCCGCCCCAGGCGCAGCCGATCGAGAAGTACGCGCACGCGATGTTCGCGCGCCCGGCATTCCGTGAAGCCCTGTCCGAGCGCGAGCAGGAGATGCGGCTGCTGTGACCATGAACAAGCCCCTGCCCAAACGCCCGTTCCTGCTGCGCGCCATGCACCAGTGGATCAGCGAGTGCGGTCACACGCCGCACGTGATCGTCGACGCCGGGCGCGACGGCGCCGAGGTGCCGCGCGCCTACGTCAAGGACGGCAAGATCGTGCTCAACCTGAGCGAGGGGGCGACCCAGCGGCTGCGGCTCGGCAACGACGAGATCGAGTTCGATGCGCGCTTCGCCGGCGTCATCCACCACGTGCGATTCCCGGTGAGCGCGGTGCTCGGCGTGTATGCGCGCGAGACCGGCGAGGGCATGGTGTTCTCCGAGCAGGACCTCGGTCCCCCGCCCGGCCAGGGGCCGCAAACGGAAGAGGGCGGCCCGCGCCGCCCCCAGCTGAAAGTAGTCAAGTAGTCGGCACTCGCGCGCAGCGTCTCCGTCTTTCGCTCCTGCGAACCCCGTTGAGTCCCGCGCGCAGCGCATGAAAAAAGAGTCGGCCTGTAAGCCGGGTTCTGTCGAGGGCAATCATTCCTCTGGGATCCGCGTCGCCGCGGACCTCTAGCGGCCTACCCGGAAGCGCGCGCGGATCGACGCTGCCTTTCGTCCGGTAAGGGACTTGAGGCGACTTCCCTATTTGGCCTTGCTCCAGGTGGGGTTTACCGTGCCGTCGCGTGTTGCCACCGACGCGGTGCGCTCTTACCGCACCGTTTCACCCTTGCCGGTCCCGCGAGGGACTTGGGCGGTCTGCTCTCTGTTGCACTTTCCGTGGGCTCACGCCCCCCAGGCGTTACCTGGCACCTGATCCGCCGGAGCCCGGACTTTCCTCCGCCCCAGCGTTCGTGCTGAAACAGCGACTGCCCGGCCGACTCTCGAGGGCCACAATAAAGAGGCCCACGCCGAAGTCAAACGGCGCGGTTGGCCGGCGGGGGCGATCGTCCTCCCGTGCAGGCGGCGGTGCGTCGCGGCGCACCCTTCAGGGAGCCTCTTCCTCGCCGGCCGCAGCGGTGCCGCGGGTCGCGAGGGCATACGCCGCGGAGCGCGACGCGCCGCTGAGTGCGGCGGCGATCGCAGCAGCCCTGCCCGGAGGCAGCTCCTTCGCCAGGAGGTCCACGGCACGGCGCAGCAGCCGCTCGTCGACGCCGTCGGCCTCAGGGGCGGCGCCGTGCACGACCAGCGTGATTTCCCCGCGCGCGAGATTCGCCTCGGTGCGCGCGCGCGCCGCGAGCTCGGCGAGCGTGCCGCGGTAAACCGTCTCGTGCACCTTGGTGAGCTCGCGGGCCACGACCGCGGGACGCTCGGCGCCGAACTCCTGCGCGAGGTCGGCGAGCGTGGCGGCGATGCGATGCGGCGCCTCGAAGAACACCAGCGTGCGCGCCTCACGGGAAAGCGCGGCGAGCGCCGCGCGGCGCTCGCGCGCGCGCGCCGGCAGGAACCCCTCGAAGCAGAAGCGCTGGGTCGGCAGCGCCGCCACGGCGAGCGCCGCGGTGATCGCGGAGGGACCGGGCACCACGCTCACCGTGAAGCCCGCCTGCACCGCGCACCTCACCAGCTCGAATCCCGGGTCCGACAGCAGTGGCGTGCCGGCATCGCTCACCAGCGCGACCTCGGCACCGGCGGCGAGGCGGGCGAGGAGCGCCGGCGTGCGCTGTGCCTCGTTGTGCGTGTGCAGCGACACCAGCGGCCGCGCGATGCCGGCGGCCTTGAGCAGCGCGCCGGTATGGCGCGTGTCTTCTGCTGCGATCACGTCGGCGCCGGCGAGCGCCGCCCGCGCCCGCTCGCTCAGATCCGCAAGGTTGCCGATCGGCGTGGCCACCACCAGCAGCCGCCCGTTTGTCCTGGCCACTATAATCCGAGCCTCACGGCTCACCATCCTGCCCGCCAGCGAGAGGCTCTTCAACCGATGCCACAACTGCCGACCGTCCGCCGTGCCTGCGTACTGCTCGCGGCCCTGACTCTTGCCGGGTGCCCGAGCCTGAGCGAGCGCGCCGGGCCGCCGCCCTCGGTGGACCGTGCCGCGGCACTCGAGCAGGCGGGCGACGCCGCGGGCGCGGCCCGCGTCTACGAAGCGCTGGCGGCGCAGAACACCGGCGCCGAGCGCAACGAATTCCTGCTGCACGCGGGGCGCGATTACCTCGCCGCGCGCCGCACCGAGGAGGCGGCGCGCGCACTTGCGGCCACCGACGCGGCGCTGCCGCCGCAGCAGTTGAACGAGCGCGCACTGCTGAACGTCGAGCTGGCAGTCGATCGCGGCCAGCGCGAGCAGGCGCTGCGCGAGCTGCGCGCCATCCCCGAGCCGCGCGAGGCGCTCGCCGCGGCGCGCTACCGCGAGCTGCAGGCGCGGGCGGCGGCGCTCGCCGCCGCAGCTCCGCCCGCCGTGGCGATCGCGCCGTCCGGGGAGCTGCTGCCGCACATCGCGCTGCTGCTGCCGATCAGCTCGCGCGCGGCCGCCGCCGCCACCAGTGTGCGCGACGGATTCATGACCGCCTACTACCAGGGCCCGGCGGGCCAGCGCCCGGATGTGCGCGTCTACGACACCGGGACGATGAGCGTCGCCGAGGCGCTCACCCAGGCGACGCGCGCCGGAGCGCAGTTCATCGTCGGCCCGCTGACGCGCGAAGAGGTGATTGCCGCCGCCGACTTTCCCGGCCCGCGCGCGCCGCTGCTGGCGCTCAATTACCTGCCGGCGGAGCGGCCGGTGCCGGCGCAGTTCTTCCAGTACGCGCTGTCGCCGGAAAACGAAGCACGGCTCGCCGCACGGCGCGTGCTGGACGACCATCACCGCCGCGGGATCGCGCTGGTGCCCGCCGGTGACTGGGGCGCGCGCGTGCTCGGCGCCTTCCGCCAGGAGCTCGAGGCCGGCGGCGGCATGCTGCTCGCCACGGCGCAGATCGACAGCGCGCGCACCGATTATTCCGGCGCCATCACCGACGTGCTGCGCATCAGCGACAGCCAGGCGCGCTACCACCGCCTCGAGTCGATCCTCGGCACGAAGCTGCAGTTCGAGCCGCGGCGGCGCAACGACATCGAGTTCATTTTCGCGCCGGCGCAGGCCAACATCGAGCGGCTGCTGCGCCCGCAGCTGCGCTTCCACTACGCCGGTGACATCCCAACCTACGCCACCTCGGATGCCTTCGAGCCCGACGCGCGCGCCAACGACGAGCTCGACGGACTGATGTTTCCCGACATGCCGTGGATACTCGGCGGCCAGCTTGCCGACGCGGTGCATGCGGCTGCGCGCGAGGCGTGGCCTTCCGGTGGACCGTACCGCGGCCGGCTGTTCGCGTTCGGCTTCGATGCCTTCCGCCTCGCGCAAGCGCTGCGCCAGTCGGGCGCTGCAGCGGGCGTGAGCGTCGAGGGACTCACCGGCCGACTCAGCGTCGACGCCGAGCGGCGCGTGCGGCGCGAGCTCGACTGGGCGCAGGTGCACAACGGCGAGCTGCGAGTGTTGCCGGCTGCGCAGTGACGGCCAGACGCGGGCAAAGCGGCGGCCGCGCGGAAGATCTGGCCGCGCAGTTCCTGCACGACGCGGGCTGCGAAGTGCTGCTGCGCAACTACCGCCGCCGCGCGGGTGAGCTCGACATCGTGGCGCGCAGCGCCCAAGTGTTGGTTGTTGCCGAGGTGCGCACGCGCGCCAGCAACGCCTACGGCGGTGCGGCCGCGAGCGTTACGCCGGCCAAGCAGCGGCGCATCGTGCGCGCGGCGAGCCAGCTGCTGCAGCAGCGTCGCGAGCTGGCACGGCTGCCGGTGCGCTTCGATGTCATCGTGGTGAGCGATCCGGATGCGGCGCAGCCGCGCATCGAGTGGATCCGCCATGCGTTCGAGGCGTCGTGAGAGTCCTCCACAGGCCCGGAATTCGTCAGGAACTGTATAAGGTTCCCCCGCCAAGCCGCTGATTGCTAACAACGAAAGTGCTCGCGGGCGAGGAGGGCACTGTGAATTTCCACATAAGTCGTTGGGAATGCGACGAATTTCTCACTTTTTCAATTGACATAGTTCGTCCGCGATTCCTATAGTGGCGACCGGTGGGAGAAAGTGGGGGCGAATGGGCGTAAATCCGCCCTACAGGTCATGTTTCGCGGTGCAACAAAAATCACCCTGGACGACAAGGGGCGGATGGTCATGCCCACCCGCTACCGGGAGCAGATAAACGAAATCGCCCAGGGGAAATTGGTCGTGACCGTCGATAAGGACCAGTGCCTGCTCATCTATCCCCTGCCCGAATGGGAGCAGATCGAACGCAAGTTGATGAGTCTGCCGAGCCTCAACGCGACCGCGCGCAGGCTGCAGCGGCTGATGGTCGGCCATGCGACGGATCTGCCCCTCGACGGGCACGGCAGGGTGCTGCTGCCGCCTGAGCTGCGCGAGTTCGCGAAGCTCGGACGGCACGGAATGCTGATCGGCCAGGGCAACCGCTTCGAGCTGTGGGACGAGGCGCGCTGGAACGAGCGGCGCGACGCATGGCTCGCGAACGCGGAAAGCCCGAGCGATCTGCCCTCCGAGCTCGATTCCCTGTCGCTGTAGTTCGACGAGGTTGGCTGGGCCACAAAGCCCGTGACACGAGCACTTAGGGGGGCGGGGGGTACCGCTTCGCAACGTGGATGAGCACACACCCGTGCTCGCCGCGGAGGCGCTCGACGGGCTGGCCCTGGAAGCAGGCGGTTACTATGTCGACGCGACGTTCGGGCGTGGGGGTCATACGGCACTCATACTCCAGGCCCTGGGTCGAGAAGGCCGTCTGCTCGCACTCGATCGCGATCCGCAGGCCGTCGCGGCCGGCCGCCGCCGCTTTGCCGGCGAAGTGCGGCTTACGCTCCTCCACGCGTCGTTTGCCGATCTCGCCACGCTCGTGCCGGCGAACGCGCCAGAGCGCCCCTGCAGCGGCGTGCTGTTCGACCTTGGCGTGTCCTCACCGCAGCTCGACGATCCGCAGCGCGGCTTCAGCTTCCGAGCCGATGGTCCGCTCGACATGCGCATGGACCCGACGCACGGTGAGCCTGTCGCAGCGTGGCTCGCTCGCGCGGGCTTCGACGAGATACGCCAGGTGATCGCCACCTTCGGCGAGGAGCGCTTCGCACGCCGCGTGGCGCAGGCGATCGTCACCGCACGGCGCACGCAAGCCATCGGCCGCACCGCGGAGCTCGCCGCGATCGTGTCAGCCGCGGTGCGCACGCGCGAGCCGGGCAAGCACCCGGCGACGCGCACCTTCCAGGCGCTGCGCATGTTCATCAACGACGAGCTCGGGCAGCTCGAGCGCGGCCTCACCGCCGCACTCGAGGTGCTCAGGCCCGGCGGACGACTCGCGGTGATCAGCTTTCATTCGCTCGAGGACCGCGCGGTGAAGCGCTTCATGCAGCGCGAGTCGCAGGTCGATCCGGCGCTGCGCGACCTGCCGCTGATCCCGGCGCAGGCGCGGCCGCGCCTCAAGCTCATCGGCCGCAAGCTGCGCCCCGCGCCGGCGGAGCTGGCGCGCAACCCGCGCGCGCGCAGCGCGCTGCTGCGGGTGGCGGAGCGGACGCCATGAGCCGCCGCGCGCTGCTGCTCGCGGTGCCGCTGCTGTGGGTGGCGGTACTCGGCTCTTCGGCCGGGGCGATCTGGTGCAAGCACCGCGCGCGCGAGCTGTTCGTGCAGCTGGAAGCGCTCAACGCGCGGCGCGACAACCTGGAGATCGAATGGGGCCAGCTGCAGCTCGAGCAGAGCGCCTGGGCCACGCATGCCTTCGTCGAGCGCGTCGCCAGCACCCGGCTGCATATGGCGATGCCGCCGCCGAAGGACATCGAGATCGTTTCCCCATGAAGGCACGCAGCGCACGCGATGGGGCATCGCTGTCGTTCCGCTGGCGCGCGGGGCTGCTGCTGGTGCTGCTTTGCCTGTGTGCTCTCGGGCTGCTGTGGCGCGCCGTCGACCTGCAGCTGGTCGATCACGGCTTTCTCGCCCGACAGGGCGATGCGCGCTTCTCGCGCGTCCTCGACATCGCCGCGCATCGCGGCACGATCACCGACCGTTACGGCGAGCCGCTGGCGGTCAGCACCCCGGTGGATTCGGTATGGGTCAATCCGAGCGAGCTCGCCCTCGCCAACGACCAGATCCCGCGACTCGCGACGGCACTGAAGCTCGACCCGCTGGAGCTCGCGCGCCGCGTCACCAGCAATCTCGACCGCGAGTTCCTCTACCTCGCGCGCCACCGTCAGCCCGCGCAGGCGCAGGCGATCAAGGCGCTCGACATCCCCGGCGTGTACACCTCGCGCGAATACCGCCGCTACTACCCGGCGGGCGAGGTGAGCGGGCACCTGCTCGGGTTCACCAACGTCGACGATGCCGGTCAGGAGGGGCTCGAGCTCGCCTTCGATCACTGGCTTGCCGGGGAGGACGGGGCCAAGCGCGTCATCCAGGACCGCTACGGCCGCATCGTGCAGAACGTCGAGAGCATCCGCCCGGCGCGCCCGGGGCGCGACCTGGTGCTGTCGGTCGACCTGCGCATCCAGTACCTCGCCTACCGCGAGCTCAAGGCGGCGATCCGCGATCAACGCGCGCGTGCCGGCTCGGCGGTGGTGCTCGACGTCGCCACCGGCGAAGTGCTGGCGATGGTGAACCAGCCCGCCTACAACCCGAACGATCGCGACCAGATCGAGGCGAGCGCCTACCGCAACCGCGCCGCCACGGACATCTTCGAGCCGGGCTCGTCCATCAAGCCGTTCTTCGTGGCGGCGGGACTTGCTTCCGGCAAGTACGACAGCCGCAGCGTCATCGATACCTCGCCTGGCTACTTCAAGGTCGGCGTGAAGATCTTCGAGGACGAGCACAATCTCGGCGCCATCAACATCGCCACCGTGCTCGCCAAGAGCTCGAACGTCGGCATGGCGCACATCGCGCTCGCGCTGCCGCCGCGGGACATCTGGACGACGCTCACTGCGCTCGGCTTCGGCCAGGTCACGACGAGCGGCTATCCGGGGGAATCCGCCGGGCTGCTGCCCAACTACTCGCAGTGGCGGCCCATCGGCATCGTCACGATGTCGCACGGCTATGGGCTGTCGGTCACGCCGCTGCAGCTGGCGCATGCCTACGCGACCCTCGGCGCCTTCGGCGTCGCCCGCCCGGTGTCGTTCCTGCGCGTCGCCACCCCACCGCCCGGCGATCGCGCGCTCGATGCGAGGGTGTGCCGCGAGCTCACCGCGATGCTCGAGTCGGTGGTGGCCGCGGAAGGCACGGGCAAGCTCGCGGCGATTCCGGGCTATCGGGTTGCGGGCAAGACCGGCACCGCCTGGAAGGCCACCGCGGGCGGCTACTCGACCGACCGCTACATGGCGGTGTTCGGTGGCGTCGCGCCGGCGAGCATCCCGCGCCTGGCGGCGGTAGTGGTGATCGACGAGCCGAACGCCGGAGAGCACATGGGCGGTCAGGTGGCAGCGCCGGTGTTCTCCCGTATCGTCGGCGAGGCGCTGCGGCTGCTGGCGGTGGCGCCCGACCAGCCGGTCAACGCACCCGAGGAGCTGCCCGCAGGTCCGGCGCTCGGCAACGTGCGCACGGCGGCACTGCGATGAGCCCCGCGGCGAGCTTCGTCCCCACGCCGCGCGCGCTCGCCGAGCTGGTGGCGGGGTTCGCGAGCGTACCGCCACAGCTCACGGTGAGCGATGTGACGCTCGACAGCCGCGCGGCGAGCCCCGGCGCGCTGTTTCTCGCCTGCCGCGGGCGCACGCATCACGGGCTCGAGTTTGCCGGCGAAGCGCTCGCGCGCGGCGTACGTGTGGTGCTGTACGAGCCCGACGGCGCGCCTGCACCGCCGGCCGCGCTCAGTGCTGCGAGTTTCGTCGCCGCGGTGCCCGAGCTCAGCGCGCGTGCCGGTATCATCGCCGACCGCTTCTTCGGCGCGCCCTCGCAGCAACTCACCATCGCCGGCATCACCGGCACCAACGGCAAGACGACCTGCGCGTGGCTGTTGGCGCAGGCGCTGCAGCGCTGCGGGCGTCCGGCGGCCTACCTCGGCACGCTCGGGGTCGGAGTGCCGCCCGAGCTCGCGCCGCTGCGCCATACCACGCCCGATGCGGTCACGGTGCAGCGCGAGCTCGCGGCGTTGCTGGCCGCGGGCGCCGCCTGCATCGCCATGGAGGTCTCCTCGCACGCGCTCGACCAGCAGCGCGTCAACGGCGTGCGCTTCAACACCGCAGCCTTCACCAATCTCACCCGCGATCATCTCGACTATCACGGCACCATGCAGGCGTACGGCGCGGCCAAGGCGCGCCTGTTCGCCGCACCCGGGCTGGCGCGGCGCATCATCAATATCGACGATGCCTTCGGCGCGGCACTGGCCGCGGCGCCTGCCACGACGCCGCTGATCGTGACCACGCGCACCGCGGCGGGCACCGCGCTCCCCTCCGGGGCGCAGTTCGTGCGCGCCACGCAGGTGCGGCCCGAGTCGGCGGGGCTTGCGGTGACGGTGGAGTCGAGCTTCGGCGAAGTCGAGCTGCCGCTGCGGCTGATCGGCGAGTTCAACGTCGACAATGCGCTCACGGTGCTCGCGGTGCTGCTGGGGTGGGAGATCCCGCTGGCCGCGGCGGCGCAGGCCCTGGCGCGCGTGCGGCCGGCGAGCGGGCGCATGGAGATGTTCGGCGGCCGCGGCCTGACGCCGCTCGCCATCGTCGATTACGCGCACACGCCCGACGCGCTCGCCAAGGCGCTGCAGGCGGCGCGCCTGCATTGCGCGGGTGAGCTGCGCGTGGTGTTCGGCTGTGGCGGCGATCGCGACGCCGGCAAGCGCCCGCTGATGGGCCGCGTGGCGGCCGAGCTCGCCGACGACATCGTGCTCACCGACGACAACCCGCGCAGCGAGGATCCACGGCGTATCGTCGCCGACATCCTCGCCGGCATCACGCCGCACGCCCCGCTCACCATCGAGCACGACCGCGCGCTCGCCATCCGCGTCGCGCTCGAGCGCTCGGCGCCCGACGACGTGGTGCTGATCGCCGGCAAGGGGCACGAGGACTACCAGATCGTCGGCGCTGAGCGGCGCGCGTTCCGCGACCAGGCGGTGGTCGCCGACGAGCTCGCGAGGCGGCCGGCATGAAGCGCACGCTCGCCGAATTCGCGCGCGCCTGCGGCGGGCGGCTGCACGGCGCGGACGCCGCGTACAGCGACGTGGTGAGCGATTCGCGCACGCTCGCACCGCAGCAGCTGTTCGTGGCACTCAAGGGGGCGAGCTTCGACGGGCAGCGCTTCGTCGCCGCCGCCCAGGCGGCCGGGGCCGCGGGCGCCGTGGTCGAGACGCTGCAGCCGGTGTCGCTGCCGCAGATCGTGGTCGCGGACACGCAGGCCGCGCTCACGCGCGCGGCGCACGCCTGGCGCTCCGACTTTCGCGGGCCGCTGGTGGGGGTCGCCGGCAGCAACGGCAAGACCACGGCCAAGGAGATGACCGCGGCGATTCTCGGCAAGGCCGGCGACTGCCTGGCGACGCGCGGCAATCTCAACAACCACATCGGCGTGCCGCTGACGCTGCTGCGGCTTACCCCGGAGCATCGTTTCGCAGTCATCGAGATGGGCGCCAATCACCCCGGTGAAGTGGCTGCACTCGCCTCTCTCGCGCGCCCCTCGGTTGGCATGATCACCAACGCCGGCGCGGAGCACCTCGAGGGCTTCGGCAGCCTCGAGGGGGTGGCGCGCGCGGAAGGCGAGATCGTCGCGGCGCTGCCCCCGCCGGCGACCGCGGTGATCAACGCCGATGATGCGTTCGCGCCGCTGTGGCGCGGCCTCACCCAGGCGCGCGTGGTGAGCTTCGGTCTGCGCAGCGCAGCGGATTTCAGCGCCAGCGAGGTGCGTACCGCGGTCGGAGCGGCGGGCTTCCACACGCACTTCCGGCTCACCGCCCCGCAGGGGTCGGCTGCGATCGAGCTGCGCCTCGGGGGCACGCACAACGTCGCCAACGCGCTCGCCGCCGCCGCCGCCGCGGCCAGCGCCGGCGCCACCCTCGAGCACATCGCCACGGGCCTCGCCGAGGTGCGCGCCGTGGCCGGCAGGCTGCAGTTCAAGCGCGCCACGAGCGGCGCGTGGCTCATCGACGATTCCTACAACGCCAACCCCAGCTCGATGCGTGCGGCGATCGAGGTGCTCGCCTCGCTCGACGGACGCAAGTGGCTGGTGCTCGGCGAGATGGCCGAGCTCGGCGTGTTCGCTCCGCAGGCACATACCGAGATCGGCGAGTTCGCACGCGCCGCCGGGATCGAGCGGCTGTACGCCACCGGCGCACTGATGGCGGGCGCGGTCGCCGGGTTCGGCGCCGGTGCGCACTGGTTCGCCGACACCGCGGCGCTCAGCGCCGCGCTCAGCGCCGCGCTCAGCGACGCCGGCAGCGAGCTGCGCCTGCTCATCAAGGGCTCGCGCAGCAACCGCCTCGAGCGCGTGGTGGACGCGCTCACCGGAGTGGCCGCGGGCGGCGGGGGCGGGCACTGATGCTGTACTGGCTGACACAGCAGTTCGGCGGCCGCATCGCGGGTGCGCACCTGCACGTGTTCACCTACCTCACGTTCCGCGCGATCCTCGCCACCGTTTCCGCGCTCGGCCTATCGCTCATCATCGGACCCAAGATGATTGCGCGCCTGTCGCGCTACCAGATCGGCCAAGTGGTGCGCGACGACGGGCCGGCGAGCCACCTGCCCAAGGCCGGCACCCCGACCATGGGCGGCGCGCTGATTCTGGTGACCACCCTCGTCAGCACCTTCCTGTGGGCGGAACTGTCCAACCGCCTGGTGTGGACCGTGCTCGGGGTGACGTTCGCCTTCGGCTTCATCGGGTTCTACGACGACTACCTGAAGCTGGTGGTGAAGAATCCGCGCGGGCTCGCCGCGCGCTGGAAGTACCTGTGGCAGTCGCTCGCCGGGCTGGCGACCGCCGCGACACTCTATTACACCGCCACCGAGCCGGCGCAGACCACGCTGTTCCTGCCGTTCGTCAAGAGCTTCCACGAGCCGCTCAGCGCCTTCGGCTTCATCGCCATCGCCTATCTCATGATCGTCGGCATGAGCAACGCGGTGAATCTCACCGACGGGCTGGATGGACTCGCGATCATGCCGGCGGCGCTGGTGACCTCGGCGCTCGGCATCTTCGCCTACGTGAGCGGCAACGCGGTGTTCGCCCATTATCTGCAGATCCCCGACATCCGCGGCGCGGGCGAGCTGCTCATCTTCTGCGCGGCGCTCACCGGGGCGGGCTTAGGGTTCCTGTGGTTCAACTCCTACCCGGCGCAGGTGTTCATGGGCGACGTCGGCGCGCTGGCGATCGGCGCGTCCATCGGCGTGCTGGCGGTGATCGTGCGCCAGGAGCTGGTGGTGCTGTGGATGGGCGGGGTGTTCGTGCTCGAGACCGCCTCGGTGATCCTGCAGGTGGCGTCCTTCAAGCTGACCGGCCGGCGCCTGTTCCGCATGGCGCCGATTCATCATCATTTCGAGCTCAAGGGCTGGGCGGAGCCGAAGGTGATCGTGCGCTTCTGGATCATCTCGCTGCTGCTGGTGCTCTCGGGCCTGGCGACGCTGAAACTGCGATGAGTACGCAGCCGCCATACGCCGTGATCGCAGGCATCGGGCTCACCGGGCTGTCGTGCGCGCGCTACCTGCACGCCCACGGCTGGCGCCTGGCGGCGACCGACACGCGAGCCGCGCCGCCGCAGCTGCCGGAGCTTGCGCGTCTCGACGCCACCATCCCGGTGCGCCTCGGCGGACTCGATCCGGCGCTGCTCGAGGATGCGCTGTGCGTGGTGGTATCCCCGGGCCTGCCGCTCGCAGGTGCGTTCTTCGACGCCGCGCGGCGGCGCGGACTGGAGATCGTCGGGGACATCGAGCTGTTCGCGCGTGCCGCGCAGGCGCCGGTCGTCGGCATCACCGGCACCAACGGCAAGAGCACCGTCACGACGCTGCTCGCGCGCATGGCGCAGCGCGCGGGGCTCAAGGTGCGCGCCGGCGGCAATCTCGGCCCGCCGGCGCTCGAGCTGCTCGACGCGAGCGCCGAGCTGTACGTGCTGGAGCTGTCGAGCTACCAGCTGGAGACCGTGCGCACCCTGCATTGCCGTGCGGCCACGGTGCTGAACGTCACGCCCGACCATCTCGACCGCTACCCCTCGCTCGGCAGCTACGCGGCGGCCAAGGCGCGCATCTTCGCGCGCTGCGACACCGCGGTCATCAACCTCGACGACCCGCTGGTGGCGGCGATGCCGCACGCCGCGCCGCGCACGCTCGGCTTCTCGCTGCGCGCCAGCGTCGGCGCCGACTACGCGCTCGCCATGCACGCGGACCGCTGGTGGCTGATGCACGCCGCCGAACCGCTGCTGCCGGTGGCGCAGCTCAAGATCCGCGGGGCGCACAACGCCGCCAACGCGCTCGCCGCGCTGGCGCTCGGCGATGCGCTCAACCTGCCGCGGGCGGTGATGCTCGCCGAGCTCACCGAGTTCGCCGGTCTGCCGCACCGCTCGCAGTGGGTGGCGGCCGTCAACGGCGTCACCTACATCGATGACTCCAAGGGCACCAACGTCGGCGCGACGCTCGCCGCGGTCGCCGGCATGCCCGGTCCCCTGGTGATGATCGCCGGCGGCGAAGGCAAGAACCAGGACTTCAGCCCGCTCGCCGCCGCGTTCCGCGGCAAGGTGCGCCACAGCGTGCTGATCGGGCGCGATGCGCCGCGGCTGGCGCACGCGCTCGCCGGGGTGTGCACGCTCGAGATCTGCACGACGCTGCCGCAGGCGGTGCAGGCCGCGGCGCACGCGGCGCACCCCGGGGACACGGTGCTGCTCTCGCCGGCGTGCGCCAGCCTCGACATGTTCAGCGACTACGCCCAGCGCGGCAGGGTATTCGCCCAGGCCGTGCAGGAGCTCGCAGCATGAGCGCCGGAGCCGCGAGCCTCGGTTTTGCGCGCAGCAGCGGCCGCAGCGGCGCGCTGCACCTCGACACCGTGACGCTGGCGCTCACCCTCGCACTGATGCTGCTCGGACTGGTGATGGTGACGTCCGCATCGGTGTCGATCGCCAGCCAGGATACCGGTGAGCCCTTCTACTATCTCGAGCGGCAGCTGCTGCTCACGCTGATCGGCGCGGGCTGTGCGCTGCTCATGTTCTCGCTACGCATCGAGCTGCTCGAGCGCGCGGCGCTGCCGCTGCTGGCGCTGGCGCTCGCGTTGCTGTTCATCGTGCTGATTCCCGGCCTCGGCCACGCGGTGAACGGCAGCCGCCGCTGGCTGCATCTGGCGGGGGCGAATTTCCAGGTCTCGGAGCTCGCGCGCGTGCTGGTGCTCATCTACGTGGCGAGCTACGCGGTGCGCCGCGAGACCGAGCTGCGCTCCTCGCTTGCCGGCCTGGCGAAGCCGCTCGGCCTGCTGTTCCTGGCGAGCATCCTGCTGCTCGCCGAGCCGGATTTCGGCGCGGCGACCGTGCTGTTCGCGAGCGGCTTCGGCCTGTTGTTCCTTGCCGGCGCGCGGCTGCGCTACGTCATCGCCATGATGGCGCTCGCAGCGGTGGGCTTCGGCGCGCTGGCGGTGAGCTCGAGCTACCGCGTGCGGCGGCTCACCGCGTTCCTCGATCCGTGGGCGGATCCCTACAACAGCGGCTTCCAGCTGACCCAGTCGCTGATCGCCATCGGCCGCGGCCAGGGCCTTGGCGTCGGCCTCGGCGACTCGGTGCAGAAGCTGTTCTACCTGCCGGAGGCGCACACCGATTTCCTGTTCGCGGTACTCGCCGAGGAGCTCGGGCTGCTCGGCGTGGTGCTCACCCTGGCGCTGTTCCTCGGGCTCATCTGGCGTGCCTTCCGCATCTCGCGGCTGGCGGCGGATGCGGGCCTGAAGTTCGCCGCCTATCTCGCCGCAGGCTTCGGGCTGTGGCTGGGCATCCAGGCGTTCATCAACATCGGCGTCAACATGGGGGTGCTGCCGACCAAGGGCCTGACGCTGCCGCTGATGAGCTACGGACGTTCGAGCCTGATCGTGGCGCTCGCCTGGGTGGGGCTGTTGCTGCGCGTATACCACGAGGCGAGCGCGGCGGCGCGCGGCTCCGCCACCGTGCGGGAGGCCGCGTGAGCCGGCCGGTGCTCATCATGGCCGGCGGCACCGGCGGCCACGTGTTCCCGGCGCTGGCGCTCGCGCGGCTGCTGCGCGAGCAGTCGCTGGAAGTGGTCTGGCTCGGTACGGCGCGCGGCCTGGAAGCGCGCGTCGTTCCGGCCGAGGGCATTCCCATCGAGCAGCTGTCGGTCGGCGGGCTGCGCGGCAAGGGCCTCATGACCTGGCTGGCGGCGCCGTTTCGCCTCAGCCGCGCGCTGCTGCAGGCGCTCGCCGTGATGCGCCGCCACCAGCCCCTCGTGGTAGTGGGGCTGGGCGGTTTCGTCACCGGGCCGGGCGGGGTCGCGGCGTGGCTCACCCGCCACCCGCTCGTAATACACGAGCAGAACGCGATCGCCGGCTTCACCAACCGCCTGCTGGCGCACCTCGCACGGCAGGTGCTGGAGGCGTTTCCCGGCAGCTTCGGCCGCGACGTGCACGCCAGGGTCATCGGCAACCCGGTGCGCCGCGACATCAGCGCGCTGCCGCCGCCGTCGGTGCGTTTTGCCGGGCGCGTCGGCCCGGTGCGCATCCTGGTGATCGGCGGCAGCCAGGGCGCGGCGCGCCTGAACGCCGTCGTGCCGTTTGCGCTGAAGCGCCTGTCCGCCTGGCTCGCCTTCGACGTGCGCCACCAGTCGGGCGAGCGCTGGATCGACGCCGGGCGCGCCAGCTATGCGCAGGCGGGCGTGCGCGCCGACGTGCGGCCGTTCATCGAAGACATGAGCGAGGCGTACGGCTGGGCGGACCTGGTGATCTGCCGTGCCGGTGCGCTCACCGTCTCGGAGCTCGCCGCGGTGGGCGTGGCCGCGATCCTCGTGCCCTTTCCCGGCGCGGTCGACGATCACCAGGCCTACAACGCGCAGTACCTGGTGCGCGAGGGCGCCGCGGTGCTGATCCCCGACCGCGAGCTCACCGAGGAGCGACTCGCGAGCGAGCTGCAGCGCCTATGCGCCGGGCGCGGCAAGCTGCTCGCCATGGCCGAGCGCGCGCGGCTGCTCGCCAAGCCGCGCGCCGCGGACGAGCTCGCCGCCTCCTGCCTCGCGCTGGCGCGCGGTGCCGCATGAGCGGCGAGCGGCAGCAGCTCCCGCAAGCCGCGCGCGTCGAGCGGCGCATCGCGCCCGAGCGGCGCGATCGCATGCGCCGCATCAACACCATCCACTTCGTCGGCATCGGCGGTAGCGGCATGAGCGGCATCGCGGCGGTGCTGCTGAACCTCGGCTACAGCGTGCAGGGCTCGGACCTTCGCGCCGGCCCGGTCACCGAGTGGCTCGCCGGACTCGGCGCACGCATCAGCATCGGCCACGCGGCCGCGAACATCGCCGGCGCCGACGTGGTCGTGACCTCCGGGGCCGTGCCGCGCGACAACCCCGAGCTCACCGCCGCCCTCGCCGCGCGCATCCCGCTGGTGGCGCGCGCCGAGATGCTGGGCGAGCTGATGCGCTTCCGCTACTCGATCGCCGTCGCGGGCACCCACGGCAAGACCACCACCACGAGTCTGCTCGCCAGCATCCTCTCGGAAGGCGGCGAGGATCCCACCTACGTGATCGGCGGCCGCCTGAAGAGCACCGCCAGCAACGCCCGCCTCGGCGCGGGGCGCTACCTGGTCGCCGAGGCCGACGAGAGCGATGCCTCCTTCACGCACCTGCAGCCGGTGATCGCGGTCGTCACCAACATCGACAACGACCACCTGGCGACGCACGGCGGCGACTTCGGTCTCCTCAAGCAGAGCTTCCTCGACTTCCTGCACAACCTGCCGTTCTACGGGCTCGCGGTGCTGTGCGCCGACGATGCGCACCTGCGCAGCCTGCTGCAGGAGGTCGGCCGCCCGACCTTCACTTACGGGCTGGATGCCGGCGCCGACATGCGCGCGGTCAAGGTGCGCCCCGCCGGCGTGCAGACCCGCTTCGAGGTGACGCGGGCCGCGGCGGCGCCGCTGGCGGTGAGCCTGAACCTGCCCGGCCTGCACAACGTGCGCAACGCGCTGGCTGCCATCGCGGTCGCCAGCGAGTTGCGCGTCGAGGACGCGGCGATCCAGCGCGCGCTCGCCACCTTCCAGGGCGTCGACCGGCGCCTGCAGCACATCGGTGATGTGCCGACCGCCGTCGGCCGCATCACCATCATCGACGACTACGGCCATCACCCCACCGAGATCGCGGCGACGCTTGAGGCGGTGCGCCAGGGATACGCCGGACGGCGCGTGCTGCTCGCCTTCCAGCCGCACCGCTTCACCCGCACCCGCGATCTGATCGATGACTTCGCCACTGCGCTGTCAGCGGCCGACGTGCTGCTCGTCACCGAGGTCTACGCCGCCGGCGAGCCGCCGATCGCGGGCGCCGACGGGCGCGCCATCTGCCGCGCGGTGCGCGGCCGCGGGCAGCTCGAGCCGGTGTTCGTGGCGCGGGTCGAGGAGCTCGCGCAGGCGCTGCGTGACGTGATCCGCGGCGACGACGTGGTGGTCGCCATGGGTGCCGGCAACATCAGCGCGATCGCGCACCAGCTGCCGCGAGAGCTCGGCGAGCTGCTGCCCGCGGGGACCCCATGAGCCTCGCCCTCGCCCCCGAGTTCAGCGCGCGCGTGCGCCGCGACGAGCCCTTGAGCCGGCACACCTCCTGGCACGTCGGCGGCCCGGCCGAGGTGTTCTTCAACCCGCGCGACGTGGCCGAGCTGTCCGCGTTCCTGCGTGCCGCGCCTGCAGGCGTTGCCATTCACTGGATCGGCCTCGGCAGCAACCTGCTGGTACGCGACGGCGGAGTGCCGGGCATCGTCATCAGCACTCACGGCACGCTCGATGCGCTCGAGCGCAGCGACGCGACCAGCGTGCGCGCCGGGGCCGGTACCGCCTGCGCGCGCATCGCGCGCGAGTGCACCGGCTGGGGGCTGGGACCGGCGGAATTCTTCGCCGGCATCCCGGGCACGCTCGGCGGCGCGCTCGCCATGAATGCCGGGGCCTTCGGCGGGGAGACCTGGCGGCAGGTGCGCAGCGTCGAGACCATCGACCGTGGCGGCAGCACGCGCCGGCGGCTGCCGCAGGAATACCGCATCGGCTACCGCCAGGTGCAAGGTCCGGCGGCCGAGGAGTGGTTCGTCGGCGCGGAGCTCACCTTCGAGCATCGCCCCGGCGCCCACGCCGGCGAGGTGCGCGCGCTCCTCGAGCGGCGCCGCGAGACACAGCCGATCGGGGAGTGGAGCTGCGGCTCGGTGTTCACCAACCCGCCCGGGGACCACGCCGCGCGCCTCATCGAGGCGTGCGGGCTCAAGGGGTTCCGCATCGGCGGTGCGTCGGTCTCGGAAAAGCACGCCAACTTCATCATCAACCACGGCGAGGCGAGCGCGCAGGACCTGGAGCGCCTCATCACGCACGTGCACGACACGGTCGCGCGCGTGCATGGCATCGATCTGCACCCCGAGGTGCGCATCGTGGGAGTGTCCAAGCCGTGCGCCTGAGCTACGACCCGCGCTGGCTCGAGCGCGTGAGCGCACCGGCCGCCTTCGGGCGTGTCGCGGTGCTGTTCGGCGGGGACTCGAGCGAGCGCGAGATCTCGCTGCTGACGGGCCGCGCGGTGCTCGACGCGCTGCGCCTGCGCGGCGTCGACGCGCACCCCTTCGACCCGCGCGACCAGCCGCTGTCGCAGCTCATCGAGCAGCGCTTCACGCGCGTGTGGATCGCGCTGCACGGTCCGGGCGGGGAGGACGGCACGCTGCAGGGGGCGCTCGAGTATCTCGGCGTTCCCTACACCGGCAGCGGCGTGATGGGTTCGGCCATCGGCATGGACAAGCTGCGCAGCAAGCGCCTGGCGCTCGCCGCGGGCGTGCCCACCGCCGACTTCGTGGTGCTGCGCGGGGAGGCGGACTTCGAGCTCGCGCTCGAGCGCCTGAAGCTGCCGCTGATCGTCAAGCCCGCGACCCAGGGGTCGAGCGTCGGCATGACGAAGGTGGAGCGCGCCGCCGACCTGCCGGCGGCGTTCGCCGCGGCAGCGCAGCTCGAGTCGCTGGTGTTTGCCGAAGCCTGGCTGGCGGGCCCGGAATACACCGTCGCCATTCTGCAGGAAGCCGCGCTCCCCTCGATCCGCATCGAGACGCCGCGCACCTTCTACGACTACGAGGCGAAATACTTCCGTGACGACACGCGTTACTTCTGCCCCGCAGGCTTGGGCGCCGCCAGCGAGGCGCACTTGCAGAGCCTCGCGCTCGCGGCCTTCGCGGCCGCCGGCGCCTCGGGATGGGGACGGGCGGACTTCATGATGGATGCTGCAGCCCGGCCGCTGCTGCTGGAAATCAACACGGTGCCCGGCATGACCAGCCACAGCCTGGTGCCGATGGCGGCGCGCGCCGTCGGTGTGGATTTCGCGGAGCTCGCCTGGCGCGTGCTCGAGACGAGCTTCACGCGGCGCGCGCTGCCGCCGCCGGCCGCGCCGGCGCAGGGGTAAGGGACCAAACATGCTGGGTCGAGCGAAAAACCGCCGCAAACCGCAAGCCGCCAGGCGCTGGCGCCTGCCGGTGATCCGCTGGCGCGCGCTCGGGGTGGTTACCGCGACGCTGCTGCTCGCCGGCGGCGGCACGGCCGCGCTCGCCTGGGCGCTCAATCAGCCGATCGAGTCGATCGCGGTCGAAGGGCGCTTCCAGCGCGTCGCGGCCGGCGACGTCGAGCGCGCGGTCAGGGCGCAGGTGCGCGGCAAGGGGCTGCTGTCGGTGGACCTCGCGGCGGTGCGCGCCCGTATCCACACCCTGCCGTGGGTGGATGCGGTGAGCGTGCAGCGCGCCTGGCCGCGCGGGCTCACGGTGCTGGTGATCGAGCAGAGCGCGGCGGCGCGCTGGGGCGAGCGCGGGCTGCTCAACACGCGCGGCGAGCTGTTCGCCACCGACGAGCGGCACGTGCCGCCGGAGCTGGCGCAGCTGTCGGGTCCGGACGGCAAGGAATCGCTGGTGGCGCAGCGCTATCTCGCCGCCGCGGGACGGCTCATGCAGGCGGGCATGCGCCTCACGGCGATGCGGCTCGACGCCCGCGGCGCCTGGGAGTTCGATCTCGCCAACGGCATCACGGTGCGCCTGGGAAGGCGGCAGGTCGACGAGCGCTTCGAGAAGTTCATGAACACCGCGCTGAAGCTCGTCACGCAGCGCGCTGAGGACATCACCTACGTGGACATGCGCTACACCAACGGTTTCGCCATCGGCTGGCGCGGCGGCGCCGGCCATAACAGTACCCACGACGGCGGCCACGATGCTCAAGCGTAGCGAACGCAACCTGATCGTCGGACTCGACATCGGCACCTCCAAAGTCGTGGCGCTGGTGGGTGAAGTGGGCGCCGACGGCGCGATCGAGCTGCTGGGCCTCGGCTCGCAACCCTCGCGCGGGCTGAAGAAGGGCGTGGTGGTGAACATCGAGTCCACCGTCCAGTCGATCCAGCGCGCGGTGGAGGAGGCCGAGCTCATGGCCGGGTGCGAGATCCACTCGGTGTTTGCCGGCATCGCCGGCAGCCACGTGCGCAGCCTCAACTCCCACGGCGTGGTGGGTGTGCGCGACAAGGAGGTGAGCCACGGCGACGTCGAGCACGTGATCGACGCCGCCAAGGCGGTCGCCATCCCCGCCGACCAGAAGATCCTGCACGTGCTGCCGCAGGAGTTCATCGTCGACGGCCAGGAGGGCATCCGCGACCCCATCGGCATGTCGGGCGTGCGGCTCGAGGCCAAGGTGCACATCGTGACCGGCGCGGATTCCGCGGCGCAGAACATCGAGAAGTGCATCCAGCGCTGCGGTCTCACCGTAGACGACGTGGTGCTCGAGCAGCTCGCCTCCAGCTTCGCGGT
The DNA here is from genome assembly GCA_035482695.1 of Steroidobacteraceae bacterium. Classification (GTDB taxonomy): domain Bacteria; phylum Pseudomonadota; class Gammaproteobacteria; order Steroidobacterales; family Steroidobacteraceae; genus 13-2-20CM-66-19. Next base: position 7,773 of record DATHQM010000017.1, on the reverse strand, counting down.
GCTCACCGAGGACGAGAAGGAGCTCGGGGTGTGTCTGGTCGACATCGGCGGCGGCACCACCGATCTTGCGGTGTTCGCCAACGGCGCCATCCGTCACACCGCCGTGATCCCCATCGCCGGCGACCAGGTGACCAACGACATCGCCGTGTCGATGCGCACCCCGACGCAGTACGCCGAGGACATCAAGATCCGCTATGCCTGCGCGCTGTCGCAGCTCGCCAACCCCGACGAGAGCATCGAGGTACCGAGCGTCGGCGAGCGTCCGGCGCGACGGCTCGCCCGCCAGACGCTCGCCGAGATCGTCGAGCCGCGCTACGAGGAGCTGTTCGGCCTGGTGCGCGAGGAGCTGCGCCGCAGCGGCTTCGAGGAAGTGGTCGCCGCGGGAATCGTGCTCACCGGCGGCAGCGCCAAGATGGAGGGCGCGATCGAGCTGGCCGAGGAAGTGTTCCACGTGCCGGTGCGGCTCGGCGTGCCGCAGAGCGTGCAGGGGCTGTCGGACGTGGTGCGCAATCCAATCTATTCCACCGGCGTGGGGCTGTTGCTCTACGCCCGTGACAACGCCTTGCCCGCGCACCGCGCGGGCTCCCGGGGAACCGCCAAGTCGGTGCTCGACCGCATGCGTTCCTGGTTCCAGGGGAACTTTTGAAGCTGACAGAGCGAGAAGAGCGACTCAACCAACCGTTTGTATTTGCGTAAGGAGCGACAACATGTTTGAACTGATGGACGCGTACAGCCAGAGCGCCGTCATCAAGGTGATCGGCGTGGGCGGCGGCGGCGGCAACGCCGTCGCGCACATGGTCTCGTCCGGAATCGACGGAGTGGAGTTCATGTGCGTCAACACCGATTCGCAGGCGCTGAAACATGCCAAGGTCAAGACGGCGCTGCAGATCGGCTGCAACATCACCAAGGGACTCGGTGCCGGCGCCGACCCGGAGATCGGCCGCCAGGCGGCGATGGAGGACCGTGACCGCATCGTCGAGCTCGTCGAGGGCTGCGACATGCTGTTCATCACCGCCGGCATGGGCGGCGGCACCGGCACCGGGGCGGCGCCGGTGGTGGCGCAGGTGGCCCGCGAGCTCGGTATTCTCACCGTGGCGGTGGTGACCAAGCCGTTCGAGATGGAGGGTAACAAGCGCGGTCACGTGGCGGATCACGGTATTGCCGAGCTCGGCAAGTACTGCGATTCGCTCATTACAATTCCTAACCAGAAGCTGTTGACGGTGTTGGGTCCGCAGACCACGCTGCTCGATGCATTCAAGGCCGCCAACCAGGTGTTGCAGGGCGCGGTCCAGGGCATCGCCGAGCTGATCACCCGACCCGGGCTCATCAACGTCGACTTCGCGGACGTACGCACCGTGATGGCGGAGACCGGCATGGCCATGATGGGATCGGGCGCGGCGAGCGGCGAGGGGCGCGCGCGTGCCGCGGCCGAGGCTGCGGTGTCCTCGCCGCTGCTCGAGGAGATCAATCTGGCCGGCGCGCACGGCATCCTGGTGAACGTCACCGCGGGGATGGACCTGTCGATCGGCGAGTTCCAGGAGGTGGGCCAGATCGTCAAACAGTTCGCCTCCGACGATGCCACGGTGGTGGTCGGCACTGTCATCGACCCGGAGTTGTCCAACCAGGTGCGTGTCACGGTGGTGGCGACCGGGCTCGGCAGGCCCGCTGCTGCAGGGCGTGCTTCGCTCCCGGCACGGGAGCGCGAGCCGGCCGCCGGACGTGAACGCGACCCGCGCGGGGAGCCGGCGATGCGCGTGGTGCGGCGCCAACCGCTTTCGACCAGCGACTACGCGGCACTCGACAAGCCCACCGTCCAGCGGCAGCGGGCCGTTGGCGACGGACTGCGAGCGGAAGCCGACCCGGAGGAGCTGCTGGATATCCCGGCGTTCCTGCGACGGCAGGCCGATTGATGTGATACGGTAACGCGCCTTACGTCAAAGCGCCCCGGCAGGGACGTGTGCTTAGCCACCCTGCCCGGGGCACGTTTGCTGCGCCTGTCATCCGCACTGCGGTCGGGGCGTTGAAAAGTCAGTAATGGTCGGACAACGGACGCTCAAAAATTCGATTCGCGCCACCGGCGTCGGACTGCACACGGGCAAGAAGGTGCTGATGACGCTGCGGCCGGCCGAGGCCGACACCGGCATCGTGTTCCGCCGCACCGACCTGGCGAACCCGGTGGATATACGCGCCCAGGCGGAGAACGTCGGCGACACCACGCTCGGCACCACGCTCGGCAAGGGCGAGTCGCGCGTCTCGACGGTCGAGCACCTGCTGTCGGCTTTCGCGGGGCTGGGAATAGACAACGCCATCGTGGAAGTGTCCGCCGCCGAGGTGCCGATCATGGACGGCAGCGCGGGTCCGTTCGTCTTTCTGCTGCAGTCGGCCGGCATCGAGGAGCAGCACCGACCTAAGCGCTTCATCCGCGTGAAGAAGCGGCTGCGGGTGGAGGACGGGGACAAGTGGGCGCAGTTCGATCCGTTCGATGGCTTCAAGGTGAACTTCGAGATTGAATTCAATCACCCGATCTTCAAACGCCGTTCGCAGCGCGCCTCGATGGACTTCTCCACCACCTCGTTCCTCAAGGAGGTGAGCCGCGCACGCACCTTCGGCTTCATGCGCGACCTGGAGAAGATGCGCGCGCGCAATCTGGCGCTCGGCGGCAGCCTCGACAACGCCATCGTGCTCGATGACTTCCGCGTGCTGAACGAGGACGGGCTGCGCTACGAGGACGAGTTCGTCAAGCACAAGATCCTCGACGCCATCGGCGACCTGTACCTGCTCGGACACAGCCTGATCGGGGAGTTCAGCGGCTACAAGTCCGGACACGCACTCAACAACAAGCTGCTGCGCACGCTGCTGGCCGACGCCTCTACCTGGGAGGAAGTGGTGTTCGAGCGCTACACCGACGCGCCCATTTCCTACATCGAAGCGCCGGCGCTGCATCCGCCGGGAGGCTGAGGCCGCCGCACGCCGCGGCCTGTGAGCGGCGCGCGGCGTTGACAACCGCAGCGGGCCGCGGCCGCCCGCAGCGCACTCACGCGCGCGGTCGCACGCGTGAGGCGATGTCCGTGACTTGCGGGTCTGCGGCGCGGATCTCGCTCTCGAGCTCCAGCAGCGCAAAGCGCAGCCGCGCCGACCACGCCGCGCTCTCGGCGAACACCACCAACCTGCCGCCACGCTGCGCCACGCCCGATATCCGCGCGGTGAGGGGTGCGGGCAGATGCGCCTGCAGCCAGCCGCTCCAGAAGTCCTGCCGGGCGGCCTGATGTGTGACGTGCGTCAAACTCGGCAGGCCGGCGGCCAGCAGGTCCTTAACAGAATGAACCCGCGGAGCGCGCACTGTTGCCGCAGTCCTCAACAGGGATTTGCCACGCTTGTTTCGACCCATCTTCTTGTGCATATTGCCTCAAAGCTGCTGCGGCAAACCCGTCGAAAGGCGGGGACGCAAAGCCACCGGTCTAAAGCGAGGAGCCATGACAGCGGGGTTGCCAGCGTTGTGGGGGGATTTTGTGCAAAAACAGGGCGATGCACGCCCGAGCTTGGCCCGTGCGAGGGGTTCCGGTCACCCGTCGACGGCGCAATGCTGCAGACCGGAGCTTGACGTATGAACATCATCTTTCTTTCGAGACGCGAGGGACGGGCGCGGCGCTTCGACCTCGCGCGCCCGCTGACGCTCGGCGTTCTCGCCGCGGTAGTGCTCGCCGTCCTCGGCAGTGCCTTCGCGGTCGGCCTGCAGATCGGGCGCGAGAACCACCAGCGCCTGGTACTCAGCGACACCGACCGCTTCGGTCAGGTCCTCGTGCAGCAGAAACAGCAGATCGCAGATATGCGCCAGCAGCTGCAGCTGCGCGTCGACGCCATGGCCATGCGCCTGGGTGAGATGAACGCCCACGTGGTCCGGCTCGACGCCCTCGGCAAGCGCCTCACCGAGATGGCCGACATCGACAGCCGCGAGTTCGACTTCGATCGCGATCCGCCGCGCGGCGGCCCGGAGACCGACGGCGAGGGCGAGAGCGCGCAGATCCCCGACCTGTCCGCCATGCTGGGGCGGCTCGAGCAGGGGGTGGAGCAGCGCGAATCACAGCTCGCCGCGCTCGAGAACGTGATCCTGGCGCGCGAGCTGAAGGCGGAGATCCATCCGGAAGGGCGCCCGGTGGCCGCGGGCTTCATCTCTTCCTACTTCGGCGAGCGCGCCGACCCCTTCGACGGGCGCGAGGAATTTCACAAGGGCGTCGACTTCGCGGGCGCTGCCGGATCGAAGGTGATGGCGGTCGCCGCCGGCGTCGTGACCTGGGCGGGCGAGCGCGCCGGCTACGGCAAGCTGATCGAGATCAATCACGGCGATGGCTTCATCACGCGCTACGCGCACAACGAGCGCACGCTGGTCAGCGTGGGCGATACCGTCAAGCGCGGCGACACGGTGGCCCTCATGGGCTCCACCGGCCACTCCACTGGCCCGCACGTGCACTTCGAAGTGCTGCGCAACGGTCGTCAGGTCGACCCGCTCTCCTTCATCGGCCGCTGAAGCGCGCCCGCGGCGATCCGCCGCGTCGCGCGTCGGCGCGACATCTCACCACGCACGGCCGCGAGCACCAGTCCCGGCTCGATCAGGCCGGTGACCAGGAAATGGCTGACGATGCACGGGGCGAGACTGCGTGCGGAAACCACGTACACCACCGCGAGCGCCGCCCCGAGCACGGTGGTGCTCACCATCGCTCCCCAGGCAGCGCCGATGCTGCGACCGAACAGGCCCCACACCGGGCGAAGGCTTCCTCGAGGATCGCCGCGGCGAGCGCCATGACGAGGGCGAGCGCCTTGAGCGCAGACGGACGCCACAGGTGCTCCCGCACCGAGGGCAGTCGTGCGCTGCGCCACACGTAGAGCGCCGCGACCGCGACGCCCAAGACCCAACCCTGCGCTGTGCCGGCGCGACCGGCGGCGAAACCGAGAAAGGCGATGAAGTGCGCCGGATGCGCCACCAGGTTCAGCACGCACCAGTAGCCTTCCGCGAGCAGCATCGCGGCGAGGATGGCCGTGGCATGTCTCTCGGAGTGGGGGGATGCCATGTACGCCGAGACTTGAATTCCCCGCGGCCGAACCAATTGGGCGCTCGGGGCGTCAAATTGCGTACAATACGCCGCCTCTTCGGGCCTGTGGGGTACGCTAAGTGCCTACGGCCAAAGCCGTTTTTGCCTTACCTAGCGAGCCTTCATCTTGCGCCAGCTTCTTACCCGTGTTTTCGGCAGCCGCAACGAGCGCATCGTGCGGGGCTACGGCCGCCAGGTGCGCGCCGCCAGCGCGCTCGAGGCCCAGACGAAGCAGCTCGGCGATGAGGCCCTGCGGGCGAAGAGCGCGGAGTTCCGTCAGCGCCTGAAGGACGGGGCGACGCTCGATGAGCTGCTGCCGGAAGCCTTCGCGGTGGTGCGCGAGGCCGCCAGCCGCACGCTGAAGATGCGCCATTTCGACGTACAGCTGATCGGCGGCATGACGCTGCACAGGGGCATGATCGCCGAGATGCGTACCGGCGAGGGCAAGACGCTGGTGGCGACGCTGCCGGCCTACCTCAACGCGCTCGCCGGCGAGGGCGTACACATCGTCACCGTCAACGAATACCTGGCGCAGCGCGACGCAGACTGGATGGGCCCGGTTTACCGCTTCCTCGGGCTCACCGTCGGGGTGATCAAGAACGCCCAGAGCCCGCCGGAAAAGCGCGCCGCCTACGCCTGCGACATCACCTACGGCACCAACAACGAATTCGGCTTCGACTACCTGCGCGACAATCTCGCCTACCGGCTGGAGGATCGCGTGCAGCGCGGCCTGAGCTTCGCGGTGGTCGACGAGGTCGACTCGATCCTCATCGACGAGGCGCGTACGCCGCTCATCATCTCCGGTCCCGCCGAGGAGAGCACCGAGCTGTACCTGCGCATCAACGAGCTGGTGCCGCGGCTCACGCGGCAGAAGCAGGAGGACGGACCCGGGGATTTCTCCGTGGAGGAGAAGACCAAGCAGGTGCACATCACCGAGACCGGCCACGAGCACGTCGAGCAGCTCATGCTGCAGTCGGGACTGCTCAAGGAAGGCGAGAGCCTGTACGACTCGACCAACATCCGCCTGATGCATCACCTGAACGCCGCGCTGCGTGCGCACGCGCTCTACAAGCGCGACGTCGAGTACATCGTGCGTGACGGCGAGGTGATCATCGTCGACGAGTTCACCGGCCGCACCATGCCCGGCCGGCGCTGGTCGGACGGGCTGCACCAGGCGATCGAGGCCAAGGAGGGCGTGCGCGTGCGCGAGGAGAACCAGACGGTCGCCTCGATCACGTTCCAGAACTACTTCCGCCTCTACAAGAAGCTCTCCGGCATGACCGGCACGGCGGACACGGAGGCGCCGGAGTTCATGCAGATCTACGGGCTCGAGGTGGTGGTGATCCCCACCCACCGCCCGATGGTCCGCAAGGACAATTCCGATTTCGTGTACCTGACGCAGAGCGACAAGTTCAAGGCGATCATCGAGGACATCCGCGACTGCGTGACGCGCCAGCAGCCGGTGCTGGTGGGCACCACCTCCATCGAGACTTCCGAGTACCTGTCCGGGCTGCTGCACAAGGAGGGCGTGCCCCACGAGGTGCTGAACGCCAAGCAGCACGAGCGCGAGGCGCACATCGTCGCGCAGGCCGGGAGGCCGGGCGGGGTGACCATCGCCACCAACATGGCCGGCCGCGGCACCGACATCGTGCTCGGCGGCAACCTGGAGGCCGAGCTGGCCGCCGCCGGGCAGCTCGATGATGCGACCCGCGAGCAGCTGCGCGCGCAATGGCAGCTGCGGCACGACAAGGTGGTCGACGCCGGCGGCCTGCACATCGTCGGCACCGAGCGGCACGAGTCGCGCCGCATCGACAACCAGCTGCGCGGACGCTCGGGCCGCCAGGGCGATCCGGGCTCGAGCCGCTTCTACCTGTCGATGGAGGACAACCTGATGCGCATCTTCGGCGATCCGCTGCGCACGCAGCGGCTGCTGAAGATGGCCGGCATGAAGGAAGGCGAGGTGATCGAGAGCGGCATGCTCACGCGCCAGATCGAGAAGGCACAGCGCAAGGTCGAGTCGCACAACTTCGATATCCGCAAGCAACTGCTGCTGTTCGACGATGTCGCCAACGATCAGCGCAAGGTGATCTATCAGCAGCGCACCGAGATCCTCGGCACCGCGGACATGAGTTCCGCGGTGGGTGAGATGTTCGAGGATGCGACCGCGAGCCTGATCGATCAGTTCGTGGTGCCCAACAGCGTGCCGGAGGACTGGAATCTCGAGGGCCTGCAGGAAGCGCTGCGCCGCGACCTGAATCTTGGCATCGAGCCTCGCGCCTGGCTTGCGGCTGAACCGGAGCTCGAGGAGGCGCCGCTGCGCGCCCGCATCCAGCAGATCGTGCGCGACACCTACCAGCAGAAAGTCGAACGCTACGGCGCGCCGATCATGCGCCACATCGAGCGCGATGTGGTGCTGCGTACGCTCGATCAGCACTGGCGCGAACACCTGGCGGCGATGGAGTACCTGAAGCAGGGTATTCATCTGCGTGGTTACGCGCAGAAGGACTACCGCTTCGAATTCAAGCGCGAGGCCTTCGAGCTGTTCTCGGCCATGCTCGATCGGGTGAAGTTCGACAGCGTGTCCACGCTGACCAAGATCGAGATACGCACCCAGGAGCAGATCGATCGCGAGGAGGCCGAGCGGCGCGAGCGGCTGATGAAAGCCCTGCAGGCGCAGCACGCGGAA
>DATHQM010000016.1:0-31895 GCA_035482695.1 Steroidobacteraceae bacterium | reverse complement strand
GGTCCTCGACCAGCACCCACGGCCGCACCGCGATGCCGACGGATGAATCCCCGAGCTGCACGGGCTGCACCACCGCCGCAGGCTCCGTGAGGATGCGCGCGTTGGCCCGCAGTACTTCCTCGATGAGGGCGAGTGCCCGTGGCAGGTCGGTGTCGTAGGCGACACCGACACTGACGTCGAGCTGGCGTATGCGCCCGTAGTTATGGAGAATTTCGCCGACGATCTTGCGGTTGGGCACGACCACGCGCGAGTGGTCCACGTGTACGAGCGTCGTGCTGAAGAGGCTAATGCCCTGCACCATGCCCTCGACGCCGGCGATGGCGATGTATTCTCCGACGCGAAAGGGCTTGGCGAAGATGATGGACAGCCCCGCCACCACGTTGCCGAGCACGCCCTGGGTCGCCAGCGCCAGCCCGGCTCCCACCACGCCCAGCCCGGCGATCAGCGGCAGCAGCTCCACGCCCAGGTTCTGCAGCGACAGGATCACGAACAGCACCATGCAGGCGCCCGCCGTGACGCGCGCCAGCAGCAGCCGGATCGGCGGCTCGAGCTCGCGGTGGCTGAGTGCGTGCGCCAGAGCGCGGCTCACCCAGCGGCTCGCCGCCACGCCGACCCCGAGGATGAGGAGCGCGGTCAGCAGCCGCGGTCCGAAGCGGATCGCCAGGTCGATGAGCGTGTCCCTGGCGTGGTTGAGCGTCGCCGCCTGCTCGTTCATCACTTTCTCCCCGCGCGCTGATCCGCACGCGGCATGTTACCAAGGCCCCGCGGCGGCCAGCAGCCGCGATGCCGTGCGCGGGGCCGGTGCGGCATGACGCACGAGGAAAGCCTGATCGCGACACTCGCGATGGCCCTGGCGCTCGCGTTCGCGCTCGGCTGGCTGGCGGCGCGGCTGCGCCTGTCGCCGCTGGTGGGCTACCTGCTCGCAGGCGTCGCGCTCGGTCCGCACACGCCCGGCTGGGTGGCCGACACGCACCTCGCGCCGCAACTCGCCGAGATCGGCGTCATGCTGCTGATGTTCGGTGTCGGCACGCACTTCTCGCTGCGCGATCTGCTGGCGGTGAAGGCGGTGGCGCTGCCGGGCGCACTGGTGCAGATCGTCGTGGCCACCGCGCTCGGCGCGCTCGCCGCGCACGCCTGGGGCTGGCCGGCCGGTGCGGGCCTGGTGTTCGGACTGGCGCTCTCGGTGGCGAGCACGGTGGTACTGCTGCGGGCGCTCGAGGCGCAGCAGGCGCTCGACAGCGCGAACGGCCGCCTCGCGGTCGGCTGGCTGGTGGTCGAGGACCTGGTGACCGTGCTCGCGCTGGTGCTGCTGCCGCCGCTGGCCGGCGTGCTGGGCGGCGCAGTGCCGGCCGATCTCGGTGCGCCGTCCGACAACTTGTGGCTGCTGCTCGGCGTGACGCTCGGCAAGGTCGTGCTGTTCGTGGCGTCGATGCTGATCGTCGGTGCACGGGTGTTCCCCTGGATCCTGGCGCGCGTCGCGCGCAGCGGCTCGCGCGAGCTGTTCACGCTCGCGGCCATCGCGCTCGCGCTCGGGGTCGCCTACGGCGCAGCGAAGCTGTTCGACGTCTCGGTGGCGCTCGGCGCGTTCTTCGCCGGCATGGTGATCAACGGCTCACCGGCCAGCGAGCAGGCGGCGCGCGACCTGCAGCCGTTGCAGGACGTGTTCGCGGCGCTGTTCTTCGTCGCGGTCGGCATGCTGTTCGATCCGCTGGTGCTGCTGCAGCATCCCCGCGAGGTGCTCGTGGTGCTCGCCATCGTCATCGTCGGTAAGTCGGTGGCGGCGCTCGCCATCGTGCTGTTGCTGCGGCGGCCGCTGGACACGGCGCTTACCGTCGCCGCCGGGCTCGCGCAGATCGGCGAGTTTTCCTTCATTCTCGCGGTGATGGGGATGGCGCTCGGGTTGCTGCCGCCCGAGGCACAGAGCTACATCGTCGCGGGCGCGATCCTGTCGATCGTCGCGAATCCGCTGATCTTCAGGCTCGTCGCGTTACCGGCGCGCCGCACGGCCCGCGCGAACGCACGGGCCGGCGGCGGGTAACCACGCTCTTCAGGTGTCCCGATCGATCCAGCGGTGCCGGCGGATACCGCGCGCGCCTGCACCGGCCAAACGCGGCTGCTTGCGCCGCTCCGGCTGTCCCGAGGCGGCCCACGCCGCTGCAGCGGCTGCCTTCTCCTGTGCTGCCGAGCGCATCGGGAGCTGTCCCGGCTGCGCCCTATCCAGTTGCCACTGGTCGTTCAAGGGTGTGCTCATGGCGGAGCCCTCTAAGCGCGCGATCGCCCGGCGAAGAAGCTGACGATCGCGCCGATGAGGAACACGACGAACAGGATCTTGGCGATCCCGGCGGCGCCGGCGGCGAGGCCGCCGAACCCTAAGATCGCGGCGATGATCGCGATTATGAAAAATACGACGGCGTAGTGAAGCATGGCGTCCTCGGTGAGCGGCATCCGTGCGCTTATGCGCACTGCGCACACTGTGGAGACTCGCGCGCTCGGCGGGCAGTGTTGGAACACTCAAACGCCTGTAGGAATCTGGCTACAGTGCGCGCGTGCGGTGCAACACCGATACCGCGCATGCGGCGCCGCGTGTCAGCTTGCGGCCTTTGGGGTGTAGCTGAACTTCTGGCCGGCGAGCGCCGCCTGGGCCATCGCGCCACCCTTCACGATGGTGAACACCGCCATGCCCTTGTAGTAGCGGCCCGCGGTGACCGCGTCCTTCATGCCGCCGCTGGCGCCGGCGCTCGCCCCGGCGGTGCTCGCCGAGGCGCCGGCCGCCGCGGTGATGGCGACCGCGTCGGCATCGGCACCGAACTCGAAGTCGCCCTGGGCGAATTCGTCGAAGATGGCCTTGTTCTCGAAAAAGATGATCTGGCTGTACGCCTGGCCGCCGACCTGCCAGCCGACGCTCACCTGCGTGAGCGAGGTGTCGCCGACATAGCGGCCGTGCACGTACACGCGGCCTTTGCCGTACCCGCCGCCGACCACCAATCCGCCCTTGCCGATGGTGGGAAACACCGCGTAGCCGTAGCAGGTATGGAAGAAGGCCGCGCTCTGGCCGGCATTCTTGAACAGCGAGATGGTCTCCTCGTAGGTGGCGGCCACGGCCACCGTGGCTAACAGCAGCAGCGCCGCGGTACAGCATCCCAGCTTGAATCTCATGATCACTCTCCTTAAGGGGAATGGAATGTCGGTGAGAACTCTCAACCCGATTTGCGCCGCGGCGCCTGGTATACCGGGCGCAGTCCGGCACCGGGTCCGGGCCGCGGCGGACGCTGCAAAGGCGGTGGCGGCGTGGCCGCGGGCGCCAGGCGCTGCAGGGTCAGCAGCTCGGTGGGTGGTGCGCTCTCCTCCGGCGTCAGCAGCAGCCTGCCCCGCCGCAGCAAGCGCCCGGCGCTGGTGCGGCTGGTCCAGGCGGTGAGCCAGACGCTCGAGATCAGGCCGAGCAGCACCGGCGTCAGCCACCAGAAGAACTGCGGCGCGAGAGCCCACATGAGCGCGCCCCAGACGACGCCGACCAGCACGTGCCACCACTGGCGTCGCCACGCCTCGCGCAGCGTCACGCCGCGATCGGAGCGTTCCTGGGCGTTCCACGACACGGAGCGCCCGCACAGGGTCTGCACGACGAACGCCGAATGAAACAGCATCATCGAGGGCGCCAGCAGCATGCTGAACAGCTGCTCGATGAGCAGGCCTGCGCCCAGGCGCGCCGCGCCGCCGTATTGCCGCAGCACCGCGCGGTCGCGCAGCGCCAGCAGCGCACCGAGAGCCTTCGGCAGCAGCAGCACCACAACGGTCAGGACGAGCAGCGCGTCGATCTCGCCGCTGCGAAACTGCGGCCAGTGCGGCAGGCTGCGCAGTCCCGGCAGGAAGTACTGCACCTGCCGGCCCGCCTCGATCGCGCTCAGCAGCGAGCTGATCAGCAGCAGCGCCAGCCACATGGGCGAGCTCACGTAGGAGACGATGCCCGTCAGGAAGTGAATGCGGCTCAACGGGTGCAGTCGGGGGAAGGCCAGTACGCGCGTGTGCTGCAGATTGCCCTGCGTCCAGCGCCGGTCACGCGCGGCGTAGTCGATGACGTTCGCCGGTACCTCCTCCCAGCTGCCCTCGAGCTCGGGCACCTGGCGCACCTCGTAACCGGCGCGGCGCATGAACGCGGCCTCGACGAAATCGTGGCTGAGTATCTCCCCGCCGAGCGGCGGCCGTCCGGACAGCCGCGGCAGCACGCAGGCGCGCGCGAACGGGCGCAGCCGGATGATGGCGTTGTGACCCCAGTAGTTGCTCTCGCCGAGCTGCCACCAGGCCAGTCCGCTCGAGAGCATCGGGCTCTGCAGGCGCGCGCCGAACTGGATCAGGCGCGCAAACAGCGTCTCACGCCCGACCGGCAGCGGCAGCGACTGCAGGATGCCGATCTCGGGGTGCGCCTCCATCAGCCGCGCGAGCGTCACCAGCGCCGTGCCACTCATGACGCTGTCGGCATCCAGCACGAGCATGCACTCGTACTGCGCGCCCCAGCGGCGCACGAACTCGGCAATGTTGCCGGCCTTGCGCTCGCTGCGGTCGAGCCGGCGGCGATAGAACACCCGGCCGGCCGCGTCGTGAGCGCTGACGAACCCCTGCCACATCGCCTCCTCGGCGGCGGCGATGTCGGCGTCGCTGGTGTCGGAGAGGATGAACAGGTCGAAGGCGGCCTGCTCGGGCTGCGCGGCGAGCGAGGTCCAGATCGCTTCCAGCCCCGCCGCAACGCGCTGCGGATCCTCGTTGTAGACCGGCATCGCCAGCGCCGTGCGCGTCTGCAGCGCGCGCCCGGCAACCTCGCGTAGGTCGATGCCGCCCGCGTCGTGCCCGGCGAGCCGCACGGCAAAGCCGGCGATCGCGGTCCACAGCGCGCCGGCGATCCAGGTGAACAGCCCGAAGAACAGCAGCAGACCGAGAAGCTCGATGGCGGAGAGCCCGTTCGCCACCAGCACGTCGAGCAGCAGTGAGCTCGCGCCGAGCGCCGTCAGCAGCGTGAGGCCGAAAAACAGCGTGCGGCGCACGCGCCCCCGCCACGGGGACGGACGCACCGTGTGCAGCGGGCCGGTCAGCTCGTCCATTGGTAGACCCAGGTTTCGGTGAGCACCTCACCGTAGAGCGTGAGGAAACAACGCAGATCGACCGGTCGCCTCGCCTTCGGCGCCACGACGAAGGTCACCCGCCAGGCGCCGGTGGCCGGCAGGCGCTCGACGGTCAGCGCCTGGACCACGCCGTTGTCGGCGCTCACCTGTGCCTTGACCGGTTGCTCGGCACGCAGGCCATCGAGGTCGCCGCCGGCGAAATCGATCAGCATGCGGCGCGCCCCTGGGGCGAAATGACCGCGGTTGTCGCCCATCACCGGGCTGCCGCTGCGGGTCGCGACCACTCGTCCCCCGGGCGGCCAGCGCGACGACTCGCCGAACGCCGACAGCAGGTAGGCGAAGGTGAGCGGCTTGCCGGGGGCGACGCTCACCGCCGGCACCCAGTAGGCGACGATGTTGTCATGGATCTCCTCGTCGCTCGGGATCTCCACCAGCTCGACGCCGCCCTTGCCCCAGCTGCCGAGCGGCTGCACCCAGTAACCCGGGCGCGACTCGTAGTGCGACTCGACGTCCTGGTAGTCGGCGAAGGAGCGATCGCGCTGTACCAGGCCGAAGCCGTGCGGGCCCTCGTCGACGAAGCGGTTCACGCGCAGCTCACGTGGATTGCCGAGCGGCCGCCACAGCCACTGCCCGTGACCGGTCTCGGCCATGAGACCGTCGCTGTCGTGAACCTGCGGGCGGTAGTCGTCGAAGCGCCGCCCGCCGTCGATGCTGGTCAGGAACATGGAGGTGAGCGGCGCCACGCCGAGCTTGGCGATCGCGCGGCGCGCGAACAGCTCGCAGTGCACCTCGACCTGGGTGACGTCGCCGGGCCGGATTTCGAACTGGTAGGCGCCGGCGACGCTCTTGCTGTCGAGCAGCGCGTAGACGGTGAGCGTGCGATCGTTCGGCTGCGGGCGCACCAGCCAGAAATCGGTGAACGTGGGGAACTCCTCGCTGCCCGGCTCCGCGGTGTCGATCGCCAGTCCGCGCGCCGAGGCGCCGTAGGACTGGTTGCGCGCCAGCACGCGAAAGTACGAGGCACCGAGAAAGGCCACCAGCTCGTCCTTGTAGCGCGGTGTCTGCAGCGGGTAGTGCACGCGAAACCCCGCGTAGCCGAGGCTCGCAGGTGCCCGCGGGATCTTCAGCAGCCGCCCGAAGGTGAAGAAGCGCGGATCGTAGGCCACGGGCGTTTCCCCTGCAGGCCCAACCTCGAAGATGTTGATGTGCTCCTTGTTGCTGTAGCCGCGGTGAAAGAACTGCACCTCGAACAGCGCCTCGCCATGCCACAGCGCGCTCGCCGGCCGGAAGCGGATGTCGCGGTACTGGTCGTAGCTCAGGTTCGCAATCGATGCGGGTAGCGCGTCGGACACCGGATGATACTCGTGGGCGGCGCGCTGTTGCGCCAGCTGTCGCACATTGGCGAAGCCGAAGGCGGGCACCTGGGCGGGCGCCTCTGCCGGGCGCGCCGGCGGCGCGGCAGCCGTGGCCGCCGGCGCCGGGGGCCGAACGGTCGGAGCGCTCGGAGCAGTCGGGGTGGTCGGAGCGGTCGGGGTCGTCGCGGGGCTCGCGGTCGTCGGGGGGGTCGCGGTGGTCGGGACGTCCGCGGCGGCACGCGCCACGGGGGCGATCGAGGACAGCAGCAGCGCGGCGATCATGGCCGGCTGCCGCACATTGAGGCGCATGTACCCACCTGGACGCTTTCTTCTCGTCCCGGCAGCGGCATCACCGCCGGGTGCACGAGCTTGCCAGTACTCGAAGGACGGATTGTCTGAATCGCGTGTCGGATTCTCCCGACATGCTGCGCTGCATCGCGGGCTTGGCGGCGCGCGGCGCAGCTGTCGGAGCCACGAGTAGGAACCCACTTACCGTCCTTTGCGGGGCGCACCCGCTGGCACACCCGCCACCGCAGGCTCTATGTTGACTCAACACGCTGTCAACCAACAGCACTTAGGGAGGAACGCACCATGGGCCGAGGAATTCTGTTATGGCTGCTCGGGGTGCCTATCCCCGTGATCCTGCTGCTGGCGCTGTGCTCGCACCATTGAGCGCCAGGCGCGGCCGAGGCGGTGCACCATCGTGGATAACGTGACGCTTCCAGCGTATACCGCGACCCCGGCGGCCCCGGTGGTTGCGAACGGTGCCGTCTCGGCCGTCTCGTGGGGCGCGATCCTCGCCGGGACCGCCGTGGCGGCCGCCACCTCGCTGCTGCTGTTCGCGCTCGCGGCGGGCCTGGACCTCGCGGTGATGTTCCGGGCGGCGGCGCGCGGCGCGCCGCCGCCGTCGCTCACCGTGACGGCAGGAGTGGCGCTGATCGTCACACAGTGGGTCTCCGCCTGCCTGGGCGGATATATCACCGGCAGGCTGCGCACCCGTTGGGTGGGAACGCACACCCACGAGGTGTTCTTCCGCGACACGGCCCATGGCTTCATCACCTGGTGCATGGCGACGATCCTCATGGCTTCGGGCCTGGCGTCGACGGCCGCATCGCTCCCGGGCCTGCGCCTGCCGGTGGCCGACAGCAGCGCCCGCGACGCACCGGCGCGGGTGGTGGACACCCAGGCGCGGGTGGTGGACACCCAGGATTTCGCGGATACGGCTTATCCGCGGTTCACCGTGGCAGAAGGGCTCGCGGCAGAGCCCGCCGTGACACCACCAGCCGAGGAAGGTCCGGGTACCCTGGTGCTGCCCGATGGCCCGCCGCTCGTCGAGCGCGGCGCGTGGCCGCGCGCGCGCGGCACGCGCGGCTACGCGCGTGCCCTGGACGAGAGCAGTAGCGGTAGCGGCAGCGGCGATGCGGCGCGCCGGGACGCCGCGATCGGCGCGATTCTTACCGCGTTGTCGATGCTGGTCGGCGCCTTCATGGCGAGCGTCGCGGCCGCTCTCGGCGGCCGCCGGCGCGACCTGCATCCGTAGGCGACCTTAATGCGGCTCGCGCAGCAGCGCGTGCAGCGCCTTCGGTCCCTGGGCCTTGTCGAAGCACTGGTCGAAGCCTGCGCCCTGCGACACCCGCCGCGTCGTGTCATCGAGCGTCATGCCGCTGAGCATGACCAGGCGCAGTGCGTCGCCTCCAGCCCGGGCTTTCAGCGCCTGGGCGAGCTGGTAGCCGTTCATTCCCGGCAAGTGAATGTCGATCAGCACGACCGCCGGGGCGGCGTCCGCGGTCGCACGCAGCGCGGCTTGCGCATCGGCGGCTTCGGTGACGCGGTAGCCGAGAATGCCGAGACCCTCGCGATAGGCGCGACGCACGTCGGCGTTGTCGTCCACGATGACGACGTGCGCGCCGGCGCCGCCGTCGCCTGCGGGCGCGCGCGGCGCGTCCGCAGGGACCCGCGGTGCAACTGCGGGCGCGCGCGGCGCAGCGGCGGACGCGACCTGCGCTGGCGCTGCTGCGTGGCGCTGCGCGGCTGCACCGCCGGCAGCCGCAAAACGCGCCACCAGCTGCCACTGCCCGGGCGCCGCTGCGCGCTCGAGGACGAGATCCCCGCCCTGCAGCGTCATGATGCGTCGCGCGGTGCGCAGCGCCATGCGGCTGCCGCCGCCGCGCGCGCGGTAATCGGCGAACCAGCTCGCCTCGCTGCCGCTCAGCTCGGCCACGAAGATGACGCGCAGCTCGGGCGGCGCACCCTCGCCGCGCGCCTGCACTTCGATCGGCGCCGAACCTGCTGATACCACCGCGGCGTGCTCCAGCATCGCCGTGAGTACCTGCACCGAGCGGTCGACGTCGGCGCGCACCAGGACCTGCGCCCCGCGGTCATCGAAGCGGCAGCGCTCGCGCAATGCCGGCGTCACGGCGCGCTGCGTCAGTTGCAGCAGCTCGGCGAGCGGGGCCGCGGCGCTGGCGATCGTTGCGCCGTCGCTGTTGTAGCCCTCCGCGACGACGAACGCGTCGATCGCCGCGAGCGCCCCCTCGAGACCGCGCTCGATGCGCTCCACCATCATGCGGCTGATATCCGCGTCGAACTCGCGCAGCCGCATCAGGTCGGTGGCCGACCTGATGGGGCTTAACGCATCGCGCAGCTCGTGCGCCAGATCGCGTAGCAGTGAGGAGCGCTTGTCCATCGATGACTGCAGACCGTAGCCTTGAGCGGCAGCGCGAGCCTCGCGGGGTGCATCATTGTCAGGCATCCCTCGCGGGGTGCGTCATTGTCAGGCATCCCAGCGCCAGGTGCGAATTTCCGGCATGTCCTCGCCGTGGCGGACGATGTACTCGTGGTGCTCGATGAGCTTGTCGCGCAGCCCCTGGAGGACGTAGGCGGACGTTGCGGCGAGCTGCGGCAGCCGCTCGATCGCATCCCCGGCGAGGTGGAAGCGATCGAGGTCGTTCAGCACCGTCATGTCGAAGGGCGTGGTGATCGTGCCCTCCTCCTTGTAGCCGCGCACGTGCAGATTGTCGTGGTTGGTGCGGCGGTAGGTGAGGCGGTGGATGAGCCAGGGATAGCCGTGAAAGGCGAAGATGACCGGCCGGTTGCGCGTGAACAGCTCGTCGAAGTCCGCGTCCGGCAGGCCGTGGGGATGCTCGCTCGGGGGTTGCAGCTTCATCAGATCAACGACGTTCACCACGCGGATCTTCAGCGCCGGGAAGAAGCCGCGCAGCAGCTTCACCGCCGCCAGCGTCTCGAGTGTCGGCACGTCGCCGCAGCAGGCCATGACCAGGTCCGGCTCCTGCCCACGGTCAGTGCTGGCCCACTCCCAGATGCCGATGCCGGCCGTGCAATGCCTGACCGCATCCTCCATGTCGAGCCACTGCGGCGCGGGGTGCTTGCCGGCAACGATCACGTTCACATAGTGACGGCTGCGCAGGCAATGGTCGGCAACGGACAGCAGGCAGTTGGCATCGGGCGGCAGGTACACGCGGATCACGTCGGCCTTCTTGTTCACCACGTGATCGATGAAGCCGGGATCCTGGTGGGTGAAGCCGTTGTGATCCTGCCGCCACACGTGCGAGCTCAACAGGTAGTTGAGTGAGGCAATGGGGCGCCGCCAGGGGATCTGGCGCGTCACCTTCAGCCACTTGGCGTGCTGGTTGAACATCGAGTCGATGATGTGGATGAACGCCTCGTAGGAGTTGAACAGCCCGTGCCGCCCGGTGAGCAGGTAACCCTCGAGCCAGCCCTGGCATTGGTGCTCGCTAAGCACTTCCATGACGCTGCCCTCGGGGGCCAGGTGATCGTCACCGGCGATCCGCTCGGCGGTCCATTGCCGCTCGGTCACCTCGAACACCGCGCTGAGGCGGTTGGAGTCGGTCTCGTCGGGCCCGAACAGCCGGAACGTGCGCGGACTTACGTTGAGACGAATCACGTCGCGCAGGAACTTGCCGAGCACGGTGGTATCGCCGGCGTCGACCGCTCCCGGGGACGGGACCGCGACGGCATACTCGCGAAACTCCGGCATGCGCAGGTCGTGCAGCAGCAGGCCGCCGTTCGCCCGCGGGTTGGCCCCCATGCGTCGTGCCCCGCGCGGCGCAAGCTGCGCGAGCTCCGCGCGCAGCTTCCCGCCGGCATCGAACAGCTCGCCCGCGCGGTAGCTGCGCATCCATTCCTCGAGCTGGCGCAGATGCGCCGGATTGCTGCGCACCCCGGCCAACGGCACCTGATGGGCGCGGAACGTCCCCTCGACCTTAAGCCCGTCCACGACCTTCGGTCCGGTCCAGCCCTTGGGCGTGCACAGCACCACCATCGGCCACCGCGGCCGCGCGGTGAAGCCGTGCGCGCGTGCCTCGAGCTGGATCCTGCTGATGTCGGCGACGACCCGATCGAGCGTCGCGGCCATCAGCTGGTGCATCGGCGCCGGCTCATCCCCGGCGACAAAGTAAGGCTGGTAGCCGTAACCGTACAGCAGCTGCTGCAGCTCCTCGTGCGCCACGCGCGCCGACAGCGTGGGGTTGGCGATCTTGTAGCCGTTCAGGTGCAGGATCGGCAGCACCGCGCCGTCGCTCACCGGGTTCAGGAACTTGTTACCGTGCCAGCCGGTGGCGAGCGGACCGGTCTCGGCCTCGCCGTCGCCGATGACGCAGGCGACCAGGAGGTTCGGATTGTCGAAGGCTGCGCCGTAGGAGTGACTGAGCGAGTAGCCGAGCTCGCCGCCCTCGTGAATGGAGCCGGGCGTCTCGGGGGCGGCGTGACTCGGGATGCCGCCGGGAAAGGAGAACTGCCGGAACAGGCGGCACATACCCTCTTCGTCCTGGCTGATCTCGGGGTAGACCTCGCTGTAGGTCCCCTCGAGGTAGGTGTTGGCTACCACTGCCGGCCCGCCGTGCCCGGGCCCGCACACGTAGATCATGTCGAGATCGTGCTCGCTGATGATGCGGTTCAGGTGCACGTAGATGAAGTTCTGTCCGGGCGTTGTGCCCCAGTGACCCAGCAGGCGCGGCTTGATGTGGGATGCCTGCAGCGGCTCGCGCAACAGCGGGTTGGCGTAGAGATAGATCTGGCCGACCGCCAGATAATTGGCGGCGCGCCAGTACGCGTCCATGCGTCGCAGCATCTCGGCAGTCAGGGGACCGTCCATTGCACACTCCTTATAAAGAGCCCGGGCACTAATAAAGAGGCCGGGCGCTCCTGTCCAGACTCGCCAGCGGATCGGCTGCAGCGTAGCCTCACGACGCTACAGGCACGTGTCCACCATGACGCTCCTCACGATCAACAGCGGCAGCACTTCCGTCAAGCTTGCGCTCTTCGAGGTTGCTGAGCATCGCGCGCTGCGCCAGCTGGACCGCGAGCAGCACGACGGCGCGAACCTTGATCCGCGCCAGCTGCTCGGCGCGCTCGCTGCGCGACTCTCCGCCCCGCCGCAGGCGATCGCACATCGCGTCGTGCACGGCGGGACGCACTTCACTCAACCGGCGCGCATCGACGCCACCGTGCTCGCCACCATCGAGCAGCTGGCGCCGCTCGCGCCGCTGCACAACCCCGCGGCGCTGCGCTGGATCACAGCGGCGCTCGAGACCTGGAGCGCGGTGCCGCAGGCGGCGGTGTTCGACACCGCGTGGTTCGCGGGGCTGCCGCGCCGCGCCGCCGAATATGCGCTGGCGGCCGATATCGGCGTCGATGCCGGCGTGCGCCGCTACGGATTTCATGGGCTGGCGCACGAGGCGATGTGGCGCGCGTGGTGCCGGCTGCATCCGCAGCTGCCGGGCGGCGGACGCCTCATCACGCTGCAGCTCGGCGGCGGCTGCTCGATGACCGCAAGCGCTGCGGGCCGGCCGCTCGATACCTCCATGGGATTCTCACCGCTCGAGGGCCTCGTCATGGCGACGCGCTCGGGCGATGTCGATGCGGCGGTGGTTCCGTACCTCGAGCAGCGGCTGCAGCTGCCGGGTGAGAAGGTGATCGAGCTGCTCAACTCGCGCGGCGGGCTCGCCGGCCTGTCCGCGAGCCTGGAGAATCCGGCGCAGCTGCTCGCGGAAGGCTCGGCGCAGGCACGCTTCGCGGTGGAGCTCTACTGCTACCGCATTCGCAAGTACGTCGGCGCGTATCTGGCAGTGCTCGGGGGCTGCGACGGCATCGTGTTCGGCGGCGGGGTCGGCGAGCACGTCCCCGAGGTGCGCGCCCAAGCCCTGGACGGACTCGCCTGGGCCGGCATCGAGCTCGATGCGACACTGAACGGCGCCGCACACGGCGGGGATGTGCACATCCACAGTGCGCGCTCGACGGTCAGGGTGTGCGTGGTGTCGACCGACGAGGAATCGGTGCTCGCGGAGGCCGCCGCTGCCATGATATGAGCGTTCACGTGTCTGAAGCCTTCGAAGGGAGTGCTGCATGCAATCCGACCCGCGCTGTGAAACGCCCGACCTGCCCGCCGCGCCCGCGACCAGCCGTCGCGCGCTGCTGCGCTCGCTCGCCGGCCTCGGTGTCGCCGGCGCGGCCGGCAATCTCGCGCTCCCGGGCGCGGTGCGCGTTGCCTATGCGGCGGCGCTGACCAAGGAGGAGCGCGACGGAATGACCCCGGACCAGGTGCTGGCGATGCTGCAGGCGGGCAACGAGCGCTTTCGCACCGGCCGGATGAAAGAGCACGATTACCTGGCGCAGAAACGCGCCACCATCGCCGGGCAGTACCCGGCCGCGGCCATCCTGAGCTGCATCGATTCGCGCGCACCGGCGGAGATCATCCTCGACACCGGCATCGGCGATACCTTCAATGCGCGTGTTGCCGGCAACATCGCCAACGACGACCTGCTCGGCAGCCTCGAGTTCGCCTGCGCGGCCTCCGGCGCGAAACTCATCCTCATCATGGGGCACACCGCCTGCGGCGCGATCAAGGGTGCGATCGACGGGGTGCAGCTCGGCCACCTCACGGAGCTGCTGGCGCGGATCAAGCCGGCGGTCGGCGCCACCGCCTACAGCGGCGAGCGCAGCAGCAAGAACGCCGCCTTCGTCGACGCCGTCGCCGGCACCAACGTGCGCCGCACGATCGAGCAGATCCGCGTGCAGAGCAGCGTGCTCGCCGGGCTCGAACAGGACGGCAAGATCAGGATCGTCGGCTCGATGTACTACTTGAAGGGCGGACGGGTCGAGCTGCTGTAGCTGATGGCCACGCGGAGCGCCGCGTCGTGAGCAGCCGTGCCGTGGAGCAGCCGACCGCGGCCGCGAGCGCGCTGCACTACCGGGTATTCCGCTTCCTGTGGATCGCGACCGTGGTCTCCAACGTCGGCTCGTGGATGTACAACGCCGCCTCCGGCTGGCTGATGACCAGCCTCGATCCCAGCCCGCTGGTGGTGTCGCTGGTGCAGGTGGCCACCAGCCTGCCTCTTTTCCTGTTCGCGCTGCCGGCCGGCGCGCTGGCCGACATCCTCGACAAGCGCCGCCTGATCCTCGCGCTGGAGATACTCACCAGCGTGTTCTCGGCGGTGTTCGCGCTGCTGGTGACGCTGCACGCAGCCACACCGGCGCTGCTGCTGGCGTTCACCTTCCTGGTGAGCGTGCTGGGCGCGCTGGAGACGCCCGCGTGGCAGGCGATCGTGCCGCAGCTGGTGCCGCAGAGCGCGCTGCCCTCGGCGGTGGCCACCAACAGCGTGGGCGTCAACATCAGCCGCGTCATCGGACCGGCACTGTGCGGAGTTCTCATCCTCAGCAGCGGAATCGCCACGCCGTTCTGGCTCGATGCCGTCAGCAACGCCGGCGTGATCGGCGTCATTCTGTGGTGGCGGCCGCCACAGAAGCCCGCGCGCGCGTTGCCGCCGGAGCGTTTCCTGAACGCCATGCACGCCGGTGTGCGCTTCGTGCGCAACAGCCGCCCGCTGCGCGCGACGCTGGCGCGCGCCGTGGGCTTCTTCCTGTTCGCGAGCGCCTACTGGGCGCTGCTGCCGGTGCTGGCGCGCGGCCAGCTGCACGGGGGTCCGACACTCTACGGGCTGCTGCTCGGCGCCATCGGCGCCGGCGCCGTCGCCGGGGCGTTCCTCCTGCCGCGAATGCGGCGGCGATCCGGTGTCGACTCTGTGGTGGTGTTCGGCGAGGCGGGCAACGCCGCCGCGCTGCTGCTGTTCGCACTGGCGCACGATGCGGCGCTCGCGACGCTCGCCTGCCTGCTGGCGGGTGTCTCCTGGATCATCGTGCTCGCCAGCCTCAACGTCTCGGCACAGGTCGCGCTGCCCGACTGGGTGCGCGGCCGCGGGCTGGCGGCATACGTGTCGGTGTTCTTCGGCACGATGAGCGCCGGGAGTCTGCTGTGGGGATGGGTCGCGCAGCGCGACGGCGTGGCCGCGGCACACTATCTCGCCGCCGCCGGCGCGGTGCTGGCGCTACTCCTCACCCGGCACTGGAAGCTGCGCTCCGGACCTGCCGCGGACCTGACGCCCTCCATGCACTGGCCCGAGCCGGTGCTCGCGGGCGAGCTCGATCAGGACGCAGGCCCGGTGCTGGTCACGGTCGAATACCAGGTCGACGCCGAGCATCGCGCGGCGCTCCTCGAGGCGCTCGAGCGGATCGGCCACGGGCGGCGGCGCGATGGCGCGTACGCCTGGGACGTGTTCCAGGACACCGAGCACCCCGAGCGGATACTCGAGACCTTCCTGGTCGATTCCTGGCTCGAGCATCTGCGCCAGCATCGGCGCGTGACGCGCGCCGACAGCATCGTGCAGGATGAGGTGACGCACATGCTGCGCGAGCCGCCGCGCGTCACCCACTACGTCGGCGCACGCACTCCGCTACCGCCCGCGCCGCGGTGAGCGCACCGGCGGCACCGAGGGACCGGCGCCTCAGCGGGTGGAACCTTCAGCCCGCCGCTTCCTGGCGGCAGCGATCGCGGGCGTTGCGCACCAGGTCGCGCAGGAACGACTTCTCATAGACGCGCAGCAGGTGTGGCTGGTGGCGCTCGATGTAGGCGCCGACGCAATCCTCCTGGGCGGCGCCCGCCATCGCCAGCAGCTGGCGGAAGGTCTCCGCGTCCCAGCGCCACGGCAGCTCCAGCTCGGAGAATGCCCGGTTGTAGGCATCGAGCTCGGCGGCCAGGGGGTCCGTCGCGCGGTGGGGGCTGTTCGTCTGCGCCATTGCTGCACTCCAGGTGCGATTCGCCAGCGGAGCTTACGCCGGGTCTACCCCAAGCAAAACTTAAAGCTTTCTATCGTGACTATATGATTTTCAGAATACCAGGAAAGGCGTATGGTGCGGTGATGAAGCACGTGACACTGCGTCAGTTGCGGGTGTTTGCCGCCGCGGCCCGCCACATGAACTTCTCGCACGCCGCCGCCGAGCTGCACATGTCCCAGCCGGCCGTGTCCACCCAGCTCAAGCAGGTCGCGGGCGTCGCCGGGCTGCCGCTGTTCGAGCGCATCGGGCGGCGCATGTACCTCACCCCGGCCGGCCGCGAGATCCTGCAATGCGCCAACGCGGTCGCGCAGCGCCTGAAGGACACCGAGAGCGCGCTGGCGCAGCTCAAGGGCGTCACCGGCGGGCGGCTCGACGTGGCCGTCATCAGTGCCGGCGACTATTTCTTTCCGCGCGTGCTGGCGGCGTTCGGCGCCTCGCACCCCGGGGTGAGCTTCAATCTCACCGTGCACAACCGCGAGGGCCTGCTGCGCCAGCTGGCCGACAATCTCACCGACCTGGCGGTGATGGTGCGTCCGCCGGCCGAGCTCGACATCGTCGCGGTGGCGTTCGCACCCCATCCCTATGTGATCGTCGCGCCGCCCGACCATCCGCTTGCCGGCGCGCGCCAGATCCCGCGGACGGCGCTCAACCGCGAGCGCTTCGTGCAGCGCGAGCAGGGCTCAGACACCTGGAACTCGATGCGCGAGGTGTTCGGCCGGCAGTTCTCGCGCCTCGACATCGCCATGCAGATCCACAGCACCGAGACCATCAAGCAGGCGGTGGTCGCCGGCATGGGTATCGCGTTCCTGTCGGCGCACACCATCGGGCTCGACCTGCTCGCCGGCAACCTGGTGGTGCTCGACGTGCAGGGATTTCCCGCCATGCTCAACTGGTACCTGGTGCACAACCGCAGCAAGCGGCTGCCACCGGTGGCGCTCGCCTTCAAGGAGTTCCTGGTGAACGAAGGTGCGCCGCTCATCGAGCGGCTGGTGCGCTTCGAGCTGTACGCCACCGGGCCGAACCGCGCGGCGCCGCGCGCCGCGGCCGGCCGCCCGCGCGCGCGGCAACCTCAGTCGAGAAAGTCGCAGTAGCGCTCGACGTGCGCGGCGAGATCGAGCGTGTGCTGCCGGGTGAGGCGCTCGGCGAGCTCGGTATCGCGCCGCTCGAGGGCTTCGATGATCTTCAGGTGATCGATGATCGAGCGGGCGGCCCGGCCGTCCTGGGAAATCGTCGCCTTGCGGATGGCGCGCACGTGGATGAACAGGTTCCTGGTCGCATCGGCGATCAGCTGCGAGCCACCGAGGCGGATGATCATCTGGTGAAAGGCGATGTTGGCGTCGGAATACTCGCCGATGTGCTCCGCGGGCGGGGAGTTCTGGAATTCGTCGAACAGGTGGCGCAGCTTGCCGATCTCCGCGTCCGGCGCATGCAGCGTCGCGAGGCGTGCCGACATGCTCTCGAGCGCCGCCCACATCTGGATCATCTCGATGATCTCGCGCTTGGACTTGCGCACGATGAAGATGCCGCGGCGCGGTAGCGTGCGCACGAAACCTTCCTGCTCGAGAATCGACAGCGCCTCGCGCACCGGCGTGCGGCTCACGCCCAGCGCCTGCGTCAGCTCGCGCTCATCGAGCCGCAGCGCCGGCCGCTCGCCGTAGATGTCCGCGCCGGTGATCGCCTCTTTGAGCAGCGCGTAAGCCTGGTCGCGCAGGCTCATTGCGTTCAGCGGCGCGAGCGCCAGCTGTCCGGCGCTGCCGCCGGCTCCGGGCTTGATGATCGCGTTCATTAACTCCCCATGGCCTGCACGACCCTCGCGTTCCGCAGGGCGGGCATGCCTTGGCTGGCGCTCACGCTCTTTGCGCATGCTCGTGAAATATACCTTGGACCAGAGCCCGTCCGCGCGGGCCCGCTGCGGCATTGTTCCTTACTGCATCAGGATGTGCATCGATATATCAGATACTAAATTTTACCGATCGCGCTAAGATCTCCATCGTGGTGGATGGGTTCTGTACCGCCCTGTTGCGGTGCAAACGGACGGGCCGTCATCCCACCGTGGTGCAGAAGTCAGTGGATTGACAACTGTAAGATATATCACATATGGTCGCCGGTGGCTGTTATCGGCCATGGTTATGCACAACAACAAGGCAGCGCCCGAGAGTGCCATGGGACGCAAGACCTCCACCGGCTGCATACCGGTGCAGCACCCGCCACCGCGCTCATCGGCGCTGACTTCACATTTGCTCACAAGTCATACGTGTGTTTCCGACCTCGTCTCTGACGCCTGTATCAACTGAGGGGGAGCGGCAAATGATCACCGATGTGAAATCCGAGAGTGGTTCATTATTCGGGCGGCCATGGATCCAGCTGGTGCTCGGCATCATCTGCATGGCGGCAGTCGCGAATCTGCAGTACGGCTGGACGCTGTTCGTCAACCCGATCGACGACAAGTACCACTGGGGCAAGGCCGCCATCCAGGTGGCGTTCACCATGTTCGTGCTGATCGAGACCTGGCTGGTCCCTGTGGAAGGCTACCTGGTCGATCGCTTCGGGCCGCGCCCAGTGGTGATCGCGGGCGGGGTCCTGGTGGCAATTGCGTGGGTTCTGAACTCCTCCGCCGACTCTCTGCCGCTTCTGTACTTTGCCGCGGCAGTCGGCGGGGTCGGCACAGGCTGCGTCTATGGCACCTGCGTCGGCAACGCCCTCAAGTGGTTTCCCGGGCGCCGCGGGCTTGCCGCCGGCTTCACCGCCGCTGGCTTCGGTGCGGGCGCCGCGCTCACCATCATACCGATCTCGCACATGATCAGTTCCGATGGCTATCAACACGCATTCTTCGTCTTCGGCCTTCTGCAGGGCGCCATCGTATTCATCATGGGGCTGGCGCTGATGGCCCCGCCGCGACAGATCCTGACCGCCACGGTCAAACCAAGCACGACGGCTTACGGCTACACGCCTCAACAGGTGCTGCGCAGCCCGGTGTTCTACGTGCTCTATGTGATGTTCGTGCTGATTGCCGCTGGCGGGCTCACCATGACGGCGGCCGTGAAACCAATGGCCGCCGATTTCAAGGTCGACAAGATCCCGGTCAGTCTTTTCGGAATCACGCTTGCGGCGGGGGTCTTCGCCGTGTCGTTGAGCCGCATCTTTGACGGCATCGGCCGGCCGTTCTTTGGCTGGCTATCAGACCGGATCGGCCGCGAGCACACCATGGCGCTCGCGTTCCTCATAGGCGCCGCGGCATTGTTCACCCTGAATCAGATCGGTGGGAGCAATCCAGTGGGCTTCGTGCTGGTCACCGCACTGTATTTCGGGGTGTACGGCGAGATCTTCAGCCTCTTCCCTGCGACCCAGGGAGATACCTTCGGCTCGAAGTTCGCGGCAGCCAATGCCGGCATGCTGTACACGGCGAAAGGCACCGGCGCACTGCTGGTACCGATCATGGCGGCCCTGAGCAAGGCGCACGGCTATGGCTCGATGTTTACCATCTTCGTGACATTCAACATCGTCGCGGCGTTGCTGGCCCTGTTCGTGCTCAAGCCGATGCGGGCTCGGCACTTCGCCGCGGGTCCCCCGGCCGATGCGCCAGCCAAAGCGGTGACCGCGTAGGTGCGGCCGGAGCGATTGAGCAGGGACGTGCCCCGGCCACGCTGCGCAGCGTGGCCGGGGGGCAGAACAGATTGAAGGAGGCTGGAGGAGCCATGGCAACCGCAAATCCTGTACCCACCCCAACCAAGACCACCGCCGAGGACACACTGCAGCGGAAGAGCCGCGAGGCCGGCGTGGTCTCGGGCGGGCACCTGGTCGCCAAGGCGCTGAAGAACGAGGGTGTCGACACGATCTTCACACTGTGCGGCGGGCACATCATCGATATCTACGACGGCTGCATCGATGAGGGCATCCGCATCATCGACGTGCGCCACGAGCAGGTCGCCGCGCACGCTGCCGACGGCTACGCGCGCCAGACCGGCCGCCTCGGGTGCGTGGTGACCACCGCGGGTCCGGGTTGCACGAACGCGGTCACCGGCATCGCCACCGCGTTTCGCTCCGAGAGTCCGGTGCTGCACATCGGCGGCCAGGGCGCGCTCAGCCAGCACAAGATGGGCTCGCTGCAGGACCTGCCGCACGTCGACATGATGTCGCCGATCACCAAGTTCGCCGCCACCGTGCCGGCCACCGAGCGGGTCGCCGACATGGTGTCGATGGCGGCGCGCGAGGCGTTCAGCGGCGCCCCTGGCCCGGTATACCTCGAGATCCCGCGCGACGTGCTCGATCGCGAGGTGGATCTAACCAAGGCCGTCGTGCCGCAGCCCGGGCACTATCGCGCCTCGACGCGCTCGCTCGGGGACGTGCGCGACATCGAGCGTCTCGCCGACCTGCTGGTGAATGCGGAGCGGCCGGCGATTCTCTACGGCCAGCAGGTGTGGGCGGCACGCGGCCACGAAGAGGCGATCGCGCTGCTGCGCGGGCTGGACATTCCCGGCTACTTCAACGGCGGCAGCCGCGGCCTGCTGCCGCCCGGGGATCCGCACCACTTCGACCGCACCCGCGGCAATGCCTTCGCCGATGCCGACGTCATCGTCATCGTCGGCACGCCGTTCGACTTTCGTATGGGCTACGGGCGTCGCATCAGCAACAAGCTGAAGCTGGTGCAGATCGACATGGACTACCGCACCGTCGGTAAGAACCGCGACATCGACTTCGGCATCGTCGGCCACCCGGGCGCGATCCTCGGCGCGGTGCTGCAGGCGGCCACCGGCCGGCTCAAGCAGGACAAGCGCCAGGCGCGCCAGCAGTGGATGAAGAAGCTCACTGAGGCGGAAAGTGCCGCTACCGAGAAGCTCATGCCGCTGTTCAAATCGAACAACCGGCCGATCCATCCCTACCGCGTCGCCTGGGAGCTGAACGAGTTCCTCGCCGACAACACCATCTACATCGGCGACGGCGGCGACGTCGTGACCATCTCCGCCCAGGCGGTGCGCCCGCGCCGCCCCGGTCAATGGATGGATCCCGGCGCGCTCGGCTCGCTTGGGGTGGGCACCGGCTTCGCGATCGCCGCGGGCCTCGCGCACCCCGCCAAGGAGGTGCTGTGCTACTACGGCGACGGCTCCTTCGGCATGACCGCCTTCGACATGGAGACGGCCAACCGCTTCGGCGTGCCCTACATCGCGGTGATCGGCAATAACTCGGCGATGAACCAGATCCGTTACGGGCAGCTCGCCAAGTATGGCGAGGAGCGCGGCAACGTCGGCAACCTGCTCGGGGATGTGCCGTTCGGCAAGTTCGCCGAGATGCTCGGCGGCTACGGCGAGGAGGTGCGCGATGCGGCGCAGATCGCCCCGGCGCTGCAGCGCGCTCGTGAATCGGTGGCGCGCCTGAAACGCTCGGCGGTCATCAACATCTGGGTCGATCCGCGCGAATACGCGCCCGGCACCAAGAATCAGACCATGTACAAGTAAGCAGCACGCCGGAGACTCGCATGGGCAAGGCATTGGAGGGCGTTCGCATACTGGACTTCACGCATGTGCAGTCCGGTCCCACCTGCACGCAGCTGCTCGCGTGGTTCGGGGCCGACGTCATCAAGGTGGAGCGCCCGGGGACGGGCGACATCACGCGCGAGCAGCTGCGCGACATCCCCGACGTCGACAGCCTGTACTTCACGATGCTGAACCACAACAAGCGCTCGATCACGCTCGACACCAAGCACTCCAAGGGCAAGGCGGTGCTCGAGCGCCTGGTGAAGCACTGCGACGTGCTGGTGGAGAACTTCGCCCCCGGCGTGCTCGAGCGCATGGGCTTCTCCTGGGAGCGCATCCAGCAGTTGAATCCGCGCATGATCGTCGCCTCGGTCAAGGGCTTCGGACCCGGGCCGTACGAGGACTGCAAGGTCTACGAGAACGTCGCGCAGTGCGCCGGCGGCGCCGCGTCCACCACCGGCTTCGACGACGGCCCGCCGCTGGTGACCGGGGCGCAGATCGGCGACAGCGGCACGGGACTGCACTTAGCTCTCGGCATCGTCTGTGCGATCTACCAGCGCAACACCACCGGCCGCGGCCAGCGGGTGCTCGCCGCCATGCAGGACGGGGTGCTGAACCTGTGCCGCGTGAAGCTGCGCGACCAGCAGCGCCTCGCCCGCACCCGCGTCATGCAGGAGTACCCGCAGTACCCGGACGGCAAGTTCGGCAGCTCGGTACCGCGCGCCGGCAATGCCTCAGGCGGCGGGCAGCCGGGCTGGATCATCAAGTGCAAGGGCTGGCAGAGCGACCCCAACGCCTACCTGTATTTCATCGCCCAGGCCCCGGTGTGGAAGGACATCTGCAGCGTGATCGGCAAGCCGGAGTGGATCACCGATCCGGACTACGCCACGCCCAGTGCACGGCTGCCGCGCCTGAAGCAGGTGTTCGCCACGGTGGAAGCGTGGACCATGCAGCGCTCGAAGTTCGAAGCCATGGCGGAGTTCAACAAGCACGACATTCCCTGCGGCCCGATCCTGTCGATGGAGGAGCTGATCGCCGAGCCGTCGCTGCGCGCCACCGGCACGGTGGTGGAAGTGGACCATCCGACGCGCGGTCAGTATCTCACCGTCGGCAACCCTATCAAGCTGTCCGACAGCCCGACCGACGTGAAGCGCTCGCCGCTGCTCGGTGAGCACACCGCCGAGGTGCTCGCCGAACTCGGTTTGTCGGCAGCCGAGATCGCCGCGCTGCGCGCGGAGAAAGCGACTTGAGCTAAGGACGTCGGGAGTGACGACAGCACACGACAAGACTACCGTTCGGCGCCTCCTGGATGAGGCGAAAGCCGCGGCCCGCGGCGCGCTCACCGCGCCCGAGGCCAAGCGGCTGTGCGAGGCCTACGGCATCCGCATCCCGCAGGAAGCCGTCGCCGGCAGCGCCGCCGAGGCGGCGCAGATCGCGACGCGCCTCGGTTACCCGGTGGTCATGAAGATCGTCTCACCGCAGATCCTGCACAAGACCGAAGCGGGCGGCGTGGTGGTCGGGGTGAAGAGCGCGCCAGCCGCGCAGCAGGCCTTCGACACGATCCTCGCCAACGCGCGTCGTTACAAGGCGGACGCGACCCTCGAGGGCGTGCAGGTGCAGCAGATGCTCACCGGCGGCCAGGAGGTGATCATCGGCGCGGTGACCGATCCGGCCTTCGGCAAGCTGGTGGCGTTCGGCCTCGGCGGGATCCTGGTGGAGGTGTTGAAGGACATCACCTTCCGCCTCGCGCCGGCGACGCGTGAGGAGGCGCTGTCGATGCTCGACGGGATTGCCGCGGCGGAGATCCTGCGCGGCGTGCGCGGCGCGCCTGCGGTGGATCGCGAAGCGCTCGCCACCATGATCGTCAACGTCTCGCAGCTGGTCGCCGACTTCCCGGAAATCTCCGAGCTCGATCTGAACCCGGTGTTCGCTACCCCCGAGGGCGCAACCGCCGCCGACGTGCGCGTGGTGCTCGATTTCAAGCCCCAGCCCGCGCGCTACCGGCCGAGCCAGGAAGTGATCGTGCGGCAGATGAACCGCATCATGAAACCGGACGCGGTGGCCGTGATCGGCGCCTCGGCGGAAGCCGGCAAGATCGGCAACTCGATCATGAAGAACCTGATCAACGGCGGCTACCAGGGGGCGATCTACCCGATCCACCCGAGCGCCGCGGAGATCCTGGGCAGGAAAGCCTATAAGAGCGTCAAGGACGTGCCGGGCGTCATCGACGTGGCGGTATTCGCCATCCCCGCCAAGTTCGTGGCGCAGGCGCTCATCGAGGTCGGGGAGAAGCAGATCCCGGGCGCGGTGCTCATTCCGTCGGGCTTCGCCGAGACCGGCAACGTCGCCGGCCAGGAAGAGCTCGTGGCGGTGGCGCGCAAGTACGACATCCGCCTCATGGGGCCGAACATCTACGGCTTCTACTACACGCCGAAGAACCTGTGCGCGACCTTCTGCACGGCCTACGACGTCAAGGGCACCACCGCGCTGTCCTCGCAGTCGGGCGGCATCGGCATGGCGATCGTCGGCTACTCGCGCTCGGCGAAGATGGGCGTGTCGGCGATCGTCGGCCTCGGCAACAAGTGCGACATCGACGAGGACGATCTGCTGACCTTCTTCGAGCAGGACGACAACACGCAGATCATCTGTCAGCACCTCGAGGATCTGAAGGACGGCCGGGCCTTCGCCGAGGTCGCCAGGCGCGTCTCGAGGAAGAAGCCGGTGGTGGTGCTCAAGGCGGGACGCACCAGCATGGGAGCGCGCGCCGCGAGCTCGCACACCGGGGCGCTCGCCGGCAACGACAAGATCTACGAGGACGTGTTCCGGCAAGCCGGCGTCATCCGCGCGCGCTCGCTGCGCGATCTGCTGGACTTCGGCCGCGGCATTCCGGTGCTGCCGACGCCTAAAGGAAACAACGTGGTGATCATCACCGGCGCGGGCGGCTCCGGCGTGCTGCTCTCGGATGCCTGCGTCGACAACCAGTTGTCGCTGATGGCGATGCCGCCGGACCTGGACGCCGCCTTCCGCAAGTTCATTCCACCCTTCGGAGCGGCCGGCAACCCGATTGACATCACCGGCGGCGAGCCGCCCACCACCTATCAGAACACCGTGCGCTTAGGCCTGCAGGATGTGCGCATCCACGCGCTCATCCTCGGCTACTGGCACACCATCATCACCCCGCCGATGGTGTTCGCGCGGCTGATGGTGGAGGTGGTGCAGCAGATGCGCGCTGAGGGCATCGTCAAGCCGGTAGTGGCCTCCCTCGCCGGTGACGTCGAGGTGGAGGAAGCGGCCGAATACCTTTATCAGCATGGCATTCCCGCATACGCTTACTCTACGGAGATACCGGTCGCGGTGCTCGGTGCGAAGTATCGCTGGGCACGCGGCGCCGGGCTGATATCGCCGGTGTAGCAAGGCGCGCTTTACGAACAATGTTGGAGTAGGGTCTTGAGATCGCAGGTCCCGGTTCAATCACTCGCAAGGGGGATTTTTATGTGTGGCAGCAGAGTGCTTAGATCGTTGGTCGCGTTGCTCGCGGCCATCCTGGTCATGTTCAGTTACCCGGCAGCAAGCGTGGCGCAGTCCACGGACCAGAGCATGCAGGACCGCATGCGCGATCTGCAGCAGCAGATCGACCAGCTCAATCAGCAGCTCAAGCAGATGCAGCAGGACCAGGCAAAGACTCAGCAGCAGGTGCAGGCCACGCAGCAGCAGGCCAGCACCGCCGCACAGCAGGTGAGCGCTACGCAAAAAAAGGTCGAGACGGCCGACAAGGCATTCAATGACCTCCTGAAGGGCTTCTTCGGAACCCTCGACATGTCGATCGATGAGACCACCAAGGGCATGAGCGACATGCTGGCGTTTCCCTATAGCTGCACCGGCCCGGGCGGCACCCTGCCGTGTACGGCGGGCACTACGCCGAAGATGACACCGAACTGGGGACCCAGCCCGTACGGGCGGGTGGGCTGGATGTCCATGATGTCCAGCAACGGCTCCAACGTCGGCTACCGGGGCACGCACAAGATCGATGGTACGACGGTCGATTTCCTCTATCAGGTGTCGACGGCAATCAACATCGCGGCGGCTCCTGGACTGCAGGACACCTGGACCAAGCAGTCGAACACCGTGATGGGCGCGGTCGGGCTCGGCGACACGTACGTCGGCTTCAGAGAAAAGCGCCTTGGCACGCTCAAGTTCGGCACCATGTACATGCCCTACAAGACCTCGACCGACCGCCTCAATCCGTTCTCCGGCGGCCTCGGTGACTACTCGGTCATCATGGGCAACACCGGCGGCGACAACCGCATCGAGTTCGGGACGCGCGCCGACCACGTGGTGGTGTACGACTCGCCCACCTGGGCTGGCGTGAGCTTCGATGCGGCGTACCAGTTCGGACAGAATCCCGACCCGTACAACAACATCGTGTCGCTCGGCGGCACCGACTGCTACGGCGGCAACCTCCCGGGGAGCGGCAACCTGCCACTCAACTGCGATGATGGTGGCTACAACTACGGCTACAGCTTCGACCTGAAGTTCGAGATGAGCGGGCTGTACCTCACCGCCGCCTACGAGCTGCATAGCGGCGTGAACCGCAGCAGCGACGGCGTCGGCTCGAACAGCCCGATCTACGGGTCGCTGCTCGGCGCCCCCGGG
The DNA here is from genome assembly GCA_035482695.1 of Steroidobacteraceae bacterium. Lineage (GTDB taxonomy): Bacteria > Pseudomonadota > Gammaproteobacteria > Steroidobacterales > Steroidobacteraceae > 13-2-20CM-66-19. The sequence continues at coordinate 6,155 of DATHQM010000016.1, read as the reverse complement.
GCAAACGGCTGCGCGACGCCCGCTAACGCCCTCAGCCTCAAGATACTCGACTGGACCGACTACAACGCGATCTGTGCGGAGTTCCCGGGTGCGGCCGCAGTGGGCACGCCCGAGTACAACGCGGCCTACGATACGGTCAACGAATACGCGTTCAAGGTCGGCGTTCAGTACACCTTCGACTTCGGACTGACGATCGACTACATCTACGAGAACCTGCACCGCGACCTGCCGTATTTCATGGAGTTTCAGAACGAGCGCCAGCGCAACGGCGACTGGCTAGCGCTCGAATACAACTTCAACGGCGGACGGGATCGGGTCGCGGCCGGCTGGGCACATGCCGGGGCAACGCCAGGCGATCCGGGTGGACAGCACAACTTCAACCCGAACGGCGTCGGCGACAACGAGGCCAACATGTACACCGTCGGCTGGTGGCACAAGCTCGACAAGCAGCTCAGCTGGTATCTGCAGGCCGCCGACACCTCGAACGACACGAATGCCCACTACGACATCGGCGCCGGTGGCCATGGCATCAAGACGGACTGCCACGATGCGACCCATCCGCAGTTCATCGACTACAGCAGCGCGGGCCCAACCACCTGGGGTGGCTGCCATGAGCTCGGCGTCTCCACGGGAGTGAACTTCAAGTTCTGAGACGCGTGCTGTTGTTGGGAGTGCGAGCGGCTCCCATGACGGCCTGGCACGACCTGAGCGGGCTGCTCCCGGCGTTGGCGCTGGGAGTGGCCGCTCTGCTCGCCTCGTCGGACATGCTCGCGCAGGCGAGCTCCGCAGCGCCAGCGCTCAGCGAGCCCCGGTCCGAGGTCGTGGTCACTGCCACGCGCGAATCGGACGCGCGGCTGGCCGCGAAGGTGCAGCAGGCGCTGGAGGGCGATCCGTACATCTACACGGGTCATATCAGCGTCAGCGCCGAAGGCGGTGTGGTACGGGTGGAGGGCATGGTCGAGGATCCTTATGACATGCTGCAGATCCTGCGTATGGCGCGCCGCATCGCCGGCAAGCGGCGGGTGATCAACGAAATAGAGGTGACGACTGGCAGCGTGGACCACGATTAAGCGCCACACCAAGTGGCGCGCGAGCGCTTACGCTCGCGATGCGGCCACTCGCTGGCGCGGCGAAGCTGAGGTACCATCGCATCGACTCGTCGGGAGGAAATATCTTGCCGTCATCAACACAGCGCGCCGGTAGCGCCGCGATCGCCATCGCGCTCCTCGCCGGCCTCGTCGGCTGCGCCACGCCGCGGACCGAGGCTCAAAAGCAGGCCGACGAGGCCATTGCCGCGCGCGTCGACAGTGCGCTGCAGGCAGACAAGCTGCTCTACGCCAAGCACATCAGCGTGCATGCCGATAACGGCGTCGTGCGCCTCACCGGCTTCGTCTGGGAGTCGCCTGATCTCGAGGAGGCGCAACGCATCGCCGCGGGCATCGAGGGTGTCCAGGGGGTTGTGAACGACCTGGAGCTGCAGCGTAACGGGCTCGGCGACTCGCCGGTAGCGCGCTAGCTGGCGGCGTCGGGTCGTGTGAACCGACGGGACTGTCGACGGTCATAAGGGTACGTGGTCAGTCAGGGGGCGCGCCCATGCCCTTGGCGCTCAGAAGCCGCATCGTTGCGGCGATCCTCGCAAGCAGCGCGGCCCTGTCCGCCTGCGCCGGTGTCCCTGCCCGCTCGGCCGCACAACTGCAGGCCGATGCGACCACGGCTAATGGCGTGTACGTGGCGCTGAATGATGATCCAATCTACTTCTTCCGCCATGTCGAGGTCAGCGTCGACAATGGCGCGGTGCACTTGAGCGGCCTCGTGTGGACGGCGGACGCAATCTATCGCGCCCAGCAAATCGCCCTTAGCGTTCCCGGCGCCACTCGAGTCGTCAATCACCTCGAACTCGAGCGCGCCTCCCGCACCGGCGGTCAGGGCTGACCGTGACGGCCGGTCCTCGAGGCGTGGCGCCGCTGATTGCCGCGGCCGCGCTCCTTGCCGGATGTGCCATGACTCCGCAATCCTCACCGGCGCAGACAGCTGCGGATCAGGGGCTTGCCGAGCTCGTGTCGCTGGCGCTGAATGATGATCCGACCTACCTGTTCCGTCATATCGACGTAAGCGTCACCGATGGTGTCGCAAACCTGAGCGGTTATGTGTGGAGCGCGGACGCCATCTATCGTGCCCGGCAGATCGCGCGATCCGTGCCCGGAGTGAATCGCGTGGTGACGAGTCAGCTCGAACTCGAACGCAATGGGCGCAACAGCGGCGTCAGCCGCTAGCCGGCTCCGCAGTCCCCCTGACCAGCGCCCAGTTCACCAGGGCGACGCCGATCGTCAGCAGCAGCACGACGGACTTGCCGAAATCCACGCCCGTGAGCAGCACGAGGCAGATCGCGATGCCTGCCACCGGCAGCAGCCAGCCTCCCGGCAGGCGAAATGCGGCGGCGTGCGGCTGCATGCGCCGCAGCACCGGCACCGCGGCGCATACCAAGAGGTAATAAGCGACGCGCGCCACGGCCGAGAGCGTCACGTTCCAGGAGAAGCTGCCGAACTGGGTAAACACCCACATCAGCAGCGCGAACGCCACGATCGATACGTAGGGTGTCGCGAAGCGCGGATGGACGCGTGCAAACACGGCGGGGAAATCGCCGCGCTCGGCGAGCGCGAACATCGAGCGCGGCATGGTGAGGAGGTTGGCGCTCAGGTAACCGTAGACCGAGACCAGCGCACCGAGCGAGATCAGCACCGCCCCGTAAGGGCCGAGCACGACCCGTGCCGCATCCGCCAGCGGCCGCTCGCTGTGCGCAGGATCGGCCACCGTGGCGACCACGACGAATTGCAACACGACGTAAAGCGCCGCCACGATCGCGAGCGCCACGAACAGTGCGAACGCCACGTCACGGCGCGGGTTGCGGGCCTCGCCCATGGGATTGAGCGCGCTCTCGTAGCCGCCATAGGCGAACAGCATGAGCAGCATCGCCTTCAGCCAGTCGTCGGACCGCACGACCCGCGGCGCCTCGGCGAGAGCGGGGTGAGCGGCCAGCCAGGCCACGCCCGCCACGCACACCATCCCCAGAGCGAGGAGCTTCACCGTCGCCGACAGGTTGCTCATGAGCGTACCGGCGCCGACGCCGCGATAGTTGACCGCGCCCATGGCGGCGAGGAACGCGCTGATGACGATGAGGCGCGGCAGCGGCTGAGTCGCCGCGGGCCAGAACTCCCCGAGGTACGCCACGAAGAGATTCAACGACGCCGCACACGCCGTCAGGCGCGTGAGCAGCGTCATCCAGCCCACCTGCAGTCCGATCAGCCGCCCGAAGGCGCAGCGCAGGTACAGGTAGGTTCCGCCGGTCGCGCTGAACTGCGAGGCGACCTCGGCGTAGCAGGCGATGATCACGCCCATGCCCGCACCGGCGATCAACACCGCCAGCGGGCTCACACGTCCGAGCAGCGCCGCCACGGTCGCCGGCAGGCCGAAGATGCCGCTCCCCACGATGCAGTTGATCGCGAGTGCTACCATGCTCCAGCGGCCGATGGCCCGGCGCAGCTGCGGCTGCGGGTTGCGCGACGCTGCCTGCATAAACGGAAGCCCTTGTATCACAAAGCGGCGCGCCCACCGGCAGTCGCACCCACACGAGGAGCGAAGCGTGCGCTATACCTACGCCACTCACCTCGAATGCAGTCTGACCGGTCAGCCGCATGACATCGGCAAGCTGCAGGGCCTGTCGCAGGCCGGCAAGCCGCTGCTGGTGCGCTACGACCTGGCCGCGCTGGGGCGCGAGCTGACGCCGCAGGTGATCGAAGCGCGCTCGCCGACGCTGTGGCGCTGGCATGAGCTGCTGCCGGTCCCGGCACCGGAGTACGAGGTAAGCCTCGGCGAGATCGAGACGCCGCTGGTGCCGCTGTCGAACAGCCGCCGGCCGGAAGGCTGGCGCGAACCGCTCGTCAAGGACGAGGGACGGCTGCCCACCGGATCCTTCAAGGCGCGCGGGCTGTGTCTGGCCGTTTCGATGGCGCGCGTGCACGGCGTGCGCCGCGTGGCGATTCCCACCAACGGCAACGCCGGCGCGGCGATGGCGGCCTACGCGGCGCGGGCCGGCATGGAGGCGTTCTGCTTCTGCCCCGACGACACCCCGGAGATCAACCTGAGCGAGATCGCGCTGCAGGGCGGGAGCGTCTGGCGCGTCAACGGACTGATCAACGATTGCGCGCGCCTGGTGCAGGCCGGCAAGGCGCAGTTCGACTGGTTCGATATGTCGACGCTCAAGGAGCCGTACCGCATCGAGGGCAAGAAGACCATGGGGCTGGAGCTCGCCGTGCAGCTGAAGTGGCAGCTGCCGCAGGTGGTGTTCTATCCGACCGGGGGCGGCACCGGGCTCATCGGCATGTGGAAGGCCTGGGCCGAGCTCGCCGCGCTCGGCTGGATCACCGGTCCACTGCCGCGCCTGGTCGCCGTGCAGGCGAGCGGCTGCGCGCCGATCGTGCGGGCGTTCGAGGCGGGCGTGGAGAGCGCGACACCCTGGGAAAACGCGCACACCGTCGCCGCCGGAATTCGCGTGCCCGCCGCGCTCGGGGATTTCCTCATCCTGCGCGCGCTGCGCGCGAGCGGCGGCTTCGCGCTCGCGGTGACCGATGAGGCGATCGAGGCGGCGCGCGCGCACGTCGCCGCCGCGGACGGCCTGCTGCTGTGTCCGGAAGGGGCGGCAACCTACGCCGCCTATCTCGAAGCCGGGCGCCGCGGCCTTATCGCGCCGGGCGAGACGGTGGTGCTGTTCAATTGCGCCAGCGGGCTCAAATACCCGATGCCGCCCGTCAGCGATCGCATGGACTTAGGTCAGCCCTTCGCGCACGGCCTCCAGCGGCGCGCCACCCCTTCTCCCTGAGACGCTGGAGGCCTCAGGCGCTGCCCGGCGTGAGCGTGCGCGCCAGCAGGTGGCTGAGCGCGTAGACCGCGTCGATGTGCGGTGTGGGCGTGCGCGTGAGGCGCGCAAGCTCCGCCACCGACCCGAGCAATGCTTCGATCTCGAGCGGCTTTCCGGCCTCGACGTCCTGCAGCATCGAGGTCTTGTGCTTGCCGACCTTCTCCGCGCCGGCGATGCGCCGCTCGAGCGGCACCCTGAAGGTGATGCCGAGCTTGTGCGCCACCGTCTGCGCTTCGGTCATCATCGCCACCGCGAGCTCGCGCGTGGGCGGGCACTGGCAGATGTCCACCAGCGTCGCACGGGTAAGCGCGCTGATGGGATTGAAGGTGAGATTGCCCCACAGCTTCAGCCAGATCTCGGAGCGGATGTCGTTCAGCACCGGGGATTTCAGCCGCCCGTTCGCGAGGCACTGCGCGATGCGGTTGACCCGCTCGCTGCTGCTGCCGTCGAGCTCGCCGACCGGAAAGCGATCGCCCTCGATCACTCTCACCACGCCGGGAGCCACGAGCTCGGCGGCCGGGTACACCACGCAGCCGATGACCCGCGCGGCGGGGATGTTGCGGCTGACCTCGCCGTTCGGATCGACGCTGCGCAGGATGGTGCCGGCGAGCGCCCCGCCGTGCTCGTGGAAATACCAGTAGGGAATGCCGTTCTGCATGGTCACGACGGCGGTGTGCGCGCCGAACAGGCGCGGCACATCCGTGGCGACGGCCTCCAGCTGGTGGGCCTTGACCGCGAGGATCACCACGTCCTGCGGACCGGGCTCGCCGTACTCGCGCGTGGCGGTGACCTCACGCGCCACTTCCTCGCTGCCGTCGCTCGAAATGAGCCTGACCCCGCGCGCGCGCAGTGCTTCCAGGTTCGCGCCGCGCACCATGAAAGTCACCTGCTCGCCGGCGAGCCCGAGCCGCGCCCCGACGTATCCGCCGATCGCGCCACAGCCAATGATGGCAATCTTCACGAAGGCACTTCCCAGCGCGGGGTGCGCTTCTCGATGAACGCCTGCACGCCTTCGAGCGCCGCCTCATCCATCATGTTGCAGGCCATGGTGCTGCCGGCCACCTCGTAGGCAGCCGCGAGCGGCAGCTCGCCCTGGCGGTAGAAGAGCTCCTTGCCGAGCGCAATGGCGACCCGCGGCTTGGCGATGATGCTGGCGATGAGCCTCTCCACTTCCGCATCGAGCTGCGCGGGCTCCGCCACGCGGTTCACCAGTCCACGCTCGCGTGCCTGATCGGCGTCG
>DATHQM010000015.1:0-26464 GCA_035482695.1 Steroidobacteraceae bacterium | reverse complement strand
GAGGTCGGTGACGCGGTTGTGGCGTACCACCTCGGCGCCGCCCCGCTGCGCGGCCTTGGCGTACGCCTGGGTCACACCCCACGGATCCACGTGACCCTCGATCGGATCGAACAGCGCGCCGACGAAGTGGCGCGGGTTCATGAGCGGAAAGAGCCGCGCGGCCTCGTCCACCGAGATCAGCTCGAGCTCCATGCCGAGATAGCGGCCGCGCGCCTGGGTCATCTTCAGCCAGTCGAGCCGCTCGCGCGTGCCGGCGAGCATCAGACCGCCGGTGAGATGCATGCCGCAGGATTGCCCGGAGATCTCCTCGAGCTCCTTGTAGAGATTGATGGTGTATTGCTGCAGCTTGGCGACGTTCGGGTCGCCGTTCACCGTGTGCATGCCACCGGCGGCGTGCCAGGTCGAGCCGCAGGTGAGCTCACCGCGCTCGATCAGCAACAGGTCCTTCCAGCCCGCCTTGCTCAGGTGGTAGAGGACACTCGCCCCCACCACACCGCCGCCGACCACCACTACGCGCGCGTCGCTCTTCACCTTGCCCCCGGGCGGTTACGCCGCGCGCGCCGCCGCAACAGCCGCGCTCACTCGTTGGACACCGCGAGCTGCACGGGCGGCGTCGCCACCGCGGCGCGCATGCCGAAGCGCTCGATCAGCCACGAGCGAAACAGCGCGATGGCGGTATCGCCGAGCCCCTCGGGCTGGGTGGTGAGGTAGTAGCCGTAACCCGCATCGAGCGTCGCCTCGAACGGCCTCACCAGCCGTCCGGCGCCGATCTCCTCGGCGAACAGGTTCGGATCCACGAGCGCAATGCCCTGGCCGCAGAGCGCGTATTGCGCGGCGAGCACCGCGGTGTCGACCACCAGCCCGCGCTCCACGTCGAGCTTCTCCAGGCCCAGCTGCCGCGCGAACTGCAGCCACAGGAAGTGGCGCGGCTGGTCGGCGAGACGAATGTGCACGATCTCGTTCGCCTCGATGAAGGCGGCGAGATTCTGGCCGCGCTGTGCCGCGGCGACCCGCGGATGGCACAGCACCGTGAGCCGCTCCGACCACAACAGGTCGGTCACCAGGTCGGTCACCGTCGGGCGGGAGTAGACCACCGCCACCTCGACATCGCCGAGCGGCGGGCCGACGCCGGCGGGACTGATCAGATCGATGTCGACCTCGGTGCTGATACGGCGGAAATCGCGCAGGATCGGCACCGCCAGCTGCACCGCGAAGCTCGGGGCCATCTGTACCCGCAGCGTGCGCTGCGTGGATGCCCCCTCGTTGCGGATGTCGTCGAGCGCGTGCTCGAGGCGGTCGAAGGACTTCATCACCGCCGGCAGCAGGTGCTGGCCGGCCTTGGTGAGGGTGAGGGCATGCGGCCGCCGCTCGAACAGCTGCGTGCCGGTGAGACGCTCGAGCGCGATGACGTGGCGCGACAGCGCGCTCTGCGAGATCAGCAACGCGTTGGCGGCGGCCGTGAAGCTGCCGTGCTTAGCAACGCCCTCGAAGGCGCGCAGTGCGTTCAGCGGCAGCCAGCGGCGGTCGATACTTTTCTTGTGCACCCCATGCTCCATGCTTTTTTTCGTCCGGCGGGAGACTTAGCGCCACTGCGCATACTCGCCCAGACGCAAGCCTCGCGCCAAGAGCCCGCCCCTCTCCAATGCCTTTTTTCGATGCGGCTAGTGAATTTCTAGGCTGTGCCGACCGCCGCGGCTGATGCACAGGGCCCGATCGTCGTAAGTGACGCCCCGGGGATGGGTCAGCTGCCCGATGAGGGGCGGCCACTCGCCACGCGCATCGCCTGAGCGGCCTGGCCGACGAGCGCACGCAACGGCTCGATGTAGTGCTCGTAGTTGCGCCAGCGCCCGACTGAGGCCGCGTTGAGCTTCTGCCGCACCTGCCAGCGGCTGGCAGTCATGACCACGCGCTCGGTGTGGTGAAATTCCAGGCAACGCGGATCCCACGGCAAGCCGATGAAGTCCACCATCCGCCGCGTCCAGCCGTGCTGATCGGCAATCAGCGCTTCATAGGGAACCTCGAGCAGCGCCGTCGCCGGGAGCACAGCTCGCCAGTGGCTGGTGATGCGCAGGTATTCCCCGTAGTAGTGCGCCAGGCTGCCAAGATCATTGGCGTGGGGTCCCATATCGAAAAAATTCTGAAAGTAAATCGATAAGCAGGTATCGATTGGATGGCGTTGCATATGGATGAACCGGGCGCGCGGCAATGCGGCGTGAATGAGTCCCACGTAGAGAAAATTGGCCGGCATCTTGTCGACCACCCGCGGCGCACCCCCGGCTAACGCCGTGACGCGCTCGAGATAGGCGCGTGCCATGCCCGGTATGAGGGTCGCGCCAGCGTCGCTCTTGAGCTGCGCCTTGGCGAACGCGCCGAAGGCTTTATTCCAGAAGCGCAGCTCCCCGGCCCCGAAAACCTGCGGGTGCGAGGCGAGGATCTGCTCGGCCAGCGAGGTTCCCGATCGCGGCATGCCGAGGATGAAGACCGGCAACTCGGAGGCACATGCCTCGCCGTGCTGCTGCCGCAGAACCGCCGCATCGCAGCTGCGCATGATCTGGTCGACGTGTCGGGTCAGCTTCGCCGCATCGTAGACCCGTCCATAGCGCTTGGTCAGCTCGTTGGCCCGGCGATAATGGCCGAAGGCCTGATCGTAGTGCTGCAGGTCGTCGCAGTACTTGCCGAGCGCATAGCGCAGACTGATCTCGTGCCCCAGGGGTAACTGCCTTGCCAGCAAGCCTTCGGCGCCCCGCAGCCAGTCGCTGTCGGCAGTGGTCATTTTGCGATGGGTCGCCAGGCTGCAATAAACGGAAGCACAGTGCGGGTCGATCGCCAGCGCACTGTGAAAAAGTTGCTGCGCTTCCGCAAAACGCCCGCGGTCGGCATGCAGTTCGCCGAGCAGCGCCAGTGCTTCGACGTTTTTCGGCTCGAGCGCGAGCGCCTGGCGGCAGCTGGCCTCCGCCTCGCTGCCGCGCCCCTGCATACGCAGTGCCGTCGCGAGCCCCAGGTGCGCCTGCGCGTAGTCGGCGTGCAGCGCCAGTGCCTGGCGGAAGCTGACCGCAGCCTCCTCGAGCCGCTGCAACTCGCACAGCACGGTGCCGAGGCTGCAGTGGCTCTCGGCGCGCTGCGGATCCAGCTCGATGGCCCGGCGGTAAAGCGCGACCGCCTCGCGGCTTTCGCCCAGCTCGCGCAGCACGTTGCCGAGATTGTTCAGCGCCTCGATGTAGGCGGGGTTCAGGCTCAGCGCACGCCGGTAGCTCAACGCGGCTTCAGCCCGTTGCCCACGTTGCGCGAGCAGCAACCCCAGGTTGTTGTGCGCCATGCTCAGCTGCGGGTTGAGCGCAATGGCCCGCTCGCTTTCGAGCAGCGCTTCCGGCAGCTCCCCGAGCTGGCGCAGCGCGTTGGCGAGGTTGCAGTGTATGTCGGCATTCTCCGGGCTCTCTGCGAGTGCCAGACGGTAGGCGGCGACGGCCGGCGCAAACTCGCCGATCTGCAGCAGCGCGTTGCCGAGGTTGTTATGCGCCGCGGTGTAGTGCGGCTGGATCGCGAGCGCCTGCCGGTAGAGCGGCAGCGACTCGGCCACGCGCCCCTGCGAGCGCAGCGCATCGGCCGCCTCGACGAGACCTTCGGCCTCCGGCTGGCTGCCACGCACGGCAAGCGGGCTGCCGGGCCCGGGGGCAGCCGCAGCCGGCAGCAGGCCGCAGCAGTGCTTGTACTTGCGGCCGCTACCGCACGGGCACGGATCGTTGCGACCCGGTTTCATGCTGCTCGTCTTCATCACGATAGCGTGTCAGCGCGTCGCCGAGCGCCGCGCGCAGCGGCCCGAGCCAGGGCTCGAAGTGCCGCCACTGGTCGAGTCCCTCGCGGTAGATCGCCTGGCGGACCTGCTCGGAGCTCGCGGTACGTACGCTGCGCCGGGTCTCGTGGAAGCTGATGCACTGCGGCTCGAAGTCGAGCCCGCAGTACTCGAGGATGCGTCGCACGCTGCCTTCCAGGTCCTCGACCACATCCTCGTGATGCACGCGCAGGATGCGCCCGGCAGGCAGCACACGGTCCCAGTGGCGCATGAGCTCGAGGTAGGTGCGGTAGTAGCGCGCGATGTCGTCGACGCTATAGGTGAACTCCTGGCCCTGCGCGAACAGCTGCTTGAGATTGCTGAAGCAGCAGGCCATCGGCTCGCGCCGTGCATCGATGATGCGGGCGTTGGGCAGCATCAGATGGATCAGCCCCAGATGGCGGAAGTTGTTCGGCATCTTGTCGATGAAGAACGCCCGGCCGGTGCGATAGATGCGCGTCGCCGCCAGGTACTCCTCGCCGAGCGCTTTGAACTCCTCCGCGCGCATGCTTGCGAGGATCGGCGGATAGCGCGGGTTCTCCGGATCCGGGTCGCGGCCGCGCAGGCGCGTGACCATCTGCTGGATGTTGGGGAGCTCCTGGGTACCCTCCACCTGCGAGTGCGAGGCGAGGATCTGCTCGAGCAGCGTCGAGCCCGAGCGCGGCAGGCCGACGATGAAGATCGGTTCGCGGCTCGGTGAGCCCCAGCCGTGGCGGCTGGCGAACAGCTCACCGGTGCAGACCCGGATCTGCTGACGGGTGTTGCTCTCGATGATCTCGGGCCGGTAGCGGCACTCGGGACGCTTCAGCTGGTTGCCGAGCTCGTAGCAGCGGAACGACTCGGCGAACTCGCCCTGGTCCTCGAGCGCCTTGGCCAGCGCAAAGCACAGGTGGTAGCGATCGAAGGTGCCGGTCGCGGGAGCGGCGAGCGCTGCGCGCACGCGCGCGAACTCCTCGGGCGCGAAGCGGTAGGTCTTGAGGTTGGCGAGGCTCCAGTAGGCATCGCCGTAGTCCGGCCGGCAGGCGGCCGCGCGGCGGTAGGATTCGATGGCCTCGGGCGTGCGCCCGAGCGTCTTCAGGGCATGGCCGATCGACAGGTGGACCTCGGCGTCCGCAGGCGTCCCGGTGAGCAGCTCCTCATAGAGTCCGATGGCGCGCTCATGGCCGCCGATGCCCACCGCGCTCGCTGCGTACAGCGTGCGCAGCGCGCGGTTGTCGGGGTCATCGCGCAGCAGCCGATCGAGCTCGCCGCGCGCCTGTTCGTAGCGGTGCAGCTCGACCAGCACGCCGGCATACTCCTGGCGCGCGATGCGATAGTCCGGCGCGAGCTGCAGCACCGCCGCCAGCAGCAGCTCGGCATCGTCGTAGACCTTGTGCGCAATGCCGATGCGCGCCAGCAGCCGCATGGCCTCGATATGGTCGCCGTGCTCGAGCAGCCAGGCACGGATCAGCGCCTCGGCACCATCCAGGTCGCCGTCGGCGAACAGCCCGGTGGCGACCACGATCGGCTGCGGCAGACTGCGCAGCGTCGCCACGTGACTGCCGGCCATGCGGAGGTTGTCGGGCTGCCCGGTGAGGCGGTACAGCCCCTCGAGCATGCTCCAGCTTCCGGGCAGCGCGTGGTTGATGTTCACCGCGACGAGGAACGCCTCGATCGCCTGCGGCGCCTGGCGCAGCTCGACGAAGCAGCGGCCGCGCTCCTCGTAGAGGCGGCTGAAGCGCGGGTGATGCCGCTCGAGCGTGGCGAGGGTCTGCAGGGCAGCGGGGATGCGGTGCAGGTAGCGCTGGGCGATGGCAACGCACAGCAGCCCATCGCGAGCGCCGGCGACGTCTGGGCGCAACCCCGCAGCTGCGGCCAGCACCGCCTCGAACTTGTGCTCGCGCAGCAGCGCACGGATGCGTGCCACGTCAGGCGCCTGGGCCGCGGGGGTGGCTGCGGCGGCAGGTGCAGCTGCGGCGGGTGCGGGGTCGGTCACGTCCATGAATGGTTCATAAAGAAAGGGCGGACCCCGAGAGGGGCCCGCCCTTCATTCTACTGTACCGGCTGACCCGCCGGCCGGCAGCTGCGGCTACCGGTCAGAACTTGTAGCCGATCAGGAACATCACCACGCGCGGACGCAGCGGAATTTCCGACTTGATGAACTGCCCGGACGACACGTTGGTCGGCCCGTACGCGTTGGTCAGGTTGCTGCCGTTGACCTGCGCCGTCCAGTTATCCTTGGAAACGCCGATGGCCCCGTCATAGGTCGTGATACCCGGGATCGGGTACAGCAGCAGTGTCGTGACGGGCGGGCTGCCATACGTCGGGTTGTTGCCGGGGAAGTAGTTGCGCGGCTCGTTGGTCATCGGACCGGTATGGCTCGCACCGGCCCAGACGAACGGACTGTAGCCGTTCATCGTCCAGTCATAGCGCGCCCGCAGGTTGAACATCCATGGCGGCGAGAACGCCGGCGGGGCGCCAAACGCACCCAGATCACTGATGATCGGGGTGCCGTCTTTAACTGCCAGGCAGGTTCCCGCAGGCGTCGGATTGTTCGCCGTCTTCGGGCTGCCGGCAACCACGCCGACCGACTGCAGGCAGGGTGAATTCGCCTGGCTCGAGCTGTTGAGCGAGCTCGATCCCTGCACGGTGAGACCATCGGTGATACGCGCAACGAACTGAGCCTCGAAGCCCTTGATGATGAAGTTCGGTCCGTTGACATTGAAGGTCGTGTTGCCGAGGACCGTCGGCTCGAACAGCGACAACTGAACGTTATCCCACTTCATGTAGTACGCGGAGGCGTTGAACAACAGCCGGTGCTCGAAGAACTCGGTCTTCAGGCCAACCTCGTTGTTGATCAGGTTGTCCGAGTTGTAGCCCGCGGGTTTCAGGTACTGATCGGAGTCCTTGATGGTGCTGGAGAACGGCACCTCTGCGGCCAGCGAAGGCGGCTTGCCCGGCAGCGAGCTGGTACGGTTGAACCCGCCGGGACGGAATCCCTGCGAGAAGGTGTAGTACGCCATCACGTCCGGCATGATGTGCCAGCTGACGTTCAGGCGGCTGCGCGTGCCGCTTTCAGTCTTCGCCAGGTTGATGGGGAAGCCGCAACCTCCGCCAAGGGTGCAGGCGCCGTTCGGGTGGTTGATGAGCAGCGGCTGGGTCGAGCTCTCGGTGTAGAACTCCGAGCCCTCCTCGAACTCGTTGTAGTGATACCAGCGCGTGCCGCCACTCACCGTGAGCACCTTGGGGATGAGGTCGAAATCCAGCGACGCGAAGAACGCGGTCTGCTTGTAACCGCGCTGCGCGTCCTCGCCGAACGCGGTGTTGGTGCCGGTGCGCAGGCTGGGATCAGTCGCGAAGGCGCCGGGTACCGGGCCGACCGCCGACAGACAGAACGGCCCGCCGGCGTTCGCGGACGCCAGGGCGGCCGGGTCGCACTCGGGAATCGGGTGGTAGTTGAAGTTCATCTGGTCATCGATGACGAACTTCTCCCAGAACGCGCCGAACAGGCCGCGCAGCCGATAGTCCTCGTTGGTGCTGACACGGAACTCGTGACTCTGGTGCTGGTTCTCGACCGTATCCTTCCACGAGCCTATGGGCGCGTAGCACTGCAGATTGGTCGCAGCGGCGAGCGGAGTACCGGGATAATTCGACGGCTTGAAATATGCGGCTCCCTTGCCGATGCAAGCGTAGTAGGAGCCCACGGTGCTGCGCAGGTAGTTGGAATAGTCCTGCTGTCCCTCGATGTTGCGCACCATGTAGCTGCCGGTGTACACGGCTTTGAGACCGGCGAACTGGCCGTTCAGCGTCCACGCGGTGCTCTCGTAGCGGTCCTTGTTGTACGCCGGCGTGAAGGCGGTGATCTGGTACGGCTGCAGGGTGACGCCGTTCGAGTCCTGCGGATAGGTGTAGAAATACCCGTTCGCCTCCATGTCCTGGTAGTTCTGCTGCAGCAGGAAATTCCAGTCGTCGTTGAATTTCCACAGGACCGACAGCCGGGCCCCCTGGTAGTCGACCGTGTTGGCATCGTTCTGCAACAGCTGGGAGTTGTTGGCGGTGGGATTGCCGCCGCCACCGGCGGACACCGGCAGCGTCGGCAATGAGCCGGGCTGAAAGCCGATGGTGCTCGGCACGTTGGAGATATAGCCGCCCTGGTGCTCCGAGAACACCACTGCGCGCACGGCGAGGGTGTCCGGGATGAGCGGAATGTTGAGGACGGCGTTCAGCTGCGTGTTGGGATCGCCGCCGGCGGTGTAGCCGTAGCCTGCAGTGAACTGGCCCGAGGTGCTGTCGAGCTTCGGCTTGTTGGTGATGTAGCGGATCGCGCCGGCCTGGGCGCCACCACCGAACAGCGTACCCTGCGGTCCCTCGAGGACCTCGACACGCTCCATGTCGACCAGGTAGGGATCATTGTTGCGGGCCGGGAACTGCATCGACTGGTCGTCGAGATACAGCGCCACGTTGGGAAATGCCGCGGTGGTCGACTGCGACTGGTTGCCCGAGCCGATGCCACCCAGGCCGCGCATGAAGATGTTGCCGGTGCCCGGACCGTTACCACTGAAGGTCACGTTCGGGGTGTACTTGAGCAGGTCGTTGAAGTTCGTGACGTTGAGCTGGGTGAGCTGCTCACCGCTGATCGCCTGTACCGTGATCGGCACGTCCTGGATGTTCTCGGTGCGCCGCTCGGCGGTGACCGTTACTTCCTCGAGCTGGCCGCTCGGGGTGGCCGTAGCCGCAGCGGTTTCGGCGGCCTGCTGAGCGAAGACGATCGCAGTACTCGGTGCAGTCAGGATGGCCGCCACGGCCGCAGAGATCTTCGCATTAGGCTTCATCACGTAACCCCCCCGAGGGTGTTTGGATTGGTTGTGAAATCCCCACGCGAAGGCTACCACCCGGCGCGTGCGACTCCCCGCATGACTTCTATACCACTCGCTTCGAGCGCGCTTGAACAAACGCGTCATCACGGCATCACGCAGCCGCTCGCGGTGCCGCCGCCCCGCCTGCGCCGAAAGCGACGCAGGCTTGCACGATCCCCCGCCTTCTTTAGCCTTTCACACCTTTCCCGGCGCTGAAAGTCGAGAAATTGAATACCCCCATCTGAAAAACGGATCGGGGCGGCTCGCCTGAGGGTACTCTAGCGGCGCGCTGCTGCCGGCGCGAGAGTCCCGACGCACCAGAAGCGCGCTTCGGCGCCTCTTGTGGTGCAAAAGCATCACTCGCCGATGGGACGCATCGGGCGGGGAGCTTCGCACGGGTTTGTTGCAGACTGGTGAATCGGTGCAGCCATGAGCCAGGCCCGCTACGTACTCGCCCTCGACCAGGGCACCACATCGACACGGGCCATCGCCTTCGACTGCGAGGCCCGCGCGGCGGTGAGCGCACGGCGCGAGCTGCCCCAGCACTACCCCTCCTCTGGCTGGGTCGAGCACGACGCGGAAGACATCTGGCGCGATACGCTCGCCACGCTGCGCGAGGTCATCGCCGCGTGCCCCGGCGGGCTCGCGGGCATCGCCGCGCTCGGCATCACCAACCAGCGCGAGACGGCGCTCATCTGGGAGCGCTCCAGCGGGGTGCCGCTACAGCGCGCCATCGTCTGGCAGGACCGCCGCACCGCCGGAGAATGCGCGCGCCTTGCAGCCCAAGGGGTCGAGGCGGTGGTGCGCGCGAAGACCGGGCTGCTGCTCGATCCGTACTTCTCGGCCACCAAGGTGGCCTGGATGCTTGACACCCATGCGGGTGCGCGTGAGCGCGCCGAGCGCGGCGAGCTCGCCTTCGGCACGATCGACAGCTTTCTGCTGTGGCGGCTGACGGGCGGGCGCGTGCACGCCACCGACGTGACCAACGCCTCGCGTACGCTGCTGTTCGACATACGCGCGCAGCGCTGGGACGAGGAGCTGCTGCGGCTGTTCCGCGTACCGCGCGCGCTGCTGCCGGAGGTGCGCGACAGCAGCACCCTGTACGGGGCGACCGACGCCAAGCTGTTCGGCGCGGCCATTCCCATCGCCGGCATTGCGGGCGACCAGCAGGCAGCGCTCGTCGGCCAGGCGTGCTTCGCCCCGGGCATGGCGAAATCCACTTACGGAACCGGGTGCTTCCTGCTGCTCAACACCGGCGACCAGGCCCTGCCGTCCGCGCAGCGGCTGCTGACCACTCCCGCCTACCGCATCGGCGGCCGCATGACCTACGCGCTCGAGGGCTCGATCTTCGTCGCCGGCGCCGCGATCAAGTGGCTGCGCGACGGGCTCGGCGTGGTGCGCGAGGCACGCGAGACGGCAACGCTCGCCGCCCGCGTGCCGGAGGATCACGGTGTCTACATGGTCCCGGCCTTCGTCGGCCTCGGCGCCCCGCACTGGGACCCGCTCGCGCGCGGCCTCATCTGCGGGCTCACCTTCGATACCTCCCCCTCCCACCTGGCCCGCGCGGCCCTCGAGTCCGTCGCCTACCAGACCCTCGACCTGACGCAGGCCATGACCCGAGATGGCGCGCGGCGCACCGAGGCGATGCGTGTCGACGGGGGTATGGCGGCGAATGACTGGTTCTGCCAGTTCCTCGCGGACATTCTCGAGGCGCGCGTCGAGCGCCCGGCGGAAATCGAGACCACCGCGCTCGGCGCGGCGTTTCTCGCCGGGCTCGCCACCGGCTTCTGGTCCGACGTGGCCTCGCTCGAAAGTACCTGGCAGGCCGGCGCGGTCTTCATCCCGCGCATGCCGCCGGAGCGGCGCGCGACGCTGCTGGCCGGCTGGCGCCTGGCGCTCGAGCGCGCGCTGCTGCGGCCGGCGCGCTGAACGCGCCGTGCAGATCCGCACAGCGTCGCGCGCCTGCAGCCCCGCCGGGCAGCCTAGAGCTTTGGCCGGTAGTCGGTCTGGATCTTGCGGATGCGCTTGTCGGTGCCGAAGAACGCGTGCCGCGACATGTCGGCGCTAAAGCGGCTGGCCGGCGGATGCCGGCCAAGACTCTCGGCGAGCGCGCGGATGTGATGCGGGCCGGCGCCGCAGCAGACTCCGAGATAACGCACGTCGAGGGCGCTCGTCTCGCGGCCGAAGTCGGCGATCTCCTGGCGCGTGCACACGAAGGGATCGAGCCCCACGGGGAAGGCGCGCGCGTTGCCACAGCAGGCGTCGGTGAGTGACATGAACGAGGGCTGCGCCGCGGTGGTGCGATAAGGGACCGGCAGCGCCGCCACGTGGCACTTCACCGCCGCGCGGATCTCCCTGATCAGCGGCAGCATGGTCGCAGGTCCGCGATGGCAGTTGAGGCCGACCACGTCCGCGCCCGCCGCTTCCAGGCGCCGGCAGGCTTCCGCCGCCGTATGCCCGTCGCGGGTGAGCGTCTCCTTGTGTATCGCGAGGGTGATGACCGCGGGCACCTTCGAGTACCTGCGAATCGCCTGCAGCGCCATGAGCGCCTCGCCGACCCAGGCGATGGTCTCGGCGACGAAATAATCGACGCCCGCCTCTACCGCCCAGCCGACCTGCTCGGCGAAGATGCGCTCGACCTCCTTGAGCGCCGCTGGATCGGTCGGGTCGTAGATGTTGGTATTACACAGATCACCGGCGAACAGCGTGCCGGTGCGGCGCGCTACGGATTTCGCGATCTTCAGCGCCGCGCGATTCATCGGCACCAGGTCCTTCTCGCGCCCGATGACCTTGAGCTTCTCGCGGTGCACGTAATAGGTGAGCGCCTGGGTCACGTCCGACCCGGCATGCACGAAGTCCATGTGCAGCTGCTCCACGACCTCCGGGTGATCGAACAGCACCTCGGGAACGAACGCGCCGGCCTGCAGGTAGCCGCGCCGCTCGAGCTCGAACACGTACCCTTCCGCGCAGATCACCGCGCCCTGGGCCAGGCGGGCCAGCAAGTCAGGGCCGCCGTTGCCTGCCGGGCGTGCGCCGGCGCTGCCGGTGGCGCGGGCGGCCTTCTTCACGGCCGTCCTGACGGCTTTTCTGCGGCCGCCGCCTGGCGCGCGGGCTGCACTTGCGACCTTCTTCTTCCCCTTCATCGGCGTCTCCGTTGAATATGACCGGGCATGCGCAGGCGCTAAAGGCGCGCTACATTCTAATAGCGACCCCCGGGCCGCCGATGCCTCTTTTCGATGGGGCTATTCAATTTCTAGACTGGGATGGCAAGCCATGACTGTGGAAGCTTTCACCCCGTGAGCACCGCCGCCGCCGAACGCGACCGCAGCGCCTGGGAGCGCCTGGCCGCAACTCTCAAGCCCGAGGGACGCGCCTTCATCGGCGGACGCTCCGTGCCGGCCCGCGACGGGCGCGTGTTCGAGGACGTGAGCCCGATCGACGGGCGTTCGATCTGCGCAGTGGCGCGCTGCGGCGCCGAGGACGTGGCGAGCGCGGTGAGCGCGGCGCGCGAAAGCTTCGAGCGCGGCGTATGGCGGCGCATGGAGCCGAAGGAGCGCAAGCGCATCCTGCGGCGCTTCGCAGACGCGATGCGCGCGGACGCCGACGGCCTGGCGCTGCTCGAGACGCGCGACGTCGGCAAGCCGATCGTCAACTCGGTGGCGGTCGATGCCGTCAACAGCGCCGACTGCATCGAGTACTACGCAGAGTTCGCTGACAAGCTCTACGACGAGGTCGCGCCCACCGGCCCCAACGACCTTGCCCTGGTACGGCGCGAGCCGCTCGGCGTGGTCGCCGCCATCGTGCCGTGGAACTACCCGCTCATCATCAGCTGCTGGAAGGTGGGACCGGCGCTGCTCAGCGGCAATTCGGTGGTGCTGAAGCCGGCCGAGCAGTCGCCGCTGTCGGGCATCCGCCTGGGCGAGCTCGCCTGCGAGGCGGGCGTGCCGCCGGGGGTGTTCAACGTCGTGCCGGGACTGGGCGAGGAAGCCGGCCAGGCGCTGGCGCGGCATCCGCAGGTCGACCTCATAACGTTCACCGGCTCGACCGAGGTCGGGCGGCTGATGCTGCGCTACGCGGCCGAATCGAACCTGAAGCGCGTGGCGCTCGAATGCGGCGGCAAGACCCCGCAGGTAGTGTTCGCCGATGCCGACCTCGAGGCCGCTGCCAGCGGCATCGCCTGGGGCATCTATTACAACAGCGGCGAGACCTGCCACGCGGGCTCGCGGCTGATCGTGCACGAGAGCGCCAAGGATGCGCTGCTGGAAGCGATCCGCCGCATCACCGCCACCATCACGCTCGGCCACCCGCTCGATCCGGCGACGCAGATGGGCGCGCTCATCGATGAAGGCCACATGCGCCGTGTGCTCGGCTACATCGACAGCGGCGTGGCGGATGGTGCGCGCATCGCGCTCGGCGGCCGGCAGGCGATGAAGGAGACCGGCGGCTTCTACGTCGAGGCGACCGTGCTCGATGGCGTGCGGCCGGAGATGAAGGTCGCGCGCGAGGAGATCTTCGGCCCGGTGCTCGCGGTGATGACCTTTAGCGACGAGACGCAGGCGGTGCGGCTGGCGAACGACACCCCCTACGGGCTCGCCGCCGCGGTGTGGACCGCCGACATGAATGTCGCGCATCGCGTGTCGTCGGCGCTGCGCGGCGGCAGCGTGTGGGTGAACTGCTTCGATCGCTCCACCATGGCCACGCCGTTCGGCGGCTTCAAGCTCTCGGGCTCGGGGCGCGATCGCTCGCCGCACGCCATCGACAAGTACTGCGATCTCAAGACCATCTGGACGGCCTACTCGTGAACGCCTCGCTCTCCCCCTCCGACCCAGCCCCCACCACGGCCCCCGCCAGCGCGCCGAACCGCGCGCCGCCGGAAGGCCTGCGCCGCCACCTCGGCGCGCTTCTCGGCAGCTATCGCCCGGGACTGGCGCTGCCCGGGGCGTTCTTCAGCGACGAGACGCTCTTCGAGGCGGAGATGCAATACCTCTTCGGACGGCACTGGCTGTTCGTCGCCTCGGAGCCGGAAATCCCGGAAGGAGGCGACTACCGGACGCTGCAGGTGGGTCCCTGGCCGATCTTCATCCTGCGGCGCGACGACGGCTCGATCGCCGCCTTCCACAACACCTGCCGCCACCGCGGCTCGCGCATCCTGCAGCAGGATGCGGGCGTCGCCGGCGCAAATCTCCAGTGCCCGTACCATCGCTGGACGTACGACATGCACGGCCGGGTCATTGGCTGCGGCGAGACCGGGGACGCGCCCGAGGGCCAGCGGGGCCTGAAGCCGGTACACGTCCGCCAGCTCGCCGGCCTCATCTTCGTGTGCCTGGCGGACGAGCCGCCGCAGGACTTCGAGGCGATGGCCGTACGGATGCGGCCCTACCTCGAGCCGCACGGGCTCGCGCACGCCAAGGTCGCCAGACAGGTCGACATTATCGAGCACGGCAACTGGAAGCTGACCATCGAGAACAACCGCGAGTGCTTTCACTGTGCCGGCCACCCGGAGCTGCTGTGCTCGCTGTTCCACTTCTTCGGCGAGATCGACGAGGCGCGCATGTCGGCGCACGAGCGCGCGGCCTATGGCCGCTACCAGCGCGCGCGCGAGGAATCGCAGGAGATCTGGGAACGCGCCGGCCTGCCGTGGCAGAGGATCGAGGAGCTCGCCGGGTGCGCGACGGCATTTCGCACCGAGCGGCTGGTGCTCGATGGGGCCGGTGAGTCGATGACACCGGACACGCGGGTCGCCTGCCGGCGGCTGCTCGGGGAGCTGCGCGAGCCACGCCTCGGCACGCTGCACTACCACACGCAGCCGAATGCCTGGTTCCACTTCCTCTCCGATCACGTCCTCACCTTCGCGACGCTGCCGCTCGAGCGCGGCCGCACTCTGGTGCGCAGCACCTGGCTCGTGCACGCCGACGCGCAGGAGGGAGTCGACTACGACGTGGACAAGCTCACCAGCGTGTGGAACGCCACCAACGCTCAGGACGCCGCGTTCGTCGCCGAGACGCAGCGCGGAGTCGCCAGTCCGGCCTACCTGCCCGGCCCGATCGCGCCGAGCGAATACATGGTGCAGCTATTTCACACCTGGTACGTGGAGCGTTTGCAGGCGCAGCTCGGCCTGTGAGCGTCCCGACCGTGTGCCGGAACGCGCAGCGCATGCGCCGGCTACACCGGCGTTGCGGCCATGTCCAGGTGCAGCGCGTTGCCGCGGTAGGGGTGGCGCGCGATGACGGCCTCGTTGAGCTCCACGCCGAGTCCGGGCTCGGTCGGCGGAATGACGTAGCCGCTCTCCCAGCGGATCGGCTTGACGAGCACCTCGGCATGAAAGCCCTGCCAGCGCTCGATGCCCTCGAGGATGAGGAAGTTGGGGCTGCAGGTGGAGAGCTGGATGTTGGCCGCGCCCACCACCGGTCCGCAGTACAGGTGCGGGGCGAGCTGCACGTGCTGCACCTCGGCGAGCGCTGCGATCTTCTTCGCCTCCAGAATGCCGCCGACGCGGCCGAGGTTCATCTGCAGGATGGCGGCGGCCTGCGCGCGCAGCAGCCGCGCGAACTCGTACTTGGTGGCGAGCCGCTCGCCGGCTGCGATCGGGATGCGCGTCGCGCGCGCCACCAGCGCCATCTCCTCGGGGGCATCCGGCGGCACCGGCTCCTCGAACCACAGCGGATCGTAGGGCTCGAGGCGCCGCGCGAGCCGTATCGCGCCCGCCGCGGTCATCTGGCCGTGCGTGCCGAACAGCAGATCCGCGCGCGTGCCGACCGCGGCGCGCAACTGCCGCACGAAGCGCTCGCACAGCTCGAGCGCAGCGAGCGACAGCTGGCGGCCGTCGAAGGCCGAGTACGGGCCCGCCGGGTCGAACTTGAGCGCCGTAAAGCCCTGCGCGAGGTACTCCGCGGCGCGCTCGGCCGCAAGATCCGGGTCCTGGTAGACGTCGGTTTTGTCCCCGGGGCGCGCATAGATATAAGTGTAGGAGCGCAGCCGCTCGTGCACGCGGCCGCCGAGCAGGTTGTAGACCGGCTGGCCGGCCTCCTTGCCGATGATGTCCCAGCAGGCCATCTCGAGCGCCGACAGCACCGCCATCAGCGCCAGATCCGCGTGCTGTGTGTAGCCTGCGGAGTAGACGCGCCGCCAGATACTTTCGATATTGTGCGGGTCCTCGCCCTCGAGATAACGGCCGAAGGTGTCGACGAGCATGCGCGCGACAACGTCCGGGTGGAACGGCACGCAGTACGCCTCACCGATGCCGTGCACGTTGCCGTCGGTGGTGAGCTTCACAAACACGAAATAACGCCCGCCGACACCGGGCGCCGGGTTGCCGGCGATGAAGGTCTTGATGTCGGTGAGTTTCATCGCGCGGGCCGTTTATAGCATATGGGCGATTACGACTACATCGTAGTCGGCGCCGGCTCGGCGGGCTGCGTGCTCGCCAACCGCCTGTCGGCGGACCCGGCGCAGCGCGTGCTGCTGCTGGAAGCGGGCGGCTCGGATCGCACGCCCTGGATCCAGGTGCCGATCGGCTACGGCCGCACCTTCAACGACCCACGCTACAACTGGATGTACGAGGCGCAAAATGATCCGGCGCTCGACAACCGCCGCACCTTCTGGCCGCGCGGCAAGGTGCTCGGCGGCTCGAGCTCCATCAACGCCATGGTGTACGTGCGCGGGCAGCCGGGTGACTTCGACGACTGGCGCGACGCCGGCAACCCCGGCTGGGCGTACGCGGACGTGCTGCCGTGGTTCAGGACGCTCGAGGATCACGACCTGGGCGCCTCCGAGTTTCACGGCGCCGGCGGCCCGCTGCACGTGAGCGACGTGTCGGCGAGCGTGCATCCGCTGTGCGGCGTGTTCCTCGAGGCGTGCACTACACGCGGCATCGCCCGCACCGCCGACTTCAACGGCGCGCAGACGGAAGGGGCGGGACTGTGGCAGGTCACCATCAAGGATGGCGTGCGCGTCTCGTGCGCCAACGCCTACCTGCGCCCGGTGATGCGGCAGCGGCGCAATCTGGACGTGCGGCTGCGCGCGCACGCGACGCGCATCGTGTTCGACGGCCGGCGCGCGAGCGGGGTCGAGTACCTGCGCGGCGGCACGCGCCAGGTCGCACACGCGCACCGCGAGGTGCTCATTGCCGCCGGCGCCGTCAACTCCCCGCAACTGCTCGAGCTCTCGGGTATCGGCCAGGGCCAGCGCCTGCAGCGCTTCGGCATCACGGTCATCGCCGATACGCCGGCCATGGGCGAGGGACTGCAGGACCACCTGGCGGTGTCGTATTTCTACCGCTCGCGGGTGCCGACGCTGAATGAGCAGCTCGCACCGTTCCTCGGCAAGGTACGCGCGGCGCTGCGCTATGCGCTCACCCGGCGCGGTCCGCTCGCCATGAGCGTCAACCAGGCGGGTGCCTTCGTGCGCAGCCGCCCCGAGCTCACGCGCCCCAACCTGCACATCTATTTCAACCCCGCGAGCTACAGCACCACCACCTCAGGATCGCGCCGGCGCCTGCTCAACCCCGACCCCTATCCGGGCTTTCTCATGTCGTTCAACACCTGCCGCCCCACCAGCCGCGGCAGCGTCCACATCCGCTCGCCCGACCCGCTCGCGAGCCCCGCGATCGTGCTGAACTCGCTGGCGACGGCGGAGGATGTGCAGGACGTCTACGACGGGGCGCGCATGGTGCGCGCCATCGCCTCCGCCGCACCGCTCGCCGCGGCAGTCGCGAGCGAGCGCGAGCCGGGGGCAGCGGTGCAGTCGGACGAGGCGGTGCTGGCGGATTTTCGTGCGCGCGCGGGCTCGGTGTTCCACGCCTCCTGCACCTGCCAGATGGGCGCGGATCCGCGCCGCGCGGTGCTCGATGCGCGGCTGCGGGTGCGCGAGGTCGCCGCGCTGCGCGTGGTGGATGCATCCGCCTTCCCGAACGTCACTTCCGGCAACAGCAACGCGGCGACCATCATGCTGGCCGAGAAAGCCGCCGACCTGATTCTGCAAGACAGTCGGGCGGCGCCGGGTTAACCTGCCCCGGCAGCACCGAGCAGGCACCGAAACGACATGAGCGAACTGCAATCGAGCGTGGCCTCCGCCGTCGGCGCTGCGCAGGGCGCGCCGCTGCCCCAATCGGCGACGCTCGTGGCCCGCTGGTACGTGCTCATCATGATGTGCCTGGTGTACACGCTCAGCATCGCCGATCGCTACGTGGTGTCGACGGTACTCGACCCGATCCGCATCGAGCTGCATCTCACCGACAAGGGTGTTGCGCTGCTCACCGGAGTCGCGTTCGGCCTGTTCTACGTCATCCTCGGGTTCCCGCTGTCGTGGCTCATCGACCGCTACAACCGTCGCAAGATCGTCGCGGTGTGCCTGGTGGTGTGGTCGGTGATGACCGCAGTGTGCGGCCTGGCGAGCACCTCTCTGCAGTTCTTCCTCGCACGCGTCGGGGTCACGGTCGGTGAGGCCGGCGGCACGCCCGGCGCCAACTCGCTGCTGTCGGATTACTTCCCGGCCACGCGCCGCGCCATGGCGCTCACGGTCTTCTCCCTCGGCGCGCCGATCGGCGCCTGGGTCGGCTACAACGTCGCCGGCGCGATCGCCGACCAGTACGGCTGGCGCGCGGTGTTCTTTGCGCTCGGCATCCCGGGCGTACTGGCGGGGCTCGCCGTGTGGCTCACGGTGCGCGAGCCGCGGCGCGGCTGCCTCGACAGCGGCGACGACGGCGAGGCGCCCTCGGTCGGCGAGACCATGCGCTTCCTGTGGCAACAGCGCTCGGCGGTGCACGTGATGATGGGTACCGCGGTGTGCGCGCTGTGGGGCTGGGGGCTGATGTTCTGGACGCCGACCTTCCTTCAGCGCACCTACCACATGAGCATCGGCGAGGCGGGCTCACTGACACAGAACATGCACCTGTGGGGCGGCGGGATCGCCACCGTAGCCACCGGCTGGCTCATGGCCCGCAGCAGCATGGTCGATGCGCGCCGCATCGTGTGGCTGCTCGGTGCCGGCACCGCCGTCGCCACGGTCGCCTCCGGGGTGGTCTACTACACGCGCGACCTGACGCTGGCGCGCGCGATGCTGTGGATCTTCATCCCGGCGATCTACTTCTACATCGGCCCGGGCTTCGGGCTGCTCAACAACCTGGCGCAGTGCCGCATGCGGGCGATGTTCTGCGCCATGGTGCTGTTCCTTGCCAACCTCGGCAACCTGGTAATCGCGCCGCCGCTGATCGGTGCGCTGAGCGACTGGTTCGGACGCACCCACCCCTCGAACGCCGACTCGCTGCGGCTCGCGATGCTGTGCCTGGTGCCGACCGGTCTATGGGCGGCGGCGCACCTGTTCCTCGCGGCGCGCGACATCCTCAAAGACCAGGAACGGGCACGGGGCTTTCCGTACTGAGCCGCCAGCGCACCGGCCGCACCGGTGGCACGATGAACACCCAGCCGACAAGCCCGAGCAGCGCGACGATACCGGCGAGCCACAACGCGCCGTCGTAGTGTCCGGTCGCCTCCACCAGGTAACCGGTGACGACCGGCGCCACGACACCGGCGATGTTGGATACCGCGTTCTGCACCCCCATCCAGCGGCCGCTGGCGGTCGGTCCTGCGAACGTCTGCACCAGCGAGCACACCGCCGGCGCGTTCAGCCCATCCATGGCGCCGGCGGCGAGCAGCAGCAGCGCAGCGACGCCGAGCGGCGCGCCGTGCGTGCCGAGGAGACAGGCGCCCACTCCGACCGCGCTCGCCATCAGCGCGCTCTTGTAGGCGCGGTTCGCGCTCGCCCCGCGCCGTGTCCATGCATCGAGGAGCCAGCCGGTGGCGAGCACGCTCACCGAGTCCACCACGTAGAACCCCGCCGTGAGGTGCGTCATGGAGATCAGCGATAGCCCGCGCTCGTGCACCAGGTAGAGCGGCAGCGACGTGAATACGAAGTAGAACGCGTAGTTCGAGCAGAAGTTGCCGAGCATCGTGCCCCACAGTGCGCGCTGGCGCAGGATGTCGGCGAACTTTGGGCCCGCGGCCGCATCGCTTGCCGCGTGCGCCGCCGGCACCGGACTCACTTGGGGCTGGCGCATCTGCCGTACCCAGGGAATCAGCCACAGGAGCGAGGCGAGACCCAGCGCGATGAACATCGCGCGCCAGCCGTAGCGCACCATCAGCAGTCCGCCGAGGAACGTGCCGAGTGCCGGCCCCACCATGCCGCCGAGCTGCAGAATGCTGGTGGCGCGCGCGCGGTGGCGATCAGAGACGCGCTGCGCCAGCAGCGCGAGCGCACTGGGATAGGTCACCGATTCGCCGACGCCCATGAAGAGCCGCGCCGCCACCAGCGCGGTTATCCCCGAGGACAGTCCCGTGAACACGGTCGAGACGGACCACAGCGAGAAGCCCGCGGCGAGCACGCGGGCAGCGCCCAGCCGGTCGACGCACCATCCCATGAGCGGTTGCGAACCGACGTACGCCCAGAAGAACGCCGACAGCATCCAGCCGAGCTGACTGGGCGTCAGGCCCAGCTCCTTTTCCAGAAGCGGCGCGGCGGTGGAGATCGTGCCGCGGTCCACGTAGTTGATCATCAGTGCCGCGCCGAGCAGCACGATGAGCGCATACGGGGCTCGCGTTGGCCCGGAGGCGCCGGGCGCTGCACCCGACACCGTCAGGTACCGGTTCCCTTATCGGGAGGCCTCGCGGCCCCGGTGTCCGACGATCGGTCGTTGCCGGAAGGTGGTTTATCGCCCGGCGGTTTATCGCCTCGCGGTTTATCGCCTGGCGCTTTGCCTGGCGGTCTGCCTGCCGGTTTGCCTGGCGGTGGTTTGCCTTCCGGCGGCTTGCCCGCGCCCGGCGGTGGCTTGCCCGAGCCGTGCGAGGGTCTGCCGGAGGGAGGCCGCGTCGCCGGCGGCGCATGACCCGGCGGGGGACGCATTGCCGGCGGCGGACGCGCCGGCGGCCGTGGACGGGGTGGTGGCGGCGGCCGCCCGTGCGGATAGCGATGCCAGTAGTTGTAGTAGTGCGCCCGCTGCGCGTACCAGGGACGTCCGCGGTACCAGGTGGACCAGTAGGTGTTGAAACTGAAGGTGATGATCGGTATCCCGAGCGTCACACCGTTGCTGGCGATGACGACGGTGCCGCCTGCAGCAGGCATCTGCAGGTAGCCCGCGGCGATCCAGCCGCGGTTCGGGCCGGCCTGCACGTCACACCAGCCGTAGCCCTGCTCGCAGCCGAACACCTGCACGTCGACGCCGGGCGGCAGCAGCGCGACGGCCGGGTACTCGATGGCGGGTCCGGCGCGCATGTGCACGGGGGTCACGACCGTGGCCGTGAAAGCGAGCGCCGCCGTCGCATGTGCCGCCATCGTCGCGATGGCGATTGCGGTCAATGTCACCCGGATCACGCGCTGCCCGCGGACGGTTGCCTTCATGACACTACTCTCTATTGGGGCTTGCCCGTGTCCGCCTTGTCGGCGATGAGCACCTCGGCCTTGAGGTGCGTGCCGCCCACCACGTACTGGTTGGGAATGCAGGTCGACTCGTACTGCACGTTGCGCGTGGTAAAGAGCGGCAGGATGCGCTGCTTGATCTGCTCGATGAGCTCGCAGTCACCGGCAACGTCGAGAGGATCGCGCCGGGCGGTGAAATCGACCAGCTTCCAGTGCGCGCTCACCGTCTGGGCCGGTGGCGCTCCGGCGGCCGCCTCGTCTGCGGCCGCGGCCGCTTGCAGCACATTCACTTTAATGTGGACGCTCGGAAAGGGGCTGGGGCGGTCGAGTCCGCCGGCGCAGCCATACTCGTTTACCGACAGGTCCGGGCGCGCGCCGAGCATCAGCAGCGTCCGCCTCATCTTGTCCTGCAGCCCGTCGCAGGAGTAATGCGCGGTGAATCCCATGAAGACGAACCGCAGCTCCCTTGGCTTCCAGACCGCCGAGACCGCCGCTTCGCCCTCCGCGGCGGCCGCCGGCGGATCGGACCGCACCGCAGGACTTGTGCACACCGCCGCCACCGCTGCGATACAGAGAAAGCCGGGAACGCCGCCAGCACTGAGGATGCGCATAAGTGAAATCTCCGGCGTCGAACCAACGCCCCGATGTTACGTGAGCGCACCTCGCGGTGCGAGGCACGGACTCGATGAGTAACGTCCAGCCTGACTTCACGCTGACATGTCAGAGCAGCAGGGGTAAGAGTAAAGTGTTCCCTCCCTCCACCGACGAGAGAGCGACCATGCCTGCGAGCCGCCTCCTGACCCTGGCGCTGCTTGGCGCCGCGGCCGTTGTCGCCGCGACCAGCGACGCACAGCAAACCCCCGGCAATCCCCTGGATGTCGTCCCGGACAAGATGCCCTTCGATATTCCCTACGGACCGCCGATCACGCTCGAGCGCGCCAGCGCGCTCATCGCGACGGCAATCGCCGAGGCCCGCAGGCACGACTGGAAGTTGAACGTGGCGGTGGTCGATTCGGGCGGGAACCTGGTCGCGTTCGAGCGCATGGACGGTGCGCAGCTCGCCTCGATCACGATCTCCGAGCACAAGGCGCGCGTCGCCGCCACGTTCCGCCGCGAGACCAAGGTGTTCGAGAACGCGGTGCAGCAGAATGGCTCCACCTACGTGCTGACGCTCGACGGCGTGATCGCCTCGCGCGGCGGCATTCCGCTCGTCGATGGCGGCAAGCTCGTTGGCGGTATCGGCTGCTCGGGCGCCACGGGCTCGCAGGACGAGGTGGCCTGCACCGCGGCTGTCGCCGCCTTCAATAAGAAGTGAGCAGGCCCGCGCTGCGGCGGGCCTTACCTGTCACTGCTGAGGCTTGCTCGGCGGAG
Source organism: Steroidobacteraceae bacterium (assembly GCA_035482695.1). Taxonomy (GTDB): domain Bacteria; phylum Pseudomonadota; class Gammaproteobacteria; order Steroidobacterales; family Steroidobacteraceae; genus 13-2-20CM-66-19. The sequence continues at coordinate 4,021 of DATHQM010000015.1, read as the reverse complement.
GCTGGTCGCCCGGCGAGGGCTGGCCGCTCTGTCCACCGGCGCCCGGCGGCGGGTGGTGCGCGCGGGCCTTAGCCATGGCATCGCTGCAGCCCTGGGACAACTGGTCCTTGTGCCCATCGAGGCAGGCAATGATGCGGCCGCCGCCCGGCTTCACGTCTGAGCACAGCTTCTGGACATCGTCCTTGCAGGCCTGGCGCGGTCCTCCCCCGCCTCCCGGGGGCGGCGCGTTCTGCGCTTGCGCGGCGAGGCTGAACAGGCAGGCACAACTCAGCGGAATCAACCAGCGTTTCATGAGCGACCTCGTTGCGATTAATGCGCGCCTGGTGCCGGCGCAGCGTGAACGGCGCTGACGTATGATAACCGTAGATGCATGAGTTTTCGCCAAGGACTGCAGGCGCGTTGGGTGCGCTGCTGTGTGTGCTGGGAGCGGCGCCCTCTCCTGTCGTTGCCGATTCGCAGGCACCGCCCGGCGGCGCCTGGCAGAGCCTGCGACCGCAGCTGTACGGTACGCGTCCGATCGGCGAGGTCGGCGATGAGTCGATGAGCGTGTCGGGACCTGCCAGCACGCCCGATCCGTCCGCAACCCCGATCGTCGTGCAGTTCGGCAAGGAACTGGCCGGCAAGGTCCGGCAGGTCCGCGTGATCATTGATAACAATCCCTCACCAATCGTTACCACCATGAGTCTGGCCACAGGGCTGCCGGTGGATGAGATCGACCTGCGCGTGCGAATCGATCGTTTCACCTCCGTGCGCGCCATCTCCGAGACCGACAGCGGCCGGCTGGAAATGCGCAGCATCTGGGTGAATGCGAGCGGGGGCTGCTCCGCACCTCCGGCGGCCACGCAGGGCGGAGCCCTCGGACAGATCCGCTTCCGGCCTTCGACCGACGGGCACGCGGTGCAAATCAGCATCCGCCATCCCAACAACTCCGGCTTCCAGGTCGATCCGGTGAGCGGCGATTTCATCCCGCCGCATTTCATCGCCCACATCAAGCTGTCGGCCGGTGCACGCGTGCTGATGGAGGCCGACACCGGCATCTCCCTCAGCGAGAATCCGACGCTGCGCCTCGTGACGGGCGAGCCGCTGCCGGCGCCGCTCATCGTCGAGGCGACCGACCTGCCGACGCAGTCGCGCTTCGCCGCGACCTGGAACGGCGCCGGAGCCGCCGCCCATTAAGAGCGTCCCGCGGGCGCCGCCGCACTCGATACGCTCCATGAGCGTTGCACGCGCGCTGCTGCGCTCACTGCCGGCCTGGGTGTGGCTTGCGGGCGCGGTCACGGCCACCGCCGCTGACGCCCCGGAGGCCTTGGCTGTCGCCGAAATCGCGCCCGGTGACTTCGTGCACTACGGCAAGCCGCTGCCGCTCGAAGCGCCAGGTCACGACGACATCGCCAATATCGGGTTCATCGTCGGACGTCGCTGCGTCGCGGTCATCGATACCGGCGGCTCGGTGCGTGTCGGACGCGCACTGCGCCGCGCGGTCGCCGCGCACACCGCGCTGCCGGTGTGTTACGTCATCAACACCCACGTGCACGTCGATCACGTGCTCGGCAATGCGGCATTCGCCGATACGCCGGCGCACTTTGTCGGGCACGCGCTGCTCGCCGACGCGCTCGCACGCAGCCGTCCGTTCTTTCTCGCCACCTATGCCGCGGACCTCGATGCACCGGCCAGCACCGCGCAGATCATCGGCCCCGACGAGAGCGTTGCGGTCGGCAGCGACCGCACCCTCGATCTCGGGGAGCGGCGGCTCACGCTGCACGCCTGGCCGAAGGCGCACACCGATTGCGATCTGACGGTCTACGACGTCGGCAGCGGCACGCTGTGGGCCGGTGACCTGCTGTTCGTGCAACGCACGCCCGCGCTCGACGGCAGCATCACCGGCTGGCTCGCGGCGATCGAGGCGCTCGCAGCGCTGCCGCACGTGCGGCACGTGGTGGCGGGGCACGGCGAGGTGACGGGCGAGCCGGCCGCCGCTTTCACACCCGAACGGGTCTACCTGAGCACGCTGCTGCAGAGCGTGCGCGCGGACCTTGCGCAGGGCAAACCGCTGCAGGATGCGCTCAAGGAGCCGAGCGAAGCCGGTCAGTCGCACTGGCTGCTATGGGATTCGACGCACCCGCGCAACGTCACCCGCGCTTACCAGGAGCTCGAGTGGGAGTGATGCGCCGGCGCGCGTTCCTCGGCGCGTCGGTGTGCGCCGCGCTGGCCGCTACTGCGCGGGCCAGGGTCATCCTGGAACCGGACTCTCGCGCCGCCCGCGTCGTCATCGTCGGCGGCGGCTTTGCGGGCAGCTGTTGCGCGCTGCACCTGCGCAGCCTCAGCCCACACCTCGCGGTCACGCTGATCGACGGAGCCGATACCTACGTGACCTGTCCGATGAGCGATGGCGTCGTGACCGGACAACGCGCGTTAGCTGCGATCACCGTGGGGCGCAACGCGCTTGTGCAGGCGGGTGTGCGCTTCGTGTCGGATGTCGTCACGGCGGTCGACCCGGCGCGGCGGCGCGTGCAGCTGCGCAGCGGCGGAGTCATTGACTACGACAAGGCGGTCGTGGCGCCCGGAATCCGCTTGCTGTTCGGCACCCCGGACGGCTACGACGAGGCGGCGTCGCTCCTCATGCCGCACGCGTGGCAGGCGGGCGCGCAAACGCAGCTGCTGGCCGCGCAGCTGCGCGCCACCGCCGACGGCGATACGCTGGCGATCAGCGTGCCGACCGGGCTGATGCGCTGCCCGCCGGGCCCCTATGCACGCGCCGGCATGATGGCCGAGTGGCTGCTGCGGCACCGCAAGCGCAACAAGATCCTGATCTTCGACGGCAACAATCACTTTCCCCGTCAGGACGTATTCACCGCCGCTTGGAACAACCTTTATCCCGGCATGATCGAGTGGCTGGCGCCCGGGGACGGCGGCAGCCTCACGCGCGTCGACGTGCGTACACGCACGCTCTACAGCTCGAGCGGTGCGCACCGCGTTGCGCTTGCCAACATCATCCCGCCGCAGGCTCCGGGGCAGCTGGCCGTGGATGCGGCGCTGGCATCCCCCCATGGCTGGTGCCCGGTCGACGCCCGCACCTTCGAGTCGCAGCTCGTCCCCCACATCCACGTCATCGGCGATGCGTGCATCGCCGGGGCCATGCCGAAAGCGGCCTCCGCCGCCGCCAGCCAGGGGCGCCAGTGTGCTGCGGCAATCGCAGCCGCGTTCGACGCACGCACCGTGCCGCAACCCGCTTTCGACAGTGTCTGCTACAGCCTGCTGGGGGAGCGCGCGGCGTTCGCCATCCGCGCCAGCTTCGAGGTTGCAGACGGGGAGATACGCCAGGTCGCCGCGGTTGCGGATGCGCCCGACGATCGCACCGTGAGCGCGCAGCACGCCCAGGAGGCCGAGGATTGGTACCAGCAGTTGCGCGTGGAGTGCTTCGGCAGCTGAGCCTTGGGCGCAGGGCGGGATCGGTGGACGGTGCGCCGCGCGCAGCGCTGCGTCAGAATGAACGCCGGCCGGTCGATGGCCGTTCCCGGAGCAGGTCATGAGTGCGGAGCGACACTACGGCGCGATGTGGCTGCAGGCCCTCGAGCTCGCGGAAGAAGCCGAACGGCTGCAACGCAGCTTCCTGCGCTACCTCGGCCCCGACGCCGAGGGCATCGGCTGGGAAGCGCCGGTCGACATCCATGAGACCCCCGACGGGCTGACGCTGTTGTTCGCGCTGCCGGGCGTCGCCCCGGAGGACATCGAGGTGCAGCTCGATGCCGACGGCCTCACCGTGCGCGGCGTGCGGCCGCTGAACCTCGGCGACCGCAATGCGGTCGTCCGGCGCCTGGAGATCCCGCACGGCCGCTTCGTGCGCCGGCTGTCACTGCCGGGAGCGGAGGTGAAGCTCGCCGATTCGCAGTACGTCAACGGCTGCCTGCAGGTGCGCCTGGTATGGATGAACCCGCGATGAGCGCCGCCGCCCCAGCCAACGCCCCAGCCGCCTCCCGGCCGCGCATCGAGCTGCCGCCCTTGCCCGCCGACGCGGTGCCCA
>DATHQM010000014.1:0-21305 GCA_035482695.1 Steroidobacteraceae bacterium | reverse complement strand
CATCATCGCCGTGAAGGCGAAGTAGGGATTGGCGCTCGAGTCCGGGAAGCGCACCTCGATGCGCCGCGCCTTGGGGTTGGACACCCACGGGATGCGGATCGAGGCGGAGCGGTTGCGCGCCGAGTAGGCGAGCATCACCGGTGCCTCGAAGCCGGGCACCAGGCGCTTGTAGCTGTTGGTGCCGGCGTTGGTGAAGGCGTTGAGCGACTTGGCGTGGCGGATGATGCCGCCGATGTAATACAGCGCCAGATCCGACAGCCCGCCGTACTTGTCGCCGGCGAACAGCGCACGGCCTTCTTTCTGCAGCGACTGGTGCACGTGCATGCCGCTGCCGTTGTCGCCCACCAGCGGCTTCGGCATGAAGGTCGCGGTCTTGCCGTAGCCGTGGGCCACGTTCTGCACCGCGTACTTGAGGATCTGCACCTGGTCGGCCTTGATGACCAGCGTGCCCGCGCCGATGCCGATCTCGGACTGTCCGGCGGTCGCCACCTCGTGGTGGTGCACTTCGACCTTCAGTCCCATCTCCTCGCACGCCAGGCACATCGCCGAGCGGATGTCCTGGAACGCGTCCACCGGCGGCACCGGGAAGTAGCCGCCCTTGATGCCGGGGCGGTGACCCTTGTTACCGTCGGCATACTCCTTGGGAGAGTTCCAGGCGCCCTGCACCGAGTCGATGGCGTAGAAGGCGCCCTGCATCTCGTTGCCGTAGCGCACGCTGTCGAAGATGAAGAACTCGTTCTCCGGACCAAACAGCGCGCCGTCCGCGATCCCGGTGGACTTGAGGTAGGCTTCCGCGCGCTTGGCGAGCGAGCGCGGATCGCGCTCGTAGCCCTGCATGGTCGTCGGCTCGATCACGTCGCAGCGCAGGTTGACCGTCGTCTCCTCGAAGAACGGATCGATGACGGCCGTGCCGGGCTCGGGCATCAGGATCATGTCCGACTCGTTGATGCCCTTCCATCCGGCGATCGAGGAGCCGTCGAACATCTTGCCGTCGCGGAACAGGTCCTCGTCGACCAGTCGCGCGGGGATCGTCACGTGCTGCTCCTTGCCGCGCGTGTCCGTGAAGCGCAGGTCCGCGAACTTCACCTGCTTTTCTTTTATGAGCTTCAGTACGTCACTCGGTGTCATGTCGCCTCCGGGAAAGGGTAGAGATCGCCGCCATTCACAGGTCCCATGTGCTGCGAAGGCGGCGAAGTGGTCTGACGTTGCAGGGCCTGTGCCAGGGCTTACCGCACGAAGAATCAAGCCCTTAGGGTCAAACGGCCGCAGCTTTGCACCATCAGGGTGCATTCGGCAGGGATTATTGCACTGTTTGTGTGCGAAAAGTCAGGCCGCGCGCCGCCTAGGTCCCGTGCAGCCTCGTCCGGCGCGCGCTTTTGGTGCGCCAGCAGTGGGCGCCCGCGGGCCGGCAGGCTTAAGTCACGCCCCCTGCGGCACTGATCCGGGAGGCTTGCAAAGCGCCGTATACTCGCGCGCTCTTTGGGGTCGGAAAAATCTCATGAAACTCGGCCGCGCGCCGCGCACCTTCCAGGAGCTGATCTTCGCGCTGCAGAGCTACTGGTCGGGAGCCGGGTGCATGGTGCTCGAGCCCTACGACATGGAGGTCGGCGCCGGCACGTTCCACAGCGCCACGTTCCTCGCGGCCGTGGGCCCTGAGCCCTGGCGCGCGGCCTACGTGCAGCCCTCGCGTCGCCCCGCCGACGGCCGTTACGGCGACAACCCGTTTCGCCTGCAGCACTACTACCAGTACCAGGTAACGCTCAAACCCTCGCCGCTGCCGATCCTCGAGCTCTACCTCGGAAGCCTCGCCGCCTTGGGGCTGGACCCGCTCGTGCACGACGTGCGCTTCGTCGAGGACAACTGGGAGTCCCCGACCCTCGGCGCCTGGGGCCTGGGGTGGGAGGTATGGCTGAACGGCATGGAGGTCACGCAGTTCACCTACTTCCAGCAGGTTGGCGGCCTCGACTGCCGCCCGGTGACCGGCGAGATCACCTACGGGCTCGAGCGGCTCGCGATGTACCTGCAGGGCGTCGAAAGCATTTACGACATTCTCTGGAGCGATACGCCCGACGGCCCCATCACCTACGGCGATGTGTTCCACCAGAACGAGGTCGAGCAGTCGGCGTACAACTTCGAGCAGGCCGACGTGCCGATGCTGCTGCGGCACTTCGAGGATCACGAGCAGGCCTGCCAGCGCCTGCTCGAGGCGAAGCTGGCACTGCCCGCCTACGAGCAGGTGCTGAAGGCCTCGCACAACTTCAACCTGCTCGACGCGCGCCGCGCCATCTCGGTCACCGAGCGACAGCGCTACCTGTTGCGGGTGCGCACGCTCGCCAGCGCCGTGGCGCGCGCCTATCTGGCGAGCCGCGAGGCGCTCGGCTTCCCGCTGCTGAAATCGCGCCCGCCGGCCGGCGCGAGCGTGCCGGAGACGAAGCCGCAGAGGAACGCGTGAGCACCGGGGCGCGCGACTTCCTCGTCGAGATCGGCACCGAGGAGCTGCCACCGAAGGCGCTGCAGCCGCTCGCGCAGGCGTTCGTCGCCGGCCTGACCGCAGGCCTTGGCAGGGCGCAGCTGTCGCATGGTGAGGTTTCAGGCTTTGCCACCCCGCGGCGCCTGGCGGTACTGGTGCGGCGCCTCGCCGCGCGCGCTCCCGAGCAGCAGTTGAAGCGCCGCGGACCGCCGCTGAGCGCCGCCTTCGATGCGAGCGGCGCCCCGACGCGCGCCGCGCTCGCCTTCGCCCAAAGCTGCGGCGCCCCGGTGGAGGCGCTCGAGCGCATCACGGACGTCAAGGGCACGTTCCTGTATTTCACCGGTACACGCGCGGGCGAGGAAGCCGTACGGCTGCTGCCGGCGCTGGTGCAGACGGCGCTCGATGAGCTGCCCATCCCGCGCCGCATGCGCTGGGGCGCGGGCGAGGCGCTGTTCGTGCGCCCGGTGCACTGGGTGGTGATGCTCCTCGGCAAGGACGTCGTGCCCGCGACGCTGCTCGGCGTGCCGGCCGGCCGCCACACGCGCGGCCACCGCTTCCATGCGCCCAAGCCGCTGGCACTCAGCAGTCCCGCCGCCTACGAGCGCACGCTGCGCGAGCGCGGCTACGTGCTCGCGGACTTTGCGATGCGGCGCGAGCGCATCCGCGCCGCGGTGGAGGCGGCGGCCGCGGGCGTCAACGGACGCGCCCTGATCGGCGCGGCGCTCCTCGATGAGGTGACCGCGCTCACCGAATGGCCGGTGGCACTCGCCGGGTTCTTCGAAGAGCGCTTCCTGTCGCTGCCGCGCGAGGTGCTGATCTGCACGCTCGAGACCCAGCAGCGCTACTTCCCGGTGGAGGGTGCCACCGGCGGGCTGCTGCCCGCGTTCATCACGGTCGCCAACATCGAGAGCCGCGAGCCGGACAAGGTGCGCGCGGGCAACGAGCGCGTCGTGCGCCCGCGCCTCGCCGATGCGGCCTTCTTCTGGGAGCAGGACCGGCGGCAGCCGCTCGCCGCGCGCCGCCCCGGCCTCGATGCGGTGACCTTCCAGGCGCGCCTCGGCTCCCTCGGCGACAAGACGCGCCGCGTGGCGCGGCTCGCCGCCGGGATCGGCCCGGCCGCGGGGGCGGCCCTCGAGGCCACCGAGCGGGCGGCGCTGCTCGCCAAGTGCGATCTGCTCACCGCGATGGTCGGCGAGTTCTCCGAGCTGCAGGGGATCATGGGAACCTACTACGCGCTCGCCGACGGCGAGCCGCACGAGGTCGCCACCGCCATCGGCGAGCACTACCTGCCGCGCTCGGCCGGTGATGCGCTGCCGGCAAGCGCGCTCGGCATCACACTCGCGATCGCCGACAAGCTCGATACGCTCGCCGGGATCTTCGCCATCGGCGGCAAGCCGAGCGGCGCCAAGGATCCGTTCGGCCTGCGCCGCGCCGGGCTCGGCGTGCAGCGCATCCTGATCGAGAAGGGGCTCGATCTCGATCTGCCGGCGCACATCGCGCGCGCACTCGGTGCCGTGCGCGCCGACATCGAGCGCCTCGACACGCGCGCGGCAGCGCCCCCGGCCGGCGCCGCCGACCCGGCGGCCCTCGCCGCGGAAATCTACGACTTCCTGATGGAGCGGCTGCGCGCCTACTACCTGGAGGGCGGCGCCGCGGCGAGCGCGGCGGGCCCGGCCGTGAGCGCGGAGATGTTCGACGCGGTGCTGGCCGCGCGCCCGGCCTCGCCGCTCGATTTCGATGCGCGGCTGAAGGCGCTCAGCATGTTCCTCGCGCTTCCCGAGGCCGGCAGCCTCACCGCCGCCAACAAGCGCATCAGCAACATTCTGCGCAAGGCCAACACCACCCCCACGCGCGAGGTCGACGTGCTCAAGCTGCGCGAGGACGCCGAGGTGCGCCTCTACGATGCCATGCGCGCGCTGCGCGATGCGGTGTCCGCCGCCACCGCGCAACGCGAGTACGCCGCCGCTCTGGGCAGGCTCGCGCAGCTGCGGCCCGCGGTCGATGCGTTCTTCGACCAGGTGATGGTCATGGACGAGGACCCGGCGCTGCGCGCCAATCGCCTCAGCCTGCTCGCCCAGCTGCAGGGTCTGTTCGCAGGGGTCGCGGACCTGTCGCGACTGCCGGGTTGAGCGAGCGCGCGGCAGCGGCGGAGCCGAGCCGGCGCGGGCCGCTGCTGCAGCTCGCGGGCTCGCTGTTCTTCACCGGGTTCCTGTTCGTCTGGACCTTCCTCTACGCGATCTTCTTCGTGCTCGCGTGCCTGATGCTGCCCTTCCCACGGCGCTTCGCGCTCGCGCGCGCGTACGCGGTGAGCGTGCTGGAGGTGCTGCGGTGGAGCTGCGGCCTCGCCTACCGCATCGAGGGCGAGCCGCTGCCGCCAGGCTGTCACATCGCGCTGTGGAAGCACTCCTCCTCGTGGGAGACGATCGCGATGATGGTGGTCTTCCCCCGCCAGGTCTGGGTGCTCAAACGCGAGCTGCTGTGGGTCCCGGCGGTGGGCCTGGGGCTGCGCCAGCTGCATGCCATCGCGATCGATCGCCAGGCCGGACACTCCGCCGTCGCGCAGGTGCTCGAGCAGGGCAAGCAGCGCCTCGCGGAAGGTGACTGGATAATCATCTTTCCCGAAGGCACCCGCATGCCCGCCGGCGAGACGCGCCGCTACGGGGTGAGCGGCACGCTGCTGGCGATCGAGACCGAGCGGCTCATCGTCCCGGTGGCGCACGACGCCGGACGCTACTGGCCACGGCGCGGCTTGCTGAAGAAGCCCGGCACGGTGCGCGTGGTGATCGGTCCTGCGGTGCGCGCGGCGGGACGCGAGGTGCGCGAGCTGAACGACGAGGTCCAGGGTTGGATCGAGACGACAGTGCGCACTCTCGAGCAGCGGCCGTGAGGAGCCCTTCGTGCGATGATGCGGCGCTTTCGTCCTGCAGGTGGCGTATGACAGCAACACCGGCCGCACTCGCCTCGCTTGCTCTCGCCCTCGCAGCGCTCGTGAGCTCCGCCGCCGCGCAATCGCCCGCGCAGGTCAGTTACACCACGTTCAGCGATCCTGAGGAGCATGCCTTCAGCACGCAGGTGCCCTCGGGCTGGCGCACCGTGGGCGCGCTCACGCGGCGCAGTGCGCTGCAGATCAGCCCGTTCGTGCGGGCGCTCTCGCCGGACCGCATGACCTATCTGATGGTCGGTGAGCCGACGCTGCTCACCTACACGCCCCCCAGTGCGATGACGCAGCGCTTCGGCTGGCGCGAGGGCTCGCTCCACGACGCGGGTCTGGGCGGCGTCAGCATGCTGCTGCACTACATCCCTGGCGCGCAATTCGCGCAGCTCTACGGGCAGACGGCGCTCGGCGGACTTTGCCCGCAGCTGCGTTTGCAGGCCGTGCAGGAGCGCAGCGATTTCGTGGCCGCGGCGGACCAGCTGATCCCGACCGTGATCCCTTCGAGCTCCAGCGGCGGCGAAGCGACCTTCAGCTGCCGTCATGGCGGGCAGCCGATGCAGGTGCGGGTCGATGCCGTCACCCGCACCACGCGCGACCGCGTGTTGTGGAACGTGATCTTCCTGCGTGCGCTGATCGCCCCGGCGGGTCAGGCGGATGCGGCGTTCGAGCTGCTCAAACACATGACGCTCACGTTCACATTTGACCCCGCCTGGGTAGAGCGGCAGAACCAGCTGAGCCAGGCGGCCGGCGCCGCCATCAATCGGCAGGCCCAGGCCTCACTGCGCCAGGAGCAGGGCACCATCGAAAAGCTCAACGCCACCGATGAGAGTTTCTCCTCGATGGACGACATCGTCTCCGGGTACAGCAACTACCGCGATGAGCGCACCGGCAACGTCTACAAGCTCAGCAACACCAATCCCGGGAAGTGGGTGGACGACAGCAGCGGCCGTGTCGTCTCGACGCCCGATGACAATCCGCCGCCCTGGGCGGCGGGCTACAGCCGCCTGACGCGCGTGCCGTGATCAGAGGGCAGATTGACTCTCTGGTAAGTCAATAGACTCACTGAGAGGCAATTTTGGCTTGGTAAAGCCTATATATCGAGATTGGTCACCGACAGCGCATTTTTCTCGATGAACTCGCGGCGCGGCTCGACCTGATCGCCCATGAGCGTCGTGAAGATATCGTCCGCTGCGACCGCATCGTCGATCTTCACCTGCAGCAGCCGCCGCGTCTGCGGGTTGATGGTGGTCTCCCACAGCTGCTCCGGATTCATCTCGCCGAGGCCCTTGTAGCGCTGGATGGTCTGGCCCTTCTTCGCCTGCTCGAAGAGCCAGCGCATCGCCTCCTTGAACGAGCCGATCTCGGCGCGCTCGTTGCCGCGCGTGACGTGGGCGCCCTCGCCGATCAGCCCGGCGAGCGTGCGCGCCAGATCCGCGATCCGCTGGTACTCGGCGGACTCGAAGAACTCGCGCGGCAGGTACTTCGAGCTCGGCGTGCCGTGCTCGGTCTTGTGCACGATGATGCGCGCCGCGTGCCCGTCGCTAGCACCGCGCGTCTCGACGCGGTAGGTGCGCGTGCCGTCGGCGAGCGCGTTGAGCCGCTCGTTGAGGTCGGCCGTCCACCCCTTGAGCCACTCGGGACGATCGAAGTTCGCCGGCGATACCTCGGGCATGTAGATGAGCTGCTCCAGCAGCCGATCATCGTAGCGGCGCGACCAGCGCGTGATGATCGCCTGCACCTCCATGTACTTGCGCGCCAGCAGTTCCAGGCCGGTGCCCGAGAGCGGCGGCGCGCCGTCGTTCACGTGCAGCGCCGTACCCTCGAGCGCGTCGTTGAGCAGCAGCTGCGAGAGGCCCGCCTCGTCCTTGACGTAGGTCTCCTGCCGGCCGCGCTTGATCTTGTAGAGCGGCGGCTGCGCGATGTAGATGTGGCCGCGCTCGATGAGCTCGGGAATCTGCCGGTAGAAGAAGGTGAGCAGCAGCGTGCGGATGTGGCTGCCGTCGACGTCGGCATCGCATAACAGCACCACGCGGTGGTAGCGCAGCTTCGCGATGTCGAAATCATCCTTGCCGATGCCGCAGCCGAGCGCGGTGATGAGCGTGCCGACTTCCGCCGAGGAGAGCATCTTGTCGAAGCGCGCCTTCTCGACGTTCAGGATCTTGCCCTTGAGCGGCAGGATCGCCTGCGTGCGCCGGTCGCGCCCCTGCTTCGCGGAACCGCCGGCGGAGTCGCCCTCGACGATGAAGATCTCCGAGAGCGCCGGATCCTTCTCCTGGCAATCGGCGAGCTTGCCCGGCAGTCCCGCGATATCGAGCGCACCCTTGCGGCGGGTCATCTCGCGCGCCTTGCGCGCCGCTTCGCGCGCGCGGGCCGCCTCGACCATCTTCGCCACGATCTGGCGCGCCTCCTGCGGATGCTCCAGCAGGAATTCCTGCAGCTTCGTGCCCACCGCGTTCTCGACGATGCCCTTCACCTCGGAGGACACCAGCTTGTCCTTGGTCTGCGAGGAGAACTTCGGATCGGGCAGCTTCACCGACAGGATCGCGGTGAGTCCCTCGCGCGCATCGTCGCCGGTCATCGGGATGCGGTCCTTCTTGCCCGAGAGCTCCTTCTCGACGTAATCGTTCAGCGTGCGCGTCAGCGCGCTGCGAAAGCCGGCGAGATGCGTGCCGCCGTCCTTCTGCGGAATGTTGTTGGTGTAGCAGAACATGCTCTCGAGATACGAGTCGTTCCATTGCATCGCCACTTCGACCGACACCGGCCCGTCCTGCGAGCGGAACCACACCACGGTCTCGTGGATCGGCGTGCGCGTGCGGTTCAGGTATTTCACGAACGCCTTGAGTCCGCCGGCGTGCGCGAACACGTCTGATTTGTTTTCGCGCTCGTCGATCAGCTCGATGCGCACGCCGGAATTGAGGAACGACAGCTCGCGCAGCCGCTTGGCGAGGATCTCGTAGTTGAACTGGATGTTGGTGAAGATCGTCGAGCTCGGCCTGAAGCGGATGACGGTGCCGCGATCGTGTGTCTCACCGACCACCCCGAGCGGCGCCACCGGCTCGCCCAGGTGATATTCCTGGCGGTGCAGCTTGCCGTCGCGGGCGATCGTGAGCAGCAGGTAGTCCGACAGGGCGTTCACGACCGAGACCCCGACCCCGTGCAGGCCACCGGAGACCTTGTACGAGAGGTCGTCGAACTTACCGCCCGAGTGCAGCACGGTCATGATGACCTCGGCCGCCGAGCGCCCTTCCTCGGGGTGGATATCCACAGGAATTCCACGGCCGTTGTCCGAGACGGTCACCGATTCGTCGGCGTGAATCGTGACGACGATGCGGTCGCAGTGTCCGGCTAAGCTCTCGTCGATCGAGTTGTCGACGACCTCGAAAACCATGTGGTGCAGACCGGTGCCGTCATCGGTGTCGCCGATGTACATTCCGGGGCGTTTCCGCACCGCATCAAGACCCTTTAAGACTTTGATTTTACTGGAATCGTAGACGTCGTCTGCGGACATGAAGAGGCTCGATTTTGTGACACGACATTATACCGGTTGCACCCTTCCCTGTACCACGCGGAACTCCCGCTCCGGCGCGCCGAAAAGTCGGGATTCCGGGTGCAACGAGGTCACAACGAGCTGACATCGAAGACGCATGACCTGGGCGATGAATCGCTGCAGATACTCGCCGTCGAGCTCCGCCGCCGGATCATCGAGCAGCAGCGTCGGATGGATCTGCGTGAGCTCCTTGAGGAGCCGCAGCTGCGCCACCGTCATCGCCACGGCAACGAGTTTCTGCTGCCCGCGCGAGAGCGCCTCGCGCGCCGCGCGTCCGTGCAGCCGCAGCGTGATGTCCGCGCGGTGAGGACCGGAATGCGTGACCGCCCGCGCCCGGTCACGTGCGCGCGAGCTCTCGAGCGCCTCGGCGAGGCTGTGCTCCTGTGTCCACCCGCGTTGGTAGCCGAGCTCCACCGGCAGGCCGGCGAGCGCCGCGAGCTCCTCGCGCCAGTACGGCTGCAACCGTCCGACGAGCTCCTCGCGGGAATGCGAAATCGACTCGCCGAGGCGAGCGAGCTCGGGTTCCCACAGCTGCGGATCCGCACCGGACCGGAGCGACGCATTGCGTTGCTTCAACGCCCGCGTGTAGCGGAGCCACGTGTCGACGAACTGAGGTTCCACGTGGAACACGGACCAGTCGAGCCAGCGGCGCCGCCGGTAACCACCCTCCTCGACAAGCCGGTGCACGCCCGGATCGATCACCTGCACGGCAAACGCCTGTGAGAGCTCCGCCAGGGACTCGGCGCTGCGGCCGCCGATGCGGGCCGTGGTCGCCGCGCGGGTGACCTCGAAGCCGATGGTCTCCGGGATGCCGTCTGGGCTCCGCACCTTACCAATGACTCTTAAAACATCCTGTCCATAGCGAATAAGCCGCTCATTGTTCCTTGTACGAAACGATCGGCCGCGCCCGATCATGAACGCGGCCTCGAGAATCGACGTCTTGCCGGATCCGTTGGGGCCGTAGATGAGCGTCAGTCCCGGCGGGATTTCGAGCGTCGCCTGCTCGATGCAACGGACGTTGGCGATCGTGAGATGGCTGAGGCTCATGGCTTTAAGATCGTGCCGCAGACCCGCAGGCGAAGCCCCAGGTCGTGCGAGGCGAGGCACGCGACGAACGCCACCCCACCTCCATCCGCCCGGTCCACCCGCTCCACGGGCGACCAGCGCACGCTCGTTGGCTGGTTTGCCATTCGCCATCCTGCCCTTAAGTCGCGGGCGCCATTCTGCCTGACTGCACAGCAGTCTCGCGCAGGTGCTGGTGCGTTGTGGCGGCAGTCGGCCGGGCTCCCAAAGCAACGCGAGCTCAGGAGTGCTTTTGGCTCAGCTCCTCGCGCGGCGGCGGCGGTCACCTTCGGAGACCCGAAGGGGTCAGGTTCCGATGGTCTGCCCGGTCAGCCTCGGCGGCGGGCAGCGATGATCTGGGCGAAGGGATGTTCCACGTGGAACCCGTCTCTTGAAACGAAGGGGATGTTCCACGTGGAACCTCTTCCGGCCGAACACCGTGTTTCCACGTGGCACGACCCGGCAGCCGAACGCCATGTTCCACGTGGAACAGATGTCGGTTGGAGGCGAGCGCTTCAGTCCGAGACCTGCCCCTGGAGCGCAGAGGCGTTCCACGTGGAACAGCGTGCCGCGCGAACCGGTCGGCGGCGGGTGTCTGACGACGGCTCCCTTGAAGCGAGCCAGCCTGGACGGGCGCGGTAGCCTCAGTCAGCTCCTTACAGAGGCGAGTCCAATGACTGCCCCGTCGCTGCGCAGAGGAATCCCAAGAGGCATGTGTCAGGCACCGCCGAGCGCTCAGTGCGAGAGTCTGTCCCGGACGCGCGCTCACCTAATTTATCCAGATCACCTCGGGAGGTGCGTCCAGATCTCCGCCAGCACGGCACACGGGACGTCACTCTCCGGGCAGCGGTGGCTCACATTCGCAGGGACGCGGTCGGGGGGCGAGGTAAGGGGGGGCCCGCGAGGAACGCTCGCGAGGGTTTTGGTGTTTGCCGAAGGGCTTGCGGAAAGGGGGCGGCTGCGCTCGCGCGAGCCAGCCAGCACCGGGGCTGCCGGCGCGGCGAGGCGGTGGGGTAATACCCGGCGGACTACGGCGAGCCGGCTATAGCCGCATCGGCATGACGACGTAGCGCGTGTGCGTCGTGCCCGGTGCGTTGATCAGGCAGCTGCTGTTGGAATCGGTGAGCCCGATCTCGACTTTGTCACCCTCGATGGCACCCAGCGCGTCGAGCAGGTAATTCACGTTGAAGCCGATCTCGACTTCCTCGCCCTTGTAGGAGACCTCAACCTGGTCCTCGGCTTCCTCCTGCTCGGGGTTGTGCGCCTGGAGCGTCAGCAGATCAGGACGCGCTGTGAGGCGGATGCCGCGGTATTTCTCGTTGGAAAGTATCGCCGTGCGCTGCAGCGCCTGCCGGAGCGTCTCGCGATCCGCTTCGACACGACGCGGTGGACTTGCCGGGATGACTCGTGAGTACTCCGGGAAACGACCATCGATCAGCTTCGAAGTGAAGCGAATGTCGCCGATCTTGGCGCGAACGTGATTTGTGCCAACAGCCAGCTCGATCTCCCCCTCGGTGCCGAGGATCCGCTGCAGCTCCAGGACTCCTTTGCGCGGCACGATCACCTGGTGGGTCGTGCGGGCTTTGCCCGCCAGCTCCATCTCGCAGATCGCCAGGCGGTGGCCGTCTGTGGCGACCGCGCGCAGCGCCTTACCGTCGGTCTCGAGCAGCAGTCCGTTCAGGTAATAGCGCACGTCCTGCTGCGCCATCGAAAAATGTGTCTTGTCGATCAGGCGGCGAAATTCTCCCTGCGCGACGGTAAGGGTGTGCTGCGCGTTGATCTCCTCGACCACCGGAAACTCCGCCGCCGGCAGACTCGAGAGCGTGAAGCGGCTGCGCCCGGCGCGCACCGACACGCGCTCCCCGTCGGTGCTCAAGGTCACACTCGTCTTCTCCGGCAGCGAACGGAAAATATCCAGCAGCTTACGGCCCGGGACCGTGATGTCCCCGGGCTGCTGCACGCTCGCCGTGCTGGTCGCCACGAGCTCGACCTCGAGATCCGTACCCGTGACGTTCAGGTGATTGTCGTGTGCTGCCAGCAGTACGTTCGCGAGCACCGGCATGGTCTGCCGGCGCTCCACGACACCAATGACACTTTGCAGCGGGGCGAGCAGGTCTTCGCGCGTAGCGGTGAGCTTCATGGAGTTTGACTCTCTTCAGGAGACATCTGTATCAGGCTTAAAGATTCTCTTATTGTTAAGACTATAGAGCGTGATGGTAACGGGCATAAGAAAACTTTCCATACGCTATCAGGCAGCTGCAACGCTTTTGCGCGGGCACAAAGCCGCGAACGAGCTGACCAACTGCTGTGTGCGGCCTGTGTATAACTTTATCCACAACCTCGTGCACAGCAAGTGCGCGCATCTGCACACATCAACCCGCCAGGGTTCTCAACAGGTTTGAGTAGTCTTCCTTGATGCGCTGCTCGCTGTCGCGCAGGCTCTTGATGCGCTTGCAGGCGTGCAGCACGGTGGTGTGATCGCGCCCGCCGAAAGCATCACCGATCTCCGGGAGACTGTGGCTGGTGAGCTCCTTGGCGAGCGCCATCGCCACCTGCCGCGGCCGCGCCACCGAGCGGCTGCGCCGCTTGGACAGCAGGTCCGCCATGCGCACCTTGTAGTAATCCGCGACCGTCTTCTGGATGTTGTCGATGGTGACGAGTTTCGCCTGCAGCGACAGCAGGTCCTTGAGCGCTTCCTTGGTGAATTCCAGCGTGATCGCGTGCCCGGTGAAGCGCGAGTTGGCGATCACCCGGCGCAGCGCGCCCTCGAGCTCGCGCACGTTGGAGCGGATGCGCTTGGCGATGAAGAACGCCACTTCCTCCGGCAGGCCGACGCCGACGGCGCGCGCCTTGGTCATGAGGATCGCCACGCACGTCTCGAGCTCCGGCGGCTCGATCGCCACCGTGAGTCCCCAGCCGAAGCGCGACTTGAGCCGCTCCTCCAGGCCCTCGACTTCCTTCGGGTAGCGGTCGCAGGTGAGGATCACCTGGTGCTGCCCCTCGAGCAGCTCGTTGAAGGTGTGGAAGAACTCCTCCTGCGAGCGCTCCTTGCCGGCGAAGAACTGGATGTCGTCGATCAGCAGTGCATCGAGCGAGCGGTAGGCGGTCTTGAACTCGTTCATCGAGTTGTGCTGCAGCGCGCGCACCATGTCGCCGACGAAGCGCTCGGAATGCACGTAGGCGATGCGCGCCTCGGCGTCGCGCTGCTTGATGTGGTGCGCGATGGCGTGCATCAGGTGCGTCTTGCCGAGGCCGACGCCACCGTACAGGAACAGCGGGTTGTAGGCGCTGCCGGGATTCTCCGCCACCTGCACCGCCGCCGCCTTCGCCAGCTGGTTGCTCTTGCCCTCGACGAACGAGACGAAGGTGAAATCCGCGTTGAGCCGCGCGCCGACCACCAGGCCTTGCGCGCGCCGCGGTGGCGGCAGCGCCGCAGCCGGCGCACCGCGCAGCGGCGTGCTGCGCGAGCCGACCTCGACAGTCACGATGGGTGTATCCCCGGTGCTCTCATCGCGCAGCAGCTCGCCGATGCGCGGCAGCAGGTTGGCGTTGATCCAGTCGACCACGAAGCGGTTGGGGGCCAGCAGCTTCAGCGCGCCGTTGCCCTCCATGGCCTGCAGCGGCCGCACCCAGGTGTTGAACTGCTGCTCCGGAAGCTCCGCCTCCAACGCGCCCATGCAGCGAGTCCAAAGCGAGGCTTCCACGCGCGTTGCCTCCGCGACGTTTCTGGTGAACGTTAAGGAAAGGGGCCGCGCAGTCTATACCGATCGCGCCGCGCGCTGAAGCCGCCGCGCGCGCGCTTTATCGCGCCCCTTATATTGACACCTTGATGCTCAACGGCTTAGCCTTGCCGCCCTTTTTTTGACAGCAGCACATTGCCCACGGAGCCGACGCGATGAAGCGGACCTACCAGCCGAGCAAGGTGCGTCGCAAGCGCACTCACGGGTTCCGTGCGCGCATGGCCACCAAGGGCGGCCGTAGAGTGCTGGCGCGCCGGCGCGCCAAGGGCCGGCGCAAGCTGATACCCTAGCGCCGTACTGATGCGCTCGCCGCCCGAGAGCGGCGCAGCGTCATCGCAGCAACCCTTAAATTTCGCGCGATGCCTGGGCGGCTCACACTGCCGGCGCGACTTCGCCTGCGGCGCAAGCGCGATTTCGATGCCGCGTACGCGCGCGGACGGCGCATGAGTGACGGATTTTTTGCAGTGACGGCGAGTTCAAACCAAGCGGGCGCCCCGCGCCTGGGGCTGGCGGTGGCGGTGCGTGCGGCCGGTGGCGCGGTCGGCCGCAACCGCCTGCGCCGCATCATCCGCGAGTCCTTCCGCCTGCATCAGCGCGAGCTGCCGGCGGTGGACCTGGTCGTGAGTGCGCGGCCGGCCGCCCGTGGCGCGAGCGGCCCGGCGCTGCGCGCCAGCCTCGAGGCGCTGTGGAGAAAAGTAGGCGAACAATGCGCCACGTCGCAGTCTTCCTGATCCGCCTTTACCAATGGACCGTGAGCCCGCTTCTCGGGCCGCGCTGCCGCTTCTACCCGAGCTGTTCGCACTACGCGCTCGAGGCGGTGCAGCGCTTTGGCGCGCTGCGCGGCGGCTGGCTGGCGCTGCGGCGGCTGTTGCGCTGTCACCCCTGGCAGCCCGGCGGCTTCGATCCGGTGCCGCAGCGCTTCGTTTCGCTGCTGCGCGGCCCGCATGCCCATGAAGAATAATCTGCGCCTGTACCTGTGGGGCGCGCTCGCGCTGCTGCTGTTCTACGACTACCAGGCATGGATGCGCGACTACGCGCCGCCCCCCGCGCTCAACTCCTCCGCGCAGCAGCACGGCGCCTCCGGCGCACCCGCGAGTGATCTCGGCAATCGCATCCCGCAGCTGCCGTCCGCGGGCACGGCGGCGGGTGGGGCCGCCGCCACGGCACCGCCGACCGCCACCGCCGGCGCCGCCACAGCCAGCGCGGATGCGACCACGGCCGCTCCGGGCGCCGCCGCCCTCGCGGCCTCCGCTGCCGCTGCGGCGCCCGTCGTGCATGTGCGCACCGACGTGCTCGACGTCGACATCAGCACCCAGGGCGGCACGCTCGAGCGGGCGGACCTGCTCGCCTACCCGGAAGTGAAAGGCGAGGCGACGCCAGTGCGCCTCGAGGATCACAACGATGCGCAGTCGCTCTACCTGCTGCAGTCGGGGCTCACCGGGCCGCCGCCCGGGGAATACCCGACGCATATCGCGACCTACACCAGCGAGCGCAGCGACTACGTGCTCGACCGTGGTGCCAACGAGCTCAAGGTCCCTCTGACCTGGAGCGCAGGCGGCGTGACGGTGACCAAGACCTTCGTGTTCCGGCGCGGGCGCTACCACATCGGCCTCGACTACCAGGTGGAGAACCACGGCAGCGCGCCGTGGAGCGTGCACCCCTACGTGCAGATCCTGCGCAACGACCCGCCCACCAAGCGCTCGTACTTCAACGTCACGAGCTACGCGTTCCATGGCCCGGCGCTCTGGGACGGCACCAAGTACCGCAAGCTCACCACCACCGATGCGCAGGACAGCCACCTGTCGCTCGAGGTGCGCGACGGCTGGGTGGCCGCGCTGCAGCACCATTTCGTCAGCGCCATCGTGCCGCCGCCGGATGCGCCGTGGCACTTCGCCCTGGAGGTCGCGGGCGACCAGTACCTGCTGTCCGCGGAAGGTCCCGCGCAGAGCGTGCCGGCGGGCGGCAGCGCGCAGTTCGACGCGACGCTGTTCGTGGGGCCCAAGCTGCAGGCGCAGCTCGAGGGAATCGCGCACGATCTCGGGCGCGTCGCCGACTACGGGCACCTGTGGATTCTGGCGATGCCGCTGTTCTGGGTGCTCGCGAAGGTGCACGCGCTCACCGGCAACTGGGGTGTGGCCATCATCCTGGTGACGTTCCTGCTGAAGCTGCTGTTCTACCCGCTGTCCGAGGCGAGCGGTCGCTCCATGGCGAAGATGAAAGCGCTGCAGCCGCGCATCAAGAACCTGCAGGAGACCTACGCCGACGATCGCGAGAAGCTCGGCCGCGCCATGATGGAGCTGTACAAGCGCGAGAAGATCAACCCGCTCGCGAGCTGCCTGCCGGTCGTCATCCAGATCCCGGTGTTCCTCGCCTTCTACTGGGTGCTGCTCGAGAGCGTGGAGATGCGCCAGGCGCCGTTCGCGTTGTGGATCCACGACCTGTCGGCGCGCGATCCGCTGTTCATCCTGCCGATCATCATGGCGGGCGCGATGTTCGTACAGTACAAGCTGAATCCCGCGCCGCCCGACCCGGTGCAGGCCAAGGTATTCATGATCATGCCGCTGGTCATGTCGGCCACCTTCGCGTTCTTCCCGGCAGGACTGGTGCTCTACTGGGTGACCAACACGATCCTCTCGATCGCGCAGCAGTGGAACATCAACCGCCGCATCGGCAGCCTCGGCGCGGCGAAGTCCTGACGGCGCAGCGGCCGGCGGCGCGCCCGCGCCTCGTGCACGCGCTTCAGGTGGCGGGGCACTCGTCGCTGTACGAACCGGGCAGCTCCTCGGCCGGCGCGTCCGGCGGCGGAAAGGTCTCGCGGAACGTGAAGGCCGCAGCCGTCGGTCCGCGGCTGCGCAGGCTCTCGAGCCGCTCGACCGCCTCGGCGATCGGCGGCCGGTGGCCGCGCGGCACCCACCACAGCACCAGGTACGCCTGCGTCATGCGCTCGAACCACTCGCGCCGGCGGCGCATGATCTCGGTGTGGGCGGAAGAGTAGACGTAGCGGCGCAGCGACTCCACGTCCCGCCACACCGACATGTTGAGCAGCAGGTTCTCGTCGTCGAACGGGCGGATGGCGGTGGCGTCGCCGGCCTCGGTCTGCAGCCGCCACACGAAACCGGGTGAGGCGTCGGCGAGCGCGTTGATGCGCGCAAGATTCGCCGCGAATTGCGCCATCAGCGGCGAATCCATCGGCCCCCGGATGATGCCGACGTTGAGTTGTGCGAGCTCGTAAGCGGACATGGCGCCTCCCGATCCGCAAGCTCGAGCGGTGCGCGCACGGCGCGCGCGCTTTCCGGCCGGCGGATGGCGCAGCATACCCAAGGCGGCGCGTGACGCGACAGCGCGTGCGGCGTTAGCCTTGTTCCCACGGCGGCCTGCCGCCGCCGACTCATGACCCGCATCGACACCATCGTAGCCGCTGCCACGCCGCCCGGACGCGGCGGCATCGGCATCGTGCGCATCTCCGGCCCGAAGGCCCCCGAGCTCGGCGCCATCATGCTCGGGGAGCTGCCCGCGGCGCGGCGCGCGACGCTGGCGCGCTTCCTCGACGCGCAGGGCGAAGCGCTCGATGCCGGCCTGGCGCTGTTCTTTCCGGCGCCGCACTCCTACACCGGCGAGCACCTGCTGGAGCTGCACGGACACGGCGGCCCGCTGGTGCTCGAAGCGCTCATCGCACGCGCACTCGAGCTCGGCGCGCGCCGCGCCGCGCCCGGGGAGTTCACGCAGCGCGCCTTCCTCAACGACAAGCTCGATCTCGCCCAGGCGGAAGCGGTGGCGGACCTGATTGATGCCGGCTCGCAGCAGGCGCTGCGCGCGGCCATGCGCTCGCTGCAGGGGGAGTTCTCCGCCATGGTGCGCGGGCTCACCGAAGGGGTGATCGAGCTGCGCAGCTACGTCGAGGCAGCGATCGATTTTCCGGAAGAAGAGATCGACTTCCTCGCCGACCGCGAGCTCGCCGCGCGCTTTGCCACGCTGCGCGAGCATTTCGCGGCAGTGCAGGACAGCGCGCGCCTGGGACGCCTGCTGCACGAGGGCATGACGGTGGTGATCGCCGGGCCGCCGAACGCCGGCAAGTCGAGCCTGCTGAACCGCCTCGCCGGCTACGATGCCGCGATCGTCACACCGATCGCCGGCACCACGCGCGACGTGCTGCGCGAGCGCCTCCACCTCGACGGCATGCCGCTGCACGTGCTGGACACCGCGGGGCTGCGCGCGGGCGGCGATGTGGTCGAGGCGGAGGGGGTGCGGCGCGCCTACGCCGAGATGCAGCGCGCCGACCGCGTGCTGTTCGTGATCGATGCCGCCGCTGACCCGAGCGGTGCGGCTTACCGGCAGGAGCTTGGCGCCCTGCCGGCGCAGGTGCCCGTCACGCTGCTGTTCAACAAGTGCGATCTCGTCGCGGGGCTTGAGGTCACCGCTGCCGGCGGCGTGCCGCCGCGCCTGGCGCTGTCGGCGCTCACCGGGGCGGGACTGCCCGAGCTGCGCGCGCACCTGAAGAGCTGCATGGGATATCAGGGCGATGCCGGCGGGGCGGTCAGCGCGCGCCGCCGCCACCTGGAGGCGCTCGGACGCGCCCGCGAGCACGTCGAGGAGGCCGCGCGGCAGCTCACCGAGCGGCGTGCCGGGGAGCTGGTGGCCGAGGAGCTGCGCGCTGCGCAGCAGCACTTAAGCGAGATCACCGGGGAGTTCACCAGCGAGGATCTGCTGGCGCGCATCTTCGCGGGGTTCTGCATAGGCAAGTAGCGCGGCGCAGCAATGCTAATCAGGCGCGGGGCATGGCTGCCGCTTCCTTCATCCTCCGACAACAACTCCGCGCTAACATTATGAGGTCCGAAAGGGAGGACACCATGAAAACCACGCAAACAAAGGGCAGGTTCAATCACCTGGGACTGGCCGGCGCATTCGCAGGCCTCGCGCTCGCTGCAACGGCGCTCGCCGATGATGCCGGGCAGTGGGATCACCACAGGATGGAGCTCAGCAGCACCGAGTTCTCCGACGGCGGCGTGCTGCCGATCAGCGCGATTTTTGAATCGGCCACCTCGTCGGGCACCAACGCCTGCTCGGTTGATGGCAGCACCGGAGGCAACACCTCGCCGGAGCTTTCCTGGAGGCATGCGCCGCCAGGTACCCGGACATTCGCGGTAGTCATGTATGACACCACCGCGTCGTTCACTCACTGGGGGATCTACAACATCTCGCGTGAGGCGCGCGGGTTGCCCGCCAATGCCGGCACGCCGACCAGCACCGACGGACAGCAGATCGAGGACGACTTTTACCTGGGCACCAACGGGTACAACGGGCCATGTCCGCCCGCGGAGCAGCCCTACGTCCATCACTACGTGTTTACGGTCTATGCGCTCGATAAGGCGCTGCAGCTCCCGGCCTCGACGAACTTCCCGCCGGTCGCCGAGACGCTGTTTCAGGCGCTGATCAGAGCGGGTCAGGAAGGCCACATCCTCGCGAGCGCGAGCATTACGGGGTTGTATTCGATCGTTCCAGGCACGGATTAGACGACGCCAGCCCGCGCGCTCAGCGTGCCGCCAGAGCGAGGTCCTTGCTATAGACCACGTTCATGACGTTGTCGTACCAGCCCTGGACCTCGGGCTTGACGAGGTGCTTGTTGACGTAGAAGTAGATCGGCAGCAGCGGGTGATCGTTGAGCATCACGCGCTCGGCTTCCTCGAGCAGCGCGCTGCGCGCCAGCGGATCCTGCTGCCGCGCCGCGCTGCGCAGCAGTGCGTCGTAGCTCGGGCTGCTGTAGTGCGGCAGGTTCACGCCGAAATCGCTCTTCAGGTACTGCGCGAAGGTGTAGGCATCGTTGTAGTCGCCCACCCAGCTCGAGCGGAACATCTCCACGTCGCCGCGATCGATGTCCTGCAGCAGTGATTTGAACTCCACCTGCGTGAGCCGCACGTCGACGCCGAGCGCCTCCTTCCACATCGAGGCGATGGCGAGTGCGAGCTTGGTGTGCACCTCGCCGGCGTTGTAGCGCAGCTCGAAGCTGAGCGGCTTGTCGCGCGAGTAGCCGGCCGCCCGGTAGAGCCGCTGCGCCTCGGCGAGGCGCGCGCTCATCGGCAGCTCGCGGTAGTCGAACGACTGCGAGGTATAGCCGTCGATCCCCGGCGGCACCCAGCCGTAGGCGGGCAGCTCGCCGACGCGCAGCACGAGCTGCGCGAGCTTCTCGCGGTCGATCACCAGCGACAGCGCGCGGCGCAGCCCTGGGCCGTCCTTGAAGGGCGCGCGGCGCAGGTTGAAGCCGTAGTAGTAGGTGCTGAGCTGCGGCGACACGTGCAGCTCATTCCCCAGGTGCGCGCGGATCCAGTCGTACTGGCCGCGCGGCACGACGTAGGTGACCTGCAGCTCGCCGCCGCGGTAGCGCGCGAGCTCGGCATTCTCATCGGGGATCAGGAGGTACTTGACCCCGGCGAGGCGCGTCACCGCGTTGTTCCAGTAGTAGCGGTTGCGCAGTGCCAGCACGTACGCGCCCTGCACCCACTCCTTGAGCACGAAGGCGCCGTTCGACACCATCACGCCGGGCCGCGCGAAGTCGTCCGGGTGGCTGCGCAGCGTTGGGCGGTGCACCGGGCAGGTGCTCGGGTGCGACAGCAGCGTCGGCAGGTATGGCGCAGGCGTCGTGAGCGTGATCACCACGGTCGAGTCGTCGGGTGCGGCGACGCCGAGCGCTTGCGGGGGCTGGCGCCCGGCGACGATGTCGTCCGCGTTGGTGACGACGTCGATGTACTGCGCGTAGCCGGAAGCCGTCGCCGGGTCCACCAGGCGCTGCAGACCCGCCACGAGGTCCTGCGCGACCACGCGCTCGCCGTTCGACCAGCGCGCATCCGCACGCAGGTCGAAGGTGTAGGTGAGGCCGTCGCCACTCACGCTCCACTGCGCCGCGACCCCGGGCGCCACGGCGGCGTGGGCGTCGAGCGTGGTGAGTCCCTCGCACAGGTCGCGCACGATGCCCTGGGCCTCGAAGCCGCGCGCCTTCTGCGGATCGAGCGAGTCGGGGTCCGGGCCACCGCCGCGCACCAGGATCGCCTGCCCCGTGGGTGGGGCTTGGGAGCCGCACGCCGCGAGCAACAGCGCCGCCAGCGCTGCCCATCCCGCCGCGGCCCGCCGCGGCGTCGCGCACAGCGCCGATTCCCGGCGCGGCCTCATGCCTGCGGCCGGTGGCGCGCGGCGTTCATCTGCCGGCGCAGCGTCTCGGCGGCCGTGCGGCAGGCCTGCGCGAAGTCTGCGCCGGAGGAGGCGTAGAGCAGACTGCGCGAGGCGCTGACGATGAGCCCGGTGCCGGCGCGGGTCTGTCCCTGCTGCACCACCTGCGTCGCATCGCCACCCTGGGCGCCGACCCCGGGGACCAGCAGCGGCATGTCGCCGACCAGCGCGCGCACCTCGGCGAGCTCGCGCGGGTAGGTCGCTCCGACCACCAGCGCGCAGTTGCCGCGCCCGTTCCAGCGCTCGGCGGCGAGCTGCGCCACCACCTGGTAGAGCTTGCGGCCGTCGACCATGAGGTCCTGCACCTCGGCGGCGCCGGGATTGGAGGTGCGG
>DATHQM010000013.1:0-23268 GCA_035482695.1 Steroidobacteraceae bacterium | reverse complement strand
CGCCCGCGCCTGACGCCGCAGATGTGCCGCGGCGGCTGGCTTTGCTGCGCAGCCGCCGTGCTGGCGCTCGCCCGGGCAGCTCACGCGCCTGCGGACCAGGAAGCGACTATTGCCACCGATCGCCCCGCCGTCACGGAGTCGAGCGTGGTGGTGCCGGTGGACGGACTGCAGATAGAAAGCGGCATGCTCGCCACCGATACCGCGGGCCGCTATGTCACGGACCTCCCGGAGTTCGATCTGCGTTACGGACTCCTCGACAAGACCGAGCTGCGTCTCACGCTGCCGGATTACTTCCATGACGTCCCCGCAGCAAACGCGAGCGCGTCCGGACTGGGTGATACGGCCATCGGCGTCAAACAACAGGTCGGACCCTTGGGCGGCTTCGACCTCGCGGTGATCGCGTCCGTGAGCCTGCCCACCGGGAGCCGGGCGCTCTCCAGTCACGGCTACGACCCGGCTGTGCAGCTGCCCTGGTCGCGCAGCCTGCCTGCCAACTGGACGGTGGCGGGCCAGCTGGCGCTGTACTGGCCCACGGTGGACGGCGAGCGCAACACGACGCGGGAAGTCACCTTGTTGTTCGACCGGCAACTGAGCGTGCCGTGCGATGCTTTTATCGAATATGCTGGCGACTTTCCACAGCGTGGTGGCTCGAGCCAACTGCTGCATGTCGGGACCGCCTACAAACTCACCGCGCACCACCAGATCGACTTCCATGCCGCGGCGGGTCTGTCGGACGCGGCACCACGATGGTTCGTCGGCGCCGGCTATTCTTATCTCTTCCTCTTCAGACATTGACCGGGCCGTAACGGCCGCGGCGGCAGGCCAGCGACGGTGAGTACCGCGGCACCTGCCAATCCCGCGCGCCCCGGGGCGCCGCGGCGCCCCTCCTGGGCTGCAATCGCCTGCATGGGCGTGGTGTTCGGCGACATCGGCACCAGCCCCCTCTATACGCTCAACACCGCCGCCAAGGCGGCAAGCCCCGCAGGTGTGGTGGCACCCGAAGCGGTGCTGGGGATCGTGTCGCTGATCTTCTGGTCATTGATGATCGTCATTTCACTCAAATACGCCATCCTCATCATGCGGGCCGACAATCACGGTGAGGGCGGCATCCTCGCGCTGCTGGCGCTGGTCAGCCCGCAGCGCGCCCGGGAGAGCCGGCGGCGCGCGCTGATGGTGGTCGTCGGCCTGGTTGGCGCGACGCTGCTCTACGGCGACGGTGCCATTACGCCGGCGATCTCGGTACTGAGCGCGATCGAGGGCATCAAGGTGTACGCGCCGCACCTCGACCGCTTCGTGGTGCCGCTCACGGTTGTCATCCTGCTCGGTTTGTTCGTGATCCAGCGCAAGGGAACCTCCTTCGTCGGCGGGTTGTTCGGGCCCGTCATGATGCTGTGGTTCATTGTCATCGCGATCCTCGGCGTCATCGGCATCACCCGCAACCCGGCGATACTCGCGGCCTTAAGTCCGCTGCTCGCCATCACCTATCTGTGGCACATCGGTCCGCTGGCGTTCGTGGTGATCGGTGGCGCGTTCCTCGCCGTGACCGGCGGTGAGGCGTTCTATGCCGACATGGGACATTTCGGCCCGTTCCCGATCCGCCTGGCCTGGTTCGCCGTCGCGCTGCCGGCGCTGACTCTCAACTATTTCGGCCAAGGCGCCCTGCTGTTGAGCCACCCTGGTGCGCTCGAGAGTCCGTTCTACGAGCTCGCCCCGCACTGGGCACACTACGCCCTGGTCGTGCTCGCGACGGTCGCCACCGTGATCGCCTCGCAGTCGATCATCTCTGGCGCCTACTCCATGACCGAGCAGGCGATCCGGCTCGGCTTCCTGCCGCGCATGAACGTCATTCATACCGCCGGCGCCGAGATCGGCCAGATCTACGTGCCGCTGGTTAATTGGGCGCTGGCGTTTACCACCTTGACCGCGGTGATCGGCTTCGGATCCTCGGACGCGCTCGCCGGCGCCTTCGGCATCGCGGTGTCGCTGCTCATGGCCATCACCACGATGATGGCGACCTTCGTCGCGCTGCAGTGGAAGGTCAACGTCTGGATCGTCGCCCTCGTGAACGGCAGCCTGCTGGCGCTCGATCTGCTGTTCTTCGCCTCGACTTCCACCAAGCTCTTCGAGGGCGGCTGGTTTCCGCTGCTGATTGCCGCCGTCATCTCCTTCCTCATGCTCACCTGGCGCAAGGGTCAGCACATCATGGACGGCGTGCGCCTGGCACTGCGTCAGTCCCTGCCGCAGTTCCTCGCGGCGCTGAAGAGCGACCCGCCGCTGCGCCTGCCCGGCACCGCCGTGGTGCTCGGGCGCATGGCACAGGGAGTGCCGCTGCCGCTGACGCAGAACCTGCGCTACAACCGCGTACTGCACGAGCACGTGCTGCTGGTGGCGGCCTCGGATGCGGAGATCCCGCGCGTCGCCGAAGCCGAGCGCGCGGTGGTGACGCCGATCGCCGACGGCATGACGCGCGTGGAGCTCGTGTTCGGCTTCATGGAGCATCCGGATGTGCCGCGCGGGCTGGCGGCCGCGGCGGCGCAGGGGAAGATCAAGTTGGCCGACGCAGCCGCCGTGACGTACTACACCGGACACGAGACCATTATTGCGCTCGGTCTGAGCCGGCACATGGCGCGCTGGCGCGAGTCGCTGTACGTCTTCATGCAGCGCAACGCCCAGCGCCCAGCGGCTTATTTCCGGATTCCGTGCGGGCAGGTCATGGAGGTCGGCGTCGAATTCGAGATCTGAAGCGGCGCTGCCGCGCGCTTCGCTGCCGCGCGCACGCCCGCCGCGTCGCGCGCACCCCCGCCGCGCCCCGCGTGGGTCTTCAGAGCCGGGGGCCCTTCAGACGTTCGAGTCGGGGAACGACGCCTTGCGCCGGTTGATGTAGTCGAGCAGCGCCTCGTCCACCGCCGCATCGAGCGGCGGCGCCTGGTAGTCCGCCAGCTGCTTCTTCCACAACGCGTTGGCGCGCTGGCTCATGTCCTTGGCGCCCTCCGCCTGCCACTGCTCGACGCTGTTGTTGTCGGCGAGCGGCGAGCGGTAGAACGCGGTCTGAAAGTTCGCCTGCGTATGCGCGCAGCCGAGGAAGTGCTTGCCGGGTCCGACCTCGCGGATCGCATCGAGCGCCTGGCCGTTTTCGCTCAGGTCGACCCCCGCCAGCAGCGTATGCATCATCCCCGCCTGGTCGGTGTCCATCACGAACTTCTCATAGCCCATCGATAGACCGCCCTCGAGCCAGCCGGCGGTGTGCAGCACGAAGTTCACCCCGGCGAGACAGGTCGGGATCAGCGTGTTGGCCGACTCGTAGGCGGCCTGCGCGTCGGGGATCTTCGCGGCGCACAACGCCCCGCCCGAACGGAACGGGACACCCAGCCGCCGTGCCAGCGCCGCCATCACGTACAGCACCAGCGCCGGCTCGGGCGTGCCGAAGGTGGGCGCACCCGACTGCATCGACAGCGAGGAAGCGAAGCTGCCGAGCACCACCGGCGCGCCGGGATTGACCAGCTGCGTGAGCGCCATGCCGGCGAGCGCTTCGGCGAGCGTCTGCGCGGCGGTGCCCGCCACCGTCACCGGCGACATGGCGCCGGCGAGAATGAACGGCGTGACGATGGTCGCCTGGTTGGCGCGCGCATAGGTCTTGAGCGCGCCCAGCATGGTCGCGTCCCAGGTGAGCGGTGAGTTCGCGTTGATGAGACTGATGACGCAGGTGCGCGGCTTACCCGTCGCCGCATCGCTCCACTCATCGCCGAACAGGATCCTGCTCATCTCGACCGTGTCGCGGGCGCGCTCGGGATGGGTGACCGAGCCCATGTACGGCTTGTCGCTGTACTTCATGTGGCTGTACACCATGTCGAAATGCCGCTTGTTCACCGGCAGATCGACGGGCTCGCAGATAGTGCCGCCCGAGTGATGCAGCGAGGTCGCCATGTAGGCGAGCTTGACGAAGTTGCGGAAGTCCTCGATACGCGCATAGCGGCGCCCTTCGTCGAGGTTGCGCACGAACGGGGAACCGTAGGCCGGCGCGAACACCGTGCGGTTGCCGCCGATCACCACGTTGCGCGCGGGGTTGCGAGCGTACTGCGTGAATTCCTGCGGCGCGGAACGGCGCACGATGCTGCGGCACATGCCGCGCGGAAAGCGCACGCGCTCGCCCTGGACGTCGGCGCCGGCGTCCTTCCAGATCTTGAGCGACTCGGCATCGTCGCGGAAGTCGATGCCGATCTCCTGCAGAATGGTGTCGGCATTGTGCTCGAGGAGCTCCAGCCCCTCGCTGCCGAGTACCTCGTAGCAGGGGATCTGCCGCGTGATGTAGGGGACGAACGCCAGGTTGCGCGCGGTACGCGCAGCAATCTTGGCGTCACGGCCGCTGGGTCGCCGCGTGCGCGCCGGTGCGTCTGGCTGAGGCTGCTGGTCCATGGAAAATGTCCTGAGCGCTGCTGCGGGTCACCGGGGCTAAGCCCCATTATGGGTCACGGGCCCCCCGCGCAACTGATCGGTTTGCGGCATGCACTTCTCCGGCAGCGCCACGGCGCACACCGCGGCACCGTCACGGCCGCGGCGCCGTCACGCCCGCGGCGCCGTCACGCCCGCGGCGCCGTCACGGTCGCGCGGATTCCTCCACCACCGGCAGCGCGATGTAGCTCGATACGCCGCCCGTATGGAACACCCGCTGCGTGGCCTTGCGGTAATCGCCGGCGCTGGCGAAGAAGATGTTGTCCACGTAGGTCTGCGGGTTGCGGTCATAGAGCGGGAACCAGCTCGACTGGATCTGCACCATGATGCGGTGGCCGGGCAGGAACACGTGATCCACGTGCGGCAGGGCAAAGCGGTACAGCTGCACCTTGCCCGCGGGAATGGCACTCGGCCGGGACAGACTGTCGCGGTAGCGCCCGCGGAAGATGTCCATGGCGATCGCCAGCTCGTAGCCACCCATCGGCGGCTCGGAGGGCACCTCGTCCGGGTACACGTCGATCAGCTTGACCACCCAGTCGCTGTCGGTGCCGCTGGTGGAGGCGTACAGGTTGACCAGCGGCGCGCCGCCGAGGTGCAGCGGTTCGGTGAGCGGCGCGGAGGTGTAAGTGAGCACGTCGGTGCGATCCGCGACCGTGCGCTGATCGGTGAGCAGCCAGCCTCGCCAGGCGTCGCCGTCCTCGAAATGTACCGGCCGTGGAATGTACGGCACGGGCTTGGCGGGATCGGCGACGTATTCGTCGTAAGCCGTGCCGCTGCGCGTGGCGGGTGCGATGAAATCCAGAGCGAAATGCGGCTGCAGGTACAGCGGCCGCGGGCGCGACGGGCAGCCGGACTCGCACGACAGCGGCCAGCGCTCGAGGCGCCGCCAGACATTGGTGCCAGTCTCGAATACGAATGCCGCCGGCGCGTGCGCGGGCGGGGCGCCGTCCTTGAGGTGCTCGTCGAGGAAGGGCTGCATCACTTCGCGGCGGAACTGCAGCGCGGTATTGCCCTCGAACTTCAGCGGTCCGAGCGTCGTGCCGTCGTAGTTGACGCCGCTGTGGCGCCACGGACCGAGGGCCAGGAACACGTGATCGTGTCCGCTGTCCTGCGCCCGCGTGGCCAGGTAGGCGTGCACACCCCCATACATGTCCTCCTGGTCCCACAGACTCGTCACGTACAGGGTGGGCACCGTGAGCGGCTGGTGCGCCAGTATCTGATCGAGGGCCTGGCCGCTCCAGAACTCGTCGTAGGCCGGATGCTCGGCGAGCTTCTGGAAGAATGGCAGCGTGTCGATGCCGAAGCGATGCGCGAAATCGCCCGCCGAGCCGCTCGCGAGGAACAGCTGGAAGTCATCGTAGGCGCCGCGCGCGATCTTCAGTCCCTCGTCGCGCGCGGTGGTCTGGTGGTAGATGTAGTCGAAGTTGGTCTGGCGGAAAGCGCCGTTGTGAAACCAGTCGTCCCCCTTCCAGCCATCGACCATCGGACACATCGGCACCGCGGCGCGCAGCGCGGGGTGGGGATTGACCAGCGCCATGAGCACGGTGAACCCCTCGTAGGAGGAGCCGATCATGCCGACCCGGCCGTTCGACTCCGGTACGTTCTTCACCAGCCAGTCGATGGTGTCGTAAGCGTCGGTGGAATGGTCCACGGGCGTCTGGTTCAGCGGGCCGCGCAGCGGCCGCGTCATCACGTAGTCGCCCTCGGAGCGGTACTTGCCGCGCACGTCCTGGAACACGCGGATGTAGCCCTGCGGCACCAGCAGCTCGTCGCCCATCGGCAGCGTCGCCAGCAGGTGCGGGCTCACGAAGCGCTCGGCGCGCTTCTTCGCCTCGTAGGGGGTGCGGGTCAGGATGATCGGTGCGTGCTGTGCGCCCTTAGGGATGACGATGACCGTGTACAGCCGCACCCCGTCGCGCATCGGGATCATCGCCTCGCGCTTGAGGTAATCGAACTCGGCGGTCGGTACGGTGAACTTCGGCGCAATGTCCGGTTGCATCGGCGGGGTCTGCCCCGCAACGCCGGTGGCAACCCACGCCAGCGCCAGCCAGCCGCATCTCATGCCGCTCATCATCCAAGCTCCCCGGTTCATGCCGCCCATGACGCTCGCGCGCGGCGCAAGCCTAGCAGATGCGCCGCCGCGCCGGCGCCGGCGGCCACTGCGGGCGGCCACTGCGGCACGATGGCCGCCCACGCGCTAGGATGACTGCATGCCCGGCAGCGATATCGCGGCGGCCTTGAGTGCGACCCTGCCCCCGGACTGCGTGCTGGCGCGGCCGGAGGAGCGGCGCCCGTACGAGTGCGATGCGCTCACCGCCTTTCGCGAGCTGCCGGCCGTCGTGGTGCTGCCACGCACGGAGGAGGAGGTGCAGCGCGTTCTCGTGACGTGCAGCCGCCTCGGCGTGCCGCTGGTGGCCCGCGGCTCGGGGACGGGACTGTCCGGAGGGGCAACCCCGCACCCGCAGGGCGTGCTGATGTCGTGCGCGCGCATGAACCGCGTACTCGCCATCGACCCTCATAACCGTTGCGCCCGGGTGCAGTCGGGCGTGCCGAACCTCAGGATCTCGGAGGCCGCCGCACCGCACGGCCTGTACTACGCGCCCGACCCCTCCTCCCAGGTCGCCTGCTCCATCGGCGGCAACGTGGCGGAGAACTCCGGTGGCGTGCACTGCCTGAAGTACGGGCTGACCGTGCACAACGTGCAGGGCGTGCGCGGCTTCACCGTGGACGGTGAGCTCATCGAGCTCGGCGGCGCGGCCGCACCCGACGCCCCGGGCCTCGACCTGCTGGCGCTCACCATCGGCTCCGAGGGGCTGCTGATGATCGTCACCGAAGTCACCGTGAAGCTCATCCCGCGCCCGCCGTGCGCGCAGCTCGTGGTCGCCTCCTTCCCCACCCTGCACAGCGCCGCCGATGCCGTCGCCGCGATCATCGCCACCGGCATCATCCCCGCGGCGCTGGAGATGATGGACCGCAAGGCCACCGCGGCCGTCGAGCCTTTCGTGCGCGCCGGTTACGACCTGAGTGCGGCGGCGATCCTGCTGGTCGAATCCGACGGCACGCGCGCGGAGGTCGACGAGCAGATCGGCGAGATCCAGGGCGTGCTGCGCGCCTGCGGCGCGAGCGCCCTGCGCGTCGCCGGCTCTGAAGCCGAGCGGCTGCTGCTTTGGTCTGGTCGCAAGAATGCCTTCCCCGCGGCGGGCCGCCTGTCACCGGACTATTACTGCATGGACGGCACGATTCCGCGCAAGCACGTCGGCAGAGTGCTGGAAGCGATCGGCGAGATGGAGAACCGCTACGCTCTGCCGTGCTTCAACGTGTTTCACGCCGGCGACGGCAACCTGCACCCGGTGATCATGTTCGACTCGAATCAGCCGGGAGACTGGGAACGCGCTGATCGCTTCGGCGCCGAGATCCTCGAGCTGTGCATCAAGGTGGGCGGCACCATCACCGGCGAGCACGGCGTCGGGGTAGAGAAGATCGGCGGCATGTGCGTGCAGTTCTCGCCCGCCGAGCGCGCGGCATTCGCCGCCGTGAAGACGGCCTTCGATCCGGCCGGGCTGCTCAATCCCGGCAAGCTCATCCCGACGCTGGCGCGCTGCGCCGAGTACGGCAAGATGCACGTGCGCGGCGGGGAGCTGCCGCACGCCGAGCTGCCGCGCTTCTGAGGCGCCCCATGGCCGCCGTCGACGGGTCGATCCTCGAGCAATGGCGGACGCGCATTCTCGCCGCGGCGGCCGCGCGCACGCCGCTGCGCCTCAGGGGCGCGGGCACCAAGGACTTCTACGGCGAGCGCCTCGCGGGGGACCTCCTCGAGCTTCACGCCTGGCGCGGCGTGGTCAGTTACGAGCCCTCGGAGCTCGTCATCACCGCGCGCTGCGGCACGCCGCTGTCGCAGATCGAGTCCGAGCTGGCCGCGTGCGGCCAGTTTCTCGGCTTCGAGCCGCCGGGTTTCGGCGCCGACCCGACGCTCGGCGGCGTCATTGCCGCGGGACTCTCCGGACCGCGCCGCCCCTACGCCGGCGCGGCGCGCGACTACGTGCTGGGCGCGCGGCTGCTCACCGCGGGAGGCGAGGCGCTGCGCTTCGGCGGCGAAGTGATCAAGAACGTGGCGGGCTTCGATGTCTCGCGCCTGTTGTGTGGCTCGCTCGGCGTCCTCGGCGTCATCACCGAGGTGTCGCTGAAGGTGCTGCCGCGGCCGCGACTGGAGGAAACCGTGCGCCTCGAGCTGACCGCTCCCGCCGCGGTGGCGTCGTTCAATCGCTGGGCGGCGCTGCCGTTGCCGCTGTCGGGGGCGGCCTGGTGGCAGGGAGCCGCCATGGTGCGCCTGTCGGGCGCGCCGGCGGCGGTGCGCGCGGCGCGCGCGCACATCGGCGGTGAGAGCGTGGCGACGGCGGCGGCGCATGAGTGGTGGCAGGCGCTGCGTCACTGCCGGCTGCCACCGTTCTCGGGCACGGTGCTGTGGCGACTGTCCGTGCCGCCAGCGGCCGATCCCCTCCCCCTGCCGGGACAGCCGCTGATCGACTGGGGCGGCGCGCTACGCTGGTATGCCGACGTGCCCGCCGGGGTTGCGGTGCGGGATTTCGCGGTCGCGGCGGGCGGCACCGCGCTGTGCTGGCGTGGCGCCGCAGCACCGCGCTTTCATCCGCTGTCATCCGCGGTCGCGCGGCTGCATCAGCGCCTCAAGGAGCGCTTCGATCCACACGGCATCTTCAATCCAGGACGGCTGGTTGCCGGGCTATGACGCCGCTGCTGCCGCCGCGTAGCGCGGCGCGCGCAGCGTGTGCCGCGCTCTCACAGGGTGATCGTGCCGCGCCCGAGCTCGATGACGTCGCCGCTCACCTGCACGGTGCGCTCGCCATCGACGCGCAGGCGCAGGGCCGACGGCCGCCCGGTGTACTCGCCCTGCGAGATCTCGTACTCGCAGGGCAGCGTGCGCTGCATCGCGAGACACCAGCCGCCGAGATTGGCGGTCGCCGAGCCGGTCGCCGGATCCTCGAGCACCGCAGAGCCCTTGGGGAAGAAGAAGCGCGCCAGCAGCCCCGCACCCGCCGACGCGAACACGTACGCCTGGCTGTGGCCCTCGACGCTTCGCATCTGCGCCAGCAGGTCGGCGCGCACCCGCACCCGCCGCACCGCCGCCTCGCTCGCGAGCGGCACGATGAGCTGCTCGGTGCCGGCGTTCACCCACAGCGGGCGCTCGGCGATGTCGCGCTCCTCGAGGCCGAGCATCGCGGCGATCGTGAGCCGCGGCTCCTCGATCTCGCGCCAGGTCGGCGCAAGCGACTGCAGCGTCCAGCGATTGCCGCTCGCGCGCACCGTTATGATGCCGGCGTTCATCTCCAGGGTGAGCCGATCGCCGCCGAGCCCGAGGGCGCGGCACACCTGCGCGGTGCCGAGCGTGGGATGCCCGGCAAACGTCATCTCGTAAGCAGGCGTGAAGATGCGCACGCGTGCGCTGGCACGCTCGGACGGCAGGATGAAGGTGGTCTCCGAGAGGTTGAACTGCAGCGCGAGCGCCTGCATCCTTGTGCTGTCGAGCGTCTGCGCCCGCTCGAACACGCACAGCGGGTTGCCGCTGAGCGCAGCGCCGCCCTGCGTGAAGACGTTGAGGAGGCGATAGGCGTAGGCTGCCATTTGAGCCGCGTATTCTAGCGCACACAGCCCCGGACGCCGCCCATGACGACCACTGCCCTGTTCCGTGACGATGCCTATCTGCGCAGCGCGACGGCGCGCGTGCTCGCGGTGAGCGCGAGCGGCATCGAGCTCGACCGCACGATCTTCTACCCGCAGGGCGGCGGGCAGGCGGGCGACAGCGGCACGCTGCTGCGCGGCAACGGTGAGCGCGTGGCGATCGTCGATACGCGCAAGGGCGCGCTTGCCGATGCCATCGTGCATCTGCCGGGGCCGGGAGCCGCGAGCCTCGAGCCCGGCGAAACGGTGGGCCTGGAGATCGACTGGCCGCGCCGCCACCGCCTCATGCGCCTGCACACTGCGCTGCACCTGCTGTCGTGCGTGATCGAGGCTCCGGTCACCGGCGGCAACATCGTGCCGCAGAAGGCACGCCTCGACTTCGATATCGAGCTGTCGCGGCTCGATGCCGCGCACATCGAGCGTGCCACCAATGCGCTCATCGCCGCCGGCGCTGCGACGGAAACCGTGTGGATCAGCGACGAGCAGCTCGACGCCCAGCCGGAGCTGGTGAAGACCATGAGCGTGCAGCCGCCGCGCGGCGCCGGCCGCGTGCGCCTGTTGCGTATCCCGGGCATCGACCTGCAGCCGTGCGGCGGCACGCACGTGGCCGACATCGCCGAGATCGTGGCTATTCGCGTGCTGAAGATCCGCAGCGAGGGCCGGCACAACAAGCGCGTCGAGATCGCGCTGCAGGGCGACGGTCCGACCTAGCGGTAGCGGCTGAGCTCCAGGCCATTACCGACCGTGAGCAGCACGGAGCTCATGTGCGCCGTGGCGCGCACCCGCGCGCGGTAGGCGCCCGCGTGCACGCGCGCGCTCTCGGGCTGCAGCATGTTGTCGGCGACGACGAGCGCGCCCGGCGCCAGTTTCGGGTTCAGCCGCTCGAACACCGGCACGTACAGGTCTTTCCACAGGTCGATCAGCACGAAATCGAATGGCCCGGGCAGCTGCGCCAGCGAGGCGAGCGCATCGCCGATGCGGAACTCGACATGGCCGTCCAGTCCCGCGCGCGCGAGCTGCGCACGCGCGTACTCGGTCTTGGCGGCGCGCAGCTCGAGCGAGATGACCTTGCCACCGATGGCGCGCGCGGCTTCCGCCAGCCAGGTGGTGGAGTAGCCGTAGGAGCTGCCCACCTCGAGGATCCGCCGCGCCCCGGCCTCCTTGACGAGCAGGTTCATGAGGCTGCCGGTGGCGCGCCCCACCGGCAGCAGCAGCTCATCGAGGCGCCGCGCGGCCTCCGCCTCCGACAGCGTGTCCCACAGCTCTTCCTCGCGCTGCGCGCGCGCTTCGTATTCCTCGATCACCCCCCACACCGCGGCATCGATCGCTGCCGGTTGCTGCATCTGCCCTCCGCCTCAGGCCGCCCCCGAGAAATACTCCTGCAGCGAGGCCACCCCGAGCCGCTTCGCCTCGAACAGGCTCTCGAGGTGCTCGCGCGAGTTGACCAGCCCGCGCGCGCGCAGGATCCCGCGCTCATCGAGCAGCGCCGCAAACGGCAGCCGGCTCACCTGGTACGCAAGCCCGAGCGCCGCCGACACGATGTAGGGAATGCCCTCGAGTCCGTGCGCGGCGACGAAGGCGCGCTGCTCGGCGCTGTCGCCGTCGCTCGCCAGAATCACGTCCACCCAGGAGCGCTCGTCCTTGCGGCTCGACTTCACTGCCGGCAGCAGCGATTTGCACACCGGGCAGCCCGGCGACACGAACAGCAGCAGCGTGCTGCGCCCGTCGGCGCGGGCGCTGCCGACCTGGTGTGCCTGTCCCTCGAGGTCTGCGACCTCGAGTACCGGCACCGCCTCGCCCACCGCCAGGCCCCGGCGCATCATCAGGGCGCCCGCCGGTGCGATGCGCTCGTGCAGCACGCCCAGCTGGCGCGCCAGCGCCAGCACTGCGGCCGCGAGCAGCAGCACCACCAGCCACAGCACCGCGTTGGAGATCGTGAGCGCGGTCATCGCCCCTCGCTCATCAGCGCGGTGCGTGCAGCGTGCCGCCCGAACAGGGTATCGAAGCTCATATATAAGAATGCTGCCGCCGCGGTCCCGGCACCGATGGTGATCGCATCGGCGGCGTCCAGCGGCCGCGCACCCCACGGCAGGCCCACAGGGGCAAGCAACGCTGCGAGGATGAGGTTGCGCCATACCATCCAGGCGGCAATCGGCCGCCGGTCGTTGGGACCGCCGCACCCGCAGGTGAGATCGCGCCGGCCGCGTGCCAGGTTGATGCCCAGTGCGGCCGCATAGGTGACGAGCAGCGCGGCCCCGGCGGCGGCCGCAGCACTGCGCGCTGCGCCGGCGAGCAGGCCCGCCGCCACCGCGAGCTCGAGCAGCGGGATCAGGAGCGCGAGCCGCGTCAGCGCCGGCGGTACCACGCGGTAGGCGCGCAGCACCTCGGCAAAGCGCCCCGGGCCGAGCAGCTTGTGCAGCGCCGCGCTGCCGAACAGCAGCGCGAAGGCTGCGGCGAGCAGAGTGCCGATGGCTGGGTCGATCATGCAGCATCCATGATAAACCACCGCAGCGCGCGCCAGAGGCACGCACCGCTAGGGCACGCCGCGCAGATCCTCCTCCCAGAATTCCTGCGGGCGCCGCGCCGGCGACGGCGGCCGCGACTCCTCGAGGCGGCGCAGCTCGACGCGCCGGATCTTGCCGGAGATCGTCTTGGGGAGCGTCGCGAACTCCAGGCGGCGGATGCGCTGGAACGCAGCGACTCGCGCACGCACGTGCTGCAGGATCGACGCCGCGGTCGCCGCATCGGGCGACGCCCCGGCGGCCAGCACCACGAAGGCTTTCGGCACCGACAGCCGCAGCGCATCGGGGCTCGGGACCACGGCAGCCTCGGCCACCGCCGCGTGCTCGAGCAGAACGCTCTCGAGCTCAAACGGGCTGATGCGATAGTCGGATGACTTGAACACATCGTCCATGCGTCCGACGTAGGTGAGATAGCCGTCCGCATCGCGTGAGACCACGTCCCCGGTGTGATAGCAGCCGTCGCGCATGACCACGGCGGTGCGCGCCGCATCGTCGAGGTAGCCCTGCATCAGACCGAGCGGACGCGGCGTGAGATCGAGGCATAGCTCGCCCTCGGCGGCCGGCTGCCCCTGCGCATCGCGCAGCTCGACCCGGTAGCCAGGCAACGGCCGTCCCATGGAGCCCGGCTTCACCGCCTGGCCGGGCGGATTGCCCACCACCGCGGTGGTCTCCGTCTGCCCGAAGCCGTCGCGCAGCGACACGCCCCAGGCGGCGTGCACCTGCGCCATGACTTCAGGGTTCAGTGGCTCTCCGGCGCTCACCGCTTCGCGCAGCGTGACGCGCCAGGCCTTGAGATCGTGCTGGATGAGCATGCGCCACACGGTCGGGGGTGCGCAGAAGCTCGTCACGCCGCAGTCGACCAGCCTGTCGAGCAGTGCGCGCGCCTCGAAGCGCTCGTAGTGGTAGGTGAGGATGGTGGCCTGGGCGTTCCAGGGCGCGAAGAACGAGGACCAGGCGTGCTTCGCCCAGCCGGGCGAGCTCAGATTCAGGTGCACGTCCCCGGGGCGCAGTCCCAGCCAGTACATGGTCGAGAGGTGCCCGACCGGATAGCTCACGTGCGTGTGCGCCGCCAGCTTCGGTTCCGCGGTAGTGCCGGAAGTGAAGTACAGCAGCAGCAGGTCCGCGGCGCGCGTGTCCGCCGCAGTGAACGCGGCCGGCGCAGAGGCGCAGTCCGCGAAGTCGAGCCATCCGGGTGTGCGCTCCCCGACCGCGATGCGCAGCGGCGCCCCGGCGAGGCCGTGAAAGCGCGCACTCAGGGCGCTGGTGGTGACGATCGCCTTGACGCGGCCGCGCTCGAGCCGGGCGCGCAGCTCCGCGTGCTCGAGCAGCGTGCTCGCCGGAATGATGACCGCGCCCATGCGGATCGCCGCCAGCATCGTCTCCCACAGCGCGATACAGTTCGGCAGCATCAGCAGCACGCGCTCCCCGGGCGCGAGGCGCTGTGCGCTCAGGAACGCCGCGACCTGCTCCGAGCGGCGCGCCAGCGTCGCGAATGACAGCGACTGATCGGTGCCGGCGTCATCCACCAGGCGCAGTGCCGTAGCCTCGTTGCCGGTGGCGATGACGTCGAAGTAGTCGCGCGCCCAGTTGAAACGCTCGAACTCGGGCCAGCGGAACTCGCGCAGCGCGGCTTCGCTGTCCGTGCGCAGCTGCAGCAATTGGTCACGCAGGGCGATAAAGCGGCGGCTGTTGTTCATGGCAGGCAATGGGTGCGCTCGCTGCCTGCGAAGCTTAGCACCGAAATGGCCGGCGCGGCCCGCGGCACGTTAGGATCTGCCTGATGAACACGGCACGGCTGGAGGCGTTCACCGACGGGGTGGTGGCCATCATCATCACCGTCATGGTGCTGGAGATCCGCGTACCGCACGGCGCGAGCCTCGCGGCGCTGCAGGCGGACGTGCCGGTGCTGCTCGCCTACGTGCTCAGCTACGTTAACGTCGGCATCTTCTGGAACAACCACCATCACATGCTGCAGGCCACCGAGCGTGTCGATGGGCGCGTGCTGTGGGCCAACCTGGCGTTGCTGTTCTGGCTGTCACTGGTGCCGTTCGTGATCCGCTGGATCGATGACATCGGTTTCGCCCCCCTGCCCACCGCGGCCTACGGCGTGGTGCTCGTCTGCGCGGCGCTGTGCTACACGCTGCTGCAGTGGCAGATCATCCGCGTCAACGGTCGCGAGTCGCTGCTGGCGGTGGCGGTCGGCAATGATCTCAAAGGCAAGCTGTCGATCGCGCTGTATCTTTTGGCGATCGTGCTGGCGTTCGTGCGTCCCTGGGTCGCGATCGCGCTGTACGTCGTCGTGGCGCTGGTCTGGCTGGTGCCGGACCGGCGCATCGAATCGCGTGCCCGCGCCTGAGGGGGCTGCGCGCGTCAGGGCGTGCGGCTGACGCCGGCGAGGTAGAACGCGCCCGCGCTGCCAGGCTGCGTGGCCGCGGGCTGCACCTTGCATTGCGCGACCTCCTCGAGCTGCAGCGCATCGAGGCGCGCCAGAGCGTAGCGCTTACCCTGCACGGTCACGCGCAGCGGCGTCAGTGCGATGAGGATGGTCGTGTCCGCTGCCAGAGTCACTGCACCCGGCTGCGGCAGCGCGTGACGGCTGAGCTCGGCGCGCCAGCGGCCGCGGCGCACCATCAGGTTCAGATCGATGACAGGCCCTGCGGTCGGCTCAGCGTACACCGGCAGCTCCCCGCCGAAGGTGAGCGGTGCGCTGTCCGCGGAGAGACTGAGCGTGCGCCCCTCGACGGCGAGCGACACCTGTCCGTCGAGCACGGCCAGGTGCCGGTCGATGCCCGCATACACCGAGAACGGACCGCCGCGGTGGATCTCGGCGATGCTCACCCGCCACTCGAAGCTGCCAAGAACGCTGCCCGCAGGGTATACGGCGACCTCGCGCGTCACGCCGCCGCCGTTCTTCCAGGCGGCCGCCGCACGCGCCGCCGCCGCAAGCATCAGGACCACGGGACCGAAAACGTGCCGTCCATGATCTGCGGCGCCGGGTCGGTTATGTCGTAGTAGGGACCCTTGTCAGCGACGAAGATATGGCAGGCGATGGCGAGCCCGCTCGCATCATCGAGCGTGCCGGCGGCGATGCTCAGGTAGTTGCGCTCGCGCGCCTCCCAGAAGAGCGTCGAGCCGCAACGTCCGCAGAAGCCGCGCCGTGCCTGCGCCGAGGAGTCGTACCACTTGAGCTCGCCTGCGCTGAGCAGCCGCAGGTCGGCGCGCCGCGCGGCCGTGGCCGCCATCAGGTGCCCGGTGACGCGCCGGCACTGCGTGCAGTGGCACATGACGATCGGCCGCAGCGAACCGTGCACCTCGTAGCGCACCGCCCCGCACAGGCAGCCGCCGCCGCGTACCGCCAGCGATCCCGTCATGAGGACGGCGCTCGCATCAGTTTCTGCCTCAGGTATACGAAGCTCAGCGCCCACATCTCCGCGGCCTGCTTGTGATCCGCGGCGGCCGCGTGGCCGCCGTCGGTGTTCTCGTAGAACAGCACCTCGTGGCCCTGCTCTTCCATGCGCGCGGCCATCTTGCGCGCGTGCACCGGGGTGACGCGGTCATCGCTCGTCGCCGTGACGAACAGCACCGGCGGGTAGCGGCGTCCGCCACGCACGTTCTGGTAGGGCGAGTAGCCGAGGATCCAGGCGCGATCGGCCGGTCGCGACGGATCGCCGTACTCCGCTTCCCAGGAGGCGCCCGCGCCGATCTGCGTGTAGCGCAGCATGTCGATCAGCGGCACCTGGCACACGACGGCGCCGAACAGCTCCGGACGCTGCACCATGTTGGCGCTCACCAGCAGTCCGCCGTTCGAGCCGCCCATGATGCCGAGCTGCGCGGCGCTCGTGAGGTCGCGCCGGATGAGGTCCTCGGCGACCGCCTGGAAGTCGTCGTAGGCCTTCTGGCGGTTGGCCAGCAGCGCCGCCTGGTGCCATGCCGGTCCATACTCGCCGCCACCGCGGATGTTGGCCACGACGAAGACTCCGCCGCGCGCCAGCCACAGCATGCCGAAGTTGGCCGAGTAGCTCGGCGTTTCGGAGATTTCAAAGCCTCCGTAGCCATACAGCACGGTCGGCGCGGGACCGTGCTGCGCCTTCGGCCGCGTGACGAAGTACGGCACGCGCGTGCCGTCTTTCGAGGTTGCGAAGAACTGCTCGGTGGTGAGGGGTGCGGCGTCGAAGCGTGCCGGCAGCGACTTGATCGCCACCGGGTTGCCGTCGCCGGCGTCGGCATAGAGGGTCGTGGGCGTGAGGTAGCTCTCGAAGCGCAGCTGCGCCTCCGGGCCGAAGGCATCGGCGGCGACGATGTGGGTCGCGCCGCCGGCGGGCAGCGCCAGCACCGAGTCGCTCCAGCGGCCGTCCGCGCCCGGCCGGAAGGCGTGCACGCTGCCGGTGACGTCGTGGTAGATCGAGGCGAACACCGCGTCGCGGCCGGCAGCGACCTCGTCGACCGCGCTGTGGGCGTCGGGCGCGTACAACAGTGCCACGGCGCCGGCGCCGGGCGCCGTGGCCGAGCGCCCGGTGTGATAGGCGATGAGCGCGCCGCGCGGCAGCGTGCCGCGCGGGAGCGCGCCTGCCGCCGCAGGCCGCCAGTCCTCGCGCAGCGTGAAGATCAGGTTGGCGTCCTGTGCACCTTTCAGGTCTGCCCCGAGCGGCAGCGGCAACTGCCGCGGGCTGCCATCGGGCGTGAGCTGGTAGTACTCGGCGGTGAAGAAGGTGACGTCGCGCTGCACCAGGGCGATCGCACCGGCGGGCGAGTGGAACACTACTGCGTTGACACCGACATCGCTCTCGCGCCCCTCGTAGACGGTGCGCGCGCGGGCCATCGGCTCGCCGCGCTTCCACAGCTTCACGATGCGCGGGTAGCCCGAGGTCGTCATCGAGCCGGGGCCGAAGTCGGTGCCGAACAGCACGCTGTCGTCGCTGAGATAGGTGATGGTCGATTTGGCCTCCGTGAGGCGGAAGCCCTCGGCGGGAAAACTGCGCGCGTGCAGATCGAATTCGCGCACCACCACCGCGTCGCCGCCGCCGCGCGACAGGCTCAGCAGGCAGCGCCGCATCGCCGGCGCACACTCGGCGCCCTTCCATACCCAGTTCTCGTGCTCATCGGCGGCGAGCCGGTCGAGATCGAGCAGCAGCTCCCAGTCCGGCGCGGCACGGCGGTAGTCTGCGAGCCGCGTGCGGCGCCAGATGCCCTTCGGATGCCCGGCGTCCTGCCAGAAATTGAAGACGTAGCCGTGGTCGAGATCACCAAAGGGAATGCGGTCGGTGGCATCCATGACCCGCAGGATGGCCGCGTAGTCCTGCTGGTAGTCCGGATCGGCCTGCAGCACCGCGCGCGATCTGGCGTTCTGCGCCTGCACCCACTCGAGGGGTTTCTGCCCGTGCACGTCCTCGAGCCACAGGTAGGGATCGTCGCCCTGCGCCGCTGCCGGCGTGTCACTCACCGCATCCGCTCCGAGGGCGGCGCCCATGTGCCACGCACCCAGCACCACCCACGGCATCGCCAGTCGTGTGCGCATTCCCATGGCTGTCGCGTCATGTCCCGCAGCGACCCTCAGGCGCCGCGGTGCGGATGCAGAATCGCCGCGACCGCATCGAACAGCGACCGCAGCCCGAAGGACACGTCCTCGATGCGTCCATTGACGAAGAACGTCGGCGTCGCACGCACGCCGCTCGCCATGCCGCCCTGCAGTTGCTCGCGTATGCGCTGCAGGTAGACGCGATCGTCCATCTCGGCGGTGTAGCGCGCCATGTCCAGACCGAGCTGTGCGGCATAGCGACCCAGGTGCTCGAGCGCCAGGTGCTCCTGGTTGGCGAACAGCAGGTCGTGCATTTCCCAGAACTTGCCCTGGCCGGCGGCACACTCGGCCGCTTCCGCCGCGCGCAGCGCGTGCGGGTGCACTCCCTCGAGCGGAAAGTGGCGGAAGGCGACCTGCACCTGCCCGGCAAAGCGCTCCTGCAGCAACTTGACCGCCGGTTGGGCCTGTTTGCAGTTCGGGCACTCGAAATCGCCATACTCGACCACGGTCACGGGAGCGTGGGTTGGCCCC
Source organism: Steroidobacteraceae bacterium (assembly GCA_035482695.1). GTDB lineage: Bacteria > Pseudomonadota > Gammaproteobacteria > Steroidobacterales > Steroidobacteraceae > 13-2-20CM-66-19. The sequence goes on along the minus strand of DATHQM010000013.1, from coordinate 4,557 downwards.
GCTGCGTGGTCGATGGGGCTTACGGGGTTGGCCAGTTCGAAGGGCACGTGCGGCTTCATCGTAGGCTCACTATGCACCGGGGTGCGGCCCGCGGCCACCACGCGGGCCGCGCGCGGCTCGCGCGTTCCTTACTGGTTCTCCCAGGATTCGGTCGGCAGGTCAGGTGGCAGCGGCAGCGTGCGCAGGTAGCTCACCAGCGTCCACACCCCGTCCGCACCGAGTGCACCGCCGAACGCCGGCATGCCCTTCGGACGACCGTAGTAGATCGAGCTGAATACTTCGGCATCCGCGCCGCCGTAACGCCAGCGTCCGTCGCCGAGGTTCGGTCCGACCCAGCCGCTCGCCTCACCGCCGTGGCAACCGTCGCAGTTCATGGACTTGAACAGCATCGCCCCGCTCTTCGCCATAGCGGCATCGCCGGCATGCGGGTTGTGCAGTAGGCCGCCGGCGGGAACGATGCCGCCGGCCGCGAGGTGATCGACGTAACTCACCCCCGGTGGCGTTGCCGGCGCTGCACCTGCCTGCGGAGCGCCCGGCCGTGCGCAGCCGAGCAGCACGAGCGCCGCGAGCGCGGCCGGCGCCAGCCTTGCGGATTGGCAGAAAATATCGTGGTGGCGCATAGGTCGCATCACAAACCGAAGATCCAGATGATCCCGCCCTGGCTCGTGTGGCGGGCGATGTCCTTGATGTAGTCCGCCGGCGCACGCACGTCGGTCGGATCGTCGGAGCGCGTGTCTCCGGCGAGCAGCGCCCAATCCCCGCCGATACCGGCATAGACGGCGACGTACTGCCGTCCATCGGGCGCGCGATAGGTGATGGGATTACCGACCACGCCGGAGCCGACCTTGAATTTTGACAGCACCTTGCCGCTGCGCGCATCGACGGACTTGAACCAGCCGTCGAGCGTTCCGTAGAAGACCAGGTCGCCGGCGGTCGCCAGCGCGCCGCTCCAGTTCGGATAGCGCTCCGGGTTCTCCCATACCTTCCGGCCGCTCGCGGCATCCCAGGCGATGAAGCTGCCGAGGCCGCTGCCGGGGCCTGCCGAGTAGGGCGTGTTCACTCCCATGAAGGGCGTGCCGGCAAGATGCGACGCCCGCCAGGCCTCGTAGTCCATGCACAGGTTGTTGGTGGACGAGTAGAAAAGATGCGTGCGCGGGGAGTACGCGGGTGGTGACGAGGGGCTGACGCCGCCCTCGGCACTCGGGCAGATGCCCTTCACGTTGCCCCGCGAGCTACCGGTCGCCTTGGCCGCGTCCAGTACCGGGCGCCCGCTCTGAAGGTCCACCGCGCGTGCCCAGGTCACGGGGGCGAAGGCTGCGGCGACCAACAGCCGCCCGCTGGTCCGATCGAGGGTGTAGGCAAAGCCGTTCTTGTCGAAGTGCACCAGCGCCTTGACCGGGCGTCCTGCGATCGTCAGGTCCGCCAGGATCATGGTGCCGGTGGCGTCGTAGTCCCAGTTGTCGTGCGGCGTGAACTGGTAGGCCCACACGAGCGTGCCGTCGCCGGGCCGGCGCGCCAGCACGCTGGCGCTCCACTTGTTGTCGCCGAGCCGCTGCTCGGGATCGTACGGGGCGGCGTTGCCGGTGCCGTAGTAGATCAGATCGAGCTCGGGGTCATAGGAGATCGAGCCCCACACCGGGGCACCGCCGGTGCGCCAGCTGTCGCCTGCCCAGCTGTGCACGCCGAGATCTGCGCCGCTGTCGTAGGGTGCCTTGAAGGTGCCCGGACGGATCAGCATGTCGGCATCGGGTCCCATGTTGTGGGCGGTCCACACCACCTGGCCGGTGTTCAGATCGAGTCCCTTCAGCCAGCCGTAGATGCCGAACTCCCCGCCCGAGGCGCCAACGATCACCCGATCGCGCACCACGATCGGGGCCATCGTCACGGTCTCACCGCTTGCCAGATCGGCGATGCGCACCCTCCACAGCTCGCGCCCCGTGCGAGCATCGACGGCCACTGTGTGGCCATCGAGCAGGTTGTAGACGATCCTGCCGTCGGCGTAGAAAGCTCCGCGGTTGACGGTATCGCAGCAGGCGACACCGATGGCATTAGCGCTGACGTCGGGCCGGTACTTCCACCGCAGCGGATAGTCCTCGCGCGTCAGATCGAATGCATACAACACGTTCGGCCAGGGCGTAACCACGTACATGGTGGCGCCGACGACCAGCGGCTGCCCTTCGTGGCCGCCCAGTACGCCGGTGGAGAATGTCCACACGGGGTGCAGCGAGTGCGCGTTCTGCGGCGTGATGTCCTTGAGCTCGCTGTAGCGGGTGGCGGCGTAGTCCTTGGACGGCATCGTCCATTGCCCGTCGCTGGCTTCGCGCCCGGCGGCTGCGGCGTGCACGCCGCCGGCGCCAGCGGCGCCCAGCCAGGCCATCGCCACCATGAGCGCCGTGCGCAACATCCCCCCTCCCCTGATTGCCTCGACCGAGGGGGCAACTGTCCGATGCCCGAGCCGTTCAGGTCAAGAGCCCACGCTATAACGCGCCGCACCCGTCAGGTGTGGGGTTTCCGCGGCATAGAGGGTGGTCCACTCAGGAAACGAGCGATTCAAGAGTCTACCCAGCTCCTCAGTCTCGAGCTGCTGCTGCGGTCGCAGCAAGCTCCTGACCTCCGAAGCGTCGAGATCGGCAGGCCGCAGGGGACGCACGGCAAGCCCGGCTGCGAAACTCCTCAGCGGGCGTGGAATGTAGGGCCCCACCTTGTGGTACGTTGCGTTGTGCCGGAGTCGATCCAACAGTCCGAAGCCGCGCACCTGATCGATGACATCGGGCAGTACGTTGTTTGGAATGCCCAACTTCGCCGGGCGAAAATCGCCCGCAACGCCGAGCCAGGCGTAGATGTGCTGCAATTGCTCGAAAGGCCTGCTGACTAAAGCCTCATAGGTCAGTACGTATATACGGTCGCGCTCGACATGCCGCAGGTAGGCATTGAGCTGGCGCGCATAGTGGCTCACCTCGCGGTAATGCGGATCCAGGCGCAGCGCGGCCCGCAGGGAGCGACGCTCGCCCCACCATCTGACGCGATGCCAGTAATGGCTGATCGTGCGCTCCACCGGGTCACGCATGATGTAGATGAAGCGCGCTTGCGGGCTGAAAGCCAGTATTCGCTCGGCCACCCCGGGGAATACGGGCAGCTGGCTGTACACCGTGCTTGCTTCTGCGATAACCGCCGCATCCCCGGCGGCGGCGAACAGGCTCAGGTAGTCGTTAGCGCTCCGCAGAAAGAGCTTCCTGTCAGGCCAGACACGGCGCAGGGTCTTCTGGTCGACGAAATAACACGGCTCCTTCGGAGAGCTCACGAACACGGCCGGATGCTCGGCCAGTAGCCCGCTCAGGTAAGTGGTACCGGATTTCATCGAGCCGATGATGAAGAGATTTGGCCGCATTAATCACTGACGAACATTTGGGATGGGCAGTAGCGCCCCCGGGGTTCAGGTCGCAGCTGCAAACGCCGTGCGACCGGTACACCCAAAGCGGACGAGCCACGGATGCAGGACATAACACCCGAGCCGCGGCGGGACCGCTGTGACGTGCATCACGGGCCGCCGATGCGTCTTGTGTGACCCGTCGCGCTTTGCGTCCCGACGCCGGGCGGCGCGCAGCGCACGCCGCGCGCCTCCCTCACGCCGGCTGCAGCTGATACAGCCAGGTTTCCGAGAGCGTGCGCTCAGCGAGCCTGAGGAACAGGCGCATATCGACCACCGCGTCACCGGCGGGGGTAAAGTCGAACTCCGCCCGCCAGTGGCCGTTCACCCCGTCGGGGACCGCTTCCGCGAACACGTCCGAGAAGCTGCCGCCCGAGGTCCACAGTACTGGCTGCGGCCTGACACCCACCGGCAACGACACCAGCGGGCCACCCTTGAATTCCACCACGAACTTGCGCACCCCCGGCGGGCGCGGCTTGCCCGGCTCGCCGCCGCGGCCGAGACGCGTCGCTACACAGCGCGCCAGCGCCGTCGGATGCGGCTCGTCGGCGCTCCAGTAGAGCCGGTAGCGCACGCGCAATTGGCTGCCGGCCGTTACCGGCTGCTGCGGCACCCACATAGCGGTGATGTTGTCCTGGATCTCGTCGTCGGTCGGGAACTCGATGAGCTGCACCGCGCCCGCGCCCCAATCGTCGAGCGGCTCCACCCACAGGCTCGGGCGCCGATCGTAGTAGACACCGTCGAGGTAGTGATCGAACACGCGGTCGCGCTGCAACAGTCCGAAGCCGCGCGGACTTCTGTCGGCGAAGGCGGAGGCGGCGATCTGCCGCGGGTTGTTCAGCGGGCGCCAGATGTGCTCGCCGGCACCGGTCCACATCGCCAGTCCGTCGGAATCGTGCACCTCCGGCCGCCAGTCGATGGCCGTGGGCTTCAGGGTCTCGGAAAACCAGTACATCGATGTCAGCGGTGCGATGCCGAGACGCGCCACGTCGCGCCGCAGGAACAGCCGCGCCTCGACCTCCATCAGCACCGCCTGGCTGCGCTGCATGGCGAAGCGGTAGCTGCCGGCGATGCTCGGACCCTCGAGCAGCGCGTAGACGATCACCTGATGCGGCGAGGCAGCGCTCTCG
>DATHQM010000012.1:0-9191 GCA_035482695.1 Steroidobacteraceae bacterium | reverse complement strand
ATCCGCCGCTCCGGTGCCACTAGCATCCCCGAGGCGCTGCGACTGGCGGACAACCTGGAAGTCGCGCAGATCAACGCGCACGACTGGGCGATCAGCGCGCGCGGCTTCAATGCGGACCTCGCGAACAAGCTGCTGGTGCTGATCGACGGCCGCGTGGTCTACACGCCGCTCTACGGCGGTGTGCTGTGGAACGTGCAGGACTACCTGCTGCAAGACATCGACCGCATCGAGGTCATCAGCGGCCCGGGCGGCACCTTATGGGGCGCCAACGCCGTCAACGGCGTCATCAATATCGTCACCAAGTCCGCAACCGCCACCCAGGGGCTGTACGTCTCTGGCGGCGGCGGCAATCAGCTGCGCGAGCAGGAAGGGCTGCGCTACGGCACGCAAATGGGCGATACCGCCGTGCGCTTCTATGGCAAGTACACCGACTACGGCGATGAGGCGACCGCGACCGGCACGAACGCCCAGGACGGCTGGCACATGGCCCGCGGCGGCTTTCGCATGGACACGCAGGCCACTTCGCAAGACCTGCTCACCCTGCAGGGCGACCTCTACAACGGCACGGAGGATGACGGCGCCATCGGCGAGGCCGGGCAGTCGGGCGGCAACGTGCTCGGCCGCTGGACGCACACGGCCGCGAGCGGCGCCTCGATGAGCCTGCAGGTCTACTACGACCACACCTACCTGCAGGATCCCGTCGCGGCAAGTCCCCCTCGGCCACCGTTCTACACCGGCTTTCCGGCGGCATCGCTCACCGACAACGTCGACACGGACGATGTCGACTTCCAGTACCACTTTGGCTGGGGTGCAAGGCAAAGCATCACCTGGGGCTTGGGGTATCGCGCCACGCACGAGGCGGACTTCGATGTCTCGCTGATTCAATTCACGCCGCCGGTCCTCAACCAGGCGCTCTACAGCGGCTTCCTGCAGGATGAGATCCGCCTGGCCAGGGACGTCTACTTCACGATCGGCTCGAAGCTCGAGCACAACGACTACACCGGTTACGAGGCGGAGCCGAGCGGGCGGCTGCAATGGAATCTCGACACGACGCAGCTCTTGTGGGCGGCCGTGTCACGCGCGGTGCGCACCCCTTCGCGCTACGACCATGACCTCGTGGTGCCGAGCGGTCTCGTCGACGCGCCGCCGCCGTTCCAGTTTCCGAGCGCGTATCTTCTGGGCAACCCGGACTTCAGGGCCGAGACTCTGATCGCCTACGAGGCCGGCTATCGTGCGGCGTTGACGCAGCAGCTCACCGGCTCGCTGTCGATCTTCTACAACGACTACTCGAACCTGCGCAGCACGACTGCGACGTCCGCCACGCCGACCTACCCCTATCCCTACCCGGTGTACTTTCGCAACAACCTCGAGGGCGACACCTACGGCGCAGAGCTCAGCGCCTCGTACCAGGTGCTCGACTGGTGGCGCCTGCACCTGGGCTACGACCTGTTGCGCGAGAACATCCGCGTGCAGCCCGGCGCGATGGACGCCACTGATGCGACCAATGAGACGGCGGACCCGCAGCAGCAGGTAAAACTGCGCTCGAGCATGGACCTGCCGGGGAACATCACGCTCGATGCGGCGCTGCGCTGGGTCGATGAGCTGCACATCAATAACGGCCCCACTAGCGGGCCGGTGGTGGGGGTCGTGCCGAGCTATTACGAGCTCGATTCGCGTCTGGCGTGGCAGCTGAGCCGCAAGCTCGTGCTGTCCCTCGTCGGCCAGAATCTCCTGCACGAACAACACGTCGAGTACGGCTTTCCTTCGCCGACGCGTGAACAGATCGTGCGCAGCGTGTTCGCGAAGCTGACATGGGACTACTGAAGAACCGTTGCGGCGCGCTGCCGCGCCTCGCGCTGCTCCTCGTCCTCGGGGGTATCGCGGGCGCCGCCGCAGCCGTTTCCGAGTACCAGCTGAAGGCGGTCTTCCTCTTCAATTTCGTTCATTTCGTCGAGTGGCCGCAGGCAGCACTCCCCCCCGACAGCGCGCCGTTCGTCATCGGCGTGCTGGGCAAGGATCCCTTCGGCAGTGAGCTCGATGCGGTGGTACACGGCGAGAGCGTGAGTGGCCACCCGCTCGCCATCGAGCGCTTTGCCGACGTGGCGCGCCTGCGCAACTGTCAGATCCTCTTCATTCCTGCCGGTGAGCTGGCGCACCTGGACGAGATCCTGGGCGCGCTCAAGGGCCGCAGCGTCCTGACCGTGACCGAGGGTCCGGCGCCGCGCGGCGTCATGATCGATCTGGTGAAGGAAGACAACCGCATCCGCCTGCGCATCGATCTGGATGCCGCGCGGGCCGGCAATCTCACCATCAGCTCGAAGCTCTTACGACCTGCGCAGATCGTGGGCGCGGAAGGCTGACCGCATGAGCACCCGCAGCCGTCCCATCCGCCGCATGCTCATGAGCGTCATGCTGCTCACCTGTGGGGTGGTGATGCTGATCACCTCGACGGCGTTCTTCGGCTACGAGTACGTGACGTTCCGCCAGCTCACGCTGCGCAATCTCGAGATCCTCGGCAAGGCGGTCGCCGCCAACAGCACCGCCTCCCTCGCCTTCGACAATGCCGACGATGCGCGTGAAGTGCTGTCGGCTTTCAAGGCCCAGCCGCATGTCATCGCCGCGCGGCTGTATCACAACGATGGACGCCTGCTCGCCTCCTATCCGGAGCGCGCCGGCAAGGCTGCGGCGCGTCGCCAGGATCAGGACGGTTACCGCTTCGAGGACGGCCTGGTGCGCGGCAGCCAGCCGGTCGTGCAGGACGGCCGGCGCCTCGGAACGTTGTACCTGGAAGCGGACCTCGGCGAGATCTACGAGCATTTCCGGCTGTTCGCCGCGCTCGGCGCGCTGTTCACGCTGCTCGCATTCCTCGCGGCCTACCTGATCGCCAGGCGCCTGCAGGCGCGCATCTCGGCGCCGATCCTGGCGCTGGCGGCCACCGCGCAGCAGGTGTCCGAGCGGCGCGACTACTCGGTGCGCGCCGTGACTGCCCCGGGCCAGGAGTTCGGCCAGCTGACCGATGCGCTCAATCACATGCTGACGCGCATCGAGGACGACCAGACGAAGCTGCAGAACCAGTTGAGCCGGCTGAGTCTCCTGCACCGGATCACGCGCGCGACCGGCGAGCGCTCTGACCTGCCGAGCGTCTTTCGCGTGGTGCTGCGTCACCTCGAGGACGATCTGCCGGTCGATTTCGCCGCGATGTGCCGCTACGAGCCGGAGCGCGCGGTGCTCACCCTCGGGGTGATCGGGCCGGGCAGCAACGCACTCGCCAGCGCCCTGGGGTTCGGCGAGGAGTCGGCAGTGCCGATCGATCAGAACGGACTGGGGCGCTGCGTCGGCGGCGTGCTCGTCTACGAGCCCGACACCCGCGCGCTCAACTTTCCGTTTCCACAGCGCTTCGCGCAGCAGGGCATCCACGCACTGGTCATGGCGCCGCTGCTGGTCGAGAAGCGCGTGTTCGGGGTGCTCATTGCGGCGCGCCGCGCCGCCGGCTCCTTCAGCAGCCCTGACTGCGAGTTCCTGCGCCAGTTGAGCGAGCACGTGGCGCTCGGCGCGAACCAGGCGAAGCTTTACGATGATCTGCAGCGTGCCTACGAGGATCTGCGCCAGTCTCAGCAGGCCATCCTGCAGCAGGAGCGGCTGCGCGCGCTTGGCGAGATGGCGAGCGGCATCGCGCACGACATCAACAATGCGATTTCCCCTGCCGCGATCTATACCTGGTCGCTGCTCGAGCGGGAACCGAACCTCAGCCCGCGGGCGCGCGAGTATCTCACCACGATCAAGACGGCGATCGAGGATGTCGCCGAGACTGTCGCGCGCATGCGCGAGTTCTACCGGCCGCGGGAAGCGGAGCTGGTGCTCGCACGCGTGCCCTGCAATCGCCTCGTCGAGCAGGTCGTGAATCTCACCCGCGCGCGCTGGAGCGATCAGCCGCAGCAGCGCGGCGTCGTCATCCAGCTGAAGACCGAGCTCGATGAGAACCTGCCGGACATCATGGGCTCGGAGGTCGAGATCCGCGATGCGCTCACCAACCTCATCTTCAACGCGGTGGACGCCATGCCCGAGGGCGGCATCCTCACCGTGCGCACGCGGCAGTTGCGCCACGGCGGGCGCGACACGCCCGACGCGCCACGCCAGGTGCTGCTCGAGGTGAGCGATACCGGTGTGGGCATGGACGAGGAGACCCGCCGCCGCTGTCTCGAGCCGTTTTATACGACCAAGGGAGAGCGCGGCACGGGGCTGGGACTCGCGATGGTCTACGGCATGGTGCAGCGGCACAGCGCCGAGCTCGACATCGACAGCGCCGTGCGCCGCGGCACCACGGTGCGGCTGCTCTTCAACGTGCCCGAGCCGCTCGTGCCGGGAATGGACGCCGACACCGGCCTGGTACCCGCGCTCGGACGCCTGCGCATCCTGCTGGTCGATGACGATCCCATGCTGATCAAGTCGCTCCGGCACCTCCTGGAGGAGGACGGCCACGAGGTCGAGGTCGCCGACGGCGGGCAGAAGGGCATCGACACGTTCACCGCCGCGGTGAAGGCCGGCGTACCGTTCGCGCTCGTCATCACCGATCTGGGCATGCCGTACGTCGACGGCCGCAAGGTAGCCGCGAGCGTCAAGGCGGCCTCCGCCCAGACCCCCGTGATCCTGCTCACCGGGTGGGGCAAGCGACTGCTGGCGGAGAATGACATTCCGCCGCACGTCGACCGCGTGTTGAGCAAGCCCCCGCGGGTGCCCGAGGTGCGCGCAGTGCTCGCCGAGCTGACCCACGCCCGCCCCGCCGCCGCAAGCGTCCCGGGCCCGTCATGAGCGCCGCGGCAGCCGCGCGGCTGCTGATCGTCGATGACGAAGCGCCGCAGATGCGTGCGCTGTGCGACATCCTCTCTCAGGAGGGCTACGTCACGCAGGGCTTCACGGCCGGGCGCGAGGCCCTGGCGGCGCTGCGTGCGCAGCCCTTCGATGTGCTGCTCACCGACCTCATGATGCCGCAGATCGACGGCATCACGCTGCTGCGCGCCTGTCACGAGATCGACCGCGATCTGGCCTGTCTCGTCATGACCGGACACGCTACGGTCTCGACCGCGGTCGAGGCGCTCAAGGCCGGCGCGCTCGACTACGTCATGAAGCCCTTCAACGTGGACCACATCCTGGCGGTGCTGACGCGCGCGCTGGGTGTGCGGCGGCTGCAGGTCGAGAACATCCAGTTGCGCGAATCGGTCTCGATCTACGAGCTGGCGCGGGCGATCACCCAGGGTCTCGATCACGATGCCGTCATCGAGCGGACGCTGGCGGCCGCGGCTGCGCAAAGCGATGCCGGCGCGGTCTACCTGCTCATCCCGGGCGCGGACGAGGATCGCACGCTCGTGGTTGCCGGGATGGCCGGCCCCACGGCACGGCCCTTGAGCGCGGCCCCACTCTTGCGCGAACCACTTGGCGAATGGCTTGCCACGGCGAGCGTGCAGCTGGACGCGCTCGCGCAGGAGGCCGAGGCGCCGGTGCTCTTCGCGCATCCCTTCGATGCCGCGATCGCTGTCGCGCTGCCGCTCGTCACCGCCGGCAAGCTGTTCGGCGTGCTGGGTTTCAGTCCGGCACGCTCGCAGCGGCGCGTGAGCGTCGGCCAGTTGAAAGCCCTCGACGTGCTCGCCCGCACCGCCGCCACGGCGTTCGCCGCCGCCGCCCTCGTCAGCGAGCTCAAGACCATGAACGAGGAGCTCGAGCTGAGGGTCGAGCAGCGCACCCACGAGCTCGAGATCGCCAACAAGGATCTCGAGTCCTTCTCCTATTCGATCTCGCACGACCTGCGCGAGCCGCTGCGGGCGGTCGAGGGTTTCTGCGAGATCTTCCGCGCCGAGTTCGGCGCGGGCGTCCCGGAAGAAGGCCGCGCGGTGCTGGCGCGCATCGCCGCCGGAGCGAGCCGCATGACTCAACTGGTGAACGACCTGCTGCACTTCTCGCGCTTCAGCCGCGAGCCGCTGCAGCGGGTACCGGTGCCGATGCGCGCGCTCGTGCAGCAGGTGCTCACCCGCCTCACGGAAGCCCTCGGCGCGCGCCCGGTGAGCGTGCAGGTCGGGGATCTGCCCGACTGCTGTGCCGATCCGCGGCTGCTCGAGCAGGTGTGGGTCAACCTGCTCTCGAACGCGTTCAAGTTCACGGCCGGGCGCGATCCCGCCCGGGTCGAGATCGGGGCGCTGCAGCAGGGCACCGAGCACGTCTACTACGTACGCGACAACGGCGTGGGCTTCGACATGCGCTACGCGGCGAAGCTCTTCGGCGTCTTCCAGCGGCTGCATTCCGTGCAGGAGTTCGAGGGCACGGGCGTCGGACTTTCGATCGTGCACCGGATCGTGACCCGCCACGGCGGGCGGGTCTGGGCGGACAGCCGCCTGGGCGAAGGAACGACCTTCTACTTCACCCTGACAGGGCCTGCCGCTGCGCAGGCGGGGCCTGCGGCGGCGCCGTCCGGTCTGATTTCTTAATGGAAGATTAACACCCGGAGGAATGTGACTTGCATCCCGCGTGCCAGCCGTATCCGGGCGCTCTAATGGCCGTGCCGTGCAATCCGTCATGACCACTTCCGCGGCAGCGGGCGAACTGCGCGTGCTGCTCGTCGAGGATTCCCAGGCCGACGCCGAGCTCGCCATCTGGCGTCTCAAGCAGGCCGGCTACCTGTGCACCCATGAGTGTGTGGTGAACGAGGCGCAGATGCGCGCCGCGCTCGCCGCGGCGCTCCCGGACGTCATCCTGTCGGATTTCAGCCTGCCGCAGTTCGACGGCATGTCCGCGCTCGCCGTCGCCCGCGAGGTGGCGCCCGACGTTCCCTTCATCTTTCTCTCCGGCACGATCGGCGAAGAGCGTGCGATCGAGGCCCTGAAGCGCGGCGCGACCGACTACGTATTGAAGACCAATCCCAAGCGACTCGTGCCCGCGGTACAACGCGCGCTGGAAGATGCACTCCTGCGACGCACCAGCCGCCTGGCCGAGCAGCGCCTCGCACGCCTCTCGGGCGTGCTGCAGATGCTCTCGGGCATCAACGGGGCGCTGGTGCGCATCCACAGCCGCGAGGAAGTCATGCGCGAGACCTGCCGTCTCGCGCACCAGGTGGGCGGCTACGCTATCGTGATGGTGGCGCTCATCAATCCCGCCACGCGCATGGCCCGTCCGGTCGGGTGGGCCGGCTACGATTTCCTCGCCGACCCGGGACGCGAGTTCCCGGTCGCCGACCGCGAAGCGGACGATACCAGCCTCATGGGCAGGGTGATCCGCACCGGTGCCGCGGTGCTGTGCGAGGACATCGCGCACGCCCCGTTCGTGATCGACGGACTGCGCGAGCTGGCCGCCGTGGGCGTGCGCTCGCTCGCCTGCCTGCCGCTGCGCGTCGACGGCACACCCGTCGGCAGCATGCTGTGCGGCACGCGTGCCGATGCCGTCATCGATCAGGCAGAGATGCGGCTGCTCGAGGAGGTCGCGGCCAACCTGTCGTTTGCGCTCCAGTACCTCGACAAGCAGGAGGCGCTGCATTTCCTCTCCTACTTCGAGCCGCTGACGGGCTTGGCGAAGCGGGCGCTGTTCTGCGAGCGCCTGAGCCGGCTGCTGACGCGCGGTGCCGGGAGCCTGCCGCGCCTCGCCGTCACGGTGTTCGACATCGATCACCTCGCGGTCATCAACGATTCCTTCGGCCGCCACACGGGCGATCGCCTGCTGCAGTGCGTGGCGGACCGGCTGAAAGAGTACTTTCCCGACAGCGAGCAGCTCGCGCACCTCGGCGGGGGCACCTTCGTGTGCATGAACGCCATGGGCACGGACGAGGAGACGCATTCCCTGCACGAGGACCTGTCGCGCGTCTTCGACCGTGCCTTTACGGTCGATGACCGCGAGCTGTCCGTGCGGATCAAGAGCGGCGTCGCCTGCTACCCCGACGATGGCAAGGAGCCGCACGAGCTGGTGCAGAACGCCGAAGCCGCCCTCAAGGAGGCGAAGACGCTCGGCGAGAGCTACCTGCATCACCGCATCGAGATGAATTCGGAGCTCGCGCGGCGCGTCGCCATGGAGCACCGCCTGCGCGGCGCGCTCGACGGTGAGCAGTTCCGCCTGCACTACCAGCCTAAGATCGAGCTGCGCACCGGCCGGATCGTCGGTGCCGAGGCGTTGCTGCGCTGGGAGGATCCGGAGAACGGCCTTACCCCGCCCGGCACCTTCCTGCCGCTGCTCGAATCCGCCGGCCTGATGGCGGCCGCGGACGCGTGGGTGCTGAAGCAGGCGACGGCGGACTGTCGCGAGTGGCGCCGCAGCGGTTTGCAGCCCATCCGGGTCGCGGTCAATCTCTCGCCGCAGGGGCTGCGACGGCGCAACATCGCCCGCGAGATCCTCGAGTGCGTCGGCGGTCTGATGACTGACAGCGGCTGGGGTATCGATATCGAGATCACCGAAGGTGCGCTCGTGGGCGATGCCGCTTCCTGCGTCCATACCCTGAGACTGTTGCGCGCCGCGGGGCTACGGATCGCGATCGACGATTTCGGCACCGGCTTCTCCTCCCTCGGTCGGCTCTCCGAGCTGCCGATCGACACGCTCAAGATCGACCGCGCGTTCATCCAGCGCCTGCCGGCGGACCGCAAGAGCTGCACGCTCGTCTCGACGATCATCGGTCTCGCGCACGCCTTCGACCTGACGACGGTCGCCGAAGGGGTCGAGGAGCGAGCGCAGCTCGAGTACCTCGTGCGTCAGGGTTGCGATGAGTCGCAGGGGTACCTCCACAGCCGCCCGGTGCCGAAAGCGCAGCTGATGGAACGCTGGCTGTCGCGATCGGGTGACGTGCCGGCCGGCGAGCAGGTACCCGCACCCGCGGCCGCACGCCAACGTTGATTCCCTCGCCGGGTGCGACGTGTGAGAGGCCGATCACACTTGCCGTCGTACGCGACCTGTGCCTTGCGTCCATGTGACGTAATCCGCGGCAGGAGCGTTCCGCGAGCCGTACGGTGCGACACCGGTATCAGGATGGCGGGTCGGAGGCGATGAACAGCGCGGACAGAGACATTGCCGGACCGGAGCTGGAAGCTCTGCTGGGGGACACCCACCCCCGGCACGTGGAGACGTTATTCCGCAATACCGTCGAGCACGCGCCCGTCGGCATCGCCTTCGCCAACCGCGACGGCACCTATCGCCACTGCAATCGCAGCTTCTGCGCGATGCTGGGT
>DATHQM010000011.1:0-14617 GCA_035482695.1 Steroidobacteraceae bacterium | reverse complement strand
CGGGTTCTGCACGTAGAACGACAGCTGCGCGCCGGCGAGCAGGATCAGCCAGCCGAAGTAGGTCCACAGCAGCGCCGCCACCACGAAGGCGAAGCCCGCGTACACAATGGTGAGGCGCGTGGAATAGACGACGAAGGCGGTGAACATCTTGCCGATCGCCGCCCACAGCACCCCGCCGACGACGGCCCCGGTGAGCGCGGCGCGCCACTGCACGCGCGTGTTGGGCACCAGCATGTAGAGCGCGGTGAAGAATGCGGTCACCATCGCATAGGGCGCGAGGCTGATGCCGGTGCCGCGCAGGCGCTGCAGCAGCGGCAGGCGCACCATCTCCTGCACCGGCGCGCTGGCGAGGGCGGCGTGCGACACCCCGACGAAGGCCACGAGCAGCACCGGACCTGCGATCAGCAGCGTGGTGTACTCGGCGATGCGGCGCGCGAAGCTGCGCGGCTGATCCACGTGCCAGAGGAAATTGAAGCTGTCCTCGACCTTCTTGATGGTGCCGACCAGCGTCCAGGCGAGCAGCGCCAGTCCCAGCGAGCCCACCACGCCGCTGCTCACCCGGTGCGCGAACTGCACGACGCGGCCGGTGAGCTCAGTCGCCGCGGCGCCGCCCACCGGGCGGAAGAATTCGTAGACGATCGGCTCGATGTCGCGGTGGCCGCCGAAGATCCTGAGAATGGAAAGACTGAAGGCGAGCAGCGGAATCAGCGACAGCAGCGTGGTGTACACCAGCCCCATGGCCCGCAGGTTGATCTCTCCGCGCGCCAGGTCGCGTACCACCGCGTACGGATAGCGCAGCAGGCGCAGCGCCGCCCCCAATACCCCGGGACGGCCCGATGCGGGGCCGAAGAAGCACCAGTCGAGGAACGCCCAGATGCGCACCCACATGCGTTAAGGATACAGTGCATGGCGCCTACCGTGCGGTGTTGCATGTCGCCGAGCCAGGAATTCCCGCAGCGGATCGTGTGTCTCACGGAGGAGACCACCGAGACGCTGTACCTGTTGGGTGAGGAGCAGCGCATCGTGGGTATCTCCGGCTTCACGGTACGTCCGCCGCGGGCACGCCGTGAAAAACCCAAGGTCTCCGCGTTCACCAGCGCGCACACCGAGCGCATCGTCGCGCTGCAGCCGGACCTGGTGCTCGGCTTCTCGGACCTGCAGGCGGACATCGCCGCGACGCTGGTGCGCGCCGGCATCGAGGTGCACGTGTTCAACCAGCGCAGCGTCGCGGGCATCCTGCGCATGATCCGCATGCTCGGCGGCATGATCGGCTGTGAGCAGCGCGCGTGCGCGCTGGCGCGCGAGCTCGAGGCGGGACTGGCGCAGCTGCAGGCGCAGGCTGCGCGGCTGCCGCGCCGCCCACGCGTCTACTTCGAGGAGTGGGACGATCCGCTGATCAGCGCCATCGGCTGGGTGTCGGAGCTCATCGGCATGGCCGGCGGCGAGGATTGCTTCCCCGAGCTCGCGCGCGCGTCGCTCGGTCGCGATCGCATCATCGCCGATCCGCTCGAGGTGGTGCGGCGCGCGCCGGACATCGTGCTCGGCTCGTGGTGCGGCAAGAAGTTCCAGCCGGCGAAGGTCGCCGCCCGTCCGGGCTGGCAGGCCGTCCCCGCCGTGCGCGACAACTGCCTCTGCGAGATCAAGTCATCGCTCATCCTGCAGCCGGGGCCGGCGGCGCTCACCGACGGGGTGCGCGCCATCCACGCCGTCATCGCGCAGTGGGCGCAGCGCGCTTAGACTTCAGCGGATGCCGCGGCGCTCGCGGACCAGCTCCCAGGCCTCGATGATCTGCTGCGTGCGCTGCTTGGCGTGCGCCAGCATCGATTCGGGCAGACCGTTGGCTTTGAGCTTGTCCGGATGATGACGCTGCAGCTGGCGGCGGTAGGCCTTGGCCACCTCGGCATCGCTCGCGCCGGGGCTGCTCTCGAGCACCCGGTAGGCTTCCTGCAGCTCGCGATCGCGCGCCGCCGCCGCACCCGCCTGGAATTGCCCGTCCGGCCGGCCGGCGCGAAACGCGCCGCGCTGGATACGCAGCACCGCCTCGATGTGCGCGAACTCGAGCGCTGCGATGTCGAGCGCGCGGGCGACGTGCTGCAGCAGCGGACGCACCGGGCCGTCGAGATTGTTGCCGGCGAGCGCTGCGCGCACCTGCAGCTCGAGGAACACGCGCGGGAGCTCCGGGCGCCCGCGACAGGCGGAGGCGAGCGCCTCGAGCTGCGCGTCGAGATCGAAATCGCCGCTCTTGCCGGCGGTGAAGCAGGCGATCGCCTCGCGCACCTGCGCAGGTGTCAGCCGCAGCTCGTCCATGATGCCGCGCGCGGCGGCGATCTCCAGCTCCGATACCCGTCCGTCGGCCTTGGCGAGACAGCCCATGACCTGAAAGGTCGCGCGGAAGAAACGCTCGCCGATCGCCGCCAGCTGTTCGGGCGTCGCGGGCGCCGCCGCGCTCTGTTCGTCGAACTGGTGACCGATGAGCACGCCGAGCGCGGCGCCGACGGGCCCGAGCACGAGCCCGCCGAGCAGTCCGCCCGCAACCTTGCCGATCCATTTCATGGCCATGATGGGTGTCGGCTATAGTACCTTGGCCCATGACGTCGCCGACCGTCTACCGCACCGCGCTGCGCGGTCTCGCCCGCATCCACGAGGGCAAAGTGCGCGACATCTACGCGGTGGACGACGACACGCTGCTCATCGTCACCAGCGACCGGCTGTCGGCTTTCGACGTGGTGCTGCCTGATCCGATCCCCGACAAGGGGCGCGTGCTGAACTCCATCTCCGGTTTCTGGTTCGCGCGCAGCGCGCACCTCGTGCCGAACCATCTCACCGGCCGCGAGGTCGCCAGCGTGGTGCACGACGCGGACGAGCGTGCGCTGCTCGCCGGGCGCGCGGTGATCGTGCGGCGCCTCAAGGCGCTGCCGATCGAGGCGGTGGTGCGCGGCTATCTGGCAGGCTCCGGCTGGAAGGACTACCAGAAGTCGGGCGCAGTATGCGGCATCGAGCTGCCGCGCGGCCTGCAGCTCGCCGCGCCGCTGCCGCAGCCGCTGTTCACCCCGGCGACCAAGGCGCCGAGCGGCCAGCACGACGAGAACATCCCCTACGCGGAGGTTGCCGCCCTGCTCGGCGCGGCGCTGGCGGCGCAGCTGCGCGAGCGGGCGCTGGCGCTCTACGGCTTTGCCGCCGAGCACGCCCGCAGCCGCGGCATCATCATCGCCGACACCAAGTTCGAGTTCGGCCTCGACGCGCGCGGCGCGCTGACGCTGATCGACGAGGTGCTGACCCCGGACTCCTCGCGCTTCTGGCCGGCCGACTCCTACCGAGTGGGCGAGAGTCCGCCGAGCTTCGACAAGCAATACGTACGCGACTACCTCGAGACGCTCGACTGGAACAAGCGCAGCCCCGGGCCGCACCTGCCACCGGAGGTGATCGCACGCACCAGCGAGAAGTATCGCGAGGCGCTCGCCAGGCTGACCGGTTGAGCGCGCGCATACGCGTGCGGCGCAGCCTGAGTGCCGTGGGGTAGACTTGCCGCCATGCTGCCCGCCTGGATAGCCCCGTCGATCCTGTCGGCCGACTTCGCGCGCCTCGGCGCGGAGGTCGATGCGGTGCTCGAGGCCGGCGCCGACCTCATTCACTTCGACGTGATGGACAATCACTACGTGCCGAATCTCACCATCGGCCCGATGGTGTGCGAGGCACTGCGCCGCCACGGCGTGCAGGCACCGATCGACGTGCACCTGATGGTGCGCCCGGTCGACCGCCTCGTGCCGGATTTCGCCGCGGCCGGCGCCACCTACATCACGTTCCACCCCGAAGCCAGCGAGCACGTCGACCGCACCATCGCGCTGATTCGTGAGCACGGCTGCCGGCCGGGCCTGGTCTTCAATCCCGCCACGCCGCTCGACTGGCTCGACTACACGCTCGAGCTCATCGACGTGGTTCTCATCATGTCCGTGAACCCCGGCTTCGGCGGGCAGCAGTTCATGCCCACGAGCCTGCGCAAGCTGGCCGACGCGCGCGCGCGCCTGCAGGCTTCGGGCCGCGAGGTGCGGCTCGAGGTGGATGGCGGCATCAAGGTGGACAACATCCGCGCCGCGGCGCAGGCGGGGGCGGACACCTTCGTGGCGGGATCGGCGATCTTCGGCAGCGGCGACTATGCGCAGACGATCCGCGAGATGCGCCGGCAGATCGGCGCGCCGGCCGCGCGGGCCGCGCCGCGGGCGGGCAAGGCCGGCTGAAGCCTACTCGTCGTCGTCCTCGTCGTCATCGTCCTCGACATCGACCGGGCTGCTGGTGCGGGCGGCAGCGCCGGCGGCGGGCTTGGCCGGCACGATGACCGGGCGGGTCTTCATCTTCGGACGGGCGTTGAACACCACGATGGTCTTGCCGGTGGCGCGCAGCAGCCCTTGCTCTTCCAGCACCTTCAGCACGCGCCCCGCCATCTCGCGCGAGCAGCCCACCAGGCGCGACAGCTCCTGGCGGCTCACCTTGATCTGCATGCCCTCCGGGTGGGTCATGGCGTCCGGCTCGCCGCACAGGTCCATGATGGCGTGCGCCACGCGTCCCGTGACGTCGACGAAGGCGAGGTCGCCGAGCTTGCGGTTGGTGCGATCGAGGCGCGTCGCGAGCTGCGTCGCCAGCTCGAACACCAGCCCGGGGCTCTCGGCGGCGATCTGGCGAAAGCGCGGATAGGTCATCTCGGCGAGCTCGCACTGGTTGCGGGTGCGCACCCAGGCGCTGCGCGTTGGCTGCTCGTAGAACAGGCCCATCTCGCCGAAGAACTGGCCGCGGTTGAGGTAGGCGAGCACCATCTCGTTGCCTTCCTCGTCCTCGATCATGACTTCCACCGAGCCGCTGATGATGTAGTAGAGGACGTCGGGCAGGTCGCCGGCGTGGATGACGACGGTCTTCGAGGGCACGGCGCGGATGCGACAATAGCTCAGGAAGCGGTTGATCGCGGGAATCTCGCTCAACGGCTTGATGTTTTCTTCCATACCGTGCTTCCCCCGGAGAATCTTATCAAATCCAGTAGGCGGTGCCGGTCATGACACGCGCGCTGCGTCTCATCAGCGCGCGCACCACCGCCGGCAGGGCGCTGCCGCCTGCGGCCGCCGCCGCGGCACCGTGCGCAATCTCTTCCGCCCTCATGGTTTCAAGTATCGCACGGCTGCGCGTGTCGCTCGCCGGAAGTCTGCCGAGGTGCTCATCGAGGTGACCCTCGACCTGGCGCTCGGTCTCGGCGACGAACCCGAGGCTGGCGCGGTCGCCCATGAGCGCCGTCGCCGCGCCGATGGCGAACGAGCCGGCGTACCACAGCGGATTGAGCAGGCTGGGGCGCGCGCCGAGCTCCGTCAGGCGCGTTTCACACCAGGCCAGATGATCGGATTCCGAGCGCGCGGCCGCCAGCAGCATGTCGCGCGTACCCGGTGAGCGCGCCATCAGCGCCTGTCCGTGGTAGAGCGCCTGTGCCGCCAGCTCGCCGGCGTGGTTGACGCGCATCAGGGCCGCGCTTGCCCGCCGCTCGGCCTCGCTCAGGGGCTCGCCGGCGGCGCTGCCGGGGGTCTCCCGGCTGGCGTGCGCGGGCGCGAACACGGATCGCAGGGCGCGATCGAGTGCGGCGATGACAGCGTCGTGTGGGCGGCCGGACTCCATATTCCTGGCCTTATTATAGGGGCCGGACCGGGCCTGGCGCCCCCGCAACCCACAAGCTGAAGGGGTCCTTTGCATTGCCGCACCTGCTTGAGTACACTTCCCCGCCTTTTTTTGGCCCCCGGCTCACCCTTATGAAGACCGTATTTGCCAAGCCCGGCACCGTCCGGGGCGATTGGTTCGTCGTCGACGCCAGCGACAAGACGCTCGGGCGGCTGGCCTCGCAGATCGCCCATCGGCTCAAGGGCAAGCACAAGGCCGACTACAGCCCGCACGTGGACATGGGTGATCACATCGTGGTGCTCAACGCGCAGAAGATCCGCGTCACCGGTCGCAAGCTCACCGACAAGATCTACTACCACCACACCGGCCACATCGGCGGCATCAAGTCGATCGCGCTCGAGAAGCTGCTGGCCGAGCATCCGGAGCGGGTGATCGAATTCGCGGTGAAGGGCATGCTGCCGAAGAACCCGCTGGGACGGCGCATGTTCAGGAAGCTGCATGTGTTCGCCGGCGGTACGCATCCCCACCAGGCGCAGCAGCCCAAGCCGCTCGAGATCCAGTAGGACGCACATCCCATGGCAGCCCCCCAGCAGAATCACTACGGCACCGGCCGCCGCAAGACGGCGACGGCCCGTGTCTACCTCAAGCCCGGCAGTGGGCGCATCACGGTGAACGAGCGCACGCTCGACCATTTCTTCGGCCGCGAGACCGGCCGGATGATCGTGCGTCAGCCGCTCGAGGCCGTGAAGCTCGTGAGCAAGTTCGACATCACTGTCAAGGTCAACGGCGGCGGGATCACCGGCCAGGCCGGTGCCATCCGCCACGGCATCACCCGCGCGCTGATCGAGTACGATGAGTCGCTGCGCAAGCCGCTGCGCGATGCCGGATTCGTCACGCGCGATGCACGCGAGGTCGAGCGTAAGAAAGTCGGCCGCCGCAAGGCCCGCCGCGGGACGCAGTACTCGAAGCGTTAGCAGCGTGCACGTCGGCGTTCCGCCAGTTGTGGGGGATCGTCTAGCGGTAGGACAACGGACTCTGACTCCGTTTACCTAGGTTCGAATCCTAGTCCCCCAGCCAATGTAAGCAGGCCCGTGCAAACACACGGGCCTGCTTCATTTCCAGGCCGGAGAACCGCCGCGAGTTGCCGCGCTCACCCCTCCAGATTGGCGGCGACGAAGTCCCAGTTCACCAGCGACCAGAAGCTCTTGAGGTACGCCGCGCGGTCGTTGCGATGATCGATGTAGTAGGCGTGCTCCCAGACATCACACGTCAGCAGAGCGGTCTGCCCCTCGCGCGCCGGCGTATTGGCGTTCGAGGTGGTCACGATCCTGAGCGCGCCGTTGCCGTCACTGATGAGCCACGCCCAGCCGGAGCCGAACACGTTGCTGGCCGCCTGCTCGAACTGCGACTGGAAGGACTCGAGTCCTCCCAGCCCATCGAGCGCGCGCGTCAGCTCCCGGCTCGGCTTGCGCTGCTGCGGCGACAGGCACTGCCAGAAGAAATTGTGATTCCAGACCTGGGCGGCGTTGTTGAACACCGTGCCGGTGGACTCCGCCACCAGCTCCTCGAGCGAGGCATCCTCGAGGTCGGTTCCGGTGATCAGCGCATTCAGCTTCTCGACGTAGGCCTTGTGATGCTTGCCGTAGTGATAGTCGAGCGTCTCGCGTGACATGTGCGGCTCGAGCGCGTTCGCTGCATACGGAAGCGGGGGCAGAACAATCACCGAGCGGGTCGTTGCCATGGCTCATCCTCCTTGTGATGCATTTCCGACCGCGCGGCTCGCGGAAAGTGCCGCAGCGCAGCAGCCGCAGGCCTGGTCTGGGCGCTGCGCCCGTCCCGCCCGGCCGCAGGACAGTACGCACGCAGTGCCCGGCGACCATCGTCAGCGGCTCAGCATGGCGGTGAACGGCGCTGCGCCCTGGTGCTCGCGGTAGATCGTCGTGAGGAGCGGGTTGTCGACGCGCCGCACGGCGCCGGCGATTGCCGCCTGGTCGCAGCGCTGCCAGTCGCTTTGCTCCGCGAGGCTGCGCCCGCGCTCGCCGCACACGAAGCGCGCGGCACGCGAGATGCGCCCGTAAAGCGCCATGGCGCCGCCGGAGGTGGACAGATCCACGTCGCGGTAATGGATGGTCAGCTCGCGCGTGCCGTCCGCCTGATCGGCGGCGAACGCGGCGCCCGCGGCGAGCAGGCCCGAGACAGCGAGAGTGGCGCCCAGCAGCGGGCGCCGGGGAGTGAAATTACGGCGGTTCATTGCGCTCTCCGTTCAATGGCGATTCCTCTGCACACGGCACATTGGATGCGGCCGCCCGGCAAAAGGATAAAAAGCCGCCCGAACGGAACGGATCAGCGCGTCTCGACCCCCTGGGCCGTGCCGACGAGCAGCACGTCGGCCGGACGCAGCGCGAACAGGCCCACGGTGACGATGCCGGCGAGCTGGTTGAGCTCCCGCTCGAGCGCTGCGGGCTCGGTGATGGTCAGTCCGTGGATATCGAGGATGTGATTGCCGTTGTCGGTCACGCAGCCCTCGCGCCACACCGGACGCCCGCCACGGGCGGTGAGCTCGCGGGCCACGAGCGAGCGCGCCATCGGAATCACCTCCAGCGGCAGGGGGAAGCGACCGAGGGTGTGCACCATCTTGGCGTCGTCGATGATGCAGACGAAGCGCCGCGCGGCTGCGGCGATGATTTTCTCGCGCGTCAGCGCCCCGCCGCCGCCCTTGATGAGGCAGCGCGCCGCTGTCGCCTCGTCGGCGCCGTCGATATAGAGGTCCAGATCGGTGAGATCGTTCAGATCAATGAGCTCGATGCCGGCGGCTCGCAGCCGCTCGCTGCTGCTTGCCGAGCTGGAGACGGCCCGCCGCACCCTACCTGGGTCCTTGGCCAGCGCATCGATGAAGCAGTTCACGGTCGAGCCGGTACCGACGCCGAGCGTGGCGCCGCGCGCGACCTGCTCGAGAGCCGCGAGCGCCGCGCGGCGCTTCTTTGCATCCACCTCCGCCGCCATTGCCGTCCCCCGGAAACGACTGTGCCCGCGAGAGCCGCGGGCACAGTACCTCGAATACGACTCGGCGGCCGCAAGCGGCCGCCGAGTTAAGGCCTATTTCTTCTTGGCAGCTTTCTTCTTGGCCTTCTTCTTTGCCTTCGCCATGTTGGCTCTCCAATTGACGGGTTAGTCCGGGGTCCGAGTATATACACGCGAATCGAAATTACAAGCGAGTGCCATCGATGTGTGCTAGGCGAGCGGCACGCGCGACGTCGCGAGCGTGCGCGCGAACGCGCCGCTTCACTCGAGCGAGAGAATGAATTTCCAGTGCGCCGCTTCCACCGGCGTGACCGACAGGCGATTGCCCGGTCGCAGCAGCACCATCCCCCGCAGCTCTTTCGCTGCGTGCGCGCGCAGCTCTGCGAGCGTGATGGTGCGTGCGAGGCGGCGCTTGAGTTGCACGTCCACCATGAACCAGCGCGGCTTGCGCGGATCGCTGCCGGCATCGTAGTGGTGATGCCTGCGATCGAACGCGGTGGGGTCGGGGTAAGCCTCCTTCACCACCTGCATGATCGCGACGATCCCCGGTACCGCGCAGCTGGAATAGTAGAGAAACGCCTGGTCGCCGCGGCGCATCTCGTCGCGCAGCAGGTTGCGCGCCTGGTAGTTGCGCACGCCGTCCCAGCCGGTGGTACGGCGCGGCGCCGCCGCCAGATCCTCGACGCTGAAGCTCTCCGGCTCGGTCTTCAAGAGCCAGTGGTGCATCTGATGATCCCTTCCTCGGTCACGACCACATCGACCGGCACATCGTGCGCGGCCGCGCCGATGTTCTCCAGCTGCTGGAAGGCATACGCCAGCCCGATGAGGCGCGGCCCCTGCCAGCTGCGGCGCACATGGCGGAACTCGAAGGCGCGATCGTAGAACCCGCCCCCGGTGCCGAGGCGCACGCCATGGCGATCGAAGCCCACCAGCGGCAGGAACACCACGTCGAGCCAGCGTGCCCCGAGCGTGGCGCCCTCTGCAGGCTCGGCGATCCCCAGGCGGTTGCGCCGCCACGGGCCGCGCATCTCCACGAAGCGCATGCCGCGCGAGGCGCGGCGCCGGTCGATGCGTGGCAGGTAGATGCGGCAGCCGCGACCTGCGGCGATGGCCATGAGCGGCGCGGCGTCGAGCTCCCAGGGCAGCGCGGCGTACAACGCGATGCGCCAGCGGCCCTGCAGCCGCAGCGCGCGGGCGGCGTTGCGGGCGACGATCCGGGAGAGGCGCTCGCGCTCGCCCGCGGACAGTGCGCGGCGCCGTGCATTGAGGCTCGCCCGCAGCGATCTGCGGGCGGCACCCATGGAGGTATCAGGTAGCGCCACCCGCAGATGCCGGTGTGAACCGTTGCTCTCGAACCAGAGCAACAAGTGGGACGAGCTGCGGCAGGTAAGGCTTTCCGCTCACAGGCGGACTTGCACACGCTGCACGCAAGCCTTAAGTCCCGAGGGTGTTTCAATTAGGGTCCGAGGTAACCCGGCCCACTTGTCGAACACCGCAGGCGACGCGTGGAGCACTTTACACCAAATGCAGTGTGCTTAAAGCAGGCAGCGCGTCACAGCTCGAGCTGCTGCCCCTTCTCCAGCGCGGTCTCGACGCGCTCGCGCAGCGCGCGCATGCGCTGGCCGACCCCATTGTCGAGCTTGAACTCGCGATCGCGCCCCTTGAGATACTCGTGCGCGAGGTTCAGCGCCGCCATGACGGCGATGCGCTCGAGCCCCACGACCTTGCCGTTGTCGCGGATCTCGCGCATGCGCGAGTTCAGGAATTCCGCGGCATCGAGCAGCGCGGAACGCTCGTCGTAGGGGCAGGCTACGACATATTCCTTCTCCATAATGCGCACGCTGACGCGCGCCTGGTCCTGCGGCGCGGGCGTCACGCGCCGTGCTCCAGGGTCTTGAGACGGCCGATCATCGCCTCGACGCGCGTGCGCACCTGCTCGTTCTTGTGCATGAGTGCGGCGCGTTCGCCGGCCAGGGACTCGTGCCGCGCACGCAGCGCGCGGTTCTCGTCCTTGAGCTGCTGCAGCAGCGTGAGCAGTTCGTCGATGCGCTTGGCGAGGCGGGCCAGTTCGAGATCGAGTTGTATTTTTGTGTTGTCGCTCATGGCCGGGAACTATAGAGCGGCGCTCTTTGGATGGTCAATTATAATGAGGCGCTTGCCATGATTCAGCCCGACTACAGCCAGATCCAGCAGCTGCTCGTCGCGCAGCACTCGCTCGCCGAGGCCGCCGAGGCGCACGGCACGCTCGCCGGCTGCCTGTGCGGCGCCAGCGCTTACCGCTTCGAGGATTGGGTGCCGGAGATACTGCCCGAAGGTCACGCAGCTCCCGAGGCGCTCGCCATGCTGCGGGAGCTGTACGCGGTCACCGCCGGCGCGCTGCTGCGGCCCGACATGGAGTTCGAACTGCTGCTGCCGGAGGATGCCGAGCCGATCGCGCTGCGTACCACGGCGCTCGCGCAGTGGTGCCAGGGCTTTCTCTACGGCCTGGGCGCCGGCGCCATAACCGATGCCAGCACCCTGCCCGGGGAGGTCGGCGAGGTGGTGCGCGACTTCGTCGAGATCACGCGCGCCTCGGTCGATACCCGGCAGGACGCGGAAGCGAACGAGAGCGCGTATGCCGAGCTGGTGGAGTTCGTGCGCGTCGGCGTGCAGCTGCTGTTCGAAGAGCTGGCCGACGTACGCCGGCCGGCGGCGGCGCCCGCGCCGCTGCACTGAAGGCGCCGTGGCGAGAGACGAGTTCGCGCGCCGCCGCCGCCAGCTGATGCGGCTCATGGGGCGCGATTCGATCGCCGTGCTGCCGGCCGCGCCCGTCAGGCACCGCAACAACGACGTCGAATACGACTACCGCCAGGACAGCGATTTTCACTACCTCACCGGCTTCGGCGAGCCGGAAGCGGTCGCGGTGCTGGTGCCCGGGCGTGCGCAGGCCGAGTACATCCTGTTCGTACGCGAGCGTGATCCGGCGCGCGAGTTCTGGGACGGGCGGCGCGCGGGACCGGCCGGTGCGGCGCGCGTTTACGGCGCGGACGACGCCTTTCCGATCGGCGACATCGACGAGATCCTGCCGGGCCTCATGGAGAACCGCGCGCGCGTCTTCTACACCATGGGTGTCTACGCGGACTTCGACCAGCGGGTGGTGGGCTGGGTCAACGGCCTGCGTACCCAGGCGCGCAACGGCCGCCATCCGCCGCTCGAGTTCGTCGCCCTCGATCACGTGCTGCACGACATGCGCCTCTACAAGTCCGGCCACGAGCTGGAACTGCTGCGCACCGCGGCGCGCATCAGCGCGCAGGCACACCAGCGCGTGATGCGCTTCTGCCGTCCCGGGGCCACCGAGTACCAGGTGATGGCCGAGCTGCTGCACGAGTTCCGCCGCCACAATGCCGACACCGCCTACCCGCCGATCGTCGGCGGCGGCGCCAACAGCTGCATCCTGCACTACCGCGACAACGACCAGCCGCTCGCCAGCGGCGACCTGCTGCTGGTCGACGCGGGGTGCGAGTTCGAGTGCTACGCCTCGGACATCACGCGCACGCTGCCGGTGAACGGCCGCTTCACCCCGCCGCAGCGCGCCGTCTACGAGGTGGTGCTCGAGGCCAACCGCGCCGCGATTGCCTGTGTGCGTCCCGGTAACCACTGGAACGCCCCGCACGAGGCGGCGGTGCGGGCGATCACCCAGGGTCTGGTGAAGCTCGGCTTGCTCAAGGGTCGCGTACCCTCGCTCATCAAGAGCGGCGCGTACCGGCGCTTCTTCATGCACCGCACCGGGCACTGGCTCGGGCTCGACGTGCACGACGTCGGCGACTACAAGGTGGGCGACGAATGGCGCGTCCTCGAGCCGGGCATGGTGATGACCATCGAGCCGGGGATCTACCTGCCGGCGGCCGCGCGCGGTGTACCCCGGCGTTTTCGCAACATCGGCATCCGCATCGAGGACGACGTGGTAGTGACCCGGCGCGGCGCCGAAGTGATCACGGCGCGCGCCCCCAAGGACCCCGACCAGATCGAAGCGCTCATGGCGCGCGGCTCCAGGTGAGCGCGGCGAGCGCGCCCGATCCCGCCGTTGACACCGACGTCGCCATCGTCGGCGGCGGCATGGTGGGCGCCAGCCTCGCCGCCGCGCTGGCAGGCTGCGGCAGGCGGCTGCTGCTCATCGAGAGCGTGCCCTATGGCTCCGAGGCGCAGCCGAGCTTCGACGAGCGCACCACGGCGCTCGGTAACGCCAGCCGGCGGATCTTCGAGGGACTCGGGGTCTGGCCGGCCATCGCGCCGCAGGCCGCTGCCATCCACACCATTCACGTGTCGGAGCAGGGGCGCTTCGGCTTCGCGCGCCTGGTTGCCGCCGAGCAGGGCGTCGAGGCATTCGGCTACGTCGCGGCCAACCGCACCATCGGTGCGGCGTTGTGGGCGCGCCTGCGCAGCATTCCCGAGCTGACCCTGCGCGTGCCGGCGCGGCTGCGCGGCGCCGCCATCACCCCCGCAGGCGTGCGGCTGGAGATTGCGGACGCGGCCGGACGGCCCGAATGCATCAGCGCGCGCCTGGTGGTCGCCGCAGACGGCGCGCATTCGCCGCTGCGCGCGGCGGCCGGAATCGCCGCGACCATCGAGGACTACGGGCAGCTCGCGGTCGTCGCCAACGTCACCGCCGATCGCCCCGCCGCGGGCATCGCCTTCGAGCGCTTCACCGCGGCCGGACCGCTCGCCGTGCTGCCGCTCCCCGGAGGCAGCTTCGCGGTCATCTGGGCCTGCCTTCCGGAGCGGGCCGCGCAGCTCCTGGAAATGGACGAGAACCGCTACCTCGCCGAGCTGCAGGCCCACTTCGGCTGGCGGGCGGGACGCTTCGTGCGCGCAACGCGTCTCGGCTCCTACCCGCTGCAGCTCACCCGTGCCGCGGCTGCGGCGGGGGTGCGCACGGTGCTGATTGGCAATGCCTCGCAGGCGCTGCACCCGGTCGCCGGGCAGGGATTCAACCTCGGGCTGCGCGATGCCGCGATGCTGGCCGAAGCGATCGCCAACGATGGCGGTGATCCGGGCGACCCGCAGCTGCTCGCGCGCTTCGGCGCGTGGCGCGCGCAGGATCGGCGCGGCGTGGTGCGCTTTACCGACTCGCTGGTACGGCTGTTCGGCGACCCGCGCGCCGGCGTGGCGCTGCTGCGCAACCTCGGCCTGCTGCTGTTCGACATGGCGCCGCCCGCCAAGAGTGCGCTGGCGCGGGTCAGCGCCGGCTTCGGCGGCCCTGCGCCGCGCCTCGCGCGCGGGCTGCCGGTGCGCCATGTTTGACGTCGCCGTCGTGGGCGGCGGACCGGTGGGGGCGTGCCTTGGAGCACTGCTCGCCGGCGCAGCGGACGGCGCACGCACCCTGTCCGTGGCGCTGCTCGAGCCGCGCCTGCCGCAGGCCCTGCCGCCCGACGCGCCGCCGGATGCGCGCGTGGTTGCGCTGTCGCGCGCCAGCGAGCACGTCCTGCGGTGCGCCGGGGCGTGGCCGGCGCTCGCCGGCCCGCGCCTCTGCCCGTACGAGCGCATGCGCGTGTGGCACGAGAGTGTCGCGCCGGGCAGCGATGCCGTGCTGGTATTTGATGCGGCGGACGTCGGCGAGCCGAACCTCGGTTATATCGTCGAGAATCGCCTGCTGCAGGGCGCATTGCTCGGGGCCTTCACCGCGGCGGGCGGACATCTCGAGCCCGCCTCCCTGCTCGCGCTGCAATCGCAGCAAGACGCGGTGGAGCTGCGCACCACGGCGGGCACGCTGGCGGCACGCCTGGTGGTGGGCGCGGACGGCGCGCAGTCGGCGCTGCGCGCGGCGGCCGGCCTCAGCGCGCAGACGCATGCCTATCGGCAGACGGCGATCGTCGCCACAGTCGCGACCGAGCGTCCCCACGAGGCGACCGCGTGGCAGCGCTTCATGAAGCGCGGCACCCTTGCTTTCCTGCCGCTCGCCGACGGCACG
>DATHQM010000010.1:0-89457 GCA_035482695.1 Steroidobacteraceae bacterium | reverse complement strand
ACAGTCACGGGTTCATCGATCTGGAAACCCCGATGCTGACGAAGGCGACGCCGGAAGGGGCCCGTGATTATCTTGTCCCCAGCCGCACGCATGCCGGTAAGTTTTTCGCGCTGCCGCAGTCGCCGCAGATATTCAAGCAGCTGCTGATGATCTCGGGCTTCGACCGCTACTACCAGATCGTGCGCTGCTTCCGCGACGAGGACCTGCGCGCCGATCGCCAGCCGGAGTTCACCCAGCTCGACGTCGAGACCTCGTTCCTCTCGCAGCCGCAGATCATGGAGCTCATGGAGGGGCTCATGCGGCATTGCTTCAGCGAGGTGCTCGGCGCGCAGCTCCCCGACCCTTTGCCGCGCATGACCTACGCGGAGGCGATGCAACGCTACGGCTCGGACAAGCCCGATCTGCGCATCCCGCTCGAGCTCACTGAGGTCACCGATCTGGTGCGCGACTGCGAGTTCAAGGTGTTCGCGACGCCGGCGCAGGATCCCGGCGGCCGGGTGGCGGCGCTGCGCGTGCCGGGGGGCGGCACGCTGGCGCGCTCGGCCATCGATGAGTACACGGCGTTCGTGGCGCGTTATGGCGCCAAGGGGCTCGCGTACATCAAGGTGAACGAGCGCGCGCGCGGCCGCGAGGGGCTGCAGTCGCCCATCATCAAGTTCCTGGGTGACGCGGCGCTCGCGGGTATCCTCGAGCGCACCCACGCCGCCGACAACGATCTGATCTTCTTTGGCGCGGACCGCGCCACCGTCGTCAATGACGCGCTGGGGGCGCTGCGCCTGAAGGTGGGCCAGGACCTCAAGCTGCTGGTGCCCGGCTGGCGGCCGCTGTGGGTGGTCGACTTTCCGATGTTCGAATGGGACGCCGCCGAGCGGCGCTGGACCGCCATGCATCATCCGTTCACTGCGCCGCAGAGCGATGACCCGGCGGCGCTGCGCGCGGCGCCGGCGGCGGCGCTCGCCAGGGCCTACGACATGGTACTGAACGGCTCCGAGGTCGGCGGCGGCTCGGTGCGCATCCACCGCCAGGAGATGCAGTCCACGGTGTTCGAGCTGCTCGGCATCGCCGCGGCGGAGGCGCAGCAGAAGTTCGGCTTCCTGCTCGATGCGCTGAAATTCGGCGCGCCGCCGCATGGCGGCATCGCCTTCGGTCTCGACCGGCTCGCCATGCTGATGGCCGGCGCCGACAGCATCCGCGAGGTGATCGCCTTCCCCAAGACGCAGACGGCGGCCGACCCGCTCACCGATGCGCCGACCGAGGTCGGCGAGACCCAGCTGCGCGAGCTGCACATCCGGGTGCGGGTGCCGCCGCCTTAACCCATGGCGCACGTCGTCTACGTGCACGGCCTGTGGATGCCCGGAGACGAATCGCTCATCCTGCGCCGCCGCCTGGCCCACGACTTCGCGCTCACCCTGCACGCATTCCGCTACTCGGCGGCGGCCACCACGATGAGCGTCATCGCGGCGCGCCTCGAGAGCTTCGTGCAGCAGCTCAACCCGAGCGAGCTGCACTTCGTCGGTCACAGCCTGGGCGGACTCGTCATCTACCGCTATCTCGAGCGTTTCCCGGCGCAACCGCCCGGTCGCGTGGCGTTCCTCGGCACGCCGTGCGTCGCGAGCCGTGCGGCACAGAGCGCCGGCCGTTTCGCCCCGATCGCCCATCTCATGGGCCACTCGGTGGCCGAGGAGCTGTTGCAGCCGCGCACGCGCCACTGGACGCACGCGCGCCCCTTAGGGGTCGTCGCCGGCAGCCAGCCGCTCGGCGTCGGCCAGCTGCTCGCGCAGTTCGACGAACCGAACGACGGCACCATCGCGGTGCGCGAGACCCGCATGCCGGGCGCCACCGACCACATCGTGCTGCCGGTGAGCCACCTGGGGATGCTGGTGTCGGCGCGGGTGGCGCGCGAGGTGGGACTGTTCCTGACGCAGGGGCACTTCTCGCTGCGCTAGCACGCGCCCCATGGGCGCGGCGCTACAGCAGGCGCTGCAGCGCGTACAGCGCCTCGAGGGCGGCTTTCGGTGTCAGCCCGTCGGGGTCGAGACGCTCGAGCGCGGCGCGCAGCGCGTCCGGCGCGGCGACGGACAGCGGGGCGGCCGGGGCTGCTGGGGCTGCTGGGGCTGCTGGGGGCGCAGCCGCGAACAGCGGCAGCTGCCCCTCGCCGTCGCCGAGCGCGCGCTGCCGGTCGCGCTCGGCCTCGAGCTGCTCGAGGTAGCGCCGTGCCTCGGCGATGACCCCCGCGGGCACACCCGCCAGTTGCGCGACCTGCAGCCCATAGCTGCGATTGGCGGGGCCGTCCTTCACGGCGTGCAGAAACACGATGCCCTCGCCGTGCTCGGTGGCGTCCAGGTGCACGTTGGCACATCCCTCGACCTCGCCGGCGAGCGTGGTCAACTCGAAATAATGAGTGGCGAACAGCGTGAAAGCCCGCACCCGCGTGGCGATATCGCGCGCCACCGCCCAGGCGAGCGACAGCCCGTCGAAGGTGCTGGTGCCGCGGCCGATCTCATCGAGCAGGATGAGGCTCCTGGCGGTGGCGTTGTGCAGGATGTTGGCCGCCTCCGTCATCTCCACCATGAAGGTCGAGCGGCCGCCCGCCAGGTCGTCCGCCGCGCCGATGCGCGTGAAGATGCGATCGAGCGGGCCGAGCACGGCGCGCTCAGCCGGCACGTAGCTGCCGATGTGCGCCAGCACTGCGATCAGGGCGGCCTGGCGCATGTAGGTGGACTTCCCGCCCATGTTGGGGCCGGTGATGATGAGCATGCGCCGCGCGGCATCCAGCTGCAGGTCATTGGGTACGAACGCGGCCTCGCTGCAGCGCTCGACCACCGGGTGACGGCCTGCCGTGATGCACAGGCGCGCCTCGCTGGTGAGCTCCGGGCAGGTCCACTCGAGCGCCGCGGCGCGCTCGGCGAGCGCGGCCAGCGCATCGATTTCCGCGAGCGCAGCGGCGCTGTCCTGCAGCGGCCCGAGCACGTCACACAGTTGCGTCAGCACCGCCTCGTACAGCGCCCGCTCGCGCGCCAGCGCCGTGTCGCGCGCGCGCAGCACCCGATCCTCGAAGCTCTTGAGTTCTGCGGTGATGAAGCGCTCGGCCGACTTCACCGTCTGGCGGCGGATGTAGTCGCGCGGCACGCGCTCGGCATCGCGCCGCGCCACCTCGATGAAAAAGCCCTGCACGCGGTTGTAGCCGAGCTTGAGGCCCATGAGCCCGGTGCGCTCGCGCTCGCGCCGCTCGAGATCCATGAGGTACTCGTCGGTATGCGTGGCGATACGGCGCAGCTCGTCGAGCTCGGCGTCGTAGCCGGGGGCGATCACATCGCCCTCGCGCACCAGCGTAGCCGGCTCGAGGGCGATCGCCGCCGCGAGCAGCGTGAGGCTCTCGCGGTGCTCGCCGCTACGGCCGCGCAGCCGTTGCAGCAGCGGCGAATCGAGCGGGGCGAGCGCGGCGCGCAGCGCCGGCAACTGGCGCAGCGCGGCACGCAGCGCCGTGAGATCGCGCGGGCGGGCGGAGCGCAGCGCCACGCGCGCCAGGATGCGTTCGACGTCGCCGACGCCGGCGAGCAGCTCGCGCAGCGCAGCGAAGCGGCGGCCGTCGAGCAGCACGGCGAGCGCCTGGTAGCGCTCGCGCAGCAGCTGCGGCGCGGTGAGCGGGCGATTGAGCCAGCGGCGCAGCTGCCGCGAGCCCATGGAGGTGGCGCAGCTGTCGATGATGGCGAGCAGCGTCGCGTCCTCCCGGCCGCTAAGACTCACATCGAGCTCCAGATTGCGGCGGCTGGCGGCGTCGAGCAGCAGCGCCTCGCCGCGCTGCTCGACGCGCAGCGCGCGGATGTGCGGCAGCGCCGCCTTCTGCGTCTCGCGCACGTACTGCAGCAGCGCACCGGCGGCGCGGATGGCGAGCGGCAGCTCGGCCGCGCCGAAGCCCCTGAGGTCGAGCGTGCCGAGCTGCTCGGTGAGCGTGCGCGAGGCGCTGGCGAGCTCGAAATGCCAGGGCGGCCGCGTGCGCAGCGCCGTCGAAGCACGCCCGAGAGGCGGGCCGCGGCCGCCTTCCGGCAACAGCAGCTCCGCAGGCTTGAGCCGTTCGAGCTCCGCGGCGAGCGCCGCGGACCCCTCGCCCTGCTGCACCGTGAAGCGCCCGCCCGCCAGGTCGAGCCAGGCGAGCCCGAAACGCTCGCCCTCGCACAGCAGGGCGACGAGCAGCGTGTCGGCGCGCTCCTCGAGCAGCGCCGCGTCGGTGACCGTGCCGGGCGTGACGATGCGTACGATGCGCCGCTCGAGCGGTCCCTTGGCCGTGCCCGGCTCCGACACCTGCTCGCAGATCGCGACGCTCTCGCCTTTGCGCACCAGCCGCGCCAGGTAGCTGTCGACGGCGTGATACGGCACGCCCGCCATGGGAATGGGCTCACCGCCGGACTGGCCGCGCGCGGTGAGGGTGATATCCAGCAGTGCGGCGGCGCGGCGCGCATCGTCGTAGAAGAGCTCGTAGAAGTCACCCATCCGGTAAAAGAGCAGGATTTCCGGATGCTCGCTCTTGATGCGCAGGTACTGCTGCATCATCGGCGTATGGGCTAAGTCTTTGTTTGACAAAGGCCTGCGTGTCTCATCGTTTAAGAGCCGTCTAATGATACGGGGGCGTTGAACATCTCGCGTTATCCTGAGCGCGGCCTCTCGGACGGGTAGTGGATGAGTGCTGCGTACTCATCCGGACCGCCCTTATGCTGTCAAAGACGCAGCTGACCAGTGCACTGCAGGTAATCGTGAAGGCAACACGGCGGCATTCCATCGAGGGGCGGGAGGTGCGGATTTATGACGGCCTGCTGCAACCGAACGACATCCAGGGGCTCACGGCGGCACTGCAGAATGGGGCATTTGCGCGTACTGAATCCGCACGCCCGGATACCTCAGCTTTTCGCCACTGGGTGCTGAATGTCTCCATGCAGGCCGCCACCCAGCTACCGGTTTATCAACCCACCCTCGCGGCTGCGGAGGAATTCGCCGTCGAGACCGTGTACCGGATTTACCGCTGTTATTGCAACTATGCCGCCTACGGCGACATGCTGTTTACCCACACGGATTGTCCGCCAGGTGCCAGGGAATTGACCGCCTTGTGGTTCATTGCCCCGGAATGGGACGTGGAATGGGGTGGCGAAACGCTGTTCTTCGATTCGAGCATGGACGCGCAGGTGGTTGTGAGTCCCCGGCCCGGGAGACTGGTACTGTTCGACGGCAGCCTGCCTCATGTGGGACGTCCGCCCAACCGCATCTGCTTTGCGCCGCGATACACCCTCGCCTACAAGCTCCAGCCACTAAAGCGCGACTCAGCAAATTGAGCTGCTGCTCCCGGCGCTGTTGTTGGCTGTAGCCGGGAAAGGCACGGCTCAGCGCCGTAAGAAAAGCGTCCGCTGAATAGGCCTGACGCTCAACCACCGCGAGCGCTCGATCAGCCGTGACTGACCGGCTTCTGGATCCAGAACGAGTACATCTCGGCGAACGTCTCCGGATTGTCGACTTCGAAGCGCGCCCAGTTGCGCAGATTGGTCGCGGACGGGTCGTCGTTGAAGCGCGCGCGGTACTGCTGCAGGACCTGCAGATCCAACTCGAAGGCGATGAAGCGCAGCCCGCATTCGGCGAGGAACGACTCGATCTCACCCAGCGTCAGGCGCTGCTCCTGCACGTGGAAAACCAGATCACGACATTCACTGATCGAATAGAAGTCCTGGGTATCGCTCAGCCGCTGCAGCGCGACGCTCTCGCCCGCGACGATCGCATCCTGGCGGAAGCGACGGATGTCATCGGCTGTGCGGGCATAACCGCGTGCGGCAATGAATGCACGCGCCTTGGCCAGATGCCCGGTCGCAACCTGGCTATAGAAGCCGACAGTCATGAGTCCCCCGGGCCGCAACAGCGACAGCAGGGTTCGCCATCCGGCGAACGGGTCGGCCAGGTGATGCAGCACACCCACCGATTCGATGATGTCGAACGTGCGACCGATGTTGCCGAGCTGGAGGATGTCGGCCTGCGCATATTCAATGTTGGTGATGCCCAGCTCCTGCGTCTTGCGCTTGGCATAGCTGATGCTGCTCAGGCTCAGGTCTATCGCCAGCACCCGCGCGCCGCGGAATCGTTGCGCAGCCATGATTGGATGACGGCCGGTGCCGCACCCCGCGACCAGCACCTGCGGCGCGCTGTCGTCAGCCAACGGCGTGAAGTTTGCGAACGGCAGCGCGCGCCGCAATTCGGCATTGACGTGCAGTGCCTCATCGTTTAGTGGCACCTTCACCCAGCGCGGGTAGGGATTCTGTTCATACTGCTCGCGCACCTGTTCGGAGACCCCACCGGTGATCGCCGTGAGGCATTGGATGCCTGCGCGCAGCGCCTGCTCCTGGAGCGGTTCGCGGACCTGTTGGCGCAGGACGTCCTCTACCTGGCCGGGCGCAGTTGCCGCCAGCAGCCGGCCGGCATCGCGCAGGGTGTGCAGCGGGAAATGCGCGGCCACGGCGAGCAACAGCAATGGCGGCACCGCGGCATCGGCGTCGAGCAGCGCCAATAAGCGGCTGCGGCAGGCGGCTGCCGCGAGCTGCTCCCGCTCGGGGCAATCAAAGACGTACTCGTTGATGAAGCACTGCCGGGCGAGTGCGACATAGAAGGGCAGCGCCGCGAGGTCCGCAGGGTCCGGCGGCTGCTCGCCGGATGCCAGCTCGAGCAGGACGTGGCGCGCGCAGGTTAGGAAGCGCTCGAATTCAATCGAAGACACGGGCACTGATTCCAGCAATGCTCGCAGCAGATGGTTCGCTCCCAGGGCCGCCAGACCTTCTGTGCCGAACAGCACTGCCCTGGGCGGGCGTACGGGCCACGATTCGTTGGCGCGGCGTACGCAGTTGGCAATCCTGCGGTCGAGCACGATCAAAGTGAGTGCCGGCCGCGAAAGTTGACCCGGCATGATCCATGCTTCGGTGATCGCGATGGTGAGCGCCGCGCGCACCAGCGGATCGGGGGTCGTGAACCGCGTGCGCATCGCGCAGCCGGCAAAGGCCAACTTGGTCATCCGCTGCGGCGCGCGCTCGAGTATCTGGGCCATCAACTGCGCCGCTTCCTCGCGCTTGCCTCCCGACTGAAGGACCACCGCAAGTTCGAAGAGAATCTGGACAGCCTCGGGATCGATGGACCGGGCGCGGCGCAGGCTGGCCTCCGCCGCATCCATATCCCCGAGGCTGCGCAGCACGGTGGCCAGGGCGCGGAGCGCTGCGACATAGTCAGGCCGAAGGTCGATTGCCCGGCGCAGGCTAGCGGTGGCCTCGGAAAACCGACCCTGGACCGTTGCGAGTACACCCAGATTGAAATGGACTTCGGCGTAGCCGGGATTGATGGCCAGCGCGCGCTGGTAGGCGTCGATTGCTTCGGCAGGGCGCCCCAGGCAGTCGAGCGCATTCGCCATCGCTACGAACGCATCTGCGAAGTCGGGTCTGATGCCGATGGCTGCCTGGTAGTTGCGCACGGCAGCATCGAACTCGCGGGCGCGGGCATTGAGGTTGCCCAGATTGAAATGGGCTGCGGCGTAGTGCGGGTCGCAGGCGATCGCGAGCTCGTAGGCGCTGCGCGCCTCATCAAACCGCCCGCCCGCGAGCAGAATATTGCCGCGGTTCAGGTGGGCGCGCGCGCAGCGCGGATCAGCCTCGAGCGCCGCATCATAGCGCGCCATGGCCTCCGTCATCCGCCCCTGCTCCTCGAGCGCATTGCCGGCATCGATCATCGCGGTCGCAGCGCTGCGCGCCGCGGCCGGCGTAGCGTCGGGAGCTGCCGCGGTCACCGGGCTGGGGGGCGTCCCCGCCGCAGCGCTCGTCTGTTGCCCTTTGGGGATTGTCGCGTCCATCGTGGTTGCCTTTGCCGCATCTGCGGGCACTTTAGCAGGGGCAAACGCGCCGAAGCGGGAACCGGCGCACGGCTCAAATCGCCGGAAAGAACGTCGGCCGGACCCGATTGCCTCTGCGACGGTTGCGGCACCTGAGTCCCTACCTGCCCGGGCCGCCGCTGGGGTAGCCTGATCGCATGGAACGCGATCCGGAGCTGTACGAGCTGGCCGAGCGGGTGGGCCAGAAGCTGCGTGCCGCAGGACGGCGCATCACCACCGCCGAGTCGTGCACCGGCGGCTGGGTCGCCAAGGCCCTGACGGACGTGCCGGGCAGCTCGCAGTGGTTCGAGTGCGGCTTCGTGACGTACTCGAACGCCGCGAAGATGCGCGACCTGAACGTTGCGGGCGTCACGCTGGAAAGTTTCGGCGCCGTGAGCGAGCAGACGGTGCGCGAGATGGCCGAAGGGGCTCTGCGGGTGACCGGCGCGACGGTCGCGCTGGCCGTGAGCGGCATCGCCGGGCCCGACGGCGGCCTGCCGGACAAACCGGTCGGCACCGTCTGGTTCTGCGCCGCGGCGCGCCTCGCGGCGGCCACCGACATCATCGCCGAGGAGCGGCGCTTCGCGGGCGACCGGGAGGGCGTGCGCCGCCACTCGGTCAGCCACGCGCTGCGGCTCATCCTGCGCCTGGATCTGCCGGTGCACCCGGAAACCCCGCTGCGCCCGCACCTGCCCTGAAGCCGCACCGCACGACCCGTGGGCGAAACCCAGCGGCTGTTCTTCGCGCTGTGGCCGGACGAGGCGGCGCGCGGCGCGCTCATCAGTGCCAGCGCCAGCGCGGTGGGGCTGTGCGGCGGGCGGCCATTGCCGGCGCACAACCTGCACGTGACGCTCGCCTTCCTCGGCGCGGTGAAGCGGGCGAGGCTCGCGGAGCTCGCGCACCTGGCGCGCACTTGCGCCGCGGCCTTCGGCCAGCCGTCACCGCTGGCGCTGCGCTTTACCCACCTGGCGCACTGGCGGCCGCAGCAGATCCTGTGTGCGCTCACCGAAGCGGTGCCGACCGTTGCGCAGCGGCTGGCCGCCGCGCTCAAGGATGGTGCAGCCGCCGGGGGATTCACTCCGGATCTCAAGCCCTTCCAGGCGCATGTGACGCTCGCGCGCAAGGTCGCGTGCCCCGCCAGCGTGCCGCTGATGCAACCGGTGCTGTGGAGCTTCGACGCCTTTGCGCTGGTGGACAGCCGCACCGAAGCGGCGGGCCCGATATACAGTGTCATCGAATTCTATCCACTGGTTGGCGCGCAGAAATCGCGCGAATAGACGAGAAACTGCACGGCGTGGCGCGCGACCGGCGGCTCGACTTTATGTGATAATCGCGCTCGCGAAATTTCCTCGCCGCCCACAACTTTTCCGGGAACCGCACGTGATGGAAGAAAACCGCAAGAAGGCGCTCGCCGCCGCGTTGGGCCAGATCGAGAAGCAGTTCGGCAAAGGCTCGGTGATGCGTCTCGGCGATGCCGCCGCGAGCTACGACGTCGAGACGGTCTCGACCGGCTCGCTGGGGCTGGACATCGCACTCGGCGTGGGCGGCCTGCCGCGCGGGCGCGTGGTGGAAGTCTTCGGTCCGGAGGCCTCCGGCAAGACCACCCTGGCGCTGCAGGTGATCGCCGAGGTGCAGCGCGGCGGCGGCACCGCCGCTTTTGTCGACGCCGAGCACGCGCTCGATCCGAGCTATGCCGAGAAGCTCGGCGTCAACATCAACGACCTGCTGGTCTCGCAGCCGGACACCGGCGAGCAGGCGCTGGAGATCACCGACATGCTGGTGCGCTCCAGCGCGGTCGACATCGTGGTGGTGGACTCGGTGGCCGCGCTCACGCCCAGGGCCGAGATCGAAGGCGAGATGGGCGAGATGCAGGTCGGCCTGCACGCACGGCTCATGTCCCAGGCGCTGCGCAAGCTCACCGGCAACATCAGCCGCTCGAACACCATGGTGCTGTTCATCAACCAGATCCGCATGAAGATCGGCGTGATGTTCGGCAACCCCGAGACCACCACCGGCGGCAACGCGCTGAAGTTCTACGCCTCGGTGCGGCTCGATATCCGCCGCATCGGCGCGATCAAGAACGGCGAAGAGGTCACCGGCAACATGACGCGCGTCAAGGTGGTGAAGAACAAGGTGGCGCCGCCGTTCCGCGAAGCGGAGTTCGAGATCATGTACGGCCAGGGCATCTCGCGCGAGGGCGAGATCATCGAGCTCGGCAGCTCACTCGGCATCATCGAGAAATCCGGCGCCTGGTACGCCTATAAAGGCAACCGCATCGGCCAGGGCAAGGACAATGCGCGCGCGTACCTGCAGTCGAACAGGGACGTCGCGCGCGAGATCGAGGATCAGGTGCGCGCGCGGCTGCTGCCGCCGCGGCAGCAGCGCAGCAACGGCGCTCAGGCAGCCGATTCGGCCTGAGCGCGCTGCACGATGGCGTCAGCGGCCTGACGGGCCGGTAGTCTGCTGGCGCTGGGACGTTCCGACGAGATCTTTGGCCTGGGCTTCCGTCGCCTTGAGCTGCTCCATCGTCGAGCAGTATTTCTGTCCGCCGAGGCGTGAACCCAACTCCTCCTCCCTGCGGCAGAAGTACTTGTCGCCGTGGCGCATTTCGATCTTGTAGCCCTCGGAGAGAAAGTGCTTCTCCATCGCGTCGACCTGCGGAGCGGCGGGGGTTGC
The DNA here is from genome assembly GCA_035482695.1 of Steroidobacteraceae bacterium. GTDB lineage: Bacteria > Pseudomonadota > Gammaproteobacteria > Steroidobacterales > Steroidobacteraceae > 13-2-20CM-66-19. The sequence continues at coordinate 78,899 of DATHQM010000010.1, read as the reverse complement.
CGGCGTGTTGCCCGTTATCGTGACACCCGCGGCCGAGGTGGCTGCGACCGGCGCGGCGGCCGGATTGCCGGGGGTCGCGGGAGTGGCCTGGGTCGCAGGCTCGGGGGTGGCCGCGGGCGCCGCCGGCGGGTCCGCCAGAGCCACAGAGAGTCCACCACCAGCCACGCACGCCAGGAGCGCCAAGACACTTCGCATGATTGCTTCCTGCCTGATCGGGTTAAGTAATCGCCCGCTCTTCGCCAGGGGGGCGATGCCGGCTGGCTATACTTTAAACGATGCTGCGGCGCAGATCACGCAAGCCCGGTAGCGACGGCGCTGCCACGCACCCACGGGCCGTGCGGCTGGCCAGCCTCGCGTTACTGGCGAAGCGCGATTTCGCTGCCGGGGAGCTGCGCGAGCGGCTGCGCGCGCAGGGTTTCGGCGACGATGCGGTGGCGGCGGCGATCGCGGAGCTGACCACCGAGGGCGTCCTCGACGACGAGCGCTACGCGCACAATTATGTGGCGTACCACGCCGGGCGCGGCCAGGGTCCGGTGCGCATCGCGGCCGCGCTGCGCCAGCGCGGGGTCGACGCGGCGCTCATCGCGGCAGCTCTGGCCTCGGGACCGGACTGGCGGGCGCTCGCCCGGCAGGTGTGCCGCGCCAAGTTCGGCGCGCAGCCCGCGGCCAGCTGGGCACAAAAGGCGCGGCGTGCACGCTTTTTGCAGTACCGTGGCTTTTCAGCGGATCATATCCGCGCCGCCACCGGTGTCGACGCCGGGCCGGACTGAAGGAGTCCCTTGAGCAAACCGTCTTACATGAGCGCGGCCGATGTGCGCAGCACCTTTCTGCAGTTCTTCCGCGCGCAGAGTCACATGGTCGTGCCCTCGAGCTCGCTCATTCCGGCCAACGATCCGACGCTGCTGTTCACCAACGCCGGCATGGTGCAGTTCAAGGACGTGTTCCTCGGCAAGGAGCAGCGCGATTACCTGCGCGCGGCTTCCAGCCAGCGCTGCGTGCGTGCCGGCGGCAAGCACAACGACCTCGAGAACGTCGGCTACACGGCACGCCACCACACGTTCTTCGAGATGCTCGGCAATTTCTCCTTCGGCGACTATTTCAAGCGCGAGGCGATCCATTTTGCCTGGGACTTCCTCATCTATAACCTCGGGCTGGACCCGGCGCGCCTGTGGTGCACGGTCTACAAGGACGACGACGAGGCCGCCGACATCTGGCTGAGAGACATCGGCGTGAGCCCGCAGCGCTTTGCGCGCCTCGGCGAAGCTTCCAACTTCTGGGCGATGGGGGACACCGGCCCGTGCGGACCGTGCAGCGAGATCTTCTACGACCACGGCGAGAGTATCGCCGGCGGACCGCCGGGATCGGCGGACGAGGAGGGCGATCGCTACGTCGAGATCTGGAACCTGGTGTTCATGCAGTTCGACCGCGGCGCGGACGGGACGCTCACGCCGCTGCCCCGGCCCTCGGTGGATACCGGCATGGGTCTCGAGCGCATCGCCGCCGTCATGCAGGGCGTGCACTCCAACTACGACATCGACCTGTTCAAGAACCTGATCCGCGCCGCCGGGCGGCTCGCCGGCACCTCGGTGCTTACCTCGAGCTCGCTGCGCGTCATCGCCGATCACATCCGCGCCTGCACCTTCCTCATCGTGGACGGGGTGTCGCCGTCCAACGAGGGTCGCGGCTACGTGCTGCGCCGGATCATCCGTCGCGCCATACGCCACGGCTACAAGCTCGGCATCCAGCAGCCGTTCTTCTACAAGCTGGTGCCGGTGCTCGAGGAGCAGATGGGCGAGGCTTACCCCGAGCTGGTCCGCGGCCGTGCGCACGCCGAGCGCATGCTCAAGCAGGAGGAGGAGCGCTTCGCCGAGACGCTCGCGAACGGCATGGTGCTGCTCGAGAGCGCGATCCGCAACCTGCGCGGCGCGAAGGTGCTCGACGGCGACACCGTCTTCAAGCTCTACGACACCTTCGGCTTCCCGGTCGATCTGACCGCGGACGTGGCGCGCGAGCGGGGCCTGGCGATCGACCAGGCGCGCTTCGACGCCGCCATGGAGGAGCAGCGCCGCCGCTCGCAGGAAGCGAGCCGGTTCGGCGTCGACCTTAGCGCCGGGGCGAAGTTCGACCAACGCACGCTGTTTCGCGGTTACGAGGGGTTGGCGGCCAGCGGGCGCGTGCTCGCGCTGCTGAAGCAGGGCGGGCAGGTCGAAGCACTGCAGGCCGGCGACGAGGGCGAAGTGGTGCTCGATCGCACCCCGTTCTATGCCGAGGCCGGCGGCCAGGTGGGCGATGCGGGCGTGCTGCGCGGCAGCGACGTGCGCTTCGTCGTGAGCGACACGCAGAAGCGCGGCGCGGCGCACGCGCATATCGGCACGCTGGTGCAGGGAACGATCCGCCTCGGCGACACGCTCGAGGCCGAGGTGGACGGGGAGCGACGCCATGCGACCGCGCTCAACCACAGCGCGACGCACCTGCTGCACGCGGCGCTGCGCAAGGTACTCGGCACGCACGTGCTGCAGAAGGGGTCGCTGGTCGCGCCTGACCGACTGCGCTTCGACTTCGCGCACTTCCAGGCGGTGACCCCGCAGGAGCTGCTGCAGGTCGAGCAGCTGGTGAATGCGCAGATCCGCGCCAATGCGCCGGCAGAAACGCGCGTCATGGAATATGACGGCGCGGTCGCGGCGGGCGCGATAGCGCTGTTCGGGGAGAAGTACGACAAGGATGTGCGCGTGCTGCGCATGGGCGACTTTTCCATGGAACTGTGCGGCGGCACCCACGTGCAGCGCACCGGCGACATCGGTCTGTTCAAGCTGGTCGGTGAGACCGGGGTCGCCTCGGGCGTGCGGCGCGTCGAGGCGCTGACGGGCGCCGGCGCGGTCGAGTTCGTCGAGCGCGACGACGCGCTGTTGCGCGAGGTTGCCACACTGGTGCGCGGCTCGCGCGAGGACCTGAAGGAGAAGGTACGCGAGCAGCTCGAGCGTACCCGGGCGCTGGAGCGGGAGGTCCGCTCGCTCAAGGATCGGCTGGCGTCCGGCCAGGGCGTGGACCTGGCCGCGGGCGCGGTCGATATCCAGGGCGTGAAGGTGATCGCGACCAAGGTCGACGGCGCCGACGCGGCTGGGCTGCGCACCGCGCTCGATCAGCTCAAGGATCGTCTCAAGTCCGCGGTGGTGGTGTTGGCGAGCGTGGAAAGCCCAGTCAAGGTGCTGCTGGTCGCGGGCGTCACGGCCGACCAGACTTCGCGCATCAAGGCGGGCGAGCTTGCCGGCGCGGTGGCGGCGCAGGTCGGGGGACGCGGCGGAGGGCGCGCCGACTTCGCCCAGGCGGGCGGCAGCAAGCCGGAGGCGCTGGATGCCGCGCTCGAGTCGGTGCAGGAGTTCGTGCGCGCGCGGCTCATCGCCTGAGGCAGCCGATCGCTCACGCTTTTGCCCGACGGGGGCGCTTTCCGTATCATGGCCGCCCCGCGCGCGCGGAGAGATGGCCGAGTGGTCGAAGGCGCACCCCTGCTAAGGGTGTAAGGGTCAAAAGCCCTTCGAGGGTTCGAATCCCTCTCTCTCCGCCAAATCAAGCCGCTTTTTTCGCTTGCTTGCCGCCGCCGCCCCGCTCCTTAGGTTGTTGTGGGGAGGGCGCGTGCGAGGAAATCGCGGCGTGCGCCTGGTGCAGACCTCGGTCCCGTTGCCGGGATGGCGTGCAGCAGGCAGCCGCGCTCCAGATGCCCGCGAACCTGACCCGTGAGACGAGAGCGCCGGAACGTACGGATCCGCGGCCGGGATATGTGTTGCAACGCACCGATCAGCACGGGTTTTTCGCCCACGATGGAATGCGTGACGCGGATGTATCCCACCTCCATTGCCGGATCCGAGTTTGACAAATTCCTGTACGCACCGATCGTAGAGGAAAGCAGTGGGATGCTACTCAGCGTGCTCTCCGCGCTGGCTCGACTGAACATCGATCCGTGGGATGAGGCCGCGAGATTGGCAAGATTACCTTGCGAGGTCGCCACCGCCGCCTTAATGAAAGTGATCGCAGCGCTGCCCAATGGCTTGTCGGAGGGACTGGACGCGGGCGCGCTTGCACGAGAGCTCGTTGCTTTGCTGCCGCGACAAGGCGCGACCCGCAATCACTCGACTCGTCCGGCGCCTTTGGCGGAACTCATCATCATTCGCAGGGCGGTCGCCACCTGCCTGGTGCTCTATCTGCTGCTGACGCTGATTGTCCTTGGGGCACAATGGCTAAGGGGCCCCTCTCAGGGAGCGGTACCGTCGGGCGCCGCCGCATCGCCAATCGCAGCTAGCGGGTCGTCGCCGACGCAGACCTCGGTCCCCGCAGCCGACCCGCTCCGATAGTAAATGGTGCAATTTGCACGGCAGTCAGTTGCGCGCTACTCGACCGCTGCGAGGTTGCTGCGAACCGTGATCGAACTGCGTGGTCGCTTGCAGCAGATCCGGGATGAAACACTGGCCGATGTTCGCTACCGCACGGACCGGCTCCACATGGGCTGGGTAGCATCGGCCGCCTGAATCCAGAATTTCTGCCTGGATCCAGCAAGGCCGCCGGCGCGTTACCTACGCTGGCGGCCTTTTTCGTGTCGCTGATCGACACCTCACCGCAACCTTTCAGCGGCGCGAAGCTCGAAGGAACCGACACAGACAGGTCGGTCTTGAGACCGCTCTGCGTGTGGTGCCGTACAGATCGCGCAGCGCCGCCATGCGATCTTTCATCGGTAATTGAGAGGTGCATTTATGCGTGGATTTAAATTTGTAATGTTAGTTGCGGTTGCTGGAAGCTGTTTCACGGCAACCGTCCCCAGTGCAGAGGCTCAGGTCAGCATCAATGTCGGTGTAGCCCCGCAATGTCCGTACGGTTACTACGATGTCGCTCCCTACAGCTGCGCTCCCTCCGGCTACTACGGCCCAGAGTGGTTTAGTGGCGAGGTGTTCATTGGCGCTGGCCCCTGGTTCCATGGCCCCGACAATTTCCGTGGCAACGTAAACAATACTTTCCATCCAGAGCATGGTTATCACGGTGCCATGCCAAACCCGGGCGAGAAGGCCGAGCCGGCGAAGCGCGTCGATAAAGCGCACTTCACGGGAAACGAAGAGCGCGATGGACGTGGCCACGCGACCGAGGCCAAACGTTGATCCATGCATCGGCCCCCGGATGAATTCCGGGGGCCGGTAGTCGCGTACCGGCGGCGCCCATCAAGCCGCACGGGTGGCCAGGGCCGTCCAGCGGGCGAGCGGTCACCGCGGCTGGGCCACAAGGACTTGCCGCAGTCGACCGGATGTTAGCGGCGCAGAGCGAGGCCGTCACGGCAATGGTGAGCGGGCTCGCCACGGTGCCGACCCCCAGGCTTCAGGCTTTCGGACGCGGCGAATCAGCAGCCTTGTATGCCACCGTACGGACGGCAGCAACGCTTGAGACCACTCTTGGTCCGGAACTTCGACGGCGGCACCCTATCAGCCGTCATTGCAACCGGAGCGAATCTCATGTCAATTATCGCGTGGATCATCCTTGGGCTCATTGCCGGCTTCGTTGCCAGCAAAATCGTCAATCGGACCGGAGAAGGGCTCGTCCTGGACGTTCTTCTTGGGATCGGCGGAGCACTTGTCGGGGGCTGGCTCTTCCACCTCGTCGGAATGCGCGGTGTGTCCGGACTCAATCTCTATAGCATGGTCGTCGCGACCATCGGCGCCGCTGTGGTACTCGTGGTGTACCACGGACTGTTCCGCGGCTCTCACCTTCAGCGCCTTTAGATTTCCGCCCGAGCGCCTTGGCCCGCATTGCGGCCCCTCCGTCTTGCGCCCGGCATTTCCCGGTGCGGCAGGGGACAAGGCAAAGCCTGCGAGTAGGTGGGCGCGGCGCAATGGTGTGGTAGGATGCGCGCCCCTCAAGAGCGCGCCCGTAGCTCAGTTGGATAGAGTACCTGGCTACGAACCAGGGGGTCGGGAGTTCGAATCTCTCCGGGCGCGCCAAATTCCAAATGTAGGGTCTCAAGACTTCGTCGACAGACTGGCGGTGGATTTTGCCATGAGCCGCTCGTAAGGGGTTTGCCCGTCGAGAGCTCCATGCGGTCGATGGTAATTGTAGTAGTCCTCCCATTCACGAAGCTTGTCGTTGAACAGGTGGATGTCGTCGGCGATGCCATCCTTGTCCAAGAGCTGGTAGAACTCCTGCTCATCGACCCGGTGTGATCGTTCAACCTTACCGTTCAGGTGCGGTGTTCGCGGCCGGATGTAGACGTGGCGGATGTCGTGCGACTCGAGATGCCAGTGGAAGCGGGACTGGAACTCGGCTCCATTGTCGGTCTGGACCACGAGGACGCGGAAGGGCAGCCGTCGAAGGACCTCGTCCATGAAGCGGATTGCCGCAGACTGGTTGCAGGCGTCGTAGATCTTGAGCACCCGGATGCGCGTGCAGTCATCGATGGCGGTGAACTGATAGAGGCGCTTTCGGCTGCCCGCGATCCGCTCCAGGAACTTCACGTCTAATTGCAGGCGGTGCCCGGGCTGGGGTTTCTCGTATCGCTGCCAGCCTCGTCCAGGCGGCCTGCGCTTCTGGTTAGCCGGCAGGCGGTTCATCCCATGATGGATCAGGATGCGGTGCACGGAAGAGCAGGCGATGCTCAGACCGTGAAAGCGCCGCAAATAAGCGGCTATCCTGCCCGGCCCAAAGTGGTATCGCTGCCGAAGGTAAAGGATTTTTGAAACGACTTCCCGGGGAGTCGCCCGAGGGGAGCGCCGTGGTGCCCGTGAACGGTCCAGCAGTCCGGCTTCGCCGTGGGCCCTATGTCTGGCCTTCCACTTGTAGAAGGTATTGCGAGAGAGGCCGAAATGCCGACACGCCTGCGCCACGTTCCTCGGCATTTCGCTGGCCTCACGCAGCAGCTTTAGCCGCCAGGCCACGATCCGGTTCTGTTCGGTCTTGTTCATGGGCTCTCTCCTGGGTCGAGAAGGGAGCCAGAATGTCACCTTAGTCTTGGGACTTCACAAACGGATCGAGCTCGTGGGAGTCTTCATACGATAGAGCGGATGAGAAGTCCCGACCGCCGCCGCAGGCGGCGCGGGAGTTCGACAACCTGGCGAGTCTTCGAGCCAGGTTGGACGCACGCACTTCGCGTGCGTGCGGTCCCGAGCGTCAGCGAGGGACGAGGCCGCGTCAGCGGCCGGGCAATCTCTCCGGGCGCGCCAATTAGTCTTAGCCGTGCGCATAGCGGCGTACCATCGTTACATGTGAACGGCAGACCGCGGGCACGCTAACTTCGGCACCCCGGCGGTCCGCAAACCGGATCGTTCGAGAGATCAGCTGATTCAGATGTTGGCGAGCACGATCAACCCCACATTTGCCGACAGCGCTAAACGAGTGCAGAACTCGGCTGATACCTCGGCGCTGGTCTAATGACGCAGATCCATCGCAGGTATTGGCTCGGCGCCGCTGTCGCAAGTCTGCTTGCTGCAGGCGTCAGCGTCGCTGGCGACGACTCGCCGCAGAGCTTTTCACCCGGAGCCTGGCAGCACACGGCTCAGTCAACAGCCGACAACTGGTCACGCGAGGCGATGATCCACCAGTTTGATACGACGCAAGCTCTCAAGGGCACGCCACGCGCGCAGATCCTCGCGCTACTGGGTCCGCCGGGCTACGCGAGCGAGCAGTTTGGCCTGGGCAGCGGACTCCAGGTGCGCTTCGATATCTATCGGCTGTCGGCCCATGCCGATCGCTACTATGTACTCAACTACGACGCGCAAGACAGGCTTGTCCGCGGAGTCATCGACGGCACGGTCTGCGCCTGTCCGCTGTGCAACGAGGCAGCACCACTCTCGAACGCGGCGCATGTCCGCGAACGGCTGTTGAAGGCAGGCCGGGCCGGAGGTCAGGGGCTGAGCGTGCTCGAGTTCGAAGCGCTCCTGGGCGGCCCGGGAATGCACGCCACCACCACCGCCAGCGGTGGCGGCCAGCGCTGGACCCATTACTCCGATGTGTGGCGCATTAGTGCAAAAGCACCACTGTTCCTGCTCGCGGAGGGCGCGCGTCCGACTCGGGACTGGAACGAAGCGGCCTTCGGCGCCGCACAAGTTTTCTCCTATACCTTCGTTACGGTGATGCCGCACTGCCTGGCGCGCTGAACTGAGTTCGATGCGCCCTGAGGCGCGTCAGGCGTGCACCGCCGAACGAGCCACGCGGACCGGCCGATTGAATTCGAAGACGTCCGCCATCTCCGCTTGCGGAAGCGGCCGGTAGAGGAAATACCCCTGGACTGCGTCGCAGTGCTCAGCCCGAAGAAACTTCAGCTGATCTGCGGTTTCCACCCCCTCTGCCACCACCTTCAGTCTCAAACTATGTGCCATTGCAATTATGGCGCGAGTAATTTTCTTGTCACCGGAGTCGGCGGGAATATCGCGAATGAACGAGCGATCTATCTTGAGGGTATCGATTGGAAAGCGCTTGAGGTAAGCGAGCGATGAATAGCCTGTGCCGAAGTCATCAATCGCGATCTGCACGCCGATCGATTTCAACTTCTCGAGCACGGCTACGGCGCTTTCCCCGTGCGACATGACCATGCTTTCGGTAATTTCCAACTCCAGACTTGACGGATCGAGTCCACTGGCGTGGATGATCCGGGTCAACTTCGCAAGGAGCAACGGATCCGCAAACTGGCGCACTGAGAGGTTGACAGCGACACTGAGCTTTGTAAGGCCCTGATCCTGCCAAGCCTTGTTTTGCGCGCACGCGGTGGCAAGCACCCATTCGCCGATCGGTACGATCAGACCTGTCTCTTCGGCAAGAGGAATGACATCCATCATCGGTACAAGCCCACGGACCGGATGCCTCCAGCGCAACAGCGCCTCGGTCCCGGTGATCAGACCGGTCGTGGTTTCTACCTTGGCCTGATAATGCAGCAGGAATTCGCCCCGTTCCAGGGCGTGGCTCAGGTCCGACTCCAGCTCCAGTCGTTCCACCGTATGCACGTTCATCGAGGGCGAGTAAAACAGGTAATTGTTTCGTCCCGCCGCCTTGGCACGGTACATGGCCACATCCGCCGCCTTGAGCAGTGCTTGGGAATCGTTGCCGTCGGAAGGGAAGACGCTGATCCCAACGCTCAATGTGACGTGACAGTCCTTTCGTCCGAGTACGTACGGTGCGCTCAGCGTTTCGACGAGCCGCTGAGAAAAGGTGGAGATATCCACCAGGTTTTCGTGGTTTTCGGTCAGCACGGCGAACTTGTCACCCCCCACCCGCGCCACCGTATCGCTTGCGCGTGACTGGGCCCGCAAGCGGTCGGCAACCTGGCGCAACAAGACATCGCCGACTTCGTGCCCCAACGAGTCGTTAATTACCTTGAAGCGGTTCAGGTCCATAAACAGGATCGCCAGTCGCGACCCGGCGCGACGGTGCCGGGGCAGGGCTTGGTCAAGGCACTGGCACAACATCACCCGATTGGGCAGGGCGGTAAGATCGTCATGAAAGGCGATGTGCTCGAGCCAGTCGTCCGCCCGCTTGCGTTGACGAAGTATCTGCAGTGATAACACGGTGCCGAGCATCAGAAGCGCAGGGGTTGCGCCAAGCATGATTCCCTGGAGCAATCGGTAGGCCGTGCGGGACGCCTCGCCCAAGGCGTCGACAAATTGGTTTTCGATGGGGGTGAGATTTTCGTTGATCACGAAGATCTCGGCCAGAATGGCTTCGACCTTCTCGGCGCTCGGTGCAGGAGACTCGATCTCACGTTGTAGTACCGTTCCGGCCTCGTCAAGCTGAACGATGTAGTGGTCGCCCGCGTCCCAGGCTCGAATCGCCCGCTGCATAAAACTGACCCAGCCAAATCTCCGGTACAGCTTGAACATCCCGTCGACGTCGTCGGGATGATTTCCGCCGCGGACAAATCCTTGCCGGACCTTTGTGAAATCCGGATTTGGCTTGTCCATCTCGACCCGAGCTGCATGGTCTCCCAGGGGGACAGCGATGTCCGCGTGAAACTGGCGCAGTTCTTCCGCAGCATGGTTGGCGGCGTACTTTTGCAGGTGAAAGACGGCGTCTTTCTGTGCTTTTGACCACAAACTCTCCCCGCCGACGTACGCGCGCACCGACGACAGCAGCCCGAAGCTGACGTTTGCGAGCGTCAACAGCCCGAGTACGATCGCAGCAAATATCCAGATGATCGCAAATGGTGAACGTGTCTGTGGCGCTGCTAGTGAAGAGGGTGGTGGCGTCAATTTGTGGGACTGCTGGTTCACGGTGCTTATCGGGCTCTCGGCTCGGCTCGAGGCACATCCCGACCATTCACCCGGCCAGGCGCGCTGCTGCCAGGTCGAACGTACCCCTCAGGGAACGGCATACTCCAGAAGGCAACCACCCAGTGGTTGCAAGATTCAGAACCTTGATCGAGTTCACAGATCGCGACCCGGTATTGCGAGCTTGCCGCCGGAACGCTCGCGGTCTACGGCAGGCCCGGTGATCTGATTCGCGTGTACGGACTGAATCCGGTCGTGCTGGACAGCGGACGGATTCAATGCACCTGCCTCGAGGACAGCAAGGCGCAAGTCGAGCCGGTACGCGGCGGCGCACGCCCCCGCGATGTCTATTCCAACAGCGGATGTCCGTCAGGCAGCTGGCGCGCATACCAGGTCGCGAGCCGATGCCGAACCGTCTTCTCTCCGACCTGGTCTTCCGGCATTGGCGCAATGACTTTGTCGTGCACGAGTAAGCGATAGACGTACAGCGCCTTTTCGCTTGCTGAGTCGGTCAACTCGAATTCGACCGCCTTGCGGCTTTCCGCGTATTGAACGCCGGCGAGCAAGGCCGCTTTGAACAACTCCGCTTCGTGTTTGAGCTTCTTCATATGCCACCCTCCGAACGCTCTGCCAGTGACCAGCGTCAAGCACGCGCGTGACAGCGCAATGTCCCGCATCGGCCCGCGGGCGTCACAGGGGCGTTCGGCGCCCTGGCTTCGAGTTGCGCCGCGCACCGGCAGCAAGCCGGATGCACATATGACCACTAGTGCCGACGCAATGCCACAAGTGAGTCCGGCGCAGGTGCGCGCGCGCTCGTTGGACGCTCGCGTGCGGGCGCCGATGAATCCCTTACCCTAGGCGCCCGACTTCGACTGATCGTGACTGGCGCACTCGAGCTGCCAGACCGACTGGCAGACCAGGTGAAACAGCAGGTTGTCACGACCGGCTACCATGCGTTCGACCTCGTATTCGATCTGATCAGGTTGAATGGGATCGCGACACAACGAGCAAAGCTGCCCGGTGCCGTAACCGCCCCACATCCGTGAGGCCGGCTCGCACGGCAATTCTCCCTTGGCGATGCGTTCGCGTGCGATGACTCGCAGTTGCTGTTCGCGTTGGGTGAGCGACATGGCGTGTGGCCGAGCTGTGGCGGTTAAGTGTCAGGCGGATAACATGGGTTTGATGTCGGCGCCATTGTTGCGCGGTGCTGGCCGCGACCGATGCCGGCGGGACGCCCCAACATGCGTGACCGCAATGCTGAACTACGTGTCAGCGCTCGCCCATTACGCGCCGTTAGACCGAAATGTTTGGTGCGCTGCGGCGTATCCAACAGGCGACAGTTGGGGCGCGGTCCTGGAAGTGGCCCCGGGTACCCCTGTGTTTCCGCGCGCCGCAGCTCAGGGGTTGCGGGCCTCGCACTCATCGAAACTGACGCCGCAGAACGGGCAGAAGGCGACGCTGCGGCCGATGCGATACTGGTTGGCAATCTGGATTCCGAGTCGCGCGGTACAGTTGGGGCACCTCGTAAGATCCAGATACAGCAGCGCGCCGAGCATCATGGCCACCCCAGCGACAGCCGACGCAGCCAGCACGTAGCCGTATTTGGAGCCGAGGGTGCTGGTCACTGCGAAGATCGCCACAGACGCCGCTGCAAGCAGCATGCCTGCCCCCAAAACCCTGCGGGCGCGCTTCGATCGTCCTTTGAAGTATTCCCGGATTGTCAGGTTGATCTGCTCGCGCATGGCTTGGGTCACGCTGCGCGCTTTCGCGGTCAGGCTACGGCGCTGGTATTCCGCGCCTAACTCAGTCGCGAATCAACCTCCTCGTCTGTCGCCCTGCGCAGACGCCTCGCAGCACGATCCGGCGGTCGTGCCCATAGCGGTGTGGCAGCGCTGGATTCATGGCGGCGTACCGCAAGGTGGCGGCACGCGGTGCAGCGCGCCGCAGCGATCTGTATAAGGACTTAGGTGAGCAACGGGGGCATGAGCGGCGCAAGTTCATCGGCGGCGGAGGCATCCCGCTTACTGCGGGAGGGACGCTACAAGGAAGCCCTGCCGTTCGCCGAGCGCGCGGTCGCCGGAGCGCACAGCTGCCTGCTCGCGCACGGCCTGCTGGCATCGGTGCTGCTGCAGCTCGGTCGCGCGGCGGAGGCGGACGGCGCCGTGCTGCACGCCATGGAGCTCGGCGGCGGCACCGCGGATGCCTACGACGGACTGGCCTGGGTATCGATCGCACTCGGGCGGCACGAGCGCGCCAACGCTCTGTATCGGCGCGCCGTCGAGGCGTCGCCGCGCGAGCCGCGCTTCTGGTACAACCTCGCGTGTGGCGAGCGCAGCCTCGGTCGCCTCGCAGAAGCCGAGCAGGCCTGCGACCGCGCCATCGCGCTCGATGTCACGCAATACTCCAGCTGGCTGCTGCGATCCGAACTGCGCGTGCAGGTGCCGGAGGCGAACCACATCCGCGAGCTGCAGGCGCAACTGGACCGGACGGCAAGTAATTACCGTGCGCGCCTGTTCCTCGGTTATGCGCTCGCCAAGGAGCTCGACGACGTGGGCCGATACGATGAGGCCTTCCACTGGTTCGCCACCGCGGCGCGGACGCGCCGCGAGCACCTGGCGTACGACGTCGCCCTCGACGAGCGCAAGCTGGCGCGCATCGCGCAGCTCTATACGCACGAGCTGTGTGTTGCCGCGCCGCCGGCGCCCGGCAGTCCGCCAGGCGCCGTGGACTCCGCGCGCTATATCTTCATCGTCGGTCTGCCGCGCTCCGGAACGACTCTGGTGGAACGGATCCTGACGGGGCTGCCCGACGTGCGCTCCAACGGCGAGACGGCCAACTTCTCGCGCGCGCTGCTGGACGCGGCCCGTGGCGACGGCGATGTGTTCGCGCGCGCTGCCGCGGCGGATCCCGCCGCGGTGGCGGCCGGCTACGCACGACTCGCGGAGCCGGGCGCTCCCGCCGGGCGCATCATCGAGAAGCTGCCGCTCAATTATCTGTACCTCGGCGCCATCGCGCGTGCCCTGCCGGAGGCGAAAATACTGCTGGTCAGTCGTTCGCCCCTGGACAGCTGCTTTGCGATGTATCGCACGCTGTTCGCGGCCGGCTATCCCTTCAGCTACGACCTCGGCGACCTGGGCCGCTATTACGCCGCCTACCAGCAGCTGATGGATCACTGGCGCGGCGCTCTCGGCGGCCGCCTGCACGAGATCGTCTACGACGATCTGGTACGCGAGCCGCTGCGCAGCGGTGCGCGGATCGCGCAGTTCTGCGTACTGCCGTGGAGCAACGCGGCGATCGACATCCAGAACAACAGATCAGCGTCGCTGACGGCGAGCGCCGCGCAGGTACGGCGGCCGATCTACGGCAGTTCCTCCGGCCGCTGGCGGCATTACCGCCGGCATCTGCGGCCGCTGATCGCCACGCTGCAGGCGCGGGCGATACCCATCCCGGCCTGAGCGCGGCGCGCCGCTCACTTGAAGGAATAACCCAGGCGGATGCCGATCTCCCGCGGGGGATTGACCAGGTAGTCATCGGTCAGGTTGCCAAGCTGATTCGGCTGGGAAGGTGGCGACAGGATCTCCTCCTTATCGAATACATTGGTCGCGTATAAAGTCGCGCGCCAGGCGTTATGGGTCAGAGTGGCCGCGAAGTTCATGATTTCGTAAGTCGAGGAATGCTGGATCGTCGTGGTACCCACGCTCGGCGCCACCTGCAGCGCGACCGCACTGCGGTATACGGCATTCGGCGACAGCGTCAGCACGTATCCCGGACTCAGGTTGATGTCATACATGAGGGCACCGCTCACGCTGTTCTTGGGGCTTCCCGGCAGCTGTTCGCCGGCGGAGCCTGAGAGCAGACCGGGCACGATGGTGCCCGTGCCCAGCCCGTTATTCGCCGGCAGAGAGAATGCGCTGGTCAACGTGGCATCGGCATAGGCGTAGCCGACCGAGTAGCTCAGGTGTGAGACGAATAACGGACCGCTGGATTCGAACTCGAAGCCCTTCGACTGTGCCTTGTTGGCGTTGTAAACGGCCAGGTTCCCGGAGGGCAGGCTCGAGGAGATCTGTGGTCTGTCCCAATAGATATCGAATATCGCAAACGTATAGGAAACGCCACTCGCGAAGCGCCCCTTGAGACCGGCTTCGTAGTTATTCGTGCTGTCCGGTTGGTAGTCCCGCAACAGGGGACTTTCCTTGAATGGCCCGGTCGATGGAACCGAGTTCGCACCACCGCGACGGAAGCCCTGCGACCACAACGCATAGAGGTAATGATGGTCGGCGTACTCGTACGAGGGATTGATCTTACCCACGGTCTTTGTGGCATCCGAGTGATGCGGTGTCGCCGGCACGAGCGTGGGAAAGGTGAAATCCTGGTACAGCTGCGCGTCGATGAAATGCTGATCGAAATGCCGCACGCCGCCGGTGATCTGTGCTTTCGGCAGGAAATGCCAGGTCAGCTCGCCGAACTCAGATACATCCTGGAAGGTCTGCGTGTCGATCTGCTGGAAGGTGAGGTCGTTCGGACCGGTCACTACCAGGCAATTCGGAAAGCTGGAGGGAACGCCCGCCGGCGTATAGAAGACCGGGCTCGTGCATCCTTCCGCCAGCGAACGCTCCGGCGAGCCGGGGGTCGTGACGAACCAGGCGCCGTGGCGCGTCTGGTTCTCATAGAACGCGCCCACTACGTAATCGAGCGCGTTCGCGGGGTCGGTCTTGGAGACCAGACGCACCTCCTGCGAGAAGGTATGGGCCGAATCGGTGAACTGAAAGGGATAAACCCAGCGCGGGTTGGTGGGGACACCGGCGTAGTACGGCACGTAGAACCCGCCGGCGTAACCGCCGTAGTCGAAGGTCGAGTCGTTGATCAAAGACCCGTCGGTCGTATGGTACGAGCTCGTCGCCGAGACCGTCGCAAACCCCGCGTCGTAGCTCAGATCGAGACTCGTCAGGTTCGTCGTCCGGTCCCACGGCTCGTCGATCAGTGCCAACTCCTGGTAGGGACCGCCGGCGGGGAACACCGTGTGGGGATCGAACGGCGACACCCCGCCGGCGTACACCGGATTCACCTGCGGTCCGCCGTCGCCCGAGGCCTCCGAGTGCAGCAGCGCGAGCTCTGCACTGAAGGCCTCGACCGGCTTCCACAGCAGGCTCGCGCGCCCGGTAAAGCTCCTCTGCCAGTTCCAGTCGCTGCGGCTGGTGTAGATGGGGGAGCTGTTGACAGGATCGGCGGGGTTGGCGAGCAGTGGAACGCCGTAGGCCGTGTTGCTGGTGCGCTCTTCCGGGCCGAAGACGTTGATCCAGCCCGGCTGGTAGTCGTACTTGGCCGAAGCCCGAAACGCCATCACGTCTCCGAGCGGCAGATTGACCATTCCCTTTACCGACCAGCCGGCGCCGTCCGAATGGGCGAGTTTCGAGCCGCTCGCCTCGACCGTTCCGTCGAATGTCCCTAATTGCGGCGAATTGGGGATCAGGCGCAGCGCACCTCCCAGCGCGCCTGCACCGTACAAAGTCCCTTGCGGTCCGCGCAAAACCTCGACGCGGTTCAGGTCGTCCAGTTGAAAATAGCCGTCAATCGGTGAATTGCCGATGTAGGTCCCGACGGGGTCCTGCTCGAAGGTGCGAAAGCCGCGCGACGGAGGAGGACTGGCCGTCGCGTTGATGCCGCGGATAATGGGCGAGACGGCTCCCGCAAACCGGGCGCCGTAGTCAAACATACTCAAGCCGGGTACCTGGGTCGCGAGGGACATCAGATCGGTAGCGCCGCTCGCGGCGATCTGCTCCGGGGTCACCACCGAGATGCTGTAAGGAACCGCTTCGAGCGCCTCCGTGCGGCGAGTCGCGGTTACGACGACCTCCTGCAAGGCATTGCCGCCATTGCCGTTGGCGTCGCTCTGGTCAGCCAGCGCCGGATGCGGTGCGCCGTAGAGCGCAAAGAACACCGCGCCGGCGATGCTGGTCGTCGCTGGCGCAACCCGTGCGTCGCCGGCGGCCCGTGAGTCCTTAGAGCGCATTCTCGCCATGAAATCTCCCCCGCGATGTTGTGTTATTTCTCCGCTTCCGATGCACCCTTCAGCGTGTCCAGCGATAGACCGCTCCCGGAAACGGCGGCTTCCACTGCTCGAAGGCGCCGGTAACGAACACGGTGTCCGCGCCGTCCGCACCGAAGGCCATGTTGGTGACGTACGGCGTGGCGACCTCGATCGTGCGCACCAGCTTGCGGTTCTCGTCCACGACCAGCACGCGGCCGGAGCCGTTTTGCGCGATGTAGTAATTACCGTCGGGACCGAGCTTCAGGCCGTCCGGGCCGTTGTAGGCGTCCTCGTGCGGCGTCGGCGGCGCCAGGTCCTCAAGACGCGCCCACACCGTGCGTGCGCCCAGCTTGCCGTCGGGCCCGATCACGAACGACAGCACCCGTCCGGCGAGCATCTCGGCAACCAGCAAATGCTGCCGATCCCTGGCAAGCGTCAGCCCGTTCGAGTAATGGATGGTATTGGCAACCTCGGTGACGTTTCCGCCGTCGGCCGTCATGTGCAG
Source organism: Steroidobacteraceae bacterium (assembly GCA_035482695.1). Taxonomy (GTDB): domain Bacteria; phylum Pseudomonadota; class Gammaproteobacteria; order Steroidobacterales; family Steroidobacteraceae; genus 13-2-20CM-66-19. Next base: position 62,140 of record DATHQM010000010.1, on the reverse strand, counting down.
CACCGCGCCGCTGATCGGTGCCTTGATGTCATAGACGCCGGAAGCGGAGAAGTAGATGCCGCCATGCCCATCGGCCGCGAAGTCGTTCGGGCCGATGAAGGGCTTGCCACTGCTGTCCGCCCGCACCACGCGCAGCTGCCGGCCGCTGCCATCGAGCTCGACGACCGAGTTGTCGTCGTAGCAGGCCACCAGCAGGTGGCCGTTGAATGGTATCAGCGCATTGGCGCCGCACTTGTCCTTGTGCCACCAGACCGCGACGCGACTGCCGTTCCAGGTCTTGATGTTGCTCTGCGCGTATTCCACGTAGAACAGCCGGCCGTCGCGCCACAGCGGGCCTTCCGGATAGTGCGCATCGGGATCGATGGTGGCGAGCTTCTGCGCGAGCGCCGCGGCGCCGGGTAGACCGGCAAGGCAGGCCGCGAGCAGCGCCAGCCGGCACCACGAACGCAAGGCATTGCCGGCGCGGGGACCTGAACCGCTCTTCATCGCGGACCGATGTAAGCATGGCAGCGCGCACGGCCGCCATTCATTTTTCGCATGGAACAATCGAGGTTTTCGCTGGATGACAGCCAATTGCGTGCCGTGTGCACGCTCTCGACGCCGCGCGCGTGATGCGCCTCACGGATGGCGGTTCACCGGACCCGCAGAATGCCCGCTGGTATGGCATAAGCGCGTGCACGGAAGTGCCCATGAGCATGATGCAACTCGTCATCGGCAGCGCCCTCGGATTCGTCTTCGCCCAGGGCGCGCTGTTCGCGGGCCGCCAAGGCGCCGGGTGGCTCGGGCGCGGCCGGATCCCGCAGCGCCGCGGCACGGTCACGCCGCCGCAATGGACCAGCTTTCTCGGCGGCTTCGTCAAGTACGCAGGCCCGATAGCGGCCGGGGTCGCTCTCCTCACTTTGGGCGCATGGGCTGTCAGCGACTACCTGGCGGCGCGGTCCGCGTCCCGTGCGACGCTGGTCGGCACCCTCGACGCACCGATCGCAGCCCCGTTGCCGGCGCTGTCGCCCCGCGTCGCGGCGGACGAGGCACTTCCCGCGGCCGCACCGCGGACCGCAGCACCCAGGGTCGTGGGCACTGCGGTGGTTGCCAGCGTCGATCCGTACGCCGACGCGGATTTCAAGGTGAAGCGCCCGCCGCATCGTGCCGGCGCGGCCGCGAACCTCAAGGACGCTTACCTCGAGCGCTCCGAGGCCAAGGCCCGCGCAGAGCTGCTCAGCGAGACTCAGCAGCACCTGCAGCGCTCGCAATATGACTGCGAAGCGGCGGACCGCGCCGCCAGATACGTCAAGGCTGGACTCGATGTATGGGGTTTCGCGGCCTGGCAGGACAAGTACTTCCCGGTGAGTACCTACAAGGGTGCGACACACGCGCCGTGCGCGGACATCAAGAACGCGCTCGACTTCGGCTCCCTCAACCTGCAGACCACCATGGCGCAGCAGAATCACCCCTGAGCGGCGGCGGCCGCCCCCGCGGCCTTCAGACCGGCTGATCGATTGATCTGGCGAGCGCGGTGAACAGCTTCGGTCCCCCCGCAGTCATGTACCAGCAATCCTCCAGCCGGATGCCGAACTCCCCCGGTATGTACAGGCCCGGCTCGTCGGAGAAACACATGCCTGCCTGCAGGGGCGTGGTGTCGCTGCGCACCAGGTAAGGCGGCTCGTGCACGTCCATGCCGATGCCGTGGCCGGTGCGGTGCGACAGGCCCGGCAGGCGATAATTCCTGCTCCAGCCCTGCTGTTCATAGAAGTCGCGCACCGCCCGGTCGACGGCGCCGACCGGCGCACCCAGCCTGGCGCTCTCGAGCGCGAGCTGCTGGCCGCGCTTGACGGTGTCCCACAGCTGGCGCTGCCGCGCGGAGGCCTCGCCGAACACCCAGCTGCGCGAGATATCGGACTGGTAACCGTGCACGCTGCAACCGGTATCGATCAGGATCACCGAGCCTGAGCGCACCAGCTGCGGCACGAGCGAGCCGTGCGGGTAGGCGCTCGCCTCGTTGAGCAGCACCAGCGAGAACTCGTGTACGCCGCCGAGCTGGCCGGTCGCTGCAATCATCAGCGCCTGGATGTCCGCCGCGCTCATGCCGGCCGTGATCCGACCGTGCACGTGGCGCAGCGCCGCCAGCGTGACATTGTTAGCGGCCTGCATGAGCGCCAGTTCGGCGGCTGACTTGTGCATGCGGCACGGTCCGATGAGCTCATCCGCAGGGACCATGCCGTGCACGCCGGGCGAGGCCTTGCCGACGCGCTCAACGATGAAATACCGCGTCGTGGCCTCGACCGCCAGCGGACCCGGCAGATCCTGGCGCTCGTGCAGCGCCGCGGCCAGCAGCTCGAAGGGGCTCTCGTCCTCCTGCCAGGTGCGCACGTCGGCCGGGATCTGCAGCGTCTCGCGCACCGACGGCTCCTCGAAGAACGGCGTCACCACCACCGTGCGGCCGCTCGCCGGTATCAGTGCGGCGGTGGTGCGCTCGGAACGGTGCCAGCGGACGCCGGTGAAGTACTCGAGTGTCGCGCCGGGCTCGACCAGCAGCGCCGCGAACTTGCGCTGCTGCATCAGCGCCTGCACGCGCTCGAGGCGCTCGCCGCGCTCCGCGGGGGCGATGGGCGGCACGCCGCCGGTGAGCGGGGCGAGGTTCGCCACCCCGGGGTCGGCGGCGGCCGTGGTCCGTCCCGCCAGTGAGGCCCCGGCAGCGGCGGCCGCCGCGAAGAAGGCACGTCTGCTAACGCTGGTCATGGGCTTGCTTCCCTTGAGCGCCTACGGGTGTGGCACGCCGGCAACCGCAGCGGTCGCCAGCGCCTGCCCGGAGCACTTGCGCGGTGGATCTTGTGTGACGCCCGTCACTTCCTGCAGCGGGACGTCCGGCCGCGGGCGTCGATTTTGAGAGGCCAGGACACAACGAAATCCGTATTTCCCCTTACGTTAAGCTGGTGAATATACGCTTCAAAGTCATCGCGTTGATCGCCGCGATCTTCCTGATCCTCGGCCTCGCCGAGGTGCTGGTCGAGCGGCGCGTGGTGCTGCCGAGCTTCGCCGAGCTCGAGCGCGCCAACGCGCACACCGCCATGCAGCGCATCGACAATGCGCTCGACATGACGCTGCGGGGCATCGCGGTATCGGCGGTCGATTGGGGCAACTGGGCGGACACCTATCGCTTCGTCCAGGATCATAACCATGAATTCGTAGCCGCCAACATCAGCGACCTGGCGCTGCGGCAGCTGAACATCAACATGCTGCTGATCATCGATCTCGACGGCAGGTTCGTCGAGGCGAACCAGCTGGATCTGAAGTCGGATCGTCCCCTGAGGCTCGACCTGGCCGCGCGCCGCGACCTGCCGGCCGATTTTCCGTGGCGCATGCAGCTGCGCGAGGGGGCGCCGGTGCGCGGTCTGCTGCGCACCAACCGCGGCATCCTGCTGCTGGCAGCCTCGCCGATACTCGACGGCAACGGCAATGGACCGACCCATGGCATGGTCATGCTCGGCAGACTGCTGACACCTGCGGCGGTGCGCAGCATCGGTGCCCAGGCGCAATCGGATCTGAGCATGCTGGCGCCGACACCGGGCTCGGCAGCCGACGAGCTGGTCGAGACCGACCGGGTCACGCGCGTCTTTCGCACCTACCGCGACATCTACGGCCAGCCGATCATGACGCTGCGCGTCGACGTGCCGCGCGACATCACCGCGCGCGGACGCACCGCGGTCGCCTACGCGTCCAGCTGCCTGACGGTGGCGGCGGTCATCGTGCTCGTGCTGCTGGTCATGGTCCTCAACCGCGCGATCCTGCGCCCGCTCGGCACGGTAACGCGCCACGCGGTGGCGCTCGGCAAGGACCAGGACCTCACCACCCGTCTCAACCTGCAGCGCCGCGACGAGTTCGGCGTGCTGGCGTGCGAGTTCGACCGCATGGTGGACCGGCTGGCGCAGTCGCGTACCGCGCTCGTCGACCAGTCGTACGAAGCCGGGTTCGCCGAGCTCGCCAAGGGGGTGCTGCACAACCTCGGCAACGCCATGACGCCGATCGGCGTGCGGCTGGCGCGGCTCGGCGAGCGGCTGCGTGCTGCCCCCGCCGAGGACGCGCAGCAGGCGGTCGCCGAGCTGCAGGCGGCGGTGCCGGACCCGCAGCGCCGCGCGGATCTCGAGGAATTCCTGCGGCTCGCGTGCCGCGAGCTGGCGGTCGCGGTGAGCGAGTCGCGCGCGGACGTCAGCGTCATGACCCGGCAGGCGAACGTGGTGCAGACGACGCTCGCCGAGCAGATGCGTACCGCGCGCAACAACGAGCAGGTCATCGAGCCGGTGCGGCTCACCGAGCTGCTGACGCAATCGCTCGAGATCGTGCCCGATACCACGCGGCAGCGTCTCACGGTCAACGCCGACGACAGCCTGGGGCGCGTCGGCGTGGTGCGCGTGGCGCGCACCGTGCTGCGTCTGGTGCTGCAGAACCTGATCATCAATGCCGCGGACGCGATCCGCGACGCCGGCAAGGAACGCGGGACACTGCGCGTGAGCGCCGAGATCGTGAACGACGCGGACCGTCAGCAGCTGCACCTGCAGTGCCGCGACGACGGTGTCGGCATCGCCGCCGAGAATCTCGAGCGCGTGTTCGAAAAAGGCTTTTCCACCAAGTCCCCGGAAACCAATCACGGGATCGGACTGCACTGGTGCGCCAACGCCGTGAACGCGCTGGGCGGGCGCATCTGGGCTGCGAGCGAAGGCCCGGATCGCGGCGCCGCGCTGCACGTACTGGTGCCGCTCGCCACCCCTGAAAACGCACTCCTCGCCGGAGCTGCCTGAGGTCGCCATGAGTGAAGTGAATCCCACCACGATTCGGGTGCTGGTCGTTGACGACGAAGCCGAGATCCGCGATGCCTACCGGCAGATCCTGCTCGAGAGCGAGGCGAGCGCCGAGATGGCCGGCTTCCACGAGCTGCGCAGCCGCCTGTTCAAGAAGCCCGCTACCGACAGCCAGCGCACGCGCGCCGCGGCCCGCACCACGGTGTTCGAGGCGGTGTTCTGCGACCAGGCGACGAGCGGGGTGGCCGCGGTGAAGGAGTCGCTGGCGCGCAACGAGCCCTTCGCGGTGGTATTTCTCGACATGCGCATGCCGCCGGGCCCCGACGGGGTGTGGGCGGCGACCCAGATCCGCGAGCTGGATCCGGCGATCGAGATCGTCATCTGCACCGCCTATTCCGACGCCGATCCGGGCGAGATTGGCGGCTACGTGCCGCCGGAAGACAAGCTCTCCTATCTGCAGAAACCGTTTCATCCGCACGAAGTGCGCCAGATGAGCATCGCGCTCGGCAGCAAGTGGCGCGCCGAGCGGCGCATCGTGCGGCTCGCCTACTTCGACACGCTCACCGGGCTGCCGAACCGCGAGCAGTCGCACAACCGCCTGGTCGCGGCACTGCAGGCCGCCAGGGAAAAGGGCGGCAATCTCGCAGTGCTGTACCTGGATCTCGACAACTTCAAGCGCGTCAACGACACCCTCGGCCATGCTGTGGGTGATGAGCTGCTGTGCGTGGTCGCCGAGCGGCTGCGCAGCTCGCTGCGCTACGGCAGCGAATCCAACGCCAGCGTCGCGCGTCCCGGGGACATCGCGCGCCTCGGCGGCGATGAGTTCATGGTGCTGTTGCCGAGCCTGCGCAGCACCGTCGATGCCGGTGGCGTGGCCGAGAGGCTGATCCTGGCGCTGCGCGAGCCGATGCAGCTCGCCGCTAACTGCCTGGTGGTGACCCCGAGCGTCGGTATCGCGATCTACCCGCAGGACGGCACCGACGCCGCGACGCTGCTGCGCAATGCCGACCTGGCGATGTATTTCGCCAAGCGGCGCACCCCTGGCACCTTCGCTTACTTCGACGTGTCGATGAACGCGACGGCGCTGCATCGCTTCACCATCGAGGAGCAGCTGCGCGGCGCGCTCGAGCGCAACGAGTTCTCGCTGCAGTACCAGCCGCAGTTCGACGTGCGCACCGGCACCATCTCCGGCGTGGAGGCGCTGCTGCGCTGGACCAATGCCGAGCTCGGCGCGGTGAGTCCGACGGAATTCATCCCGGTCGCCGAGGAGACCGGCCTGATTCTCGCGATCGGCAGGTGGGCGCTGCGCGCGGCCTGCCAGCAGGCCCAGGCCTGGCGGACCGAGGGCCTGCCGGTGCAGCGCATGGCGGTCAACGTCTCCGGGCGTCAGTTCGCGCTGGCGGAATTCCCGCCCGAGGTGGGCGCCATCCTCAAGGAGACCGGGCTCGAGCCGGCGGTGCTCGAGCTGGAGATCACCGAGTCGGTGGTCATGGCGGACGAGGACTGGGCGGAGAAGGCCATCAATCAGCTCAAGGCGCTCGGCATCTCGCTCGCCATCGACGACTTCGGCACCGGCTACTCGAGTTTCGGGCGCCTGCGGCACTTCGCCGTCGATCGCCTGAAGATCGACCGCTCGTTCGTCACCAGCATCACCGACTGCAGCGACGATCGCGCCATCGCGGCGGCCATCATCGCCATGTCGCGCTCGCTGCGCATCAACGTCACCGCCGAGGGCGTGGAGAACTTCCCGCAACTCGCCTTCCTGCAGGAGCAGGATTGCCAGGACGCGCAGGGCTTCCTGCTCAGCCGCCCGCTGCACGCCGATGCCGCACGTGAGCTGCTGCGGCGGGTGAACGAGGTCGGCGATGCCTCGCGCACCCAGCGCCTGAAGATCATCACCGGCTAGCGGGCCGCGCGGCACCATCGCGCAATCCACGCGGCGCGCAGCGCCGCGTGCGCCGTGATTGCGCGTAGAATTGCCGCCTCCAGGATTTCCCGCCCGCACGGATGGAATCGGGAGGTTATGCAGACCGCGCTCGCCGATTTCATCAGGGACACCCCGGCCGGCAGGGAGGCCGACGCCATCCTGCGCAGCTGCGTGCATTGCGGCTTCTGCCTGCCCGCGTGCCCGACCTACCAGCTGCTGGGCGACGAGCTCGACAGTCCGCGCGGCCGCATCTATCTCATGAAGCAGCTGCTCGAGGGCCAGCCGGCCGGCGCGCACACGCAACTGCACCTGGATCGCTGCCTCACCTGCCGGGCCTGCGAGAGTGCCTGTCCATCGGGAGTGCAGTACGGGCGCCTGCTCGACATCGGCCGCGGGCTCATCGAGGAGCGCGTGCCCCGCGCGCCGGGCGCACGCCTCATGCGTTACCTGCTGCGCACGGTGTTGCCTCACCCGCGGCGCGTGCGGGGGCTGCTCGCCCTGGCCGGCGCCGTGCGCCCGCTGCTGCCGCGCGCGTGGCGGGCACGCCTGCCGGCGCGCGCGCCGGCGCCGCCCGCGCCGCGCGCAGATCGCGCAGCGCACGCCCGGCACGTGCTGCTGCTCGCTGGCTGCGTGCAACCGGCGCTCGCCGGCAACATCAACCCGGCGGCCGAGCGGGTGCTCGCCTCGCTCGGCATCGCCACGGTGCGCGCGCGCGCCGGCTGCTGCGGCGCGCTCGCCCATCACCTCGCCGCGCACGGCGAGGCGCTGGCGCAGGCGCGGCGCAACGTCGATCTGCTGTGGCCGCAGGTGGAGGCGGGCGCCGAGGCGGTGGTGGCCACGGCAAGTGCCTGCGCGGCGATGCTGAGCGACTACGGCCGGCTGCTGCAGCATGATCCCGCGTACGCCGCGCGCGCCGCCCGCATCGCGGCGCTCGCCCGCGACGTCAGCCAGGTGCTCTACGCGCAGCGCCCGGCGCTCGGCGCCGCGCTCGCCGTGCGCGCCGGCAGCGGGCCCCCGGCGGCCGCGCGCGTGGCGTTCCAGGCGCCGTGCACGCTGCAGCATGCGTTGCGCGTCAAGGGCGTGGTCGAGGCGCTGCTGCACGACGCCGGCTTCACCTTGACCGAGGTGACCGACGGCCAGCGTTGCTGCGGCTCCGCCGGAACCTACTCGGTCCTGCAGCCGCAGCTCGCCGGGCAGCTGCTGCGCGCCAAGGTCGCGGCGCTCGAGGCGGGCGGCCCCGACGTCATCGCCACCGCCAACATCGGCTGCCTGGTGCACATCGCGAGCGCCACGGCGGTGCCGGTGCGTCACTGGGTGGAGCTGCTGGCGGCGAGACTCGCAGATGGCTGACCAGTGGGGCGAGCGCATGCCGCGCTCCGTCGGCCTGCTGCAGACGATTGCCGTGTCCGTCGGCATTGCGATCGGCAGCGGCATCTTCCGCGTGCCCGCCACCGTTGCCGCGCAGTTGCACGCGCCCGGGCCGATGCTCCTGTGCTGGATCATCGGCGGAGTGATCGCGCTGTGCGGTGCGCTCACGGTCGCGGAGCTGGCCGCAGCCCTGCCGCGCTCGGGCGGTATTTTTGCCTACCTGCTCGAGGGCTACGGGCCGTTGCCCGCCTTCCTGTTCGGCTGGACGGAGCTGGTGGTCATCCGCGCGGCGGCGCTCGGCGCGATCGCTACCATCTTCGCCGAGTACCTCGGGTGGTTCGTGCCGCTTAAGCCGGCGCAGGTGCACTACGTCGCGGCGCTCGCCATTATCCTCATCGGCGCCATCAACTACCTCGGAGTACAGCGCGCCGCCGCGGTACAAAGCGCCGCCACCGTGCTGAAGTACGCGGTGCTGCTGGCGCTCGGGCTGCTCGCCTTCAGCGCCACCGGCGGCAGCAGCGCACATTTCACTCCGGCCTGGCCGGCCGGGGCGCCACTGTCGCTGCTCGCCACAGCGCTGATCCCGGTGCTGTGGACTTACGACGGCTGGGCCGACCCCGCCTCGATGGGCGGCGAGATCAGCAACCCGCAGCGCAACCTGCCGCTGGCGCTCATCACCGGCGCGCTGTGCGTCATGCTGGTATATCTGGTGGTGAACGTCGGCTTCATCTACGCGCTCGCGCCGGCGCAGATGGCGGGCGCGAAGCTGATCGCCGCCGATGTTGCCGCGCGCATCCCGCTGCTCGCCGGCCGCGGCGCGGCGGTGGTGGCGGCGGCGGTGGTGATCTCGGCGTTCAGCGGCCTGAACGCTTCGATGATGACCGGCTCGCGGATCTTCTACGCCATGGCCGACCGCGGACTGTTCCTGGCGCTCGCCGCGCGCGTCTCGCCGCGCTTTCAAACCCCGTCCGTGGCCATCGGCCTGGCCAGCGTGCTCGGGGTCGGGTACGTGCTGCTGAATGATTTCGCGCAGCTCGCCGACAAGTTCATTCTCGGCATCTGGCCGTTCTACGCGCTCACGGTCGCCGCGGTGTTCGTGCTGCGCCGGCGCCGCCCGGAGCTGCCGCGGCCGTATCGCGTGTGGGGCTTCCCGCTGGTGCCGGCCGCATTCCTGCTCGCCTCCGCGCTCATGATCGGCAACGCGCTGTTCACCGATCCGCGCAACAGCGGTTTCACGTTCGCCATCATCCTCGCCGGTATACCGGTGTTCTGGTTGCGCGCGCGCGCGATGGCGCCGCGGCTTCGGCTAAGATAGCGCGCCCCACGAAGGGACCCCCATGAGCGCGCGCAGCGCCGGCAACGGCGCCCTGGTATTCCTGTTCATCGCAGTGCTGGTCGACTCGATCGGCTTTGGCATCATTCTGCCGGTGCTGCCCGGGCTGATCATGCAGCTCACCGGCGTGTCCATCGACCGGGCGGCGGTGTACGGCGGCAGGCTGTCGTTCGTGTACGCCGTGATGCAGTTCTTCTGCGCGCCCGTGCTCGGCAACCTGAGCGATCACTTCGGCCGCCGGCCGGTGCTGCTGTTCGCGCTGCTGGCGCTCGGCTGCGACTACTTCGTCATGGGGTTCGCCCCGGTGATCGGCTGGCTGTTCGTGGGGCGCGCGGTCGCCGGCGTCGCCGGCGCCTCATTCACGCCCGCCTATGCCTACGTCGCTGACATCACCCCGCCCGAGCGACGGGCACAGACCTTCGGGCTGATGGGCGCGGCCTTCGGCATCGGTTTCATCGTCGGTCCTGCCGTCGGCGGACTGCTCGGCACGCTGCTGGGGCCACGCGCTCCGTTTTTCACCGCCGGGACCATCGCGCTCGCTAACGTGACACTCGGCTACTTCGCACTTCCCGAATCGCTGCCGCGCGAGTCGCGGCGCGCATTTCACTGGGCGCGCGCCAATCCGCTCGGCACGCTCGCACAGGTGCGCCGCTATCCGGTCGTGCTGCTGATGCTCGGCGCGCTGTTCCTGTGGCAGCTCGCGCACCAGGTGTTGCCGAGCACCTGGGCGTTCTACACGATCTCCAGGTTCCACTGGACGAGCGCCCAGGTGGGCTGGTCGCTCGCCTGGGTCGGCCTGGTGATGGCGATCGCCCAGGGCCTGCTGACGCGGGTGCTGATCCCCTGGCTCGGCGGCGCGCAGCGATCGCCGGCATGAGTGCCGCGCTGATCGCCTACCTCGGTTATGCGTTTGCGAGCGCGGGCTGGATGATGTACCTGTTCTCGCTCACCACCTTCATCTTCGCGCTCACGTTTCCCTCGATGAACGCGCTGCTCTCGCAGCAGATCCCGGCCGACGCGCAGGGCGAGCTGCAGGGCGCGGTCGCCTGCGTCTACAGCCTGAGCCTCATTATCGGACCGCCGCTGATGACGCAGGTGTTCGGCTACTTCTCGGCGCCCGACGCGCCGCTGCAGTTTCCGGGAGCCGCCTTCCTCAGCGCCGCCGTGCTCACCGTCGGCTGTGCCGCGCTGTTCACGCGGGCGCTGCGGCGGCAGGCGGCGCACGCTGCCGCGCAGCTGCCCGCCCCGACGCCCGGGTCATGATGTGCGCGCGTCTGCGGCCGCTCGGTTGGGCGCTGCTCGCTGTGGCCGCCGGCTCACCCGTGACGGCCGCGCCCGCTACCGCGCTGCCGCCCATCCGTCACGTGTTCGTGCTGGTGCTCGAGAATCAGTCCTACGAGAGCACGTTCGGCCCGGACTCGCCGGCGCCGTACCTGGCCCGGGTGCTGCCGGCGCAGGGCGCGCTGCTCAGGCAGTACTACGCCATCGGCCATGCGAGTCTGCCGAACTACGTGGCGATGGTGAGCGGTCAGGCGCCGAACGAGCAGACGCAGCTCGACTGTCCCAGCTTCGCGGAGTTCGTGCCGAGCGCGGCCGGACCCGATGCGCACGGTCAGCTCCCCGGGGCGGGGTGCGTCTACCCGCGCGCGGTGCGCACGCTGCCCGATCAGCTCGAAACGGCCGGGTTCACCTGGAAAGCCTACATGGAGGACATGGGCAACAACCCGGCGCGCGAGCCGGCCGCCTGTGGCCACGTGCCGCTGGGGCAGCCCGAGCGTACCAACCAGGCGCAGCTCGGCGATCAGTACGCGGCCAAGCACAATCCGTTCGTCTACTTTCATTCGATCATCGACGATCGCGCGCGCTGCGAGGGGCACGTGGTGAATCTCACCCACCTGCCCGCGGATCTCGCTGGCGCCAGCACCACTGCCAACTTCGTGTTCATCACGCCGAACCTCTGCAACGACGGTCACGACCCGCAGTGCGTCGACGGGCGCCCCGGCGGGCTGGCGGCCATCGACCGCTTCCTCAGGCAATGGGTGCCGCTCATCGAGCGATCCGCCGGGTTTCGCGCCGACGGCATGCTCATCGTGACCTTTGATGAGTCCGACCACGCCGGGGCCGCGGGCTCGAGTGCCTGCTGCGGCGAACGACCCCTGCCCGGTGCGAAATACCCCCCGGGCTTCAACGGTCCCGGCGGTGGCCGGATCGGGGCGGTGGTGCTGTCACCTTTCGTCAGGCCCGGCACGGTCTCGGACCTGCCGTACAACCACTACGCGCTGCTGCGCACGATCGAGGCGCTGTTCGGTGTGCCGCACCTGGGTTACGCCGCGGGGGCCGATCTTCAGGCATTCGGCGCCGACGTGTTCACCGCGCAGCTGACGCCGCGCCGGCAGCCGGCGCGCTGATACGCCGCTGCCGCCTCGATTCGAAGCCGGCCTTCGCCCCTTCGTGCGCCGCAGCATCGCTCGTTGGAGACGCCCGAGCGGCGGCTTGACAGGGGTATCAGTCGGCACTGGAAAATTAATTGCCCAGGCAGTAACATCCTTGGCAGTAATATTCCGGACAGCCATTTCCTGCAAGACCGATGAGCCGCAGAGCCGCAGTTTCCGCCGCGCCGCGCAGCGCCCCGCAACCCCGCGAGGAGGGTTTGAGCGTCGGTCACCTGATGAGCCGGGCGCGCACCTCGCTGCTCGCGGGGCTGGACGCCGAGCTCGAGCGCTTCGGACTTTCCGGGATGCAATTCGCCGTGCTCAAGCATCTGGCCGAGGGCGCGGCCGAAACGGCAGCGGACCTGTGCCGTTACCTGCACTACGACACCGGCGCCATGACGCGCATCCTCGATCGCCTCGAGCAGAAGGGGCTGGTGCGCCGCGAGCGCTGCCGTGAGGACCGCCGCGTGGTGTTCCTGCGGCTGACCGCCGGCGGACGGGCGCAACTGCCGCGCTTGCTGGCGGCCGGAACACGCGTGATCGATGCGCACCTGGCCGGCTTCAGCCAGGCGGAGATCGACGCGCTCAAGAACTACCTCGGACGGATGATCGATAACGGCAGGGGCGCGGGGGACAATCACACGACAACGGGCGGTAAGTCATGAGCACGCGCATTCCTCTTTTGCTTGCGACACTGGCACTCGCTCTGGCCGGTTGCGTCGACCGCGGCGGCTGGAAGCCCGCGCCGCAGCTGCAGCCCCAGGCGCTCGCGGCCGATCATGCGCTCGCCGATGCGAAGATCGAGGCCACCGCCTGGCCGGTCGATGCGTGGTGGCGCGACTACGGCGACCCGCAGCTCGATGAGCTGGTGAACGAAGCGCTGCAGGGCAGTCCGTCGCTCGAGATCGCGGAAGCGCGGCTGCGCGCGGCCCAGGGCCAGGCGATTGCCGCGCACGCCAAGCGCCTGCCGGCTGCCTCGCTCGACGGCTCGGTGGTGCGCCAGCGCTTTCCCGTGAACGGCCTGTATCCACCGCCCTACGGCGGCAGCTGGTGGACGCAGGGCGACGTGCAGCTCGACTTCAGCTATGACCTGGATTTCTGGGGGCATAACCGCGCGCTGGTGGCGCAGGCGCGCTCGGGTGTGCAGGCGGCGGAGGCGGACCGCGCGGCCGCCCGGCTGGCGCTGAGCGTCGCCGTGGTGCGCGCTTACATCCAGCTCGGCCTCAACTACGCGCTGCTCGACGTCACCATCGATAACCTCCAGCAGCAGGCCTCGATTCTCGAGTTGACGCAGCAGCGGGTCACCGCCGGACTGGAGAACACCGCGCGCGTGAAGCAGTCCGAGGGGAATGTGGCGCTGACGCGCGCGGGCCTGGCTGCTGTGCAGGCGAATATCGACCTGGCGCGCAACCAGCTCGCGGACCTCGTCGGCGCCGGTCCCGACCGCGGCCAGACGCTGCAGCGCCCGCAGCTCAACGCTCCAGCGAGCATCGCGCTGCCCGCCGTGCTGCCGGCGCAGCTGCTCGGGCGGCGACCCGACGTCGCCGCTGCGCGCGCGCAGGTCGAGGGCGCCGCGCGCGGCGTCAGGGCCGCGGAGGCGAGTTTCTATCCGAACGTGAATCTGACTGCGTTCGCCGGTTTTCAGAGCCTCGGTCTGTCGCAGCTGTTCGAAGGTTCCGATCGCGTGCTGGGAGGCGGCCCGGCGCTGTCACTGCCGGTGTTCAACCGCGACGCGCTCACCGGGGCGCTGTACGTGAACCAGGCGCAGCTCGACCAGTCGGTCGGTCAGTACAACCAGACGCTGCTCGATGCGGTGCGTGAGGTCGCCGACCTGGTCGCCAACTGGCGCGCACTCGAGCACGAGAGCAGCGAGCAGCAGCTCGCGCTCGATGACGCGCAGCGTGCCTACGACCTCACCACCGACCGCTATCGCGCCGGCCTCGACAACTACCTGAGCGTGCTGTCGAGCCAGAACCAGGTGCTGCTCGCCCAAGGGTTGCGCGCGGAGCTGCAGGCGCGACGGCTGTCCTTCAGCGTCGACCTGGTACGCGCGCTCGGCGGCGGCTACGGCGCGCCGCCGCCGCAGAGCTGAAGCTCATGGATGCCCCCGTCCAGACCGCCCCCGCACCGCTCGCGCGCCTGCAGCAGCGGCGGCGCGTGTGGCTCGCCGCACTCGCTCTGGCACTGCTGCTCATCGCCCTCGTGGTGCTGGCCTGGTGGCTGCTGTACGCGCGCTACTACCAGAGCACCGACGATGCCTACGTGGCGGGCGACCTGGTGAACGTCACCTCGCAGGTGAGCGGCACGGTCGTGTCCATCGGCGCCGACGAGGACGATCGCGTGCAGCCCGGACAGGAGCTCATCAGGCTCGACGACACCGATGCACGCATCGCGCTGCAGGACGTGGAGCAGCAGCTGGCGCGCACCGTGCGCCAGACACGCACGCTGTTCGCCAGCCGCGACCAGCTGCTCGCGGTCGTGGCGCAACGCCGCGCCGACCTTGCCAAGGCGCAGTCCGACTACGACCGCCGCTTGAGCGTGGGGCAAAGCGGCGCGGTCTCCGGCGAGGAGCTCGGTCACGCCCGCGATGAGCTGCGCGCGGCGCGCGATGCGCTGACGGCCGCGCAGAACAACCTCGCCGCCGGCGTCGCGCTCGTCGGGCGTACCGAGGTCGCCAACAACCCGGACGTGGAAGCGGCGGCCACGCAGGTGGAGCGCGCCTGGCTCAACCTGGTGCGCACCAGCGTACGAGCCCCGGTGAGCGGCTACCTCGCCCGGCGCAGCGTGCAGCTCGGCGAGCGCATCGCCCCGGGCACACCCCTCATGGCCGTCGTGCCGCTCGAGCGGCTGTGGGTCGAGGCCAATTTCAAGGAGGTGCAGCTCGGTCGCATGCGCATCGGTCAAGCGGTGAAAGTGGTGAGCGATCTGTACGGCAGCGACGTCGTGTTCCACGGCCGCGTCGCCGGGCTCGGCATGGGCACGGGCGCCGCGTTCGCGCTGCTGCCGGCGCAGAACGCCACCGGCAACTGGATCAAGGTCGTGCAGCGCGTGCCGGTGCGGGTGACGCTGCCGGTGGATGAGCTGCGCGCCCATCCGCTGCGCATCGGGCTGTCCACCGATGCGACCGTCGATGTGCACGACAGCGCGGGGCCGCAGCTGGCGCAGCGCCCGCCCGCCGCGCCGGTGCTCGCGACCAGCGCCTACGACATCGATCGCGAACCGATCAAGACGCGCATCGCGGCAATCATCGCCGAGAACATGCGCGCCCCCGCGGCGCGATGAGCCGCGCGCCTGAAGCTCAGTCGAGCTTCACGTAGCACAGCGGCAGCGCGGTGGTGTACTTGATCGTCTCGAGCGCGAAGCTGGCGCTGACGTCCTGGAATTCCACGGCGGATATCAGCCGCTTGTACACCACATCGTAGGCATCGATGTCGGGCACCACGATGCGGATCAGGTAGTCGACATCGCCGCTCATGCGGTGAATCTCGGTGACCTCGGGGATGTCCCGCACGGCGCGCACGAACTTCTGAAACCACGCCTCGCTGTGATTGCCGGTCTTGAGCGTCACGAACACCGTGGTGCCGACATTGAGCGCGTGCGCGTCGAGCAGCGCGACGGTCTTGCGCAGCACGCCCTCGTGCTGCAGCTTCTGAATGCGCCGCCAGCAGGGCGCCTTCGACAGGCCGATACGCTCGGCGATCTCGGCGGCGCTCAGCGCGCCGTCGGCCTGCAGCAGGTCGAGGATTTTGGCATCGAGCTTATCCATGGAACGATGTTCCTAAGATCGAGCGATTGACGCAACATTGTTGCGCACCCGGGCGGACTTTGCCATGCCTTCGCAACCGCGTAGCGCCCGCTTGCGCCTAGGATAGGTGGCGATGAACGTTATCCGCGCCTTTTGCGAGCACCCCGCATCCGTCGGGGAGAGTTATGGCCAGCATCTGCTGCGCGCCAGCGGCTTCGGGGTGCGCATGCTGCTCGCCGGAACTGCCTGCCTGGTGCACGGCATCTTTCCTTTTCTGTTCGCGCGCACCGGCAGCCGGACCATCACCGAGCTGAACGACCGCATGGTCGTGGACCGGCGCGTGGCGCGCACCGCCATCGCGAGCGACGAGCGGCTCACGCTGTAGTGCGGGCGCTGCAGCGGTTCTGGCTTCTCGGCTGGACCGCCCTGCGCGCTGCGGCGCCGGGTCTGGCGCTCGCCATCGCGCTGGCCGCGTTCGCGCGCGGCATGGCGGCCTCGCTCGCGCACGGCGTCGGCGGGCTGCCCAGATTTCCCTTGAGTCCGGTGATGTGCGCGGTGCTGCTCGGCATGCTCTGGCGCAACACCCTGGGCGTGCCGCTGTGGGCGACCCGCGGGCTGAACTGGGCCATGCATCGCCTGCTGCGCATCGGCATTGCGCTGGTCGGCTTGCGCCTCACCCTCGCCGGCGCGACCGCTATCGCGGCGACCGCGCTGCCGGTGGCGGTGAGCTGCCTGCTGGTCGCGCTCGGCGCCGGGGTCGCAATCTCGCGGCTGCTGGCCGTGCCGCGCCGACTGGGACTGCTGCTCGCGATCGGCACCGCTGTGTGCGGCTGCACCGCGGTGGTGGCGATCTCACCGGTGATCCGTGCCCGACACGCCGAGACCGCCTTCGCGGTCACCTGCGTGGTGCTGTTCGGCTGCCTCGCCATGCTGCTGTATCCGTGGGTGGCGGGCCATTTCTTCGCCGCCGCGCCGGTGTACGCCGGAATTTTTCTCGGCACCGCCATTCACGACACCTCGCAGGTGATCGGCGCGGCGCTCATCTACTCGCAGCAGGCCGCAGCTCCGGCAGCGCTCGCCGCGGCGAGCGTTGCGAAGCTGCTGCGCAACCTGTCGATCGCGGTGCTCATCCCGCTGGCCGCGTGGCTGACGCAGCGTCACGAGGCCGCAGAGCGGCTCGACCGGACCGCCACCGCCGCGGACGGCGCACCGGCCGCACCAGCCGCTGCGCCGCTGGTGCCATTGTTCGTCGTGGCGTTCATCGGCTTCATCGTCGTGCGCACCGCGGGCGATGCGCTCGCTGATCCGCACGGCGCGCCGTGGCCGGCCCTGGTCAACACCGGCTACAGCGCCTCGGATCTGTTCCTCACCTGCGGCATGACCGCGGTCGGGCTGTCGGTGTCGTTCACCGACATGTGGCGCATCGGCTGGCGCCCGCTGGCCGCGGGCCTCATCGTCGCGACGCTGGTGGGCGGCTGCAGTCTGCTGCTCACCGGCGCTCTGCTGCACTTCGCCCACTGACGCCGCGGCGCGCGGCTTGCGGCGCCGCACGCTACACTGCGCGCTGATCTTCACACGCGGAGGCGGGCGAATGGCGAGGGCAAGATCGAAAGTGTCGCGGCGCGCGGCCGAGGACGCGGTGCGCACGCTGCTGCGCTGGGCGGGGGAGGACCCGCACCGCGAGGGGCTGCTCGACACCCCGCAGCGCGTGGTGGATGCCTATCGCGACTGGTTTTCCGGGTACCAGATCGATCCGGCCGCCTACCTGCGGCGCACCTTCGAGGAGGTCGGCGGCTACGACGAGATGATCGTGCTGCGCGACATTTCCTTCGACTCGCACTGCGAGCATCACATGGCGCCGATCATCGGGCGCGTGCACATCGGCTACCTGCCCGCCGACAAGGTGGTCGGCATCAGCAAGCTGGCGCGCGTGGTCGATGGCTATGCGCGGCGTTTCCAGGTGCAGGAAATGCTGACCGCGCAGATCGCCGACTGCATCACCGGGGTGCTCAAGCCGCGCGGCGTGGGAGTGGTGGTGGACGCCGTGCACCAGTGCATGACGACGCGCGGCGTGCACAAGCGCAACGTCTCGATGGTGACCAGCCGCATGACCGGCAGCTTCAGGAGCGACGCGCGTACCCGCGGCGAGTTCTTGAGCTTCATCGGCATCTCGCGCGCCCACGAGGTGTAGCGGTGGCGGCGCCGCCGTCAGGCAGTGGCGGCGGTCTCGGCGCGCGCCGCGCGCTTGCGGTCCTGTTCGCTCAGGAAACGCTTGCGGATGCGGATCGAGAGCGGCGTGACCTCGACCAGCTCGTCGTCGGCGATGAACTCCACCGCGTACTCGAGGGTGAGCTGGATGGGTGGCGTGAGCAGGATGGCCTCGTCCTTGCCGGCGGCGCGTATGTTGGTGAGCTTCTTGGTGCGGATCGGGTTCACCACCAGGTCGTTGTCGCGGCTGTGGATGCCGATGACCATGCCCGCGTAGAGCCGCTCGCCGGGTGAGACGAACAGCCGGCCGCGCTCCTGCAGGTTGAAGAGCGCGTAGGCGACCGCTTCGCCGTTCTCGTTGCTCACCAGCACGCCGTTGTGGCGGTCCGGAATCTCACCCTTGACCGCGGCGAATCCATCGAAGATGTGGCTGATCAGCCCGTTGCCGCGGGTGAGGGTGAGGAACTCGCCCTGGAAGCCGATCAGCCCGCGCGCCGGCACGCGATACTCGAGGCGCGCCCGGCCATTGCCCAGGCTCATGTCGAGGAGCTCCGCGCGCCGCGCGCCGAGCGCCTCCATCACCGCGCCCTGATGATCCTCTTCGATGTCGACGGTGAGGGCTTCGTACGGCTCGTGCACCTCGCCGTCGACGATCTTGGTGAGCACTTGCGGGCGCGACACCGCGAGCTCATAGCCTTCGCGGCGCATGTTCTCGATCAGGATGGTGAGGTGCAGCTCGCCGCGGCCCGCGACGCGCAGCACATCCGGCTCGTCGGTGTCTTCCACGCGCAGCGCCACGTTGCTCTGCAGCTCGCGGTACAGGCGCTCGCGCAACTGCCGGCTGGTGACGAACTTGCCCTCGCGGCCGGCGAGCGGCGAGGTGTTGACCTGGAAGTTCATCGCCAGGGTCGGCTCATCCACCGCAATGGGCGGCAGGCCTTCCGGGTGCTCCACGTCGCACAGCGTGAGCCCGATGTTGACTTCCTCGATACCGGTGACGGCGACGATGTCCCCGGCGGCCGCTTCCTCCACGGGGTGACGCTCGAGGCCGGTGAAGGTCAGCACCTGGCCGATTCTGGCGACGCCCCGATCCTCGTTACCGAAGCGCAGCGCCACGTTCTCGCCCGGGCGCACCACGCCGCAGCGGATGCGGCCGATGCCGATGCGACCCACGTAGGAGTTGTAGGCGAGCGTCGAGATCTGCAGCTGCAGCGGCCGATCAGCGTCGGCCGCGGGCGGCGCCACGTGCGTGAGGATCGCCTCGAACAGCGCCGACATGTCTGGCCGGCGCTCGGTGTAATCGGTGCTCGCCCACCCCTGCAGTGCCGATGCGTAGATCACCGGGAAGTCGAGCTGCGCGTCGCTCGCGCCGAGCCGGTCGAACAGGTCGAAAGTCTGATCGACCACCCAGGCCGCGCGACTGCCGGGGCGGTCGATCTTGTTGACCACCACGATCGCCTTGAGGCCCTGCGCGAGTGCCTTGCGCGTCACGAAGCGCGTCTGCGGCATCGGCCCCTCGACGGCATCCACCAGCAGCAGTACACCGTCGACCATCGACAGCACGCGCTCGACCTCGCCGCCGAAGTCCGCGTGCCCCGGCGTGTCGACGATGTTGATGCGCGTGCCGCCGTACTCGATGGCGCAGTTCTTGGCGAGGATGGTGATGCCGCGCTCGCGCTCGATGTCGTTGGAATCCATGATGCGCTCGCCGAGCCGCTCATGCGCCGCGAAGGTCCCGGACTGCTTGAGCAGGCAGTCGACCAGCGTGGTCTTGCCGTGGTCGACGTGCGCGATGATGGCGATGTTGCGGATCGGACGATGCATAACTGGCTTTGAGGCGGGGGGCCGCCGGCGCCCGCCAGGGCGCGCGGTGGCGCATTGCCGCGGACGCAGTCGAAAAAGGGTGCGCAGGGTAGCAGATTCCCCCCGCCGGTGCGCGGTTTTGGCGCTCGTTGCGCGCTACGGCCCGCGGTGCGCGCCTGGCTAAGCGTGCGGCAGCCCGATACGCAGCGCTGCGACCGCGAGCCGCACCTCGATGAAGAAGCTGATGAAGGCCGCGCTCAGGCACACCATCGCGCCGACGAACAGCAGCGCGATGAGCAGGCCGAGCTCCGAGCGCAGCCAGGCGTTGGCGAACAGCGTGACCACCACCAGCGCCACCAGCAGCGCGGCGATGGTGCTGAGCGAGATGGCCACGTTGATGTAGTGGGCGCGCCGTGCCAGCACCTGCAGGGCGCTGTGCAGTGTCAGCGCCCGGCCCGGATGGCCCTCGAGCTGCTCTTCCAGGAGGCGGGCGCGATCGACGATGCGCGACAGCCGGTTGGTGAGCACGCCGAGGGTGCTGGCGACACCAGTGAGCAGGAACACCGGTGCGATCGCAGTCTGGATGAGGTGGGCGATGTCCATGGCGGGCGACAGATCTTTCGCAGCTGGTGGCCGGCGGCGGCGGGGCCGATGCCGTACGTGCTCTTTTTATCACAGGCGCTGCGGCTGTGCGGCGCGCGGCGCGCGTGGCGCCGGGGCCGCGGTTGCGGCTCTGCGGGGGTTATTGTACGATCGTTCAACAACACATTCAACACAGACATCCCGGTGCCCCATGAAGCCTGCCTCGCTGCATCGACTGGAAGCCGCCGCACCTGCTGACCAGGACGCACTGGCGCTGCCGGGCTGGATCTACCGCGACCCGGAATTCTTCGAGCGCGAGCGCGAGGCGGTCTTTCGCAACAGCTGGCAGGTGGTGTGCCACCTGAGCGACATACCGCAGCCCGGGAACTTCCACACCTTCGAGTTCCTCGGCGAATCGCTGGCGGTGGTGCGTACCGAGGACGGCGGCGTGCGGGCATTTCACAACGTCTGCCGGCACCGCGCCGCGCGGCTGCTCGATGGCGCGCGCGGTCACTGCGGGCGGCGCATCACCTGCCCGTACCATGCCTGGACGTATGCGCTCGACGGACGGCTGGTGGCGGTGCCCAACCGTGAGGCGTTCAGCGGGCTAGACACCGCGCGTCACGGGCTGGCGATGCTCGAGCACGAGGTGTTCCTCGGCTTCGTGTTCGTGCGCCTGGCGCCCGGGCTGCCGAGCGTGCACGAGATGGCCGCGCCGTACCTGCACGAGCTTGCCCCGTACCGCATGGAGGAGCTGGTGCCGATGGGCCGCGTCAGCCTGCGGCCGCGCTCGGTCAACTGGAAGAACGTCGCCGACAACTTCTCCGACGGCTTGCACATCAACGTGGCGCACCCCGGGCTCACGCGGCTGTTCGGCAAGGGCTACGGTATCGAGGCGCGCCCCTGGATCGACAAGATGTGGGGCACGCTGCGCGATACCCCTTCGAGCAACTGGTCGGAGCGCGCCTACCAGCAGCTGCTGCCGAAGGTCGAGCACCTGCCGCCCGAGCGCCAGCGACTGTGGACCTACTTCAAGCTCTGGCCGAACGTCGCCTTCGACATCTACCCGGACCAGATCGACTTCATGCAGTTCCTGCCGATCTCGCCCACCGAGACCATGATCCGCGAGATCGCCTACGTGCATCCGGACGCGCGCCCCGAGATGCATGCCGCGCGCTACCTCAACTGGCGCATCAACCGCCGCGTCAGCCTCGAGGACAAGGCGCTCATCGAACGGGTGCAGGCGGGCATGGCCTCGAGCAGCTACAGCTTCGGTCCGCTGGGGGACGGCGAGGTGTGCCTGCGCAGCTTCGCGCGGCGCATGCGCGGCCTGATCCCGGAGTGTGCCCTGCCGCGGCCGCCGGCGCGGGGCTGGAGTCATGGCTGAGGGGCAGCGCGGCCAGGGCAGCTCAGACGCGCTGATCATCGGCGGCGGCCACAACGGGCTGGTGTGCGCCGCCTATCTCGCCGCTGCGGGACTCAAGGTCACCGTGCTCGAGCGGCGCGCGGTAGTCGGCGGTGCGGCGGTAACCGAGGAGTTTCACCCGGGCTTCCGCAACTCGGTGGCTGCCTACACCGTCTCGCTGCTCAATCCGAAGGTGATCCGCGACCTCGATCTGCCGGCGCACGGGCTGCGTATCGTCGAGCGGCGCTGCGCCAACTTCCTGCCCACCGCGGACGGCCGTTACCTGCTGACCGGTGCGGGACGCACCGCGGCGGAGGTGGCGCGCTTCTCGGCGCGCGACGCCGCGCAGCTGCCCGCCTACGGCGAGCGGCTCGAAGCGATCGCCGACGTGCTGCGCGACCTGGTGCTGACCACGCCGCCGAATGTGCTCGCCGCAAGCTGGCGTGCCGCGCTGCCAGAGCTGCTGCGCGCGGCGCGCGTCGGCGGGCGGCTGCGCCAGCTCGACATGCGGCTGCGGCGCGAGCTGCTCGCGCTGTTCGCGATGTCCGCGGGCGATTACCTCGACAACTGGTTCGAGAGCGACCCCATCAAGGCGGTGTACGGCTTCGACGGCATCGTCGGCAACTACGCCAGCCCGTATACGCCCGGTTCGGCGTACGTGCTGCTGCACCACGTGTTCGGCGAGGTGAACGGCAAGCGCGGCGCCTGGGGCCATGCCGTGGGCGGTATGGGGGCGATCACCCAGGCGATGGCGCGCGCCGCGGCCGCGCGCGGCGCGCTCATCCGCACCGCCGCGGCGGTGCGCGAGGTGCTGGTGGAAGGGGGCCGCGCGGTCGGCGTGCTCACCGAGGGCGGTGAGACGCTGCGCGCCGCGGCGGTGATCTCCAATCTCAACCCCAAGCTGCTGTACACGCGCATGTTCGCGCCTGGAACGCTGCCGGCGGAAGTGTGCGAGCACATGAGTCACTGGCGCTGCGGCTCGGGCACCTTCCGCATGAACGTGGCGCTCGCCGAGCTGCCGGACTTTACCTGCTTGCCGGGCCGCAGCGCCGCCGACCATCACACCGCCGGCATCATCATCGCCCCGACACTCGCTTACATGGAGCGCGCCTACTTCGATGCGCGCACGTTCGGCTGGTCGCGTCAGCCGATCGTCGAGCTGGTGATTCCGTCGACGCTCGATGACACGCTGGCGCCGCCGGGACGACACGTCGCGAGCCTGTTCTGCCAGCACGTGGCGCCGACGCTGCCCAACGGCGAGTCCTGGGATGCGCATCGCGAGACGGTGGCCGACCTCATGATCGAGACCGTCAACGCTTACGCGCCCAACTTCAAGGCGGCGGTGCTTGGACGCCAGATCATGAGTCCGCTCGACCTGGAGCGCACATTCGGGCTGATCGGCGGGGACATCTTCCACGGCGCGCTGAGCCTCGATCAGCTGTTCTCCGCGCGCCCGATGCTCGGGTACGGCAACTACCGCGGCCCGCTGGGCGGGCTGTACATGTGCGGTGCCGGCACGCACCCGGGCGGCGGCGTCACCGGCGCGCCCGGGCACAACGCGGCGCGCGAGATCCTCGCGGATTTCCGCCGCGGGCGCCTGCGGCGCGCCGCCTGAAGCGCATGGCCCGCGCCGCGCGCAAGCCGCGCTTCGAGCGCCAGCTGCCGCAGGTGCGCCGCCAGGCGCTGATCGCCGCGACCATCGAGTGCCTGAAGCGCTACGGCCACGAGGGGCTGTCGATCCGTACCATCAGCGCGCAGGCGGGCGTGTCGGTCGGGCTCATCAACCATCATTTCCCCAACAAGGACGAGCTGGTGGCCGCCGCCTACCGGCAGTTCAATGCCGAGCTGGTCGGGGGCATGCAGGCGGCGGTGGCGCGCGCGGCCGATGCCCCGCAGGCGCGCATGCGCGCCTTCCTCGAAGCCTCGTTCTCTCCGCCGAACCTCGACGCCGACACGCTCACCGTGTGGGTGGTGTTCTGGGGGATGTACCGCCACTCGCGCCCCATCCAGCGGGTGCATCGCGAGACCTACCAGGGCTACGTGCAGCTGCTGCACGGCATGCTCGCGGAGTTGCTCGGGGAGGATGCCGCGCCGCGCGGCCGGCGCCCGCGGCGCAGCGCCGCGGTGGACTTGCGGATGGCGGCCGTCGGGCTCTCGGCGCTGCTCGACGGGTTGTGGCTCGCATGGTGCCTCGAGCCCGGCACCTTCCGCCCGGCTGAGGCCATCGCGCTGTGCGAGGCGTGGATCGCCAGCCTGCGGCGGAGAGCCTAGGCGCGCGCCGCTGGAAGAGCCGCCCGGCCGCCCCCACATCCTGAAGCCGTGGCGACTCCCGTTCATCCTCCAGGGCACGCGACTCTCGCGGCCGCCGGCAACGACAAGCTCACGGTGCGCGGCTTCTTCGGCGTGTTCCGCTACAGCCGCCGGGCGCTCGAGCTGGTGTGGAGCACCAACCGCGCGCTGACCGTCGCGCTGGCGCTGCTCACGCTGCTGGCGGGAATTCTGCCGGCCAGCGTCGCCTACGTCGGTGCGCTCATCGTCGACGCGGTCGTCGCCGCCATGCGCAGCCTCGGCGGTGCACGGCACGTGGTGCAGCTGGTCGCCCTGGAGGGGGCGCTGGTCGCGGCGATCGCCGCGGCGCAACGCGGGCTGTCGCTGTGCCAGTCGCTGCTGCGCGCGCAGCTCGGGCAGCGTGTCAACGTGATGATCCTCGAGAAGGCCCTGACTCTCGAGCTGCAGCACTTCGAGGACTCGGAGTTCTACGACAAGCTGACGCGCGCGCGCCGCGAAGCCTCCACGCGCCCGCTGAGCCTGGTGACGCGCACCTTCGGACTGGTGCAGAACGCCATCTCACTCGCCAGCTATGCGGCACTGCTGGCGCACTTCTCGCCCTGGGCGGTGGCGGTACTGCTGTGCGCCGGCATGCCGGCGTTCGTCGCCGAGGCCAAGTTCTCCGGCGACGCGTTCCGCCTGTTCCGCTGGCGCTCGCCCGAGACGCGCATGCAGATCTATCTCGAGACCGTCATCGCCCGCGAGGACCACGCCAAGGAAGTCATGCTGTTCGGGCTCGGGCCGCGGCTGCTCGAGCGCTATCGCGACATCTTCCGCCGCATGTACACGGAGGATCGCGCGCTCACCGTGCGGCGCGACGCCTGGGGCTTCGCCCTGGGCCTCATCGGCACCGCCGCGCTCTATGGCGCCTACGCCTGGATAGCGATCACCGCCGTGGCGCGCCTCATCACGCTCGGCCAGATGACCATGTACGTGGCGCTGTTCCGCCAGGGCCAGTCCGCGGTCTCGGCGATGCTGGCCGCGGTCGGCGGCATGTACGAGGACAACCTCTATCTGTCGACGCTGTACGAGTATCTGGAGGAGCACGTGCCGCGGCCGAGCGGCACGGTGTTGCGCGGGCCTCACCCGCAAGACGGGGTGCGATTCGAGGATGTGAGCTTCAGCTACCCGGGAGCCGAGGAGCCGGCGCTCGAGCACGTCACGCTGCATCTGACGCCGGGCACGAGTCTGGCGCTGGTCGGCGAGAACGGCTCGGGCAAGACGACGCTCATCAAGCTGCTCACGCGGCTGTACACACCGACCTCCGGGCGCATCCTGCTCGATGGCCAGGACCTGGCCGACTGGGAGGAGGGCGCGCTGCGCCAGCGCATCGGAGTGATCTTCCAGGACTTCGCCCGTTACCAGATGCTGGTGGGCGAGAACGTCGGCGCGGGGGACGAGCGCTACTTCGAGGACCAGCAGCGCTGGCGCGCCGCGGCGGAGAAGGGCCGCGCCAGCGAGTTCATCGATACGCTGCCGGCGGGTTACCAGACGCAGCTCGGCAAGTGGTTCCGCGATGGGCGCGAGCTGTCCGGCGGGCAGTGGCAGAAGATCGCGCTGTCGCGCGCCTTCATGCGCACGCGCGCCGACATCCTGGTGCTCGATGAGCCGACCGCCGCCATGGATGCGCAGGCCGAGGCCGAGGTGTTCGAGCACTTCCGGCAGCTGGCGCGCGATCGCATCACGATCCTCATCTCGCACCGCTTTTCCACGGTGCGCATGGCGGATCAGATCCTGGTGCTCAGCCGCGGACGGATCGTCGAGCGCGGCACGCACGAGGAGCTGATGCAGCTGAACGGCCGGTACGCGCAGCTGTTCTCCCTGCAGGCGCGGGGCTACAGATGAAGCTGCTCAAGTCGCCTCATCAGCCGAGCACTCCGTAGGGACGCCAACGCACGGGCTACAGATGAAGCTGCTCAAGTCACCTCAGCAGCCGAGCACTCCGTGGGGAGCGCAGCGCACGGGCTACCGCTAAGGCGGCGGCGCCGCGCCCGGCTGCGCATGCTTCTGCGCGCGCAGGTCCGCGCGCATGCGCTGGTAGTCGATCCTGCGGATCTCCTCGATCGGGCAGGTCATCGGCCCGGTCGGCGCTGAATCGATCTTGATGGCATCCAGGTGGGCACTCACGGTGCCGCCGGTGGCGGTGACTGCGATGGTGTTGATTACCCAGCGCAGATCGCACGTCGGCCAGACCTTGAGCAGGTAGGCATCGCTCGGCGTGGTGAACACCACCGCCCGGTCCCTGCCGAGCGCCTCCCAGCTGAAGAAGTGACCCAGCCAGGTGAACTGATCGATCGGCGGCCCGGCATAGGCATCGTAGCGGCTCGGGGTCTGCGGCTCGTTGCGCTGCGGCGCCGCTGCGCAACCCCCCAGCAGGGCGAGGAGGGTGGCGCCGATCGCACATGTGCGCGCCCGCAGCTGCATGCGCAGCGCTCCGGCCTTCAGCCGCCGGGCTGCCCGCCGCTCGCATGCGGCGGGGCGGCCGGGTCAGTCGGTGCCGCGGGCTGCGTCGGTGCGGACGGGTTCGGCGGTGCGCGGTGCAGGTCCGACTGCATGCGCGGGTAGTCGATCTTGCGGATCTCATCGATGGGGCAACGCATGCGGCCGGTGATGACGGAATCGGTACGCGCATAGACCGTGTTGGTCCTGGAAGTGAGCCCGACGCCGATACCGCCGAAGCGGAAGTCGCACGGCGGCCACACCGTGAGCAGATACGCCTCGTTGGTGGTCGTGAAGACCACCAGTCGGTCCTTGCCGAGCGGCTCCCAGCTATACAGGCGGCCGAGCCAGACGAAGTACGGGATGGGTGGCCCGGCGTAGTTGCGGTATTGCTCGAGTGCGCGCTGCTGCGCGCTCGGCGGCGGCGCGCTCGCCGGCCGTGCGGAGTTGCCGCCGACGCACGCTCCGAGGAGCTCGACGAGCACGACTGCCGCCAACACCACCCGCAGAGTGCGCATGCAAGGCTCCTGGATTGCTTCGCTGTTGGTTCGATCTTGCGCCGGCCGTACGCCACGCGCCAGTCTCCGACAGGGTGTTCTTAACGCACTGGCGCGCGCCGCGTTGACTGGCGGCTTCTTCAGCTCAGCCGCTGCCGGTCGGCTGTGCCTCGCCCGCCGTCAACATGGCCACCGGGAACGCGGCCAGCGCCTGCGCCACGGACACCGCCATGGCGTTGCCATGGCGCACCGGCTCGATGAGCGCGCCGTCGACAACGCCGCGGAACAGGCGGCGACTGCGCTCCTCGCGCGGCAGCTCGACGACCGTGTCCTGCCAGACCTCGGCGCCGAGCGGCAGCCGCGCCGGGTCATCGAGCAGCCGCCGGTACAGCCGCGGCGCCAGCACGATGAGCGATTGCCGCGCGCAACGCCGCGCGAACGCGCACACGTGCTGCGCGTGGGAGCCGTGCACGGTGAGGCGGCGGTAGTCGCCGTGACTGAACAGCTGCGGCTGCTCGCGCCGCAGCTGCAACGCCTTCCAGGTGAGCAACAGCTTGCAGCGGCCGTCCTCCAGGTGGGCGAGCAGCTCGGCCAACGGCGGCCCGGGATGGCGCTGCAGCTGCGCCAGCAGCGCGCTGCGGCGCGTATAGTCGACCGCGCGGCGATTATCCGGATCCACCAGCGAGAAATCCCACAGCTCGTTGCCCTGATAGGTGTCCGGTACGCCGGGCGCGGTCAGCTTGCAGACCAGCTGCGACAGCGCATTCAGCAGACCGAAGCGCACCACGCGCCGCTGGAACTCGAGAAAATCCGCGAGAAACAGGTTGTTATCGCGCGGCTCAAGCGCGCTGCGCACGAACTGCAGCAGCGCCTCCTCGTAGGCGCCGTTGGTCTCGGTCCAGCTGGTGCGCACCTTGGCCTCGCGCACCGCCTTGATCATGTAGCTCTCGATGCGCTCGCGATAGCCGGCGTCCGCATCCGCGGCGCCCGGCGGCCAGCTGCCGAGCAGCGTCTGGTAGAAGTGGTATTCGTCGTTGGCCGAGGGCGCCGGCGCGCCGTCGATGTCGCGCTTGCGCGTGCGGTTGATGCGCATCCAGCGCCGCGCGGCGTCACGCCACGGTGTGGTCATCTCGGAGAGCACGTCGAGACGGGCGCGTACGTCCTCGGAGCGCTTGGTGTCGTGGGTGGAGGTGGCCAGCATCTCGTGCGGCCAGTGACGCAGCCGGTACTCGGCATCGGCATGGAAGGCGCGCACGCCGCCGCCGTAGCTGCCCGGATCACCGCCCACCTCGTTGAGCGAGATCAGCCGGTTGAAGCGGTACAGCGCCGTGTCCTCGATGCCCTTGGCGGTGATCGGCGCGGTGATCTGCTGGAACTTCATGGCGAAGTCGCGCATCGCACGGTGTTGCGCCTCGCCGGCGGCGGGCAGCTCGAGCAGCAGGGCCGCGCGGACGAAATCGAGCACCGAGGACTCGCTGGCCGCCTGGCGGCGGCGGGCGGCGCCTATCGCCCACTCGACGTAACGCCGGTCACTGTCGGCAACATGCGTGGCGATGTAGGTGCGGTAGACCGGGAAGCAGGCGATGACCTCGGCGAGCGCGTTGCGCAGCGAGTTGAAGGTGAAGTCGCGCGTGCTGCGGTCGGAGCGGGCGATGCGCGCCAGCTGGTTGGCCGCAACGTTCAGCTCGGAGGCGAGCGAGCGGCGCAGAATGAGCTGCTGGCAGGCGTACGCCACCTCGCGCCATTCGAGCACCTCGCCGGTCAGCGTGCGATACACGCGGTCCATGCGGCTGCGGGTCGCCGAATCGATGAGCATGCGGTTGACGACGTTGGCGAAGTGGTAGCCAGTCTCGCCGTGCACCGGCCACTCCTCGGGCAGGTGCTCGAACGAGGCGGTGATCTTCTCGACCACCAGGTACAGGGGCCGCGTGCCGCTGCGGCCGGTGACCGCGCCGACGCGCTGCTGCAGGCGGCGCACGTAACCGAGCGGGTCATAGAGACCATCCACGTGGTCGATGCGCACGCCGTCGATCAGGCCTGCCCCGATCAGCTGCAGCGCCAGGCGGTGGGTGACGTCGAACACGCTGGCGTTGTCGACGCGCAGCGCCGCCAGGTCGTTGACGTCGAAGAAGCGCCGATAGTTGATGTCATCGGCGGCCACGCGCCAGTAAGCCAGGTGCCAGGCCTGCAGCTCGAGCAGCTCGTGCAGCGCGTCGAAGCTCGCCGGCTCGGCCGCCGTGCCCGTGAAGCTGCGCACCGCGGCCTCGAGCGCCGCGGCCACCGCGGGGTTGTCGGCGACCAGCGCGGCGAGGCGCTGCTTGTGCTGCTCCTTGGCGCGGCTGCGCTCGGCGACCTGCTCGGCGCCGACCGCACGCCGGTCCGGCAGCGCCGCGAGCGCGCGGCGGATGTTCTCCAGCTCGGTGTTGGCGATCAACGCCGGCACGCGGTCGAGGATGCGCGGGTAGGTGCACGGATCGAGCGGGAAGCGGTGCGTGTGGTAAAAGAGCGCGAACGATCCGCGGGCGGGCTCGAACCGCAGCTCGAGCTCGCCGCGCTCGAGTACCGTCCCGTACGGCTCGGCCAGCACCGGCACGAGCACCTTGTGGGCACGATCGGGATTGGGTGGCGACCAGTCGATGTCGAAGAACGCGGCGTAGCTGGAAGCCTCGCCGTTCTCCAGTACGTCCATCCACCACACGTTGTCGGCGCCGAGGATACCGACATGGTTGGGGACCAGGTCGACGATGTGCCCCATGCCGTGGGTGCGCAGTTCCGCCACGAAGCGCTCGAAGTCGGTGCGCCCGCCGATCTCGGGGTTGAAGCTGTTGTGATCGACCACGTCGTAGCCGTGCATGCTGCCCGAGTGCGCGCGAAAGTACGGCGAGCAGTACACGTGGCTGATGCCGAGGGCGGCGAGGTAGGGGACGATCGCGGTCGCGTCGTGAAAGGTAAACCCGCCGTTCAGCTGCACCCGGTACGTGGCGCGCGGGATCGCCGGCCCTGGCTCGGGCGCGGCCAGCGCTGCGCCGGCGGTGCGCCGCCGGGCGGCGTGCCGGCCCTCAGGGCGGCTCATGGGTCTCACGCCGTTCGAGCAGCCACAGCACGCTCCACGGCGCGAGCTCGCCGCGCGCCAGCGTGGCGCGCACGCCCGGATGGGTGGCGAAGATCACCCTGCCAGCGGCTCGCGCCGGCAGCGGTGCGGGCGCGGCGCCGAGATTGGCGAGCAGGTGCAGGACGAAATCGCGTGCGCTCCAGGAGACTGCCAGCGCCGTGCTGCCGGGGGTGTGCGTGCTGTGGCCGGCGGCGAGCTGCGTGATGAGCGGCGCGATGTCGCGGCGGCGAATCGCGAGCAGCCGCCGGTAGTGAAGCAGCACGCGTGCCTGCGGCTCGTCGCGCCGGCGGCGCCAGTCGAGCTGCGCCGCCAGGCAGGTCGCCGCGGCGCCCGGGTCCGGACTGCCGGGAAATTCGCGCTCGCGCGCGGCGCGCACCGCCGCGGCGAGCTGCGGCTCGAAGTCGCAGAACCACGGGAACGGCTCGGCGGCCGCCCACTCCTCGCCCATGAACAGCAATGGCGGTGCCGGCGCCAGCAGCAGCACGGCGCTCGCCGCGCGCAGCGCCGCCGCATCCCGCACCAGCGAGACGAGGCGCTCACCGCGGGCGCGATTGCCGACCTGGTCGTGGTTCTGCAGGAAATCGATGAAGGCGCTCGGCGGCAGGTGCGCACTGCGCTCACCGCGCGCCGCGCCGGCGTGCTGCGACAGCTCGCCCTGGTAGGCGAACCCTTCGGCCAGCGCGCGGCACAGCAGCGCGTGCGGATCGTCGCGGTAATCGACGTAGTAACCCTGTGTCTCCCCGGTCAGCAGCACGTGCAGGCAGTTGTGCACGTCGTCGTTCCACTGCGCATCGCAGCGGTCGGCGGCGCCGGGGGCGCCGAGGAAGCGCGCGGCGTTGTCGAAGTTCTCGAGCGTGAGATAGATGCTGCGAGCGGGCCCGGCCGCCGCGCGCGCCGCGGCGGCGAGCTCGCTGACGATGTGCGGTTCGCTGCCGTCGCGCACCGCGTGGATCGCATCGAGGCGCAGGCCGTCGAGGTGATACTCCTCGAGCCAGTAGAGCGCGTTGTGAATGAAGAAATCGCGCACCGTGCGGCTGTCCGTACCGTCGAAGTTGATGGCCGCACCCCACGGGGTATGGTGCGCAGCGTTGAAGAACTGCGGTGCGTACAGCGACAGGTAGTTGCCCTCGGGCCCGAAATGGTTGTAGACGACGTCGAGCACCACGGCGAGGCCGTGGGCGTGCGCGGCGTCGATCAGCGCCTTGAGATCCTCGGGGCGGCCGTAGGCGGCGTGCGGCGCAAACGGCAACACGCCGTCGTAACCCCAGCCGCGCGTGCCGGGGAAGGCCGCAAGCGGCATGAGCTCGAGCGCGGTGACGCCGAGGCGGGCGAGGTGCCGCAGGCGCGCGATCACCGCCGTATAGGTTCCCGGGGCGTTGAAGGTGCCGACGTGCAGCTCGTAGAGCACGGTGCGCGGCCAGGGCGGGGCGCGCCAGTCCGTATCGTGCCACGCATAGGCCGCCGGATCGATCACTTCGCTCGGGCCGTGCACGCCCTGCGGATTGCAGCGCGAGGCCGGATCGGCTACCTCCCGGCCGCCGTCGATGCGAAAGCGATACAGGGTGCCGGCGCGCGCGGCGTCGGTCTCGAGAGCGAACCAACCGCCGGCAAGCGCCTGCATGGCGATGCGGCACGGCGCCGGCGCCTCAGGCAGCACCAGCTCGACGCGCTGCGCCTGCGGTGCCCACAGCGCGAAGCGCACCACGCCCGCGGCGCCGATTTCCGCGCCGAAAGGCATGTGATGCCGCCGGTGCACCGGCGGGTCGCCACGACTGCGATCGTCCATGATCCCTCTCGCTTGCTGGGATTCCACGAAGGCGTCGGCGTCCTCTTCAGGCCGACAGCGCGGCCAGCGTGCGCAGCCCGACGCCTGCCCACTCGGGCGGCCCGAGCAGCTCGCGTTGCAGCTCGACGCAGGCGGCCTCAATCTCGAAGGCGCGCAGCAGCGGCTGCATGGCGGCAAAGGATGCGTACAAGCCGCCCTCGCGCGCGATCTCATCGTACACGGATACGAATACGCGGCGCGTCTGTTGTTCCCAGTCATCGAGCTGCGCTTCCCAGCCGCTGCGCTCGTCGGCCGGGATCAACGAGCATTGTTGTAACGCCATGCGTCGCGCGTTGGCAAACGAGCGCAGCATGCTGGCCACGTCGCGCAGTGGCGAGCAGCGCGCGCTCGCCGCCGCGCCCGCAGCGGCGGCGGCCTCGAAGCCGGTGATGACGAAGTCGTTGCGTTTCAACAGCACGCGCCGCAGCTGATAGTCGCCGTGGCAGCGGGTCTTGACGCCCCGCACTGCAGCACCCTTGCCTGTCAGACTGCGCAGCAGTGTGCTGCGGCGCGCGAGCACCGTGCGCGCGTCGGCGGCAGCCGCCGCTGGCAGCTGGGCGGTGCGTTCGCCGAGCAACTTGAGTGCGGCGGCCGCCGTGCGGCGTGCCGCCGCGCGCCAGGCGGCGACGTCGGCCGCAGTGAGCGCCTGCGGGGCAAGCTGCGGCTCGCGGGCCGCAGCGAGTGCACGGTGCAGCTGCGCGGTGCGCGTGGCGAGCGTACGCACCAGCGCCAGGTACAGCCCGTGCACGTCGGGCGGCAGCGGCGCGCGGGTCACCCGCTCCTCGAGAAAGCGCACCAGGTGGTTCACGGTGTAATCCCAACCGTCGCCCTGGTTGGCGACGTACTGCTGCAGCAATGCCAGCGTGCAGCGCTCGCCGCCTGCGGCCTGGTACTCGAGGAAACCGGCGAGCGGTGCGCAGTTGGCGAAGTGCGCCTCCTCGGTGAGGTAGCGGCCGATCTCCACGCCCGGACTCACACCCGGATGCAGCCGGCGGCAGATCTTGAGGAAGAACGCATCCCCGATCTTCACCGTGGTGTTGGTGCCCTGCGCGCCGGCGGACAGCCCCGGGCGCTCGGCGCCGGGGCTGGCGCGCAGCGCCGGGAACACGGCCGTGGGTACGCAGCGCAGTCGCCCGTGCTGCATCGGCAGCTCCTGCGCCGCGCCGATCGTCTCGAGGAGGGCGCGGCAGAAATCCTCGTCCGCGGCCGCATCCGCCAGTACGCCGGTGGCCGCCTGCTGGCGCACGCGTGCCAGCGCCGCCGGCTGCAGCCGCCGGTGGCGCGCCTCGTCGCTGTCCTCGAACGCGATCGCCAGCGGCAGGAAGTAGCGTCCCGCCTGCAGGCCGCTGCCGATGTCGAACAGCCCGACCAGCCAGCGATCGAGCGCCCCCGGCGGCGGCACCCACTCGGCGAGCGTGGCGCCGCTCACTCCCGCGCCGCGCGCCGCCGGTTCCACCTCGAGCGCAATGGCCGAGGGCGCCCAGCGCTGCGCGGCGAGGTAGCCGGGTACCACGCGCCCCTCGAGCTGGCGGCGCAGGCCGCTCGCCAGTGCCGCGCGCCACGGCGCGACGCGCTCGGGGAAGAAACTCGACCAGCCATCGACCAGCACCAGCACCGGCAGATCGTCGGGCGTCGCGCGCTCATCGTGCCAGGGCGGCGCCGCGGCCTCGCGGCTGAGGCGGAACCAGTAGAAGGCGTAGCCCGGCAACGTCAGCAGGTAGGGCAGCTCGCCGATCGGCGGGAAGGCGGCGCGGCCCAACAGCTCGATCGGCACGCTGCCCTTGTGCTCGGCCAGATTGAGCTCCACCGGCTGCGCCGAGCGCGCCAGGTTGGCCACGCACAGTATGGTGTCGGCGCCGTACTGGCGCAGATACGCGAGCACACGGCGGTTGCCCGGGCGCAGGAAACGCAGTGTGCCGCGGCCGAACGCCTGCGAGCTGCCGCGCACCTGCAGCAGGCGCTTCATCCAGTTGAGGAGCGAGGAGCGGTCGCGCGTCTGCGCCTCGACGTTCACGGCCTGGTAGCCGTACACCGGGTCCATGATGGGCGGCAGGAACAACTGCTGCGGGTCGGCGCGCGAGAAGCCGGCGTTGCGATCGGGACTCCATTGCATCGGCGTGCGCAGGCCATTGCGATCGCCGAGGAAGAAATTGTCGCCCATACCGATCTCGTCACCGTAGTAGATGATCGGGGAGCCGGGCATCGACAGCAGCAGGCTGTTCATGAGCTTGATGCGCTCGGGATCGTTGTCCAGCAGCGGTGCCAGGCGGCGGCGGATGCCGAGGTTGAGCCGCGCGCGCGGGTCGGCGGCATAGGACTGGTACATGTAGTCGCGCTCGCGGCTGGTCACCATCTCCAGCGTCAGCTCGTCGTGGTTGCGCAGGAAGATGGCCCACTGGCAGCTGTCGGGGATGTCCGGGGTCTGCTCCATGATCTCCACGATCGGGTGGCGGTCCTCCTGCGCGATCGCCATGTACATGCGCGGCATCAGCGGGAAGTGGTAGGCCATCTGGCACTCGTCGCGGCCGTCGCCGAAGTAGTCGCGCACGTCCTCCGGCCACTGGTTGGCCTCGGCGAGCAGCATGCGATCGGGGTACTTGGCGGAGATCGCTGCGCGGATCACGCGGATGATCTCGTGCGTCTCGCGCAGGTTCTCGTTGTTGGTGCCCTCGCGCTCGACCAGGTAGGGAATCGCATCCAGGCGGAAGCCGTCGACGCCATAGCGCATCCAGAAATCCATGACGCGCAGCATGGCGCGCAGCACGTGCGGGTTGTCGAAGTTCAGGTCCGGCTGATGGCTGAAGAAGCGGTGCCAGTAATAGGCCTGGGCCTGCGGGTCCCAGCTCCAGTTGGAGGTCTCGGTGTCGCGGAAGATGATGCGCGTGCCCGCGTAGCGCTGCGGCGTGTCGCTCCAGACGTAGTAGTTGCGCTTGAGCGAGTCGGGCGCGGCGTGGCGCGCCGCCTGGAACCAGGGGTGCGCGTCGGAGGTGTGGTTGAGCACCAGCTCGGTGATGACGCGCAGGTTGCGTCGGTGCGCCTCGCGCACGAAGACGCGGAACTCGGCGCGCGTGCCGTACTGCGGATGGATGTTGTGATAGTCGGCGATGTCATAGCCGTCGTCGCGGCCGGGCGAGGGGTAGAACGGCAGCAGCCAGATGGTGTTGACGCCGAGATCCTGGATGTACTCGAGCTTGCGTGTGAGTCCGGCGAAGTCGCCGCAGCCGTCGTCGTTGCCGTCGAAGAAGGCACGCACCGGCACCTCGTAGATGATCGCGTCCTTGAACCACAGCGGATCACCGGCTGTGCGTTGCCCCGGCATGCGCGCCTCCTGTTCCGCTATTGCGGTGCCAGCACTACCACGGCGAGCGGCGGCAGGTGCAGCAGCAGCGACCAGGGGTAGCCGTGCGCGCCGCTGGCGACGGCGTCCAGCGCACCGAGGTTGCCCTGGCCGCTGCCGCCGTAGTCGCGTGCGTCACTGTTGAGGCATTCGCGCCAGCGGCCGCCGTGCGGCACGCCGACACGGTAGCCGCCGCGCGGCACCGGCGTGAAATTGCACGCCACCAGCAGCGCGGCTCCGGCGCTGTCGAGGCGCAGGAAGGCGATGACGCTCAGCTCCGCATCCTCGCACTCCAGCCAGCGGAAGCCGCTGGTGGTGAAATCCAGCTCGTGCAGCGCCGGCGTGCGGCGATACAGGTCGTTCAGATCGCGCACCCAGCGCTGCACGCCGGCGTGCAGCGGGTACTGCAGCACGTGCCACTCCAGGCTCTCGTCGTGATGCCACTCGCGGCGCTGGCCGAACTCCCCGCCCATGAACAGCAGCTTCTTACCCGGATGCGTCCACATGTAGCCGAACAGCAGCCGCAGGCCGGCGAACTGCTGCCACTCGTCGCCGGGCATCTTGCCGATCAGCGCACCCTTGCCGTGCACCACCTCGTCGTGCGACAGCGGCAGCACGAAGTTCTCGCTGAAGGCGTACCAGAGGCTGAAGGTGAGCCGGCTGTGGTGGTACTTGCGGTGCACCGGATCGTGGCGGAAGTACTCGAGCGTGTCGTGCATCCATCCCATGTTCCACTTCAGTCCGAATCCCAGGCCGCCGAGGTACGTCGGCCGTGACACCATCGGCCAGGCGGTGGATTCCTCGGCGATCGTCTGGGTATCGGGGTGATCGCGGTACACGGCGAGGTTGAGCTGCTTGACGAACTCCACCGCCTCGAGATTCTCGTGTCCGCCGAAGCGGTTGGGGATCCACTCGCCGGGGCGACGGCCGTAGTCGAGGTACAGGAGCGAGGCGACCGCATCGACGCGCAGCGCGTCGATGTGGTAGGTCTTGAGCCAGAACAGCGCGCTGCTGGCGAGGAAGTTGCGCACCTCGGCACGGCCGTAGTTGAAGATCGAGCTGCTCCACTCGGGGTGGAAGCCCTGGCGCGGATCGGCGTGCTCGTACAGGTACGTGCCGTCGAAGCGCGCCAGGCCGTGCGCGTCGGTGGGAAAGTGCGACGGTACCCAGTCGAGAATCACCCCGATGCCGCGCTGGTGCAGGTGGTCGACGAAGTACATGAAGTCCTGCGGAGTGCCGTAGCGCGCGCTCGGCGCGAAGTAACCGGTCACCTGATAGCCCCAGGAGCCGTAGAACGGATGCTCCATCACCGGCAACAGCTCGACGTGCGTGAAGCCGAGCGCGCTCACGTAGTCGGCGACGGCGTGCGCCAGCTCGCGATAGGTGAGGTAACGATTGCCCTCTTCGGGGACGCGCCGCCACGAGCCGAGGTGCAGCTCGTAGATCGACCAGGGTGCGCCGAGGGAGTTGCTGCTGGCGCGCCGGCCCAGCCAGTCCGCATCGTTCCAGCGATAGTCGAGGTCCCACACAACCGATGCGGTGCGCGGCGGCGCCTCGGTGCGAAAGGCGTAGGGATCGGACTTGTCGCCCACGAAGCCGCTGCTGGCGGCGCTGATGTGGTACTTGTAGAGCGCGCCGGCCGCCACCCCGGCCACCACCCCTTCCCAGATTCCCGAGTCGTCGCTGCGGGCGCGCAACGGGTGGCAGTCGCTCCGCCAGCCGTTGAAATCACCGACGACCGAGACTGCGCTGGCGTTAGGTGCCCACACGGCGAAGCGCGTGCCCGCCGCGCCGCCGCCCGCTGCGGCGGCCAGCAGATGGGCGCCGAGCTGCTCGTATGCCCGGAAGTATGTGCCCTGGCGAAAGAGATAGATGTCCTGGTCGGTCAGTAGCACCAGGAAAGTCTAGCAAGCCCCGCGGCCTGCCGTGTGCCGTACGGCAAGCGCAGCTGCGCGCGGGTTGCTAAGGTACGCGCCGCCGAGCGGGCGCGCCGACGAACACCAGCGGATCCACGCCCTCGCGGCGCGGTAGTTGCAGGGCAGCCTCGAGCGCCAGCCGGGCGCGGGTGCCGGCTGCCTGCGCCTCGGCCGCCGCGGCGGCCGCCTCCACCGGCTGCCCCAGCAGCATGCCCTGCACTGCGATCGGTCCGCAGCCGGCGAGAAACTCCAGCTGTGCGTTGCGCTCGACGCCTTC
Organism: Steroidobacteraceae bacterium; assembly: GCA_035482695.1. Taxonomy (GTDB): domain Bacteria; phylum Pseudomonadota; class Gammaproteobacteria; order Steroidobacterales; family Steroidobacteraceae; genus 13-2-20CM-66-19. Next base: position 24,813 of record DATHQM010000010.1, on the reverse strand, counting down.
GGCGACCACCTGCAGGCCCAGGCCGTGGCACAGCGCCACGATCGAGCGCACGATGGCGGCGGAGCGCGGGTTGCTGTCCACCTTCGCCACCAGCTGCTGGTCGAGTTTCACGCGCGTGATGGGCAGTTGCTCCAGCGAGGTGAGCGAGGAGTAACCGATGCCGAAGTCATCGAGCGCGATGGCGACGCCGAGCGCGCGCAGGCGGCGCAGCGACTCGATGGTTGCCGGCCCGGTCTGAAACACCGTTTCGGTGATCTCCAGCTCGAGGGCGCTCGGCGGCAGGCCGGTCATCTCCAGGGTACGTGCCACGTGCTCGACGAAGTCGCGCTCCAGGAGCTGCGGCGGCGAGACGTTGATGCCCACCGTGGCGCGCTGCCAGCCCTGCGCGCGCCAGGCGGCGGCGGCGGTCGCCGCGGTGCGCAGTATCCAGTCGGTCAGGTCCTGCAGCAGTCCGGTCTGTTCGGCGACATGGATGAATTCCTTGGCCGGAGCGATGCGCCCGTCGGGCTTGCGCCAGCGCAGCAGCGCCTCGAGCTGCGTCGTCTCGAAGGTGTGCAACGACACCTGTGGCTGATACATGAGCAGCAGCTGATCGCTCTCGATCGCGCGGCGCAGCGATTGCTCGAGGCGGAAGCGTTGCGCGGCGGCGTCGTACAGGGCGGGACTGTAGAGCGCGTAGCGGTTGCGGCCGAGCTCCTTGGCACGAAACAGCGCCACGTCGGCGGCGCGCAGCAGGCCCTCGGCGTCCGCGGCATGGTCGGGGTAGAGGCTGGCGCCGACGCTGGCGCTCGTGGTGAGCACGCGACCGTCGACCATGAGCGGCTGCTGCAGGGTGGCGACGATCTTGGCGGCGTGGCGCTCGACCTCGACACTCGACCCGACCTGCTCGAGGAGCACCGTGAACTCATCGCCGCCGAGCCGCGCCAGCAGCCCGGTGGCGCCGCTGGTGGTGTGCAGGCGCTGCGCGATGTGCTGCAGCACGCGATCGCCGAAGCTGTGGCCGAGGGTATCGTTGATCGACTTGAAATTGTCGACGTCGACGAATAGCAGCGCGAGCCGCTGCCCCGGGCCGGCGCGCGCCAGCGCGCTCTCGAGATGGGCCGAGAGCTTGCGGCGGTTGGGCAGCTGCGTCAGCGGGTCGTGATGTGCGAGGTGGTGCAACTGCTGCGTGCGCTCGCTCACGTGCTGCTCGAGCTCCGCCTGATGCGCACGCAGCTCCGCTTCCGCCGCCGCGATGCGGTCGGCCATGGTGTTGAAGGACTCGGCGAGCTCGTCGATCTCCGCGGAGCCGCCGCGCCGCGCGCGCGCGCCGCGATCGCCCGAGGCGAACTGGCGCGTGGCGGCGGTGAGACGCCGCACCGGCAGACTGATGCTGGCCGCGAGCAGCGCCGAGACCACCAGCAGCAGCGCGAGCACCGCGGCGCCGGTGTCGCGCAGCGTATACTCGGCCGAGGCGGTGGCGGCGGCGGCATGTTCCACTGCCTGCAGCAGCGCGCGGTCCGCAGGCTGCTGCAGCTGCTGCTGCACCGCCTCGGTGATCGTCGCGCCGTCGTCGAACAGCCGGTGCCACTCGGGGCCGCTTTGCGCATCGTAGCGCTCCATCTGCAGGCGCAGCCGCGCGGCCTGCTGGAAGTCCTGGCGCACCAGACCGAGCCACGCTTTGCCCGGCGAGCTTTCGAACTCCGCCTGGTGGGCCTCGAGCACGGCCAGAAAATCGCGCTCGCGCCGCGCGATGACCGCCGGGCTGTCGACGCTGCCGCGCACCGCATTGATGGCGAGTGCAAGCTCGGCGAGCGAACGTCGCGCGACCACCTGTGTGCCGTTGATCGCGAGACCCGAGCCACCGGCCCCGGCGACGCGCTGGTAGACGCGATCGAGCGCCGCCTGGCGCGCGTCGGCCCATTGCGCGCGCTGCGCCGCGCGGCCGGCGAGCTCGCGGGCGCCGTCGATGTGGCGGGTGATCTGCGCGTGCAGGTCGGCCGCCGTGGCCGACGCGGCACCCGGCGCGCGATCGAAATAGGCGCCCACAGCGCTCTCGAGCGCCGTGCCGGCGTCGTTGACGGTAGCCGGGTTGGCGCCGTTGTGCGCCTGTACGTATTCGCCGACCGCGCGGTCGAAGGCCGCCAGTTTCTCGAGCACGGTGCTCGCACTGCGGGCGAGAGGCTGGTGATCCTGCTGCATGCTGCGCAGCGCCTCGAGCGCGGTGCGCGTGGTGCGCGTCGCCAGCTCCTCGCCGGCAACCAGCACCGCCGCCACGGCAGCGAGCCCGAGCAGCAGCCGCCAGGCGATGCCGAGCCGTGGCGCACGCAGCCGCCAGCGCGGCCGCGCGGGCGCGCCCTCGGGGAAATGCGACGACCCAGTTTCACTCATGAGGATCGACCATGCGACATAAAGCCGCATCCGCAGGATGACGAAGCTTGCAGTCCGATGATGCGCGCTTGCGCTACACGTCTTCCGTGGCGGACATCCCACTACCGCCGGCCGGCGGCTCATGAGGCGGTGCGCGCGGTGCGCGGCGCGCACCATGGGGGCACCGGCGCGGGGGGGAACGGCCCGGGGAGGGCCGGGAAGCGGGTACTTTTGCCCTATACTACGTGCTTAACGATGAGGGGCGGCGGAAAGCATGACCGAGCTCGCTGATACGTTCGATGCTGCCTTCTCCAAGGCAGTGGACCTTGGCAACCGCATCGCGGACAAGGACAAGGACGCGGATCTGTGGGACATCGCCGACGGCCTGCTGGCGGGGGCGATCCAGTACTGGCTGTACTCGCGTCAGCCCTGCGGCGATCCGCGTTGCCAGGACTGCATGCCGATCAGCACCGCGCAGGGGCGCATGGCGGAGCTCAACCGTCTCATCGAGCAACTCGCTTCCGAGAGCGAGTACTTCCACACGCCGACCGACGCCAACGCCGGGCGCGCCTGAGGCGTTAAGCGCTGCGCAGCGCGCCCGCCGCGTCAGCTCGCGGCCTTCACCTGCACGCCGGTGCCGGCCGCCTCCTCGAGCGACAGCTCGAACAGACGGAATCCCTCCTTGAGCACGGCGTCGGGAATCGTGAGCGGTGCGAGAAAGCGGATCACGTTCGCGTACACGCCGCACGAGAGAATGATCAGCCCGTTGCGGCCGGCCGCCTGTACCAACGCCCGGGTGAGCTCCGGATCAGGCGCCTCCGCGCGGCCGTTCTTCACCAGCTCGACCGCCACCATGGCGCCGAGCGCCCGCACCTCGCCCACGCAGGAGAAGCGCACCTGCAGCCCCTTGAGCCGTGAGCTCATGAAGCGACCGATCTCCTGGGCGCGCGCCAGCAGCCGCTCCTCGCGCATCACCTCGAGCACCGCCAGCCCCGCGGCACACGCCAGCGGCGAGCCGGCGAAGGTACCGCCGAGGCCCCCCGCTGCGGGTGCGTCCATGATCGCGGCCTTGCCCGTGACCGCCGACAGCGGCACGCCGCCCGCGACGCTCTTGGCAATGGTAATCAGGTCCGGTTCGATGCCGGCGTGCTCGACGGCGAACATACGCCCGGTGCGGCCGAAGCCCGACTGGATCTCATCGACGATCAGCACGATGCCATGCGTGTCGCACAGCGCGCGCAAACGGCGCAGCAGCTCGGGGGGTGCGGCGTAGAAGCCCCCTTCGCCGAGCACCGGCTCGATGATGATCGCGGCCACGCGCGCCGGATCGACGTCGGCCTTGAAGAGCTGCTCGAGCGCCTGCAGCGAATGCTCCACCGTCACGCCGTGGTAGGGCATCGGGTAGGGCACGTGATAGACCTCTGGCAGCATCGGCCCGAAGCCGGCCTTGTAGGGCTGCACCTTGCCGGTGAGGCTCATGCAGGCGAGTGTGCGTCCGTGAAAGCTGCCGGCGAAGGCGATCACTGCCGAGCGGCGCGTGTGGTAGCGCGCGATCTTCAGCGCGTTCTCTATCGCCTCCGCGCCGGTGGTGAGGAAGATGGTCTTCTTGGGCGTGGGCCCGGGGGCGAGGGCGTTGAGCGCTTCGGCGAGCGCCACGTAGCTTTCGTACGCCGTCACCTGGAAGCAGGTATGCGTGAACTTCTCCAGCTGCCGCGCGATGGCCGCGCTGACTTTCGGATGCAGGTGGCCGGTGTTGAGCACCGAGATGCCGCTGGCGAAGTCGATGTAGCGGCGTCCCTCGACATCCCACAATTCCGCGTTGGCGGCGCGCTCGGTGTACACGGCCAGCGAGTTGCTGACACCCCGGGGCACGGCCTGCTGGCGGCGTGCGTGCAGTTCGGCATTGGAGCTCAAGTCAGTTTCCTTTCAGACACCGGCCTGTAAGCCGTGCCCTGCGCCGCGTACTATACGATTGTCCCCGTCGTCATGCGAAGGTCGTCCTCTTGAGCGCACCTGCCCCCAGCGGCGCCGCTGCACCCATCAGCGCCGAAGTCGTCGTCATCGGAGCCGGACCCTGCGGCCTGTTCCAGGTGTTTGAGCTCGGCCTGCTGGGCATCGGCGCCCACGTGGTCGATTCGCTGCGGCACCCCGGCGGCCAGTGTGCCGAGCTCTACCCCGACAAGCCGATCTACGACATCCCGGCACTGCCGGTATGCGGGGCGCAGGAACTGGTCGACCGTCTCCTGCAGCAGATCAAGCCGTTCAAACCGCAGCTGCACCTGGGCCAGGAGGTGGTGGAATTCGCGCCGCGACCCGACGGGCGCTTCACGCTGCGCACCTCGGGCGGCCTCACGTTCGATGCCGGCGCGGTGGTGATTGCCGCGGGACTGGGCTCGTTCCAGCCGCGGCGCTTAGGCGTCGAGGGCGCGGAAGTCTTCGAGGGCGGCGCCATCCAGTACCGCGTCAAGAACGCCGCGGAGCTCGCCGGCCAGCGGCTGGTGATCTTCGGCGGCGGCGACTCGGCACTCGACTGGACGCTCGAGCTGCTGCCGCGGGCGGCAGGCCTGACGCTGGTGCACCGGCGGCCCGAGTTCCGCGCCGCGCCCGCCTCGGTGGCGCGCATGCGCGAGCACGTGGCCGCCGGGCGCATGCGCTGCTACGAGGCGCTGCCGCACTCGCTGCTGGTGGACGGCGGCGCGCTGCGCGGCGTCAACGTGCGCTCGCCCGATGGCAGCGTGCACGCGCTGCCCGCCGAGCGCCTGCTGGTGTTCTTCGGGCTGCATCCGAAGCTCGGTCCGATCGCCGCCTGGGGACTGGCGCTGGAGAAGAAGGCGCTGCAGGTGGACACCGAGAGGTTCCAGACGAGCGTACCCGGGGTGTTCGCGGTCGGCGATATCAACACCTACCCGGGCAAGAAGAAGCTGATCCTGTCAGGCTTTCACGAGGCGGCGCTCGCCGCGTTCGCGATCCAGCACCACCTCTACCCGCAGAAGAAGCAGTTCCTGCAGTACACCACTACCAGCCCGGTCATGCACCAGCGGCTCGGGGTGCCGGACTAAAGGCCGGTGGATCAGCGACTCGCCGACCTGCTGCAGCTGCTCGAGCTCGAGCAGCTCGAGGTCAATCTGTTCCGCGGCGCGAGCCGCGATATCGGCAGTCCGCAGGTGTTCGGCGGCCAGGTGCTCGGCCAGGCGCTGTCGGCCGCTGCCGCCACCGTCGCAGAGCGCGTGGTGCACTCGCTGCACGCCTACTTCCTGCGCCGCGGCGACTGCAACGCGCCGATCGTCTACGAGGTCGATCGCAGTCTCGACGGGCACAGCTTCTCCAACCGCCGCATCGTCGCCATCCAGCACGGCCAGCAGATCTTCAACATGACCGCGTCCTTCCAGGCGGAGGAGAGCGGCTTCGAACACCAGGTCGCCATGCCGCAGGTGCCCCCGCCCGAGAGCCTGCCCGACTCGAGCGCACCGCCCGCGCAGCTGCTGGCGCAGCTGCCCGAGCGCGTGCGGCGCTTCTTCGAGCAGCCGCGGCCGTTCGAATTCCGCACCGTGCAGCCGATCGATTACCTGCAGCCGCGCCGCGCAGCGCCGGCGCGCGAGATCTGGTTTCGCGCCGTCGCGCCGCTCGGCGGGGACGAGATGCTGCACCGCCGGCTGCTCGCCTACGTGTCGGACTTCTTCCTGCTCGACACCGCGACGCTGCCGCATGGCACCTCGCTCCTCACCCCGAAAGTCGTCATGGCCAGCATCGATCACGCGATGTGGTTCCACCGCACGCTGCGCGTCGACGACTGGCTGCTGTACGCCATCGACAGCCCGAGCGCGTCGGGCGCGCGCGGCTTCGCCCGCGCCAGCGTGTTCGCGCGCGATGGCCGGTTGGTGGCGAGCGCGGCGCAGGAAGGCCTGGTGCGCATGCGCAGGGACGCCTAGGTCCACACCTAGGCGCCACGCCGACGCGGTCGCACCATGGTGGCGTTATGGCTCGTGTCGCTGGCGGCTGTCGCTGCGCCCGAGAGCGACGTGGCCGCGCTGGCGCGGCTGTGGTCCGGGGTGCGCGATTCCAGCGAGCAGGTGGTGATGACGCTCGAGCGCGGCGCGCGGCTATGGCCGCAGAGCAGCGAACGACGCGTGCGCACCGTCGTGGCGCCGGTGGCAGCCGCCTGGCTCGGCGCGCACGTGCTGTACCTCGAGGAGTTCCTCGAGGACGAGCCGCGCCAGCCGCGCCGCCAGCTGCTGATACAGCTCGAGCCGGCGGACGGCGCACACACGGTGCGCGCGCGGCTCTATACCTTCGTCGACCCGGCGCGCTGGACGCACCTCAACAATCGCCCGCAGCTCGCGGCCAGCCTCGCACCGCAGGACGTGGTGGCCGCTGCCGGCTGCGAGCTCACCCTGACGCGCGCCGGCGACCAGTTCCACGGCGGCACCACCGGTCACCGCTGCCTCGATGACAGTGGCGCACTGCAGCGCTACCTCGACTACCAGCTGGTGATCGGCGAGGAGCTCTACTGGTACCGCCGGCGCACGCTGCGCCAGAGCGACGGCGAGCTGCAGCAGGAGGTGATCGGCTTCAACCGCTTCGAACCAAACGAGGGGCGTCTGTACGCCTGCCGCATCGCATGGTCCGCGAGCGGCCGGACGCGCGACCTGCGCCCGCTGCTGACGCTCGATCTGTACGAGCAGGGCGGCCGCGGGCGTTTCGTGACTCCCGACGGACGCGCGCTCAACCTCACGCTGCACGGACGCGACTGGCCGTTCTCGCTCGAGCGCGACGCGCTGCTGCTGTCGCTGCAGGAGCAGGACGGCGAGCGGCCGCTCGCCACCGCATGGGCACAGCTCGACGCGCAGCAGATCGCGCTCGAGATCGGCTGGCTCGCCGTGCGCTGTGGTTCGATGGCTCCGGATTCGGACGAGCTCGCTCAGTGAGCGGCGCGCGTGGCGATCGCCGCCAGGTCCTTGAGCAGCAGCGGGTTGAAGCGCGCCGGATCCTCCATCATGAGGAAGTGCCCGCTGTGGTCGAGCACGTCGAGGCTGAAGTCCGGCAGTGCCTTGCGGATGCGTGCGACATCGGTAGGGGACAGATCGGAATTGATCGCGTAAACCGGCACGTGGACGGCGGGCAGCAGCGCGTCGAGATCCAGCGCCAGCAGCGAGCGCATGCTGGCGACCCCGATGGCCTGCGGCTCGAGCGACATGTCGTAGGCCACCTTCTGCACCAGCGTCGGGTCGGCATCGCTGCGGAATAGCGAGGTGGTGACGAGCTTGCGCGTGCTGCCGATGAAGTCGGCGCTGAACGGTGCGAGGCGCCGGTCGAGCTCGTGTGCGCCGAGCGCCGGCCGCCCGACCGAGCGCAGCGCTTCGACGGCTACCACGCCGATCACGCGCGTGCCGAGCAGCGGGGCGGCGGCGAGCGCCACCGCGGCGCCCATGGAATGGCCGACCAGTATCAGCTGCTGATTGGGGATCGCGCGGGCCACGGCCGCGACGTCCCCGGCGTAGTTGGCGATCGACCAGTCGCTGCGGTTGCTGCCCGAGGCGCCGTGGCCCGCCAGGTTCAGCGCGACCACGGTGTAGTGCGCTTCGAGGGCGGGAATCTGTGCCTGCCAGTAGTTGGCATCGGCAGCCCAGCCGTGCACCAGCACGATGGCGGGCTCGCCGCTGCCGTAGACGTGGTACTCGATGTGCACGTTGTCCGGCGAGAGCGTGATGCGCGGTCCTGCATGCGTCATCGCCTCAGGCGCGGGTGCGGCGGGACCGGCGCTGGCGGAGGGGGTTGCGGCCAGCGTGCCGGCGCTGGCGGGCGCGCCGGCGGGCTGGCGCTGCGTGCAGGCGGTCAGCACGGCGAGCAGCAGCATCGCCCGGATCGTGCGGCCAGCCACCACGCGGCGCGCCTGCGTCATGAGGCGCGCAGCACTTTCCCCGGGTTCATGATGCCCTGCGGGTCGAAGGCGCGCTTCACCGCGCGCATCAGCTCCAGCTCGACCGCGGAGGCGTAGCGTTCGAGCTCTGCCACCTTGGTGCGGCCGATGCCGTGCTCGGCGCTGAAGCTGCCGCCGAATTCGCGCACCAGCTCGTGCACCGCGCGCCGCACCTCGTCGGTGCGGGCGAGAAAGCTGTCCGGATCGCTGCCCGCACACTGGCTGATGTTGAAGTGCAGGTTGCCATCGCCCACGTGGCCGTACGCCACCAGCCGCCCGTCGGGAACGTTGCTGCGGACCCATGGCACGGCACGAGCGACGAAATCCGCCAGCACCGCGATCGGCAGCGAGATGTCGTGCTTGAGGCTCGCGCCTTCATGGCGTTGCGCCGGGGGAATGCTCTCGCGCAGCTTCCACAGCGCGAGCCGCTCGCGCTCGCTGCGGGTGAGCGCCGCATCGAGCACCGTGCCGCTTGTCAGGGCGGCGCCCAGCGCCTCCTCCAGCACCTCGTCGAGCGGCTCCGCAGCGCGCGAGGATGACAGCTCGCACAGCACGTACCAGTCGTAGGGCTTGTCGAGCGGATCGCTCACCCCGGGGATGTGGCGCGCGGTGAGCTCGACGGCGGCGCGCGAAATGAGCTCGAACGAGCTGATGCGATCGCCGCTGGCCGAGCGCAGCTCGCCGAGCAGCGTCACCGCGGCGCGCACGTCCGGCAGCGCGGCCAGCGCCGTGGCGCGGGTGCGGATCTGGGGAAAGAGTTTGAGCGTCGCGGCGGTGATCACACCGAGGGTGCCCTCCGCGCCGAGAAACAGCGACTTGATGTCGTAGCCGGTGTTGTCCTTGCGCAGAGCCGAGAGGCCTTCGAGCACCCGTCCTCCGGGCAGCACCACCTCGAGCCCGAGCACCAGGTCGCGCATCATCCCGTAGCGCAGCACGTTGACGCCGCCGGCGTTGGTCGACAGATTGCCACCGATCTGGCAGCTGCCCTGCGAGCCAAGGCTCAGCGGGAAGAAGCATCCGGCCGTTTCTGCCGCCTGCTGCACCTGCGCGAGAATGCAGCCGGCCTCCGCGGTGAGGGAGTAGTTGGTGACATCGACGCTGCGGATGCGGTTCAAGCGTCGCAGCGACAGTACCAGCTGCTGTCCGGAAGTATCGGGGATCGCCCCGCCGCAGTAGCTGGTGTTGCCGCCGTGCGGCACGACGCCGATGCGCTCGCTGTCGCACAGCGCCAGCAGCTGCGCAACCTGCGCCACCGAGCGCGGCTGCACCACCGCCATGGCCCGCCCGCTGCAGCGCCCGAGGTGGTCGGCCAGGAACGGCGCACAGTCGGCCGGATCCGTCAGCACGCCGTCGACGCCGAGGATCTCGCGCAGCCTGCCCTCAACGGCTGGCATTGGCGCTGTCAACGGATGTCGAGAGCCCGCAGCGCCGCGATGCGCTCATCGAGCGGCGGATGGCTCATGAAAAGCCGCCGCAGCCCGCCGCCGGTGCTGCCGTCGGCGATGCCGAAGGCGGCGAACTGCTGCGAGGGCAGCGGCTGGTGCACGCGCTTGAGCTCCTCGAGCGCGGCGATCATGTTGTCCTTGCCGGTCAGCTGCGCGCCGCCACGGTCGGCGCGGAATTCGCGCTGCCGCGAGTACCACATGACGATGATGTTGGCGAAAATCCCCAGCACCAGCTGCAGCACGATGACCGTGACGAACGAGGCGATGCCACGGCCGCCCTCCGAGCGGAATACGGCGCGGTCGATGATGTTGCCGATGACGCGCGACAGGAAGATGACGAAGGTGTTGACCACCCCCTGCAGCAGCGTGAGCGTGACCATATCGCCGTTGGCGACGTGGGTCATCTCGTGACCGAGCACCGCCTCGATCTGCTGGTGATTCATACGCTGCAGCAGCCCGGTGCTCACCGCCACCAGCGCCGAGTTGCGGCTGGCGCCGGTGGCGAAGGCATTGGGCTCGGGGGAATCGAAGATGCCGACTTCCGGCATGCCGACCCCGACGGCGCGCGCGTGCTGCTGCACCACGCCGAGCAGCCATTGCGCGTTCGGATCAGCCGACTGCGGGCCGATGACGCGCACGCCCATCGACATCTTGGCGATCGTCTTCGACATCGCCAGCGAGATGAACGAGCCGGCAAAGCCGAAGAACGCCGAGAACACCAGCAGTCCGCCGAGACTGCCGCCGTGGATCGTCAGCCAGGCGTTGAGGCCGGTGACCTCGGCGACCACGTACAGCAGCAGCACCACGGCGAGGTTGGTGGCGAGGAACAGCACGATGCGTTTCATGAGCGGTAAGCCTGCAGTAACAAAGGGGTAGCGGCACCGAACGGCCAAGCCTGCCAAGGCACTTTACCGTCAAGGTCCGATGTCGGCCACCGTGGGGCCGGGGCGGGGGCCTTTCAAGGGCGGCGGCGCGTGCCGCCGGCGTCGTCAGCTAGCGAGGCCGGATGCGGTTAATATTCATCCCGCTCTTCATCGACGTCGTCCTCGTCCTCGTCCAGGTCGTCGTCATCCTCGTCGTCGTCCTCATCCTCTTCCCAGTCCTCGTCTTCGGCCTCGTCCTCGTCGTCGGATTCGGACCAGCCTTCGGGCTCGGCGATGCGCTCGAGATCCATCTCGTGCCAGGTCTCGAGGTCGATCTCCTCGATGTCGCCGTCGAGATATTCGATCTCCAGCAGCTCCGAATCCTCGTCCACCGACAGCACGCGGAACTGTTCTTCTTCTTCGAGGTTCTCGTACCACTGGCCGGGCACCGGCTCGTAATCTCTGCTCACCGCGAACGCCACCCTGTAGTCATTCCGCCGTCGATAAGTGTAGGGGCTGCCGTCGGGTTGGGCAACGCGGCCCGAATGCGTATAGTTTTCCTTCATGAACGGCCCACGTCCCGCTTCGGCGGCGCCCCTGACGCAGGCGCGACGTGTTGTCGTGAAGGTAGGCTCGACGCTGCTGGTGGACGGGGATAGCGGGCGCGTCAACCGTGCCTGGCTCGAAACCCTGGTCGAGGACCTGCTGCGGCTGCGCAAGCGCGGGCAGCGCGTGATCCTGGTGTCCTCCGGTGCCATCGCGCTCGGTCGCCGCCGCCTCGGGCTCAAGCACGGAACGCTGCGCCTGGAGGAGAGCCAGGCGGCGGCCGCGGTGGGGCAGATACGGCTCGCACACGCCTACAAGGAGCTGCTCGAGAGCCACGACGTGACGGTGGCGCAGGTGCTGCTCACTCTCGAGGACAGCGAGCGCCGCCGCCGCTACCTCAATGCGCGCGCCACGCTCGAGTCGCTGCTGGAACTCGGCGCGCTGCCGGTCATCAATGAGAACGATACCGTGGCGACCGCGGAGATCCGTTACGGCGACAACGACCGGCTCGCCGCGCGCGTGGCGCAGATGAGCGGCGCGGACTGCCTGCTGCTGCTTTCCGACGTCGAGGGACTGTACAGCGCCGATCCCAACCGCGACCCGGCCGCGCGGCTCATCCGCGAAGTGCGCCACATCACCCCCGAGATCGAGGCGATGGCCGGACGCTCGACCTCACAACTCGGCTCGGGCGGCATGAGCGCCAAGATCGTCGCCGCGCGCATCGCGATGGCCGCCGGCTGCCACCTGTGCATCGCCGCTGGTGCGCACAAGCATCCGCTGCGACGCATCGAGGAGGGCGCCGACTGCACCTGGTTCGTGCCGACGGCCACGCCCGCCGCCGCGCGCAAGCAATGGATCGCAGGTACGCTGCGCCCCGCCGGCGCCCTCACCATCGACGCCGGGGCGCTGCGGGCGCTGCTCGAAGGGCGCAGCCTGCTGCCGGCCGGGGTCACCGGCACCCGCGGGCGCTTCGAGCGCGGCGACACGGTGAGCGTGGTCAGTGCCGAAGGGGCCGAGGTCGCCCGCGGCATCATCGCCTACTCCGACGCCGACGCCGCCCGCATCATGGGGCGCCGCTCGGCGGAGATCGCGCAGCTGCTGGGGTTTCGCGGCCGCGACGAGATGATCCACCGCGACAACCTGGTGCTGCTGCGCAGCGGCGAGGGCAGCGCCGCCGCCGCCGCGGCACTCGCGCAGCCGGTGCCTTAGAGAGGTGCGCGCGTGGACGCCGCGATCGCAGCACTGATGGAGGAGCTCGGGCGCGCGGCGGTGGCGGCCGCGGCCGTGCTGGGCCAGACGCCCACTGCGCGCAAGGATGCCGCGCTGACGGCGGCAGCGGCGGCGGTGCGCCGGCAGCGCGCGGTGATCCTCGCTGCCAACGAGCGCGACCTGGCCGCGGCGCGCCAGGCGCACCTGAGCGCGGCGCGCCTCGAGCGGCTGCGCCTCGACGAGCCGCGCGTCGCGGCGATCGCCGCGAGCATCGAGGAAGTGATCGCACTGCCCGACCCGATCGGCCGCACGGTGGCGCGCTGGGAGCGGCCCAACGGGCTGCGTATCGAGCGCGTCGTGGTGCCGCTCGGAGTCATCGGCATCATCTACGAGAGCCGCCCCAACGTCACCACCGACGCCGGGGCGCTGTGCCTGAAGTCCGGCAACGCGACCATCCTGCGCGCGGGCTCCGAGAGCCAGCACTCAAGCCGCGCGCTGCACGAGTGTCTGGCGAGCGGCCTGGAGAGCGCCGCGCTGCCTGGCGCCTGTATCCAGCTGGTGCCGACCACCGATCGCGCCGCGGTCGGCTACCTGCTCGCCGGCATGAGCGAGTACCTCGACGTCATCGTGCCGCGCGGCGGCCGCTCGCTGGTCGAGCGCGTGCAGCGCGAGGCGCGCGTCCCGGTGATCGGCCATCTCGAGGGCAACTGCCACGTGTACGTCGACCGCGATGCCGACCTGCCGATGGCGCGCAGCATCGCGCTGAACGCGAAGATGCGCCGCACCGGCATCTGCGGCGCCGCCGAGACGCTGCTGGTCGACAGCGCCTGCGCGGCGACGCACCTTGCGCCCATCGTGCGCGACCTGCTGGATGCCGGCTGCGAGGTGCGCGGCGACGCCGCAGTGCGCAACGTCGACGCACGCGTGCACGCCGCAACCGAGCAGGACTGGTACACCGAGTACCTGGACGCGATCATCGCCGCGCGGCTGGTGGACGGGGTCGATGCCGCCATCGCGCACATCGCGCGCTACGGCTCGGCGCACACCGAGTGCATCGTCACCGGGAACGCCGCCACCGCGGAAACGTTCCTGCAGCGAGTGGACAGCGCCATCGTGCTGCACAACGCCTCGACTCAGTTCGCGGACGGCGGCGAGTTCGGCATGGGCGCGGAGATCGGCATTTCCACCGACCGCTTTCACGCCCGCGGTCCGGTGGGGGTCGAGCAGCTCACCAGCTACAAGTACCTGGTGCGCGGCAGCGGGCAGCTGCGCCCGTGAAGGGTGCGCGCAAGGCGCTTACGGCTCAGTCGCGCTGCGGGTGCGCGTGGGTCGTCGCGGCGCCCGCCCCGGCCGCGCAACGCTCGCAATTGACCCAGCCGGAATCGCCGCTCAGGTAGTGCTCCTTCTTCCAGATCGGCAGGCGGTGCTTGACCTCGTCGATGATGTAACGGCAGGCACGGAAGGCCTCGTCGCGGTGCGGCGCGCTGACCCCGACCCACACCGCGAGCTCCCCGACCGCGAGCTCACCGAGCCGGTGCGCACAGGCGACGCGCGCCACGCCGAAGCGCTCCACGGCCTCCGCCAGGATGCGCTCCCCTTCGCGCACCGCGAGCGCTTCGAAGGCCTCGTATTCCAGGCGCCGCACGGGCGCGCCCTCGTTGTGGTCGCGCACCCAGCCCTCGAAGGCGGCGTAGCCGCCGCAGGCGGGATCGGCGAGCGCCGCGCGCAGCCGCCCGGGCTCGAGCGCCGTACGGCTGAAGCGAAAGCCGCTCATCGCCGTCAGCCCCCGGCGACCGGCGGAATGAATACCACCGCATCGCCCTCTGCGAGCGGGGTCGACCAGTCGCGGAACTCGTTGTTGATCGCGACGCGCAGCATTTCGGGCGCGAGGGTGAACGGGTAGCGCCGGGCGAGCTCGGCGTACAGCTCCTGCGGGGTGCGCGCCGCGGTCGCGAGCGCCTCCTCGCGCCGGCCCGCCTGCTCGCGCAGCAGCGCGTAGTACTGCACCGTGATGTGCCTGGCCTGGATGGCGCCCACCTCGCTCACAGATCCATATTCCTGCGGCGTATTGATGTTGTCGAGCGCGCGCGGATTGGGCTCATCGAGCAGCTGCGTGTCCGCGCTCAGCAGGAACTTGCGCGGGCAGTACCTGCCGGCAGCAACGGCAGCCGCGAGCGCGGCGTGGCTGTGCGGCTCGTAGATCGCGCACAGCGGCTCGGGCAGGCCGTCGTGGCTCGAGCGATAGGCGGTCGCGGCGCGCCCGGGCGCGCGCGCGCGCACCAGCTGCGCGAGCGTGGCCGCATCGAGCCGCGGGAGGTCGCACGCCAGCACCAGCCAGGCGACGTCCGGGTGACGCTGCTGCGCGGCGAGCAGACCGGCCACCGGGCCGATGCCCTCGTGGCTATCGGCGATCTGCGCATAACGCGCGCGCAGCGGCTCGGCCGCCTGCTCGGCGCGCACCGAGACGAATGCCCGCACCACGTGCGGCTGCAGCAGCGCCATGGCGCGCTCGAGCTGTGGCCTGCCGTCGTAGGCGAGCGCCGCCTTGTCGCGCCCCATGCGCGTGCTGCGGCCGCCGGCGAGCAGCAAGCCGTAGAGCGGTGCGAGGGCGGGGCCGGGTGCTGGCGCCGCGCTCATGAGTGCCGCCGCTGCGCCCGGCGCGCAAAGCGGCGCCGGCCGCCGGCCTTGGCCAGCAGCCGCACGCTGGCGATCGTGATGTCGTGCGACAGTGCCTTGCACATGTCGTAGATCGTCAGCGCCGCCACCGCAGCCCCGGTGAGCGCCTCCATCTCGACGCCGGTGCGGTGATGCACCGAGACTTCGCAGCGCACCACGATCTCGCTGGCACGCCGGTGCTCGATGCGCAGCTGGCAGTTCTCCAGCGCCAGCGGGTGACAGAAGGGGATGAGCTCGTGCGTGCGCTTGGCCGCCATTACGCCGGCGACGACCGCGGTGTCGAACACCGGGCCCTTGCTGGTGCGATGGCCGCTGGCGCGCAGCGCGCGGCCCACCGCGAGCGGCAGCACCAGGCGCGCCTCGGCGACCGCCACGCGGTGCGTCACCGGCTTGTCCCCCACGTCCACCATGGCGGGCCGGCGGCGCGCGTCGAGGTGTGTCAGGGCGCGCGGCGCCATCAGCCACCGATGTAGAACATCTCGACCTTGCGCTCATCCGCCGCGGCGCGGCGCAGGTTGGCGCGCTGCTCGCTGTAGCGGTCGGTGCGCTTGGTCCACACCCCGCGGATGAGCTCGAGCAGATGCTCGTCGCTCGCGCCGCCGCGCAGCGCATCGCGCACGCTGGTGCCGTGGCTCGCGAACAGGCAGGTGTAGAGCATGCCGTCCGAGGACAGCCGTGCGCGCGAGCAATCGCCGCAGAACGGCTGCGACACCGAGGAGATGAAGCCAATCTCACCCTTGCCGTCGGCGAACGCGTAGCGGCGCGCCACCTCGCCGCGGTAACCCGCCTCGAGCGGCGCGAGCGGCCAGCGGGCGCCGATCTGCGCCATCAGCTCCTTCGACGGCACCACCAGCTCGGAGCGCCAGTGGTTGCGGTTGCCGACATCCATGTACTCGATGAAGCGCACCACGACCCCGGTGCCGCGGAAGTGCTCCACCAGCTCGAGAACCGTGTGATCGTTCACCCCGCGCTGCACGACGGCGTTGACTTTGACGGGAGTGAGCTCGACGCGGCGCGCGTGCTCGATGCCATCGAGCACCTCCGCGACCCCGCCGAAGCCGCCGCTCATGCGCGTGAACACCTGCGGGTCGAGGCTGTCGAGACTCACCGTGACGCGCTGCAGACCGGCCGCCTTGAGCTCGGCGGCGTAGCGCGCCAGCAGGATTCCGTTGGTGGTGAGCGCGACGTCCTCGATGCCGCCAACGTCCGTCAGGTCGCCAATCAGGTCGGGCAGGTTGGCGCGCAACAGCGGCTCACCGCCGGTGAGGCGCAGCTTGCGTACGCCGAGCTGCGCAAACAGCCGCGTGAGCCGCACGATCTCGTCGAACGACAGCCGCTCGGGTGAGCTGAGGAAGCGGTAGCGCTCGTCGAAAGTCTCGCGCGGCATGCAGTACGGGCAGCGGAAATTGCAGCGGTCCATGACCGAGATGCGCAGGTCGCGCATCGGTCGCGACAGCGCATCCCGGGGCGCGGGCAGGGCGTGCAGCGGAACGACGACTTCACGAGGCATGGTGTTGCAAGTATGGGCACCGCGCGGGGCAAATGGCTATGCCACCAACGAGGCGCACGGCCGTTAGTGCTGGATGGGGGCTGCGGGGCCCTCCCGCAAGGCTCACCAGCGATACAGCCGCGTCACGAAGCCCTTGGGATAGGTATTCGGCCCGGGCGGCAGCTCGACGAAACCATCGGTGGCGGTGAGCGCGGTGAAGTCGCCCGAGCCGTTGGTCGGCACCGGCACCGCCCAGTCACGCCCCCAGTCATCCTGCTCGAGGCGCACGGGAATGAAATGCGTCAGCGGCGGCGTCACGGTGAGGGGCGCGGCGAGCGCCAGGCGCGAGGCGGGCAGGGAGCTCTCCCCGAGCGCGCCGCGCAGCGCCGGCAACACGTAGCGTGCGAAGCACACGAGCGTCGACACCGGGTTGCCAGGCAGGCCGAACACCGCAGCGCCCGAGGGGGCCATGCCGAACCACAACGGCTTGCCCGGTCGCTGCGCTACCTTATGAAAAATCGTACGCACGCCGAGTTCCTCGAGCACCGCGGGAACCAGGTCGAAGCGGCCCATGGAGACACCACCCGAGAGCACCAGCACGTCGTGGGTCTCGAGGTGGAAGCGCAGCCGTTCGCGCAGCTCCCGGGCATCGTCCATGAGGTGATCGTCCGCCACGCGCTGAAAGCCGTGCTCGCGCAGCGCGCTCACCACGGCGTAGACGTTGGAGCGGCGCACCTGGTGTGCGAGCACCGGCTCACCGGGCTCGACCAGCTCGTTGCCCGTGGAGATGACGATGAGCATCGGCTGGCTGCTGACGCGAACGCGCGCCATGCCGGCGGCGGCGGCCACCGCGATCTCCGGCGGCCGCAGCCGCCGACCGGCGCAGATCAGCAGCGCGCCCTGGCGCGTGTCGCTGCCGCGGCGGTGTACGTTGCGCCACGGCTCGACGCGCACCTGCGGTGCCAGTGCCGCGTGCCCACGCTCGACGCTGAGCTCCTCCACCGGCACCACGCTGTCGCAGCCCGAGGGCAGCATCGCCCCGGTCATCACTTCGATGCAGTTGCCGCGGGCGGCGAGTGCGAGCGGTGCGTCCCCGGCCGCCTGCATCGCCTGAATGCGAAAGGAGCGCGTGCCGGAGCTCGCCGCCTCGCTGTGCAGCGCCACGCCGTCCATGGCGACGCGATCGTAAGGCGGCTGATCGCGCTCGGCATAGATGTTCTCGCGCAGCACCGCGCCGGCGCACTGCGCCAGCGGCAGTGACTCCACCGGCAGGCACTGCAGATGCTGGCCGATCAGCCGGTCGGCCTCGGCCGGAGTCAGCACTCAGCCCTTCTTGTCGGCGGTCCGGGCCTTGAAGACCTTGATCTGCTCGTTGAATCGGTCCGCGACGCTCTGCAGCTGGTCGACGGCGGCGTTGTGTTTCTGCGCCTCGATCTTCTGCATGTCGGCCTTCTGCTGCGGCTTGAGCTGATCGCCGCCCTTGGCGATATCGTCCTCGAGCGCTTTGTCGATGCAGGCGTTGTAGTCGTTGATCGCCTTCTCGTACTCCTTGACCGCCTTTTGTCCGGCGAGCATGTCCTCGAGCGTTGCGGTGGCGCCGTCGGGGATTTTCGCCGGGGCCGCCGGATAGGGGCAATCCGCATAGACCGCTCCCGCGGCGAGCGCCACGGTGCAGGCCATCGCAGGCAATACCTTCATAAGACTTACGTCCTGAACGGGTTGGATCGGGTCACTATCTTAAGAGGCGCCTGCGTCCGAAGGCTACTGCGGGCGGCGGGCGCGGCGCGCTGCGGGCGGCGCGCGCCGCGGACAGCGGAAACAGTCGCGGCAGTGATCGTTCACCACGCCGACCGCCTGCAGGAAGGCGTAGACGATGGTGCTGCCGACGAAGCGGAAGCCGCGCCGGGCAAGGTCGCGCGACACGGCGTCGCTCAAGGGCGTGCGCGCCGGCAGCTCGCCGCCGCGCGGCCGATTGATCAGCGGGCGGCGCGCGACGAACGACCACAGGTAGCGGTCGAACGAGCCGAATTCTCTTTGCACCGCCAGGAAGGCGCGCGCGTTGCTCACGGTGGAGTCGATCTTCAGGCGGTTGCGCACGATACCCGCGTCGCGACATAGCGCCGCGCGGCGCCGGGCATCGAAGCGCGCCACACGGCGCGGGTCGAACCGGGCGAACGCCCGGGCATAGCCGGCGCGCTTACGCAGGATCGTCGACCATGACAGCCCGGCCTGCGCACCCTCGAGCGTGAGCATCTCGAACAGCCGCCGGTCCTCGTGCACCGGGCGCCCCCATTCGGCGTCGTGGTAGCGCTGCATGTCCTGCGCGGCGTCCGTCGCCCAGCGGCAGCGGCGCTTAGCGGACTGCCGCCGGGCTCTGGGTGCCGTCGTTGGGCGTTTGCTTGCCATCGGGTAGGGCTCGGGCGCAACTGCCAAGGAGAGGGACACTGCGCGCCATCATGACATGGCATTCTTTGCCGGCGCACTTGCCACGCACAGGATGCCAGAGCCGGCGATGATTGAGTCCTTGCCCCGCACCCCGCACCTCACCGCCACCTGTTGCCTGTTGGGCGCCGCGCTCGCACTGCCGGCTCTGGTGCGTGCCGACGCCGGTCCGCCATTCCTCACCAACGATCCGGGAACCCCCGGCAATGGCAATTGGGAGATCAACATCGCCGCGATGCAGACCACCCTTGCCGGCACCTCGTCCTGGCAGCTCCCCCAGCTCGATGTGAACTATGGGGTGGGCGAGCGCATCCAGCTGACCTGGGAAGTCCCTTACGTGGTGCAGACCCGCAGCGGGGAGCCGCCGGCGAGCGGCTGGGGTAACGCAAATCCGGGCGTCAAATGGCGTTTTCTCGATCAGGGCGAGGACGGCTGGCAGGCATCGATTTTTCCGATGTATCAGACGAGCGGCTCAGACGCGGCGCGGCACAACGGCATCGCGGTGGATGGCCCGCGGTTGTTCCTGCCGTTGGAAGTGGCGAGGAAGGTCGGCCCGGTCAACCTCGATCTGGAAGTGGGCGGCTACATTCCCTGGCACGGGGACCACGAGCACATAGTCGGGCTGGTCGCCGGGCGCGAGCTGACGCCGCGCCTGGAGCTGGATGCGGAGATCTACGACGATCATGTGCGCAGCGCTGCCCCCGACGTGACGACGCTCGATATCGGCGGCCGCTACAAGCTGCATCGCGGGTTCATCCTGCTGTTCATGGCAGGCCGCAGCCTCGCCGGCAACTCTCCCGGCCAGGTCGAGTTCATGGGCTACCTCGGCATCCAGATTCTGCTGAGCGACTACGGACGTACGCTGACCACCGAGCCCTGAAGGGCGGCGGTCGATGCGCTCAGATGCGCCTCAAGAGGCGCGCCAGTTGCGGCGCGGTGCCGCTGCCGGTCGATGCTCAGTCTTCGCGGCCGACCCTCACGCGCAGGCAGCCCGGCGCGGGTTTTGCGTCCGCCCCGGACCTGGCGAAGGCCAGCGCCGCCGCGTCGAAGGAGCTGTCTCCGGAGGAGTGAACCAGGGTCGGCTGCTGCACGAGTCTGCCGCTCGCATCGACGCAAACGCGCACCTCGGCGGCGCGCGCGGCACCCGGCGATCCGTGCACGGCTGCGGCGTCTACCGCACCGCCAGCCGGCGCGGCCGCTGCCAGCGGTGCTGTGGGCGAGGCGGACGCGGTCGGCGCCGTGGCGGCGTTGCGCTGCGCCGGCGCCCATTTCCACGCGATCTCCTGCCAGGAGTCGATCGCCGCGCCGTCGCCGATGCGCGTGGCCGGCTGGAAGCGCAGCGTCAGCACGCAGGTGGTGGCGGCAGCGTCGAGGCCGTCGGACGAGAGTGGCGAGTTGATCGACGCATGCGAGGGAACCCCGGTGGGACCGACCAGGAACAGCACCACCGCAGCTCCCGCCTCGTCCAGGGAGGTCTGGCGGATTTGCGGGCAGCGCGAGAGCGGATTGAAGCGCAGCGCCGGATGCGCCACCTGAATATTGCTCACCGGCGGAATGCTCTCGGCGGCGCGGATGCCGGTCGCGATGCCCAGCAACAGTGCGCAGGTCAGAATTGCTAGCGGCCAGTGACGCATCTGAAACCTCCCCGCAGCGGACCGAGCCGCAATCGCGCGCCCGGAGCTGCGCTAATCATACACAGCCGAGCAACAGCGCCGCGTTTTGCGGCCGCCTCGAGGACGGCAGCGCCGTGGAGCGTGCCGGTCGAGTAGCGGCGCGCAGGGTCGGCCCTCAGCGGGCTTGCTCCCCGAGCGTCGCGGCGCCCGGCCTCGCCCCGCTGCGCAGCAAAGCCCCACCTAACAGGCCGCCGGCGCCGGCGAACAGCGCCGCGACGAGGAACGCGAGCCCATAACCGCCTGCCAACGCCGCGGAGTGCTCGGCGCCCGCAGCCAGTACCGCGGCGGTGCGGGTCGCTGCGAGGCTTGCGAGGGTTGCGAGGCCGAGCGAGCCACCGAGCAGAAACGAGGTGTTGACGATCCCTGAGGCGAGGCCCGACTCCTCGGCGCGCACGTCGCCCATGGCGGCCAGCAGCACCGGATTGAAGCCGAGGCCCGCGCCGACCCCGAGCAGCACCATGGGCGGCAGCACGTCGCTGATGAAGGAGCCCGCGACCGGCGCGCGCGCGAACAGCGCCAGCCCCGCGGCGGCGAGCATCAGGCCCGCGGTCAGTGGACGGCGCAGGCCGAAGCGCATCACCACCCGCGCCGAGAGACTGAGCGAGAACGCCGCCATGATGAGATTCGCCGGCAGGAACGCGAGCCCGACACGCAGCGCGTCGTAGCCGAGCACCAGCTGCATGTAGAGCGCCGACATGAAGAACCAGGCGAACATGCCGGCGGCCCACAGCGCGCCAACCACGTTGGCGACGGCGAGATTGCGCAGGCGGAAGAGCCGCAGCGGCACGAGCGGCTCGCGAACCCGCATCTCCACAGCGAGGAACAGCACGAACAGCGCAGCCGCCGCGCCAAGCAGTATCAGCGTGCGCCGCGAGCTCCAGCCGGCGCTGCTGGTGTTGACGATCGCGTACACGGCCAGCATCAGCGCAGCGGTGACGCTGGCCGCGCCGCCCACGTCGAGCCGCGCACCGGCGGCCGTGCCTCGGCCCTCCGGCACCAGACGCCGGCACAGCGCAAACACCGCAGCCCCGACCGGCAGGTTGACCAGGAACACCCAGTGCCAGTTGAGCGTGCTGGTCAGGAGCCCGCCGAGCAGCACCCCGATGCTGCCGCCGCTCGCGCACACGAAGCCGTAGATCGCAAGTGCCCGGGCGCGGTCCCCACGCGTCGTGAAGAGGCTCACGATGAGTGACAGCGCCACTGCGTTCATCACCGCACCGCCGAGTCCCTGCACCGCACGGGCGGCCACCAGCAGCGCCTGGGTGCTCGCGAGCCCGCAGC
This sequence comes from Steroidobacteraceae bacterium, assembly GCA_035482695.1. Taxonomy (GTDB): domain Bacteria; phylum Pseudomonadota; class Gammaproteobacteria; order Steroidobacterales; family Steroidobacteraceae; genus 13-2-20CM-66-19. The sequence goes on along the minus strand of DATHQM010000010.1, from coordinate 2,923 downwards.
CGACCGATGTCAGCGTGAAGAAAGCGGTGCCGAGGAGGAACATGCGGCGCTGGCCGAACAGATCCCCCAGCCGCCCGCCGAGCAGCAGGAAACCGCCAAAGGTCAGCATGTAAGCGTTGACCACCCAGCTCAAGCGTGCGTCGCTGAAGCCCAGGTCGGCGCGGATCGAGGGCAGGGCAACGTTCACGATGGTCGTGTCGAGCACGATCATCAGAACGCCGAGGCACAGCACGTAGAGGGCGAGCCACCGGCGGCGCTCACCGGGCGAATGGACGGTCGGCATGGGGTCAGTCTACCTGCCGGGCGCTGCAATCCAGCGACGAGCGACGTAGCCCTGACATGCCAACCGAGGTGTGCGGGGAATCGGGTAGAATTTTCTTGCCCAATCCACCCGCAGGAGGCCTGTTGTGAGGCCAACTTACTTCGCCGCGATCGTCTCTGTCGCGCTCTTCAGCCCTCATCTGGCGTTCGCCGGTTTCACGCTCTGCAACCGCACCTCCCAGGACAAGCTTATCGTCGCGACGGCCCGCACCTGGTACGCACAGGATCAAACCACCGGCGAGCGCGTGATCGACGCGGAAAGCCTGGGCTGGAAGACGATTGCCAGGGGATCGTGCGTAGTAATCAATCCCTTCCCGATTCGCTTCGACGATTTCTACTTCTTCGCCTATTCCGCCGCCAACTCCTCCGTCAAATGGACGGGCAAGTACAACTTCTGCGTCGATCCCAAAAACACATTTGAATACGACGGCCGCAGGCAGACCCAGGCGCCCTGCCCGGCAGGGGTGTCCGTCGGCATGATCTTTGTCGACACACACGGCGTCGACGATTACCGGTTTCCGATCCTCGATCAGTACTAGCCGGTTGAACAAGGCGGTCGATACACCCGGGGCAAAGCCTTAATGTGTCCGGGTCCGGGGTGCGGCCAAAAGCCGTCCTTCGGCTATACGAAATCGCCGTCCGCAAGCAGACAACCCGGGCTGCGAGACTCTAGAGCTTGTCGACCTTGCCAACCTTGATGCCTTTGACCAGCCAATGCCCGTTGACGCGCGCGAGATCCATCGAGGTGAAGGCGTGCGCGCCGATGGCATTACTGTCCACATCCATCCACAGGCACTCGAAGTAGAGCGTGGCACTGTCTCCTGTCACATGACTCTTGATCCGCATCGCCGGCGTGTAGCCGATCCAGTGATGCTCGGGGCGGAATGGACCGCTGACGTCCACCCAGTAGGTACGTACCTGCTCCTTGCCCCGGTACACCTTGTTGTCGTGCGCGGTGTCAGTGAGCACAGCGTCGTCGGCATACAGACTCATCATCAGATCGAGATCCTTGTTGGGGAGGACGCTGCCGGCGGTGTGGAACGTTATCTCGATATTCCGGACCGCGAGGATGTCCGCCGGAGGACCGCTGTCGCCTTGCGGCTCGGCGAGGGCGGGCAGGCACAACAGCAGTCCAAGAATGATTAACGGTCGGCTCATGTCGATTCTCCCCGAGGTCGGCGGAAAACGATTATATCGCCTAAGTTTGGTGACTTATCGGTGGGTGGTGGGGTGCCGCAAAGCCGCCCTCGTGAATGGCAGCACCGGGTCAGCTTTCCCCATTTTGGACTGTCACCAGCCGAGTAACCGGTTCCAACATGCGCATCCGGCAGCAGGCGGCCAGCATGAGACATTCGAGCAGACGGAAACATGGCCCGGAAGCTGCCGCTCGGCTTGATGGTCAATCATGGCCGACCGGGACCAATGCAGCCTGCAGGAAGTCCACGATTGCTGTCGTCACTTCCGTTGTGGTTTCCTCGAGATGCGCGGCGTGGTCACCTTCGGCCACGATCACCCACCGGCGTTCCGAGGTCGCCAGTCGTCCGAAAAATGCAGACGCGACGGCTGGTTTGAAAGCTGGATCGCGGGCACCGTGAATCAGGAGCGTCGGCACCCGGATCGATTCTGGGCGAATGGAACGAAATTCAACGTCGCAACATACGGGGGCCTGTATGGGGTCGTTTGTCAGAGCGGTATGCACGAAATCCCGAACAAAGTCTTGGCTTGCTACTTTCGGCGATATGAAGTCGGAGCGAGCCGCTTCGGCCGTATTTCGCACGCTAGGCGCGGATCCGTTTGCGGGTCCATAAAGGGGCGGCGCGTCAGGATCGAAATTGAACGCGTACAGCACCAGCGCACTAAGCGGCTCATTCCCTCGCGTCGCGACCAACGCCGAGATCTTGGAGCCACGCGACCAACCGATCAATACCGGCGGCGCAAGGTCGGGGTGACGCTGTGCGACGAATCGTATGACTGATTCAACATCCGTGGCGGCATGCGCTGGTGAAAGCCAGCCGGTTGCGGTTCGCTCGGTCGATCCGTAACCCGGTAGATCTACGGCATATGTCGCGAAACCCGCTTCGGCAAGGCTGCGGAGTAATGAGCGACTCGCGGCTTGCGACTCGAAGTCAAAAGCCGTCCTCGCGCTCCAGGTGCGGCCGTGTACCAGGACGACTGCCGCTTTGGGATGCGCTGGCAGGCGCGACCATATAGTGAGTTCGTGTCCGTCCGCGTTTGCGGCTAGGCGATCTGGTTGGGACGCGCCGGCCGCGGATGCCGCCAGGCACGCCGCCCCAACGATCGATGCAAGCAGGATTCTCAGTGAGCCGCAGATTCTGGAGCCATAGAACACAGCGCGATGAAGTCTACCGAAAGTCGACCGAGCGCGGGGCTGGCAGGCAGCTTCAAGCGCGACCCGATGACCCGCAATGCCCTGTCGGAGTAGCGAAGCGTCGCCCCGTGGTTCGCTTCCCGAAAGCAATGGGATGGACGCCCCCACCCTCTAAACGGCATCGATGTGCCAAAGTGGAAGTGTCTGACGACCACTTAACGAGAATGGGAGCGTCCGCGATGAATATTACAGCTGTCGGTATTGATCTGGCCA
>DATHQM010000009.1:0-7310 GCA_035482695.1 Steroidobacteraceae bacterium | reverse complement strand
TCTTGAGCGCGAGCGCGTGGTAGAGGAAGCGCGCGTTCAGCAGCAACGCGACCGCCAGGTACAGAAGACCGCTCATGCCGGTGAGGAACGGCATGAGCGTCACCACCGTGAGCAGCACGGTGTACAGGAGCACCTGCAGGCGCGTGTAGGCGAGTCCGTGCGTCACCGGCAGCATCGGGATGCCGGCCTGCGCGTACTCGTCGCGGCGCGCGATCGCCAGCGCCCAGAAATGCGGCGGGGTCCACACGAAGATGATGAGGAACAGCAGCAGCGCGTTCGGATCGACGCTGTTGGTGACCGCCGCCCACCCCAGCACCGGCGGCGCCGCGCCCGCCGCCCCGCCGATGACGATGTTCTGCGAGGTCGCGCGCTTCAGCCACACGGTGTAGATCACCGCGTAGCCGATGAGCGAGGCGAAGGTGAGCACTGCGGTGAGCAGGTTCACCAGGAACGCGAGCAGCGCCATGGAGGTGACGCCGAGCAGCGCCGCGAAGGCGAGTGCGCGGCGCTCGCTCAGCGTGCCGCTCGGCAGCGGCCGGCTGCGGGTGCGCGCCATCTGCTCGTCGATGCGGCGGTCGAGTACGTGATTGAGCGTGGCGGCGCACGCCGCCGCGAGCGCGATCCCGGCATTGCCCCACAGCAGCGCATCGAGCGGCGGCACGCCCGGGCTCGCCAGCAGCGTGCCGACGATCGCGGTGAAGGTGATGAGCGCCACGACCTTCGGCTTGGTGAGCTCCAGGTAGCGGCGCCACAGCGCCGGCGCGTGGGGGGCGAGCGTGGTCATCGGGCACTCAGTGATCGCAGCAGCGCGAGGGTGGCGAGCAGCAGCAACGCAGCCCCGGCAGTGTGCAGCGTGGCGAGCCACAGTGGAAAGCCCCTGAGCACCATCGACACGCCGATGGCGAGCTGCAGCGCCAGCGCCGCCAGCAGCGCCCACGCCCAGCGGCGCGCGCCGGCGAAGCCGCGCCGGCGCAGCAGCACGTACAGCGCGGCGAGCCCGAGCACCACGGCAGCGAGGAGCGCGCTCAGACGGTGCGCCAGATCGATGGCGACGCGCGAGGGGTTGTCGAGCACGCCGCCTTCGTAGTCGATGTTGAGTCCGTGCCACAGTGCGAACCCCTGACGGAAGTCGGCGTGCGGCCACCACACGCCCTGGCAGGTGGGGAAGTCCGGGCAGGCGATGGCGGCGTAGTTGCTGCTGGTCCAGCCGCCGAGCGCAATCTGCAGCAGCAGTGCGCCAAGTCCGAGGAGCGCAAGCAGCCGGGCATGCGCCAGCGGCGAGGCGCCCCCGCCGCTGATGGCGCGGCCGGCGCTGTGCAGCGCAGTGCTGCCCCAGGAGCTGCGCGGCAGCGACAGCGTCAGCCACCACAAGAGCGCGAGCGTCGTCATGCCGAACAGCAGGTGCGCCGTGACGATGAGCGGCTTCAACTGCCAGGTGACGGTCAGCATGCCGAGCAGCGCCTGCACCAGCACGGTGGCGAACAGCGCCAGCACCAGCGGCACGCTCACCACGCGCGCGCGCCGCGCGGCGAGCGCCAGCACCGTGATGAGCGCGATGATCGCGGCGAGCGTACCGGCCGCGTAGCGGTGGATCATCTCGCGCCAGGCCTTGCCGGCATCGAGCGCCCGGCCGGGGTACGCCGGCAGCGCCGCGGCGCTCGGCTCGGCACCCGGCGGCGAGAGCTGGCCGTAGCAGCCCGGCCAGTCGGGGCAGCCGAGCCCGGCGGCGGTGAGGCGCACGTAGGCGCCGAGCACCACCACGGCGAAGCACAGCAGCAGCCCTGCCAGGCACAGGCGGCGTATCCAGCGGGCGACGGACATGGTCAGCCGATCTGCGACAGCCTCAGGAGGTTCTTCAGGTCGAGGAGCAACCCGCGAGGATTCTGCCGGGCATCGTAGCTCATCATGAGATTGCCGAGCGGATCGACGAGGAACAGCGTGTGCTCGCGGGCCGCGCGCGGAAAGGCGTCGAGCAGCGCCTGCCCGGCAGGGGTCGCGGCGTCGAGCACCGTGAGGCCCGGGTGCTCGTGGCCGAGGAACTCGCGATCGCAGCAGGCGGCGGTGGCGAGGAACACCCGGGTGACGCGCGTCATGTCAGTGCCGAGCGCCAGGCGCGTCTGGCGCATGACCCACAGCGTCGCGCGGCAGGCGGCGTCGCACCCCCCCGCGCCGATGTAGACCAGCGACCAGTGGCCGTGCCAGGGGTCCGGCACCAGCACCTGCGGCAGCACCACCGGCGGGCTGATCAACAGGCCATGGTTCACGTGCCGCGCCGGGCGCCAGGGGCTGCCGTAGTAGGTGATGAACGCGAGCAGCAGCGGCAGGAAGAACAGCGCCGCCAGCAGCGCCAGCGTGCGCAGGTTGCGCATCCGCAGCCGCGCGCGCTCCACGCTCGTCGCGCTGGTTTCGGCGCTCACTTAGGTCTGCTCCACCACGCGCCGGCTCGCCACGCCCCAGTAGATGAGCGCGAGCAGCGCGAAGCACCACCACTGGATCGCGTAGGCGAAATGCCGCAGCGGCGGCAAGCCCGGCGCCTGCCAGTCGCGCAGATAGCCTGTGGGCGCGCCGGGATCGAGCAGCAGGATGCGCGGGCTCAACGCCGTGGCGAGCGCGGCGGCGAGCTGCGCCACGTCCGGGAAGCTGGTGACCTTGGGCCAGCGCGTTCCCGGCTCGGGGGCGGCGCGGCCGCTTTCGAGCCCCGGGCTCGGCAGCGTGGCGAGGCGCCCGGTGAGCGTGACGGGGCTCGCGGCGGGGAGGCTCACGTCCGGCAGCTGCGCGCGCGAGCCGGTGAAGGGCACCCAGCCGCGATCGACCAGCAGGGCCGGCTGACCCGCTCGTGCGAGCGGCGTCAGCACCTCGTAGCCGGGACGCCCCTGGTAGCTGCGGTTGTCGAGCAGGAACTGGTGCGCGCCGTCGAGCTCGCCGGTGACGCTCACGCGCTGGAACAGCGGCAGCGCGTCCGGTGGGGTCGCGCCCAGCACCAGCGTGCGCGCGGCGCCCGCGGCGAAGCGCGCGCTGTCGGCGCTGCGCTGCACGCCCTTGTGCCATTGCCACACGCCGAGCCGCACGCACACCGCGGCGGCGAGGAGCGCCAGCAGCGTGACCCCGGCGGTGGGTGCGAAGCGGCGCCGCCCGCTCAAGCGCTGCGCCGCCATGCGCAATTGCTCCACGCCGCGTGCGCGCTACACTGACCCGGCATGCAACATCTCCTCTGGCTCGCGGTGCTGGTGTGTCTCATCGCGATCGTCGCAAGCCTCGGCTCCGCGCTGTTCCACCTGTCGCGCGGCACGGCGGAGGATTCGCGCAAGCTGGCGCGCGCCCTCACCGTGCGCATCTCCCTTTCGATACTGCTGTTCGCGCTGCTGATGCTGGCCTGGTACTTCGGGCTCATCACGCCCCACCCGCTGCAGGCCGCCCCTTAGGCAGCAGCGCAGCTGCCAGCGCTGCGCCGCGGGCTGCACGCCGCGCACGGACCCTCGCGCCACGCGCACTCACTCGCGGTGAGCGTTACAGCCAGTAGACGAAGATGAACAGCCCGAGCCACACCACGTCGACGAAGTGCCAGTACCAGGCGACCGCCTCGAAGGCGAAGTGCCGCTCGGGGGTGAAGTGCCCGCGCAGCACGCGCAGCCAGATCACCGTGAGCATGATCGCGCCGATCGTCACGTGCAGCCCGTGGAAGCCGGTCAGCATGAAGAAGGTCGAGCCGTAGATGCCGGTCGACAGGCGCAGGCCCATGTCGCGGTAGGCTTCGCCGTACTCGTGGGCCTGCAGCCCGACGAAGGTGAATCCCAGCAGGAAGGTGAGCGCCAGGAACAGCGTCAGGCGGCCGCGGTGGCCGGCGCGCAGCGCGTGGTGGGCGATGGTCACGGTGAGGCCGCTGGTGAGCAGGATCGCGGTGTTGATCGCCGGGATCGGCACCGCCGGCATGGGGCTGAAGGTGCCGTCGGCGAGCCCGCCGACGTGCGCCGGGCCGTTGGTCGGCCAGACCGCCTCGAACTGCGGCCAGAGGATGAAGTTGCTGAACACCTTCACGCCCTGTCCGCCGAGCCACGGCACCGACAGCACGCGCGCGTAGAACAGCGCGCCGAAGAAGGCCGCGAAGAACATCACCTCGGAGAAGATGAACCACATCATCCCCATGCGGAAGCTGCGGTCGACCTGCAGGTTGAAGATGCCGTGCTGGTTCTCGCCGACGACGAGGGAGAACCAGCCGAAGAACAGGTACGCGAGCAGCACCGCTCCGGGCACGAACGACCATGGCCCCGCCCAGTCGTTGAGGTAGGCGATCGCGCCCGCCATGAGGCAGAACAGCGCGATCGAGCCGCGGATCGGCCACGGGCTGCCGTGCGGGATGTAGTAGGCGTTGCCTGCGCTCGCGTGCGCCTCGCTATGGGATACGTCGGCCATGTTGCTCTTTCGATGCCTCAGGAACCGGCGCGCTGCGGGCGGAATCCCGTGACGCGCGCGGACTCGTCGTAGAAGGTGTAAGCCAGGGTGATCAGGTCGATGTGGCTCGGCATTGCCGGATCGATGATGAAGCGCACCGGCATGTTACGCGCCTCGTTGACATTGAAATGCTGCGGCGAGAAGCAGAAGCACTCGGTCTTGTGGAAGTAGGCGGCGACCTCGGACGGCGCGATGTTGGGCACCGCCTGCGCCACGGTGTCGCGCCCGGTGAGGTTGTGCGCGTAGAAGCTGGCGGTGAACAGCTGCCCGGGGTGCACCTCGACGGTGCGCACCACCGGGCGGAAGTCGAAGGTGCCGGCGCTCGCCACGTCGGCGAGGAACTGCACGGTCACGGTACGGTTGAGGTCCGGGTGCTCGATCGCCTGCACCCGCTGCAGCAGCTTCGCCTGATCGCCGTAGCCGGTCACCGAGCACAGCACGTTGTAGAGCGGCACCAGCGCGAAACCGAAGCCGAAGCTGCCGGCGGCGATCGCCAGCAGCTTCCAGGTCATGTTGCGATTGTCGCGCCTGAGGTCGCTCATCGGGAGCCGCGTACCAGCATCATGACGATGAACCCGAGGTAGAAGCCGAGCGCCACCAACGCCCACAGCAGCGCGCTGCGCCGCACGCGCCGCCGCCGCCCGCCGTCATCCTGCGCGACCATCACGCTGGCCATCAGTGCTCCGCGCCGCGGGCAACCACCGCCTCCGACGGCGGGGTGGTCCAGGAATGAAACGGCGGCGGCGATGGCAGCTCCCACTCGAGGCCGTGCGCGCCCTCCCAGGCGCGGTTGCCGGCCGGCTCACCGGCGCGCACGCACTTCCAGATGATGTACGGGAACAGCAGCTGCGACAGCCCGAAGCCGAAGCCGCCGATGGAGGACACCATGTTCCAGTCGGTGAACTGCACCGCGTAGTCGGGGATGCGGCGCGGCATGCCGGCAAGTCCCAGGAAGTGCTGCGGGAAGAACAGCACGTTGACGAAGACGGTCGACAGCCAGAAGTGCCAGGTGGCGAGCTTCTGGTCGTACATGTGGCCGGTCCATTTGGGCAGCCAGTAGTAGACCCCCGCCATGATGCCGAAGATGCTGCCCGGCACCAGCACGTAGTGGAAATGCGCCACTACGAAGTAGGTGTCCTGGTACTGGTAGTCGGCCGGCACGATCGCCAGCATCAGCCCGGAGAAGCCGCCGATGCTGAACAGAAACAGGAACGCCAGTGCGAACAGCATCGGCGGCTCGAACGACAGCGAGCCCTTCCACATGGTGGCGGTCCAGTTGAACACCTTCACCCCGGTCGGCACCGCGATCAGCATGGTCGAGAGCATGAAGAACAGCTGCGCGGCGAGCGGCATGCCGACGGTGAACATGTGGTGCGCCCACACGATGAACGACAGGAAGGCGATCGAGGCGATCGCATACACCATGGCCTCGTAGCCGAACAACGGCTTCCTCGAGAAGGTCGGGATCACCTCGGAGATGATGCCGAAGGCCGGCAGGATCAGGATGTAGACCTCCGGGTGGCCGAAGAACCAGAAGATATGCTGGAACATCACCGGGTCGCCCCCGCCCGCGGCGGTGAAGAAGGTGGTGCCGAAGAAGTGATCGGTGAGCAGCATGGTGACCGCGCCGGCCAGCACCGGCATCACCGCGATCAGGAGGTACGCGGTGATCAGCCAGCTCCACACGAACAGCGGCATGCGCAGCAGCGTCATGCCCGGCGCGCGCATGTTCATGATGGTGACGATGACGTTGATGGCGCCGAGGATGGAGGAGGCGCCCATCAGGTGGATGGAGAACACCAGCATCGGAAAGGACGCTCCGGTCTGCAGCACCAGCGGCGGATACATGGTCCAGCCGCCCGCGGGCGCGCCGCCCGGCACGAAGAACGAGGACAACAGCAGCGTGAAGGCGAAGGGGAGGATCCAGAAGCTCAGGTTGTTGAGGCGCGGCAGCGCCATGTCGGGCGCGCCCACCTGCATCGGGATCATCCAGTTCGCCAGTCCCACCCACGCCGGCATGATCGCGCCGAAGATCATGATGAGGGCGTGCATGGTGGTGAAGGAGTTGAACAGCTGCGGATCGAAGAACTGCAGCCCGGGGCGGAACAGCTCGAGCCGTATCAGCATCGCCAGGAAGCCGCCGACGAAGAACATGGTGCACGCGAAGATCAGGTACATCGTGCCGATGTCCTTGTGATTGGTCGCGTACACCCAGCGCCGCCAGCCATGCGGCTTGTGGTCGTGATCGTCGTGCGCTGCGGCGTGTGTCAGGTCTTCGGCCATGGCGGTTCTCGCATCTGCTGCGGGTGGCGGGTCGTCTAGGAAGCGCTGCTGCCGGCGGGCGCGGCGGGTGCGGCGGGCGCTGCGGCTCCGGCGGCCGGTGCGGCGGCGGCCGGTGCGGCCGCCTGCTTCTGCTCGGCGGCTTTGGCCTTCAGCCAGGCGGCGAAATCCGCCTTGGAGCGCGCATCCACCACGATCGGCATGAAGCCGTGGTCGCGGCCGCACAGCTCGGCGCACTGGCCGCGATACAGTCCCGGCTTGTCGGCGTCGATCCTGAACCACGCCTCGTTGACGAACCCGGGGATGGCGTCCTTCTTCACGCCGAAGTCCGGCACCCACCACGAATGGATGACGTCCGCGCCGGTGATCAGCAGGCGCACCTTGGTGTCGACCGGCACCACGAACGGCTGGTCGACGTTCAGCAGGTAGTGCGGCACCGTGTTGGGATCGATCGGCGAGAGCAGCTCGCGCGCCGCGTTGCTGCGGCGGTCGAGGTGCGAGAAGTACATGACACCGTCGTCCAGATAGTCGTACTGCCAGCACCACTGGAAGCCGGTCACCTTGATGGTGAGCTCGGTCTT
>DATHQM010000008.1:0-75800 GCA_035482695.1 Steroidobacteraceae bacterium | reverse complement strand
TGCACGCGCCGTACACGCTGTACACGCTGTACGCGCTGAACGCGCTGAACGCGCTGCTCGCCCTCGCCGCAGTCGCATCGCCGGCACGGGCCGAGTGGATGCAGCGCACCGAGGCGATCATGGGCACCCGCTGCTACGTGGAGCTGTGGGCGGACGATCCGGTCAAGGGGAACGAGGCGATCGATGCGGTCATGACAGAGTTCCGCCGCATCGACGATCTGATGAGCCATTACAAACCCGAGAGCCAGCTGTCGCAGATCAACGCGCACGCCAACGACAAGCCGGTGCAGGTCGACAAGGAGCTGTTCGATCTCATCAAGCTCTCGACGCACTACTCGCAGATCACCGAAGGGGCCTTCGACATCACCTACGCGAGCGTCGGCTACCTCTACGACTACCGCCGGCACATCCACCCGACCGAGGAGCAGATCCGCCAGGCGCTGCCGGCCGTCAACTGGCGCAACATGCTGTTCGACGAGACGCACCATACCGTGCGCTTCGAGCACCCGGGAATGCGCATCGACCTCGGCGGGATCGGCAAGGGCTACGCGGTCGACCGCGGCACCGAGATTCTCCAGGCACGCGGCATCCGCCACGCACTGGTCACCGCCGGCGGTGACAGCCGCATCATCGGCGATCGCCTGGGCCGGCCGTGGCTGGTCGCGATCCGCCACCCCGACGATCCGAGCAAGGTGGTCACGCGCATTCCGTTGGCGGACAGCGCGGTGTCGACCTCCGGAGACTATGAGCGCTACTTCGACGAGGATGGGGTGCGCTACCACCACATCATCGATCCGCGCACCGGGCACTCGGCCAGCCGCGTGCGCAGCGCCACCGTCATGGCGCCCACGGCGACGCAGACCGATGGCATGTCGAAGACCGCCTTCGTGCTCGGGGCGGACAAAGCGCTCGAGATCATCAATCGCATGCCCGAGTACGATGCGGTGTTCGTGCTGCCCGACGGGCGCATGCTGTGGTCGAACGGGCTGCGCCCGCCGACTGCGCGCCCGACGGGCGCGCCGGCGCCTACTGCGGCGAGCCCCCGTGTGCCGCCTTGAGCAGCGCGTCGACTTCGGCCTCGGCGGCCAGCCAGTCCTCGGCCTCGTGCCCGGGTGCAAAGCCGCGGCGCTCGGCGCGCAGGTAAGCGCTCTCGGCGATCAGCGCGCGGCGCGCCTCACGCGTCACGGCGACGCGCGGTGCTGCAGGTACGGTGGGTACGGTCCGGGCTGGCGGGCGGCGTGTCGCCGCGGCTTGTGTGGGCGTGGGAGCGGCGCGCTTCGAGGTATCGGGCGAACGACGATTGGCCATCGGCTCCTCCTTGGGATGCTGCCGTGCACTTTGCGCGCCTCTGCGGCAGGCGCGCAAGCGCAGCTGAAGAAAATTCACCTGGTGAAAATGCAACCGCGGCGCGCGCCGGTCGCGCCTCTCGCGCCGGCCCGCGGGGCCGGCCTTAGGTTACGAGCGCGGCGCGCTGCGCGTGCCCGCGGCACTGCGGCGACGGGCCGCGCCGCGCGGGACGCCCGCGGGCGTGGCGGCGCGGCGCCGTGCGCCGCTGCCGTTGGTAGTCGCCAGCGCTGCGGCCGACACGTCAAGCGCGCGCAGGTAGCGGCGGAAATCGCGGCCGAGCTGCGGATGGCCGAGCGCATACTCGACGGTGGCCTGCAGGTAGCCGAGCTTGCTGCCGCAGTCGTAGCGCTTGCCCTCGAAGCGATAGGCGTACACCGCCTCCTCGCGCATCAGCGCGGCGATGCCGTCGGTGAGCTGGATCTCCCCTCCGGCGCCCTGTCCGATCCTCTCCAGGTGCTCGAAGATCGCCGGCGAGAGCACGTAGCGTCCGACCACCGCGAGCGTCGAGGGCGCCACGGCGGGCTTGGGCTTTTCCACGATGCGGCGCACGCGGCTGGTGGGCGAGCCGTCCGCCTCGACCGCCACGATGCCGTATTTCTCGGTGTCCTGGCGCGGCACCGACTGCACGCCAAGGATGCTGGCGCGCTTGGCTTCGTACACCTGTGCCATCTGCGCAAGACAGGCCACTTCGCTGCGGATCAGGTCGTCGGCGAGGTGCACGAAGAACGGCTCGGCGCCGACCGCCGGCTGCGCGCACAGCACCGCGTGCCCTAAGCCGAGCGGCGCCGGCTGGCGGATGTAGATGCACGAAGCATACGAGGGCAGCACGCTACGCACCTGGGCTAGCAGGTCACTGCGGCCCTGCTTCTGCAGCATCAGCTCCAGCTCCTGGTCGGAATCGAAGTGATCCTCGATGGCGCGCTTGGAGGCGCCGGTGATGAACACCAGGCGCCGCGCGCCGGCGGCGAGCGCCTCCTCGACCGCGTACTGGATGAGCGGCTTGTCGACGACCGGCAGCATCTCCTTGGGACTCGCCTTGGTCGCCGGCAGGAAGCGCGTGCCGCGCCCGGCGACCGGAAACACCGCCGTGCGGATCGGGGTTCGGACATTCATGGCAATCTCTCCGCGGCCCTGCGGCGCCGGCTGCGCCGCGGACGCGGCGCGCGGCGCACCTTGCGCCCGCCTCTTCATGACGCGCGCACCGAGTCATCGGCGCGCTCGGCCCACTTGAACACCGCCGGGCACATGCTGTCCCAGGAGCGGCACTTCGGACAGCGCCAGTACCAGCCGACGCTGTTCAACCCACACTCGTCGCACTGATAACGGCCGCCGGCATCGCCTATGCGGGTCAGCAGCACCGACAGCGAGCTCGCCTCGGCGGCCGATTCCAGGCCGCAGCCGAAGTCGGCGGTGATCGCCGGCAATCGCGCCACCTCTTCCGGCGGCACCGCGGTCGCGAGCAGCCAGGCGAGCTGCAGTGGCGTGACGCGGCCGCTCTGACGCAGCCGCCGCCCGAGCTCCTGCAGCACGTTGCCGCTGGCGGTCTCGCGGGAGATGGCGAGCACCGCGGGAATGATCTCCAGCGCCAGACCCGGGGCGGTCTCGAGCGCCTGAAGGTACAGCAGCAGCGCACCGGCGGCGTCGCCGGCGCGCTGCGCGAGACGCGCGCTCAGCATGTCGGCGCGCGGCAGCAGTGCCTGGTGCGTGCGCGCCTGGCGCAGCAGCGTGCGCGCGCGCTCAGGCTCGCCCTGCAGCAGCGCGTGCTCGGCGAGCTCGCACAGGTAGTGCGCCGCCACGCGGCCGCGCTCCTGCTGCACCGCCGGCGGCAGCTCGTGAAATACCTTGAGCGCCTTCGCCCAGTCCGCCTGCGCCTCGTAGATGCTCACCAGGTGATCGAGCGCGGCGCGCCGGTACTCGCGCGACGCGGCCAGCTCCTCGAGCACGCGCTCCGCGCGGTCCATCAGCCCCGCGCTCTGGTAGTCGAGCGCCAGTGCGAAGGCCGCCTTGTCGGCCAGTCTGCCGCCCTGCTCGCGCAGCCGCGAGTGGATGGCGATCGCGCGGTCGACCTCGCCACGGCGGCGGAACAGGCTCCCCAGCGCGAATTGGATCTCGGCGGCGTCGTCGTCGGCTTCCGCCATGCGCGCGAAGATCTCGGCCGCATGATCGAAGCGGTCGTTGATGAGGTGATCGAGGCCCACGTAGTAATCGCGCGGCAGTCGCACGGTGCGCGCGGCGCCGTTGCGGCGCCCGAGAAAATACGCGGCCAGGAACACCAGAACGAAGGCCAGCGCCAGCAGCAGGGGAGGCAGCTCGAACATGGATGGGGACGATAGCAGCTATGGGCGACCAGCGAGAAGGCACGCGTTGCGCATCGGGCGTCAGCGGTGCGCCCGGGCTGGGCGCGCGCCGCGCTTCAGTCGCGGATCGGGCGGTCGGCGCCGTCGTTGACGCGCTCGCGCAGGTCCTTGCCGGGCTTGAAGTGCGGGACGTGCTTGCCCGAGAGCGCCACGGCTTCGCCGGTCTTGGGATTGCGCCCCTGGCGCGGCGGACGGAAGTGCAGCGAGAAGCTGCCGAAGCCGCGGATCTCGATGCGCTCGCCCTGCGAGAGCGCATCGCTCATGATCTCGAGGATCTGCTTCAGCGCGAGCTCGACATCCTTCGCCGGCAGATGTTTCTGCTTGGCGGTGATGGTCTCGATGAGTTCCGACTTGGTCATGCCGCTAGCGGTCCTCGCCCGAGCCGATGTGCTCCTTCAGCAGCTCGCCGAGGCTGGTCCCGGAGGTGGTACCGGTCTCGGAGCGGTAGCTCTGCACCGCCTCCGCCTCCTCGTGCGCCTCCTTCGCCTTGATCGACAGCGAGATGGTGCGCGACTTGCGGTCGACGCCGGTGAACTTGGCCTCGACCTGCTCGCCGACCTTCAGTACCGCGCGGGCGTCCTCCACGCGCTCGCGCCCGAGCTCGGAGGCGCGCAGCTGCCCTTCGACGCCGTTGCCGAGGTCGATGACTGCACCGCGCGCGTCGACCTCCTTCACCACGCCCGTGACGATCGTGCCCTTGGGGTTGTCGGCGATGTAGGCGGAGAACGGATCCTTGGCGAGCTGCTTGATGCCGAGCGAGATGCGCTCGCGCTCCGGATCGATCGACAGCACCATCGCCTCGATCTGCTGGGCCTTCTGGTAGTTGCGCACCGCCTCCTCGCCCGGCTGGTCCCAGGAGATGTCCGAGAGGTGCACCAGGCCGTCGATGTTGCCGGGCAGGCCGATGAAGATGCCGAAGTCGGTGATCGACTTGATCTGGCCGGCCACCTTGTCGCCGCGGTTGTAGTTCTCGGCGAACTCCTTCCACGGGTTCGCCTGGCACTGCTTGAGTCCGAGCGAAATGCGGCGGCGCTCCTCGTCGACGTCGAGCACCATGACCTCGACTTCCTGGCCGGTGTGCACGACCTTCGCGGGGTTGACGTTCTTGTTGGTCCAGTCCATCTCCGAGACGTGCACCAGGCCCTCGACGCCGTCCTCGATCTCGACGAACGCACCGTAGTCGGCGATGTTGGTGACCTTGCCGAACACGCGGGTAGCCGGCGGGTAGCGCCGCGCGATGTTCTGCCACGGATCGGCGCCGAGCTGCTTGAGTCCCAGGCTGACGCGCGAGCGCTCGCGATCGAACTTGAGAATGCGCACCTCGACCTCATCGCCGACCTTCACCACCTCAGAGGGGTGCTTGACGCGCTTCCACGCCATGTCGGTGATGTGCAGCAGGCCGTCGATGCCGCCCAGGTCGACGAACGCACCGTAGTCGGTGAGGTTCTTGACCGTGCCCTTGACGACCGCGCCTTCCTGCAGGTTGTCCATGAGCGCCGAGCGCTCGGCGGAGAATTCCTGCTCGACCACCGCGCGGCGCGAGACCACCACGTTGTTGCGTTTCTGGTCGAGCTTGATGACCTTGAATTCGAGCGGCTTGCCTTCCAGATAAGAGGTGTCGCGCACCGGGCGCACGTCGACCAGCGAGCCGGGCAGGAACGCGCGCACGTTGTCGATCTCGACCGTGAAGCCGCCCTTGACGCGTCCGGTGATGACCCCGGTCACGATCTCGGATTTGTTGAACGCCTCTTCGAGCCGCGTCCAGGTGCGGGCGCGCTTGGCCTTCTCGCGCGACAGGCGCGTCTCGCCGGTGCCGTCCTCGACCGAGTCGAGGGCGACCTCCACCGAATCGCCGGTCTTGACCTCCACTTCCCCGCGCTCGTTCTTGAACTGCTCGAGGGGAATGACGGCCTCGGACTTGAGGCCTACGTTGACGATGACGACGTCGCTGGTGACGTCCACGATGAGCCCGGTAAGGATCATGCCCGGGCGGATGCGCTGATTGGCGAGACTCTGCTCGAAGAGTTGGGCGAAACTTTCTGTCATACCTTCACTTGTGCCACAGGTAGTGGCGTGCCGCTGGATCCTCTTCCATTAGGTCCAGGAAACCCTTGAAAGGCCCCGCGTCCGGCGGGACCACCTGCAAATCACCCGTCCTTGCGCGCGCCGCGAGGAGCTCACGGCCACAGCCGCCGCGCGCCCATCATCTGCAACACCCGGCCCACCACCTCGTCCACCGTCAGGGCGGTCGAGTCGATCACGCAGGCGTCGGGCGCAGCCTTGAGCGGGGCGACCTCGCGGGTCTCATCCCTGCGATCCCGCTCGGCTATCTCGCGCGAAAGGGCGGGAAGGCTAACATCAGATCCCTTGTCTTTCAACTGCTTATGGCGGCGCAGCGCCCGTTCCTGGGTGCTGGCGGTCAGGAAGATCTTCAAATCCGCGCCAGGGAATATGACAGTGCCCATATCGCGGCCGTCGGCAATGAGCCCGGGGGGCCTGGCGAAGGCCCGCTGCCGCGCGAGCAGCGCCTGGCGCACCTGCGGCCAGGCTGCCACGCGCGAGGCGCCCTGCCCGGCCGCCTCCGAGCGAACCTGCGCCGTCACGTCGCGGCCGTCGAGAAGAATGCGCTCCTCCTCGTCCGCACCGGCGCCGAAGTCGACCGCCATGCGCGCGGCGAGCCCGGCGTGGGCTGCGGCGTCGTCCTGCGCAGCACCCGCCAGGGCGCCGGCGACCGCCACCAGCCGATAGAGCGCGCCGCTGTCGAGCAGATGCCAGCCCACGTGACGGGCAATGGCGCGGCTGATGGTGCCCTTGCCTGAGCCGCTCGGACCGTCGATCGTGACGACCGGGCAGCGCCGCGGCGCGCCGCGCGGCGCCGTCACAGCGCCTCCACGGCGAGGCCGGCCGCGTGCGCTGCCGCCACGAAGTTCGGAAAGCTCGTCGCCACGTTCGCCACGTGGGCAATCTCGAGCGGTGTGCGCGCCCGTAGCGCCGCCACCGCGAACGCCATGGCGATGCGGTGATCACCGCGGCTGTCGATCGCACCGCCGTCCCAGGCGTTCTGCCCGCGGATCCACAGCCCATCGGAAAGCAGCTGGTGCTCGATACCGAGCACCGTGAGCCCGTCGGCCATGGCCGCCAGGCGGTCACTCTCCTTCACACGCAGCTCGAGTGCGCCGCGCACCAGCGTCTCGCCACTTGCCGCAGCCGCGGCGATGAAGAACACCGGCAGCTCATCGATCGTGAGCGGCACCAGCGCCTCGGGCACGGTGATGCCGCGCAATGCGCTCATACGCACCTCGATGTCCGCGACCGGCTCGGCGTAAGCGGCGCCGGAACCGGGCCGCGGCCGCACGCGGATATCCGCGCCCATGCGCAGCAGCAGCTCGAGCAGCCCGGTGCGCGTCGGGTTGACGCCGATGTTGCGCAGTGTGAGCGGCCGCGCCGCGCCGATCACGGCCGCGACCATGAAGAACGCGGCCGAGGAGAAATCCCCCGGCACGGCGAGCGCGGTCGCGCGCAGCTCCTGGCCGCCCTCGAGCGCGATGGTGGGCCCGCGGTGCGTCAGCTCGACGCCGAAAGCCTGCAGCATGCGCTCGGTGTGATCGCGCGAGGGCGCGGCTTCGGTGAGCAGCGTGCGCCCGCCGGCGGTGAGGCCCGCCAGCAGTACGGCGGACTTCACCTGCGCGCTCGGCACCGGCAGCGTGTACTCGATCGCGCGCAGCCGCGGCGTGCCGTGGATGCGCACCGGCGGCCGCCCGTCGTGCGTCTGGATGCGCGCGCCCATCAGGCGCAGCGGCGCCGCGACGCGCTCCATCGGCCGGCGCATCAGCGACGCATCGCCCACCAGCGTGGAGTCGAAGGGCTGCGGCGCCAGCACTCCCATCATCAGGCGCAGCGCCGTGCCGGCATTTCCCATGTCGAGCTCACCCGCCGCGGCCGTGAGCCCTGCCGTCCCCACCCCGCGCACGCGTACCTCGGTGTCCGCCGGGCGCTCGATGTGCACGCCGAGCGCCTGCAGCGCCCGCGCGGTGGCCAGGCAATCCTCGCCGTCGAGGAAGCCGCTGATGCAGGTCTCGCCCGCGGCGAGCGCACCGAGCATCAGCGCGCGGTGCGAGATCGATTTATCGCCGGGCACGCTGAGCGTGCCGCCCACGGCGCCGCCGGGAGCGACGCGCCACGCGCCGCTCATTGCACCGCCCGCGGATAGGAGCCGAGCACGCGAAACAGCGAGGCGCGCTTCTTGAGCGCGCCGAGCGCCCGCGCGACGTGCGGTTCCTGCGCATGCCCTTCCAGGTCCATGAAGAACACGTAGTCCCACTTGCGCCGCCGTGAAGGACGCGACTCGATGCGCGTGAGACTCACGCGATGGCGCGCCAGCGGCTCGAGCAGCCGGTGCAGTGCGCCCGGTGCATCGGTGTGCCCGACCGAGACCAAGAGCGTCGTGCGGTCCGCACCGCTCGCTGCGAACAGCTTGCGGCCGAGCACCAGGAAGCGCGTGGTGTTGTCCGCGCGGTCCTCGATCTCGGCCGCCAGCACCTTCAGTCCGTACACTTCGGCCGCGGTCTCGCCGGCGATCGCGGCGCTGCCCTGCTCGTCGCGCGCACGGCGCGCGCCTTCGGCGTTGCTCGACACCGCTACCTGCTCGATCCCGGGCAGATGCTCGTCCAGCCACTGCCGGCACTGGGCGAGCGACTGCGGGTGCGAGCAGACGCGCAGCACGCGCGCCAGCGCGCCCATCGTGCCCATGAGGTGGTGGCGGATGCGCAGCTCCACCTCGCCGCAGATCTTCAGCGGCGAAGTGAGAAAGCGGTCGAGGGTGTGGTTCACCGTCCCCTCGGTGGAATTCTCGATCGGCACCACACCGAAATCCGCGCTGCCCGCCTCCACCTCGTGGAACACCTCGTCGATGGAGCCCAACGGCAGCGCCCGGACCGAGTGGCCGAAGTGATTGAGCAGCGCGCTCTGGGTGAAGGTGCCCTCGGGCCCGAGGAACGCCACCTTGAGAGGCTCCTGCTGCGCCAGGCACGCCGACATGATCTCGCGGAACAGCCGCAGCAC
This sequence comes from Steroidobacteraceae bacterium, assembly GCA_035482695.1. Lineage (GTDB taxonomy): Bacteria > Pseudomonadota > Gammaproteobacteria > Steroidobacterales > Steroidobacteraceae > 13-2-20CM-66-19. Next base: position 67,035 of record DATHQM010000008.1, on the reverse strand, counting down.
CTCCTCGTCGCTCAGCGGCCCGCGGTTGCGCTCGCGCGCCATGCGCAGCACCTGCGCCTCGCGCTCCGGGCGATAGAAGTCGACGGTACGGCCGCCGCGCGTCTTGGAGACGCCCACCTGCTGGGCGAGATGCGCGCGCTCGCTGATGAGGCGCTGGATCTGCTCATCCACCTTGTCGATGCGGCGGCGCACCTGCTCGAGCTGCGGCCGCAACGGCGGCGGCGGTGCGGGCGGCGCGAGCTGCCCGGTGCGCGCGCGCGCCGCGCCGCCGCGCGCCGCCGGCGCCGTCCCGCCCCGACGCGCCGCCTTGCCTTTAGCCATGAGCGCGCTCGAATTCCTGCATGAACGCGACCAGGGCCGCGACGCCCTCGAGCGGCATGGCGTTGTAGAGGCTGGCGCGCAGGCCGCCGACCGAGCGATGCCCCTCGAGATTGGTCAGTCCCGCCGCGCGCGCCGCGGCGGCGAACTGCGCCTCCAGCGCCGGGGTGGGCAGCCGGAACGTCACGTTCATCCACGAGCGACTGCCGGCAGGCACCGCGTTGCGGTAGAAGCCCGACGCGTCGATCGTCGCGTAGAGCAGCTGCGCCTTGGCGCGATTGCGCTGCGCCATCGCCGCAAGGCCGCCCTCATCCCTGATCCAGCGCAGCACCAGTCCCGCCACGTACCAGGCGAACGTCGGCGGGGTGTTGAGCATCGAGCCCTCGGCGGCGACCTGCTGGTAGTCCCACACCGCCGGCGTGTCCGCGCGCGCGTGCCCGAGAAGCGCGGCGCGCACGATCACCACGGTGAGCCCGGCCGGACCTAAGTTCTTCTGGGCGCCGGCGTAGATCAGCCCGAACTTCTCCACCGGCAGCGGCCGCGACAGCAGCGTCGAGGACATGTCCGCGACCAGCGGCACCGCGCCGCTGTCGGGGACGTAGGGAAACTCCACCCCGCCGATGGTCTCGTTGACCGTGTAATGCACATAGGCCGCCCCGCTCGTGAGGCGCAGCGCCTGCGGGTCCGGCACCGTCGTGTAGCCCGAAGCGGCCTCGTCGGCCGCGACGTGCACGTGCGTCAGGAAGCGCTTGCCTTCGGCGATGGCAAGCTGCGACCAGATGCCGGTATTCAGGTAGTCGGCGCTCGCGCCGGGCTGTGCCAGGTTGAGCGGTACCGCGGCGAACTGGGCACGCGCGCCGCCCTGGAGGAACAGCACCCGGTAGCTGTCGGGCACGCCCAGCAGATTGCGCAGCAGCGCTTCGGACTCGCGGGCGACCTCCATGAACGGCTTGCTGCGGTGGCTGACCTCCATGACCGAGGCGCCGCAGCCCTGCCAGTCCAGCAGCTCATCGCGAACCTGTTCGAGCACCGGCTCGGGCAGCGCCGCCGGCCCCGCAGCGAAGTTGAAGACGCGCATGCGCGACCTCTGTCGGGTCATTCACACCATGGGGAAGGGCGGATCTTAGCGAAATCAGCGCACGCGCAAGGAACTTTCACCCCTTCAGGTGTCGGGCGGCGTCGCGCCCGCGGCGGGTCCGGGCTCGGCCATGCCCGGCTCATCGGCACCCTCCAGGCTCTCGATGCGCCCGATGCCGACCAGCCGCTCGGCCTCGCCGAGACGGATGAGGCGCACGCCCTGGGTGTTGCGCCCCTGCACGGAAATCTCGTCCACCGTGGTGCGCACCAGCGTGCCGGTCGAGCTGATCAGCATGATCTCCTGCCCGGGCATCACCTGCAGGGCCGCCACCGTGAAGCCATTGCGATCGGAGGTCTGCAGCGCGATCACCCCCTGCCCGCCGCGGCTGTGCGGCGGGAACTCGGCGAGCGGGGTGAGCTTGCCGTAGCCGGTGGCGGAGGCGGTGAGCACGTGGCCCTCGCCCACCACGATGAGCGCGATCAGGTCGTGCCCCGGGCCGAGACGGATGCCGCGCACGCCGGCGGCCTCACGGCCCATGTGGCGCACCTCGCTCTCGTGGAAGCGGATCGCCTTGCCGCCGCTCGACACCAGCATGATCTCGCGCTCGCCGTCGGTGAGCGCGACGCCGACCAGCTGGTCGTTGTCCGCCAGGTCGACCGCGATGATGCCGCTGGTGCGCGGCCGCGAGAACGCCGCGAGCGGCGTCTTCTTCACGGTGCCGGTGCGCGTTGCCATGAACACGAAATGCTGCTCGTCGTAGTGCTTCACCGGCAGCAGCGCGTTGATCTTCTCGCCCTCCTCCAGCGGCAGCAGGTTCACCATCGGCTTGCCGCGCGCCCCGCGTCCGGCCTGCGGCAGCTCGTACACCTTCAGCCAGTACACCTTGCCGCGGTTGGAGAAGCACAGCACCGTGTCGTGCGTGTGCGCTACGAACAGCTTCTCGACGAAGTCCTCGTCCTTCACCGCGGTCGCGGTCTTGCCGCGGCCGCCGCGGCGCTGCGTCTGGTATTCGGTGAGCGGCTGGCTCTTGGCGTAGCCGGCGTGCGAGAGCGTCACCACCACGTCCTGCGGCTCGATGAGGTCCTCGGTGGTGAGGTCGAGGTGATCGCGGTTGATCTCGGTGCGCCGCGCATCGCCGTACGCCTCGCGCACCTCGGTGAGCTCGGTACGCACCACCTGGGTGAGGCGCTCGGGACGGGCGAGGATGTCGCCGAGGTCGGCGATGGCGGCGAGCAGCTCGCGATACTCGCCGATGATCTTGTCCTGCTCGAGCCCGGTGAGGCGGTGCAGCCGCATATCGAGGATCGCCTGGGCCTGCGCGTCCGACAACCGGTAGCCGCGCGGCTCGAGGCCGAATTCCGCCGCCAGCCCCTGCGGCCGCGTCGACACCGTGCCCGCCCGCTGCAGCAGCTCGGTCACGATCCCCGGCGGCCAGGTACGCGCCAGCAGCGCGCTGCGCGCCTCGGCCGGGTTCGGCGCCGCCTTGATGAGCGCGATGATCGCGTCGATGTTGGCGAGCGCGACCGCGAGGCCTTCGAGGATGTGGGCGCGCTCGCGCGCCTTGGCGAGCTCGTAGATGGTGCGCCGCGTGACCACCTCGCGCCGGTGGCGGATGAAGGCTTCCAGCATCTCCTTCAGCGACATCAGCTTCGGCTGGCCGTCCTGCAGCGCCACCATGTTGATGCCGAACACCGTCTCGAGCGGCGTCTGCGCGTACAGGTTGTTGAGCACCACCTCGGTGATCTCGCCGCGCTTCAGCTCGATGACGATGCGCATGCCGTCCTTGTCGGACTCGTCACGCAGCCCGTCGGCGGCGATGCCGTCGATCAGCTTCTCCTTCACCAGCTGCGCGATGCGCTCGATGAGGCGCGCCTTGTTCACCTGGTAGGGCAGCTCGGTCACCACGATCGCCTGGCGGTCGGCCTTGCCGAGCTCCTCGATGACGACGCGCGCGCGCAGCGACAGCCGCCCACGGCCGGTGCGGTAGGCGGTGGCGATCTCCTGGGCGCCGTTGATGATGCCGCCGGTGGGGAAGTCGGGCCCCGGCATGTGCTGCATCAGCGCGACCAGCGGCAGCGTCGGGTCATCGAGCAGTGCGAGGCAGGCGTTGACGCACTCGGTGAGATTGTGCGGCGGGATGTTGGTCGCCATGCCGACCGCGATGCCGGTCTGGCCGTTCACCAGCAGGTTCGGGATGCGGGTCGGCAGCACCGAGGGTTCGGTCTCGGACTCGTCGTAGTTCGGGGTGAAGTCGACGGTGTCCTTGTCGATGTCCGCCAGCAGCTCCTGCGCGATGCGCGACATGCGCACCTCGGTGTAGCGCATGGCCGCCGGCGGATCGCCGTCCACCGAGCCGAAGTTGCCCTGCCCGTCGACCAGCAGGTAACGCATGGAGAAGGGCTGTGCGAGGCGCACGATGGTGTCGTAGACCGACGTGTCGCCGTGCGGGTGGTACTTGCCGATGACGTCGCCCACCACGCGTGCCGACTTCTTGTAGGCCTTGTTCCACTCGTTACCGAGCTCGCGCATGGCGTGCAGCACGCGCCGGTGCACGGGCTTGAGCCCATCGCGTACGTCGGGCAGCGCGCGCCCGACGATGACGCTCATCGCATAGTCGAGGTAGGACCGCCGCATCTCGTCTTCGAGACTGACCAGCAGCACTTCACGGGCGATTTCGGCCATTAATTACGCACTGGCGCCGCGCTCTGGCGGCACTGGATTAAAGGAGTAATTCTATCACGAAGCGCCGCGCGGACTTAGCCCCGATCGTGCCCGCGCGCAGCAGCGCGCAGTGCCTGCGCAAGCGCGCGGCGGCGAGCGCGCACCGATATACTGCGGCAGCTGTTTTTTCCGCTGCTTTTTCGCTGCATGTCCATCAGGCAAAGCGTCGACCTGCTGATCGAACCGCGCTGGCTGCTGCCGATCGCACCCGCCAACACGGTGCTCGAGCATCACGCCGTGGCGCTCGCCGGCGGACGCATCGTCGCGCTCGGGCCGGCGGCGCAACTGCAGGCACGCTTCCTGCCCCGCGAGCACCTGGTGCGCACGCGCCACGCGCTGCTGCCCGGGCTGGTGAATGCGCACACCAGCGCCTGCCACGCGCTGCTGCGCGGGCTGCCGGTGCGTGCACCCAGGCTGCGCTGGCTCGCCGAGACGCTGGCGCCGCTCGGGCAGCGCGGCTTCGGCGCCGACTTCGTGCGCGACGGCACGCGGCTCGGCATCGCCGCCATGCTGCGCGCGGGCATCACCTGCTTCGCGGACCTCGCGCCGCTGCCCGAGGAGAGCGCGCGCGCCGTGGCCGCGGCCCGCATGCGCGCCGCGATCGCTCTGCCGGTGACCGACCTCGCGAGCCCCTGGGCCGACGGCGCCAGCGACCACCTGGCGCGCGCCGAAGCGCTGTGGGACGAATACCGCAGCGACTCACGTATCACGCTCTACTTCGCACCGCGCGCCGGCGCGAGCGATGCGACGCTGATCCGCGTGCGCCGCGTCGCCGACGAGCTCGAGGCGCGCATCGCCCTGCACCTCGCCGAGCTCGCGCCGGCCGCCGCGGAGGGCGGCGCGCTGCCCGCTGGCGTCGCGGACTCAGCGCCGCCGCCACGCGCCGGCGGGGCGGCGGTGCGGCGCCTGGCGGAGCTCGGGCTGCTGCGCCCGGGATGCAGCGTGATCGGCATGCTCGGTTGTGATGCTGGCGAGCTGGCGCTGCTCGCCCACCACGGCGCCGCCGTCATCGCCTGTCCGCAGGCGGAGCTGCGTCTGGGCGCCGTGCCCGGCCCGCTGGCGCTACCCGAAGGTCACCGCACCGGACTCGGCAGCGACAGCCCGGCCGCCGCCGGGGCCTGCGACCTGCTCGCCGAGGCGCGCCTCGCCGCGCTGCTGTCGGGCTGGTCCGCGGCGCAGGCGCTGCGCGTGGCGACGCTCGGCGGCGCCACCACCCTGGGACTTGCCGCCGAGATCGGCTCCATCGAGCCCGGCAAGGCCGCCGATCTCACCTGCATCGACCTCGAGGAGAGCGACGCGGGCCACGCCGCACGGGTGGCCGAGGCGATCGTGTTCGGCGCGACGCGCAGCCAGGTGAGCGATGTGTGGACGGCGGGGCGCGCGGCCGTGAGCGGCGGGCGGCTGCTGCTGTTCGATGAGACCGAGCTCGCGGGACTCCCGGCCCGCTGGGCGCAGCGCCTGGCGCTGGAGGCCGCCGCATGAGTGCCACGAGCGGTGCCGGCAGCGCGCCCGCGGCAGGCAACGCCGATCGCGGCGAGCTCGCGCGCTTTGATTCCAGCGCGGCGCGCTTCTGGGACCCGCACGGCGAGTTCCGCCCGCTGCACCTCTTGAACCCGCTGCGCACGAAGTTCGTCGCCGAGCGCGTCGCGCTCGGCGGCAAGCGCGTGCTCGACGTCGGCTGCGGCGGCGGGCTGCTGGCCGAGAGCCTGGCGCGCGCCGGCGCGCAGGTCACCGCCATCGACCTGGCGCCGGGCATGATCGAGGTGGCGCGGCTGCACGCGGCGGAGGGCGGTCTCAACATCGACTACCGCCTCGCCGCGGCGGAAGAGCTGGCGCGCAGCCGCCCGCAGGCCTTCGACGTGGTCACCTGCATGGAGATGCTCGAGCACGTGCCGCAGCCGGCGGCGATGGTGGCGACGCTCGCGCAGCTGCTGGTGCCGGGCGGTGCGCTGTTCGCCTCCACGCTCAACCGCAACCTCAAGTCCTTCCTGCTCGCCATCGTCGGCGCCGAGTACCTGCTGCGGCTGATTCCGCGCGGCACGCACGAGTACGAGCGGCTCATCCGTCCCGCCGAGCTCGCCCGCTGGGCGCGCGCCGCCGGCCTCACCCTGCGCGAGCTCGCGGGGCTCGAGCTCGAGCCGTTCTCCGGGCGCGTGCGGCTCACCGCCGACGTGTCGGTGAACTACCTGGCGCACCTGCAGCGGTGAGCGCGCCACTCATCGGCGTGCTCGCCGTCGCCGCACTGCTCACCGGGGCACTGCTCGGCGCGCTGTTCACCCAGCTGAGCGCCGCACGGCGCGTCGCGGCACTATCGGCCGAGCTGGCCGCGGCGCAGGCCCGGCTCGAGGCGAGCACGCTGCAGGACGCCGACCGCCTGAGCCTCCTCGAGCAGTCCGAAACCCGCCTGCGCGCCGCGTTCGAGACGCTCGCCGGGGAAACGCTGCGCGGCAACAGCGAGTTGTTCCTGCGCCTCGCGCGCGAGGCGCTCGGGCGCGACCAGGTGGTGGCCGCCGGAGCGCTCAGGGAGCGCGAGGTCGCCATCGCGCAGCTGGTCGAGCCGCTGCGCAGCGCGCTCGCGCGCACCGAGGCGCAGGTGCAGGCGCTCGAGCACGAGCGGCGCGAGGCGTTCGCCAGCCTGCGCACGCAGCTCGAGACCCTCGCCGGCGCGCAGACACAACTGCAGCGTGAGACGCGCAACCTGGTGACGGCGCTGCGCCGCCCCGAGGTGCGCGGCCGCTGGGGCGAGCTCACGCTGCGCCGCCTGGTGGAGCTCGCCGGCTTGAGCGAGCACTGCGATTTCACCGAGCAGCTGCAGGTCGTCGGCGAGGAAGGCGCGCTGCGCCCGGACCTGGTGGTGCACATGCCCGAAGCGCGCGACCTGGTGATCGACGCCAAGACGCCGCTCGACGGCTACCTCGCCGCGCTCGAAGCTCCCAGCGAGGAGGAGCGCAGCATGGCGCTCAAGCGCCATGCTCAGCAGGTCGAGACGCGCGTGCGCGAGCTCGCCTCCAAGGCCTACTGGACGCAGTTCGAGCGCAGCCCCGAGTTCGCCGTGCTGTTCCTGCCCGGTGACCAGTTCCTGTCCGCAGCGCTCGCCGAGCGGCCCGAGCTGCTCGAGAGCGCGCTCGCGCAGAGCGTCATCATCGCCACGCCCTCGACGCTCATTGCGCTGCTCAAGGCGGTCGCCTATGGCTGGCGGCAGTCGGTGGTGGCGCAGAATGCCGCGCAGATTCGCGACCTCGGACAGGAGCTGTACCGCCGGCTCAGCACCTTCAACGGGCACCTCGGCCGCATGGGGCAGCGCCTCGCCGCGGCGGTGGAGGCCTACAACGCCGGCGTCGGCTCGCTCGAGCGGCAGGTGCTGCCGCAGGCGCGCCGCTTCGCCGACCTGGGCGTGACGGCCGATGCACCACTCGCTCCGCCCGAACCCGTCGGCCAGCTGGTGCGCGGCAGCGGCGCGCCGGGTGCCGCCGACGCCGCGCCCGAGGACGCCGCCGACAGCACCTCTCCCGGCGCGCCGCATGTCCACCAGGCCTGAAGCGCCGGCGACCCGTGCGCTCGCGTGGCTCTATTCGGGCGCCGCCGAACGCGCGCTTCTTTCGGTGCTGTGTGCCCTCGAGCGCGAGATCGGCGCGAGCCTGCGCTTAGGTCTCGATCACCAGGTCGCGCACGCGCGCCTCGCCTGGTGGCGCGAGGAATACGCCCGCTGCCTCGCCGGCGCTCCGGCGCATCCACTGACGCGCGAGCTCGCGGCGCTGTTCGCTCCCGAGCCCGCCGCGGCGCTCGGCGGGCTGTCGGGGCTCATCGATTGCGCGGCGTGGGATCTGGCGGCGGCGACCTTCGAGACGCGCCGCGAGCTTTGCGCCTACTGCGAGCGCTGGAGTGCGGCGATGATCGAGCCGCTGGTGCGGCACGCCGCGCCGGGGCTCGCACCTGGCGCCGCGCGCGCGCTCGGCGCAACACTGCGCGAGCTGGAGCTGCTGCTCGCGCTCGCGCCCGAGGCGCACGCCGGACGGCTGCGCCTGCCGCTCGATGAGCTGGCCGGGGCCGCGGTCCCTGCGCAAGTCCTGGCGCACGCGCAGTGGCCGCCACAGCTCGCCGCGCTGCTCCACGCGAGGCACCAGGAATTGCGCGGCGCGCTCGGCGCGAGCGTCAACGCACTCGCGCCGCAGGCGCGGCCGCCGCTGCGCGGGGTGATCGTGTGGGCGGCGCTCGCCTGCCTGCAGTCGCAGCGCGCGCAGGCACGCCTGCCGTGCGCGAGCGCCCCGCGCGAGCAGCAGCGGCTGCTCGACGGCTGGCGCGCGTGGCGCGCCGCGCGGCGCGCCGCCGCCGGACACGGCCTGGCGCGCACGCTGTGCGCGCCACCGGCTTAGCTGAGCGGCAAGGTGTTCGAGCCGCGCGATCACGATCCGGCCCCGGACGAGCTTGCCGGGCGGGTCATCGCCATCAGCGGCGCGGGCTCAGGGCTCGGCCGCGCGGTCGCGCTCGCCTGCGCCCGCTGCCAGGCGCGCGTGATCCTCATCGGCCGCAACGTCGCGCGCCTCGAGGCCGTGCACGCCGAGATCGCAGCCAGCGGTGGGCCCGAGGCCACGATCGCGCCGCTCGACCTGGAGAGGGCGCTGGCGCAGGACTACGACCAGCTCGCCGACGCGGTGCTCGAGCGCTACGGACGCCTCGATGGCCTGCTGCACAACGCCGCGCTCCTCGGCTCGCTCACGCCCATCGAGCACTATGACGTGCCGACCTGGTGCCGGGTACTGCACGTCAACGTCACCGCTGCCTTCGCGCTCACCCAGGTGCTGCTGCCGCTGCTGCGCAAGTCCGCCGACGCCGCGGTGCTGTTCACCGCCAGCAGCGTCGGTCGCCGCGGGCGGGCCTACTGGGGCGCGTACGCGGTGTCGAAGTTCGCGCTCGAGGGCCTCGCGCAAGTGCTGTCCGACGAGCTCGAGGGCATCACCGCGGTGCGCGTCAACACGCTCAATCCCGGGCGCGCACGCACCGCGATGCGCCGCCAGGCTTATCCTGCCGAGGATCCCGACACGCTGCCCCTGCCGGAAACCCTCACCCGCGCCTATATCGCGCTGCTCGGACCTGCGAGCCGCGGAGTGAGCGGGCGCGCCTTCGATGCTCAGCCGGCAGCCGCAGCGGGGGGCAGCAGCGCCGCAAGCTCCTCCTGAGTGAGGGCGCGGAACTGGCCGCGCGCGAGCGCACGCCCGAGCTGCAGCGGACCGAGCTGGGTGCGCAGCACCCGGCTCACCAGCGCACCCTGGCGCTCGAAGAGCTGGCGCACCTGCTTGCCGCTCGCGCCGCGTAGCGTGACGGTGTACCAGCGATTGGCGCCCTCGCCGCCGGCGGCCTCGCAACCGGCCACCTCCAGATGCGCGCCGCTGTCGAGCGTGCCGCTGGCGATCCCCTGCAGCTGCACCGCGGTGAGCGCGCCGCGCACGCGCACACCGAAGCGGCTTGAGAGCGCGTGCACCGCTCGCTGCAGGCGCGCGGCCAGCTCCCCGTCGGCACTCACCAGCTCGATGCCGCCGTCGACGCGTGGCATCGGACTCACGGCGGTGAAACGGCGGCCGCTGCGCCGCGGCAGCCGCTCGAGCATCGCCGGCCGCGCGGCGACGCCGGCGCCCGCAGCGGCGGTCGCGGGCATCGCCAGCGACTCGCCGGGGGAGCGATGACAGAGAAACACCGCCGCCGCAGCCGCCGGTGCGGCGGCCCGGGCGCGCACCCGTCGTCCGTCGAGGCGCACCGCGTCGCTGGCCACCACGCGCGAGCCGAGCGTGGCGGGCGCGCCGTTGATGGTGAGGCGGCCGGCGCGAATCCAGGTTTCCGCCTGGCGGCGCGAGGCGAGGCCAGCGTGCGCGAGGACCTTCTGCAGCCGCTCGCCGCCGCGGGCCGCGGCGTCGGTGGCGCGAGCGGCGTGAGCGGCGTGAGCGCCGTCAGCGGGCGCGGCGAGCCCGCGCCGCGCCCGGCGCAGCGGCCGGCGTGCGCCGCCGGCGCGCGCGCGCCCGCCGGTGCGTCCCATCAGCCGTCCAGCTGCGCGGGACCGGCCACCATTTCGACGGAGCCGTCGCCCTGCGCGGACAGCTCGTCCTCATCCGCGCCGTCCTCGGGCGCGCCCGCGGCATCCGCGCCGACACCCGCCGCGCCGTCCGCCGCCATGACACCGGCGGCGTCGGCGCCGAGCGCCAGCTGCAGATTGACCTCCCCGAGCGAGCGCAGCTCGGCGAGCGGCGGCAGCTCGTCGAGGCTCCTCAGCCCGAAGTAATCGAGGAACTCGCGCGTGGTGCCGAGCAGCTCCGGGTGCCCCGGGACGTCGCGGTGACCGACGACGCGCACCCAGTTGCGTTCGATGACGGTGCGGATGATGTTGGGGTTGACCGTCACGCCACGCACCGCCTCGATCTCGGCGCGCGTGATCGGCTGGCGATAGGCGATCAGCGCCAGCGTCTCGAGCAACGCGCGCGAGTAACGCGCGGCACGCTCGGGCCACAGCCGCGAGATCTGCGGCGCGAGCTCGCGGCGCACCTGGATGCGGAAACCCCCCGCGGTTTCCTTCAGCTCGATGCCGCGCCCGGCGTACTCCGCCGCCAGCGCGGCGAGCGCGCCGCGCAGCGCCGGTGCGCTGGGGCGCTGCGGCTCGTCGAACAGCCGCAGCAGCTCCGCCACCGGCAGCGGGCCGCCGGCGGCCAGCAGCGCCGCCTCGATGAGGTTGCGCACGTAGGTATCGCTCATGTGCTTTCCCCGCCGCCGCCGGGATCCGCGCCCGCCTCGACCTCCACCACGTGCAGGGTGCGGGCTGCGCTGGCGGCGCGTACGTGCAGCGGCGCGTAGGCCTGCGCCTGCACGATGTCGATCAGTCCCTCGCGCATCAGCTCGAGAATCGCAACGAAGGTGACCGTGACCCCCATGCGCCCCTCCTCCGCGCGGAACAGCTGCACGAACGGCACGAAAGCCCCAGCCGCGAGGGCGGCGAGGATGTCGCTCATGCGTTCGCCGACCGACAGCTGCTCGCGCTGAATATGATGATGCGCGAACATCTCCGCGCGCGCCACCACCTCCTTGAAGGCGGTGAGCATCTCCTGCAGCGCGATCTGCGGCAGCGTGCGCGCTGCGCGCCGCTCGGCGAGCTCGGCGGAGACGCTCCACACGTCGCGCTCGAGGCGCGGCAGCGTATCGATGTCCTCGGCAGCGCGCTTGAAGCGCTCGTATTCCTGCAGCCGCCGCACCAGCTCGGCGCGCGGATCCTCCTCGTCCTCCGCTGCGCTGCGCGGCCGCGGCAGCAGCATGCGTGACTTGATTTCCGCGAGCGTCGCGGCCATCACCAGGTATTCCCCGGCGAGCTCGAGCTGCAGACCCTGCATCAGCTCGATGTACTGCATGTACTGGCGGGTGATCTCCGCCAGCGGGATGTCGAGGATGTCGAGGTTCTGACGGCGGATCAGGTAGAGCAGCAGGTCGAGCGGACCTTCGAAGGCCTCGAGAAACACCTCGAGCGCCTGCGGCGGGATATACAGGTCGCGCGGCAGCTGCGAGATCGGCTCGCCGTTCACCACCGCGAACGGCATCTCGGCCTGCTCGGGCGGCAGCGGCGGCGCGGCCGCCGGCGCGGGCTCGTTGGAGACGACGATCTTCAGGTCGGGCCGCGGCTTCATCGCTGCCTTCAGTCCGGCCGCAGATGCATGGCGCGGCGCACGTCCTCGAGCGTCTCGCGCGCCGCCTCGCGCGCCTTGGCGGCGCCCTCGGCGACGATGGTGCGCACCAGCTCGGGGTTGTCCTCGTACTCCTGCGCGCGCCGCCGCATGCCGCCGATCTCCTCCACGATGCGCTCGATCAGCGGCTGCTTGCAGTCCAGGCAGCCGATGCTGGCGCTGCGGCAGCCCTCGTTCACCCACTTGCGGGTCGCCTCGTCGGAATAGATCTTGTGCAGATCCCACACCGGGCACTTCTCCGGGTCGCCGGGATCGTTGCGCCGTACGCGCGCCGGATCGGTCTGCATGGCGCGCAGCTTCTGCGCCACGGCCTCGGGCTCCTCGCGCAGGCCGATGGTGTTGCCGTAGGACTTGGACATCTTGCGGCCGTCGAGGCCGGGAACCTTCGGCGTGGCGGTCAGCAGCACCTGCGGCTCGGGCAGGATGGCAACGCCGGTGCCCTCGAGAAACCCGAGCAGCCGCTCGCGATCGGCGACGGTGATGCGGTTGTTGGCCTGCACCAGCGCACGCGCACGCGCCAGCGCCTCAGCGTCGCCGGCCTCCTGGAACTTGCGCCGCAGCTGGCGGTAGTTGCTGGCGTTGCGGCCGCCCAGGCTCTTGAGCGCCCGCTCCGCCTTGGCCTCGAAGTCCGGCTCGCGCCCGTAGAGGTGATTGAAGCGCCGCGCGGTCTCGCGCGTCAGCTCGACGTGCGCCACCTGGTCCTCGCCCACCGGCACGAAGGCGGCGCGGTACACCAGGATGTCGGCGCTCTGCAGCAGCGGGTAGCCGAGGAAGCCGTAGGTGGCCAGGTCCTTCTCCTTGAGCTGCTGCTGCTGGTCCTTGTAGCTCGGCACGCGCTCCAGCCAGCCGAGCGGGGTGATCATCGACAGCAGCAGGTGCAGCTCCGCGTGCTCCGGCACGTGCGACTGGATGAACAGCGTCGCCACCCCGGGGTTGAGTCCGGCCGCCAGCCAGTCGATGAGCACGTCCCTCGTGTGCTCCTGCAGCTGCGCGGTGTCCTCGTAGCCGGTGGTGAGCATGTGCCAGTCGGCGACGAAGAAGAAGCACTCGTACTGGTACTGCAGCTCCACCCAGTTGCGCAGCGCGCCGTGATAGTTGCCGAGGTGCAGCCGCCCGGTGGGGCGCATGCCGGAGAGGACGCGCCGCGCCGGCGCGGGGGAATTCACGTGCGTGTGACGAGGGCGTGGCTCACGGGAGCGAATTATAGCGCACGCCCGGTGATCGGTCCGAGGTCACCCTTGCCACGGCGCACGATGAGCGGCGGTGTTACCGACAGGTCGACGACGGTCGTGGGCTCGATGCCACAGTCACCGCCGTCGAGGATGGCGTCGATTTCGTGGTCGAGGCGCGCCTGGATCTCGCGCCCGGAGGTGAGCGGCTGCGGCTCGGAAGCCAGCAGCAGCGTGCTGCTCATGAGCGGCTCGCCCAGCTCGGCGAGTAGCAGGCGCGGTACCCGGTGATCAGGAATGCGCACACCGATGGTGCGCCGCCGCTCGTGCAGCAGGCGGCGCGGGGTCGCGCGCGTGGCGCGCAGCAGGAACGTGTAGGGCCCGGGCAGGCAGGCCCGCAGTATGCGGAACTGCCAGGTATCGAGGCGCGCAAAGCGGCCGACCTCGGCGAGGCTGGCGCACACCAGCGTGAAATGATGATGACGGTCCGCCTGGCGGATGCGGCGCACGCGCTCGAGCGCGTGCTTGTCGCCGATATGCCAGCCGAGTGCGTAGCACGAGTCGGTGGGGTAGGCGATGAGGCCGCCGGCGCGCACTACCTCGGCGGCGCGGCGGATGAGGCGCGGCTGTGGATCGCGCGGATGCAACTCGAAGTACTCGGCCACGGTATTCTTTAGGCTCAGAGGCAAAAATGCCGCTGGCCGTGGAAGTCGGACGCGGCGCGTGACAATATACGCGGCCGTTTGCCGCCGTATAGCGCCCTCCTTCAAGCACTTGCCCCTCAATGCAGGCCCTGATCGCGTATGCGCCCCTCGTGGCGTTCTTCATCACTTATTCGCTGCGCGGCCTGTATCCGGCCACCGCGGTGCTGATGGTCACGATGCTCGGCCTGCTGGCCGTCGACTGGCTGCGGCGGCGGCAGATTCCCCCGCTGCATGCGCTGTCGACGCTGCTGGTGCTGCTATTCGGCGGCGCGACGCTGCTGCTGCACAACCGGCTGTTCATCCAGTGGAAGCCCACCGTGCTGTACGGGCTGCTGAGCCTCGCGTTCATCGGCAGCTTCTGGATCGGCGCTCAGACCCTCACCGAGCGACTGCTGGGGCGCGTGCTCGAGGACGGCCAGCAGGTGAGCGCCGCGCAGTGGCGGCGCCTGAACGTCTGGTCGGCCGGCTTTTGCGCGCTGCTCGGGGCGCTCAATCTCGCCGTGGCCTACGGTGCCAGCGAGCGCGCCTGGGTGTACTTCAAGCTGTTCGGCCTCGGGCTGCTCACCTTCGCGTTCATCACCGTGCAGGTGTTGTGGCTGCGCGGCCGGGCGGCCGCGCTGTCCGCGGCGGTGGCGGACGGCCCGCGATGAGTGCCGTTGACCGGCCAGCGCTGATCGCCGAGCTGCGCAGCGCGCTCGAGCGCGCGCTCTCTCCGCACTCGCTCGAGATCCTCGACGACAGCGCACGGCACGTTGGTCACGCGGGCGCGCGCGGCGGCGGCCATTTCCGCGTGCGGCTGGTGGCGGAAGCCTTCAGCGGCCGCTCACGCCTCGAGCGCCATCGGCTGGTGTACGAGGCGGTCGCGCCGCTGCTCGCCGGCGCGGTGCACGCGCTCAACATCGAGGCGCGCGCTCCCGGGGAAGCCGCTGGCAGCGCCGCTGAGCGCCCGCCGGATGCGGCCCCGGCGAACCAATCCAACCGCGGGCGATCCTAGCTCACGTCACTGAAAGCCAACCCTTCCCTCTTCGAGACATCACCTGGAAATCCCTATGAACCATCCGCGTACCGTATTCCTCGCCATCGCGCTGCTGGCGCTCGTCGCCTGCCAGCCCAAGAGCGCCCCGAGCTCGGCGGACACCTCCCCGCCCGTGGCGACGGTGGACGGCACCCCGATCAGCCGCGACTTCTACGATTTCTACATCAAGGGCATCACCGGCGGAAAGGCTCCCGCCGACCTCAGCGCGCAGCAGCGCAGCGCGGCGCTCGACAACCTCATCCGCGCGCGCCTGGTCGGCGAGGAAGCGACCAAGGAGGGCCTGGACAAGAGCGGCGACACCCAGTTTCTGCTGCAGATCGCGCGTCTCAACGTGCTGCAGCAGGCGGTCGAGGAGCATTACCTCAAGGACCGCAAGCCCACCGAGCAGGAGCTGCGCGCGGAGTACGAGACGACGCTCGCGTCGATGCCCAAGACCGAGTACCACGCACGCCACATCCTGGTGGCGACCGAGCCGTTTGCGCAGCGGATCATCGCGCGGCTCGACAAGGGCGAGAAGTTCGACGCGCTCGCCAAGGAAAACTCGATGGACTCCGCCAAGAACAACGGCGGCGACCTCGGCTGGTTCACCACCAACCGCATGGTGCCGGAGTTCGCCGGTGCGGTCGTCGCGCTCAAGCCCGGCGAATACACGCACAAGGCCATCCAGACGCAATACGGCTGGCACGTGATCCAGCTGCTGGAAACGCGCGAGGTGACAGCGCCGCCCTATGACCAGGTGCGCCAGCGCCTCGAGCAGGTGGTGCAGGCGAAGAAGTTCCGCTTGTACACGGACGAGCTGATGCGCACCGCGAAGATCGAGAAGTTCCTCGACCAGCCGGCCAGCGGCAGTGCGGCGCCCGCCGCGCCCGCGGCGACTCCGGCTCCGAGCGCGCCGGGCAGCGCCGCGCCGCCGTCCTCAGCGCCGCCGTCCTCAGCGGCGCCGCCGGCCGGGGAGCCTGCGAAGAACTGAAGCGGGCGAGCGACGCAGCGCCGCGAGCGCAACAAAGAGTCGCAAAGACTTTTTTTGCGCTCGCGTCTGCGCGACGCCGTCGGCTTCAGCTGTCTTTGAGCAGGTTCATCAGTCCCTGCTCGTCGAGTATCGGCACGCCGAGCTCGTTTGCCTTGGCGAGCTTGGAGCCCGCGTCGCTCCCAGCGATGAGGTAACTCGTCTTCTTCGAGACGCCCGCGGCGACCTTTGCGCCGCGCGCGACCAGCGCCTCCTGCACCTGCTCGCGCGTCATGCCCGCGAGCGTGCCGGTGATGACGAAGGTGCGCCCGACGAGCGCACCGGCCGCCGCCGCGCTCGCAGGCATGTCAGACCACGTCACACCTTTCTCTCGTAACTCTTTGATAACGTTTATGTGATCCTCAGAGGAAAAGAACGCCGCGACCTCGGCTGCGACCACCGGACCGACATCGGGCACCTGCAGGATCTGCGCCTCGCCCGCCTTCATCAGGGCCTCGAGCGAGCCGAAATGCCGCGCGAGCGCCAGCGCCGTGGCCTCACCCACGTCGGGAACGCCCAGACCGTAGAGCAGGCGCGGTAGCGTTGTGTCCTTGCTCTTCTCGATCGCCGCGACGAGATTCGCCGCGGATTTCTCCCCCATGCGCTCGAGTCCCGCGAGCTGTGCGGCGGTGAGCCGGAACAGGTCCGCGGGCGAGCGCACCAAGTCGCGCTCCACGAGCTGCTCGACCAGCTTGTCTCCGAGTCCTTCGATGTCGAGCGCGCGGCGACTGGCGAAGTGCCGCAGCGCCGCCTGACGCTGGACGCGACAGGTGAACGCCCCGGTGCAGCGCGCCACTGCCTCGCCTTCGAGGCGCACCACCTTCGAGCCGCATACCGGGCAGACGTCCGGCAGCTGCACCTGCGGGGACTTCGGCTCGCTCGGCCGCTCGGGATCCATCGGCCTCTTCTGCAGAACGACGCTGACCAGCTCCGGGATCACGTCTCCGGCGCGCCTCACGATGACCGTGTCGCCGACCCGTACGTCCTTGCGGTGTACCTCGTCGATGTTGTGCAGCGTCACGTTGCTGACCGTCACGCCGCCCACGAACACCGGCTCGAGGCGCGCGATCGGGGTGAGCGCACCGGTGCGCCCGACGTTGAACTCGATGCCGCGCACCAGCGTCTGCGCCTCCTCGGCCGGGAACTTATGGGCGATCGCCCAGCGCGGTGCGCGCGACACGAACCCGAGCCGCTCCTGGTCGGCGCGCGAGTCGAGCTTGTAGACGACGCCGTCGATCTGGTACGGGAGCGACGCACGGCGCGCTCCGAGATCGCCGTAGTAGGCAAGACACCCGGCCACGCCGCGCACCGCGCGCGCCTCGGGCGCTACCGGCAGCCCGAGTTCCCTGAGCCGCGCCAGCAGCTGCGACTGGCGCGCCGGCAGGCTCTCGCCCTCGAGCGCTCCCAGACCGTAGAAAAACGCCGCAAGCGGCCGGGCACGGGTGATGTTGGGATCGAGCTGTCGCAAGCTCCCGGCGGCGGCATTGCGCGGATTCACAAACACCTTCTCGCCGCGCTCGCGTGCGGCCGCGTTCATGCGCTCGAAGCCGGCGATCGGCATGAACACCTCGCCGCGCGCCTCGAACAGCGCCGGCGCCGCGCCGCGCAGGCGCTGCGGCACTGCGCGAATGGTGCGCACGTTGGCGGTGACGTCCTCCCCGGTCACGCCGTCGCCGCGCGTGGCCGCGCGCGCCAGCAGTCCGTCGCGGTAGACGACCGCCACGGCCAGTCCGTCGAGCTTCGGCTCGGCGACGTAGTCGAGGTCGCCGCTGACGCCGAGGCGCTCGTGGATGCGCCGGTCGAAGGCGCGCAGCTCCTCCTCGCTGAACGCGTTGTCGAGCGACAGCATCGGCACCTGGTGCACCACAGCGCCGAAGCCGGCGCTCGGGGTGCCCGCGACGCGCTGCGTGGGCGAGTCGGGCGTGATGAGCGCGGGATCGGCCGCCTCGAGCGCGCGCAGCTCCTGCATCAGGCGGTCGTACTCGGCGTCGGCTACCAGCGGATCATCGAGCACGTAGTAGCGGTAGTCATGCTGCGCGATCTGCGAGCGCAGCTGCGCTGCGCGCGCCGCCGCGGTCGCCGCGGTCACGACGCGGCCGTGCTGCTGCGCAGCTGCTCGCGCAGCAGCGCGATGCGCGCCGCGGTGAGCGGACTGCCGTGCTCGTCCTGCAGCACGCCGTGCAGGCGTTCGCTGAGGTTGCGCGCGGTGAACACCAGCTCCTCGAACGCCTGCGGCGGGGGCTTCGGCCCGGGGAGCACCGCGAACAGCGACAGCCCGCCGTAGTGCTGCGAGTCCATGGTGTCCATGTCGAAGGTGCCCGGACGCGTGAGGCTCGCCGCACTGAGCACCGCGCGGCGCTCCTCGTTCGGCTTGTGGAAGATCGCGAACGGGCCGAGCACGAAGCCCTCGGCAGCCAACGCCTGGCGCAGCGAGCGTCCGGCGAAGCGCTCGGCCAGCGGCGCGACCAGGCGCAGCGCCAGGATGCGGCGCTGCTGGTCGGGTGGCCACTCCACCACCGGCGGGGGTGCCGCGGCCAGCTCGGGCAACGCCTCGCGCGGCGCGGGCGGGGCACGCGGCGGCGCGGCGTCCATGTCCGGCGCGGCGTCCACGTCCGGCGCGGCGTCCATGTCCGGCGCGGCGTCGGCAGGCGCGCCGTCCGGATCCGGCTCTGACACGGCGGGCACGGTGCGCGGCCCTCGGTCCTCGGGCACTGCGGGCGGCGCATCATCGCCAACCTCCGGCAGCGGCGCGGGCGAGAGCCGCGGCGCGACCTCGATCACCGGCAACTCGCGCGCGCGCATCTCCGGGAGGGTGAGCGGCGGGTCACGCACCGCGCGCGGCACGTTCGCGGGGACACTCTCGCGCGTGCTGCTGCGCTGCGCCCGAGCGCTCGCCTGGCGCGGCCGGCGCCGCTCCCACCAGGCGAGCAGCGCGACGAACACCCCCCCGAGGATCAGCAGTGTCCAGCGCAGTGAGGACATGTCGGGCGTCCCTTGAGCCTCACACCGCCGCCAGCCGCACGGCCTCGTCGACGTCGACGGTTACCAGGCGCGAGACGCCCGGCTCGTTCATGGTCACGCCGATCAGCTGCGCGGCGAGCTCCATGGTGCTGCGGTTGTGAGTGATGAATACGAACTGCACGCGGTTGGACATCTCGCGCACGATATCGCAGAAACGGCCGACGTTGTGCTCATCGAGCGGCGCATCCACCTCGTCGAGCAGGCAGAAGGGCGCCGGGTTCAGGTCGAAGATGGAGAACACCAGCGCCACGGCGGTGAGCGCCTTCTCCCCGCCAGACAGCAGGTGAATGGTGCTGTTCTTCTTGCCGGGCGGACGTGCCATGACCGTCACGCCTGCGCTGAGCTGGTCCTCGCCGACCAGCTCGAGGTAGGCATGGCCGCCGCCGAACAGGCGCGGGAACTTCTCGCGCAGGCCCGCGTTGATGCGCTCGAACGTGTCCTCGAAACGCGTGCGTGTCTCCTTGTCGATGCGCCGCATCGCCTCCGCCAGCGTGTCGAGCGCGGCGGTGAGGTCGGCGAACTGACTGTCGAGATATTCCTTGCGCTGCGTCTGCTCGCGCAGCTCCTCGATGGCGGCGAGGTTCACCGCCCCGAGCCGCTCGATGTCGGCGCGCGTCTCGGCGAGGGTCACTTCCCAGGCGGCGGCATTCGCCTCGGCGCTCAGTGCGGCGAGCACCGCGGCGAGCTCGGATCCGGTGGCGGCGAACTGCTCGGCGAGCGCGGCGCGGCGCACGTGGGTCTCCTGCGCGGCGAGGCGCGCCTGCTCCATCGCTTCGCGCGCAGCCTGCACCCGCTGCTCGGCGCCGAGGCGCTGCTCGTCGAGCTCACGCAGCGTGGCGTCGGCCTCCTCGAGCGCGCGGCGCGCCACGGCGAGCTCGGCTTCCACCGTTACGCGCAGCGCCAGCGTGTCGTTGAGGCGCGCCTGCGTCTTGAGAATCGGCTCGTCGCCCGAGGCGAGCTCGCTCTCGAGCTCGCCGCGGCGCTTCACGAGCTGCTCGCGCTGCTCGCTCATGCGGGTCACCCCGACCGTCACCGAGCTCTCGGTGGAGCGGCGCGATTCCACCTGCACGTGCAGGTCGCGCGCGTTCAACTGTGTGGCCTGTGCCTGGGTGCGGGCGGCGGCGAGCGCCGCGCGCTGCACGTCGCGCTCGGCCGTCAGGGCCTGCGCGGCGGCGGCGAGCTCGCCCTGCTGCGCCAGCGCACCGGCGAGTTGCGCGGCGGCGCGCCCGCGCGCCTCTTCGGTGGCGGCGCGCTCGCGCCGGAGCTCACCCGCGTGCTGCTGCAGCCGCTCGCCCCGCGAGGTTGACTCCGCCACGCGCGCCCGGCTCGCCTGCAGCGCGCCGAGCAGATCCGCGTGCTGCTGGTGCGCCGTCTGCAGCGCGGCCTGCGCGCCGTCGCGCTCGGTTTCCGCCCGCGCCAGCTCCGCACGCGCGCCGCCGAGCGCGCTTTCAGCCTGCGTCACACGCTCGCCGCTGCCGGCAGCGACGGCGCGCAACGCCTTGAGGCGCTGTTCGCGCTCGAGCACGCCGGCGCGCGCGTCGGGCCCGCGGCTGACCCGCAGCCAGCCGCGGCCGAGCCACTCGCCGGCCGGCGTGATCACCGATTGTTGTGCCTCGAGGTGACCGTGCGCGCGCAGCGCCTCCTCGAGCGAGGCGGCGGTGAGCACGTGGGTGAGCGGCGCCAGCACCGCGCCCGGCCCGCGCACCCGGCTCGCGAGCGTCGCAGCCGCCGCCACGCCGTCCGCAGCTCCGGACTCCACCAGCGTCACGCTGCCGCCGGCGAGCTGCGCGAGCTGCGGTGCGAGCGCCTCGAGCTCGCTCACGCACACCGCCTCGAGGTAGTCGCCGAGCGCAGTTTCCACCGCCCGTTCCCAGCCCGGCTCGACCTCGAGTGCCGCGGCGACGCGCGGCCGCGCCGCCAGCCCGCTGCGCTCCAGCCACTGCGACGCCTCGCCGCCGTGGGCGGCGAGCGCCGCCGCCTGCAGGGCTTCGAGCGAGGTAAGCTCGGCGTGCGCCGCGGCGCGCGCCGCACGCGCCTGCTCGAGGGTGTCCTCGGCGCGCAGCTGCGCGGCGCGCAGTCCCTGCACGCGCTGCTGCGCGGCGCTGAGCGCCGCCGCGCACTGCGCGCCGCACTCGCGCGCCGCGCCCTCCGCGGCGCTCAGCCGGGCGAACTCCCCGGCGCTGTCGGCCGCGTCGAGGCTGACGTGTTCCTCCTCGAGACGCTGCGCCTGCGCCGCGAGGCGCTGCAACTGGTTGTCGAGCTGCTCGATGCGCGCGCGCTCGACCTGCACGCTCTGGTCCGCCGCGCTCGCGTCGCGCGTGTGCTCCTCCCAGCGCTGCTGCCAGCGCTGCAGGTCCTGCTCGCTCGCCTCCAGGCGCGCCGCCGCCTGGCTCTCGGCCTGCTGCGCCGCGGCGCGTTCGGGGGCGAGCCGCGCGAGCTCCTCGCGCAGCGTCGCGAGCTGGCGCTGGTCGCGACCGATGTGGGCGTCGAGCTCGGCGAGCGTCGCATGCGTCTGCGCCAGGTCGGCGCGCTGGCGCTCGCGCAGCTCGCGGGTGTGCTCGATCGACTGCTCGAGACGGGAGATATCGGCGCCGACCTCGTAGCAGCGCGCCTGCACCGCCGCCAGGGCATCGCCGTGCGCGCTCTGCACCGCGCGCTGCCGCTCGATCGCGGCTTCCGCGCCGCGCAGTGCGGCGAGCTCGCCCTGCAGGATGACGTCGCGTGCGCGCACCGTGGCGTCGTGCACCTCCGCGCCGCTGTCGAGCTCGCGCAGGCGCAGCGCCAGCAGCTGCGCCGTCAGCTGCCGCTCCTGCTCCTTGAGCCCCTGGTAGCGGCGCGCGCCGGCCGCCTGGCGCTGCAGGTGGCGGATCTGCTTCTCGACTTCGTCGCGCACGTCCTGCAGCCGCTCGAGGTTCTCGCGCGTCTCGGCGACGCGCACCTCGGTTTCCCTGCGCCGCTCCTTGTAGCGCGAGATGCCGGCGGCTTCCTCGACGAACGCGCGCATATCCTCGGCGCGCGCGTCGATGATGCGCGAGATGGTGCCCTGCTCGATGATGGCATAGCTGCGCGAGCCAAGGCCGGTGCCGAGGAACAGGTTGGTGATGTCCTTGCGGCGGCAGCGCGCGCCGTTGATGAAGTAAGCCGAGGTGCCGTCGCGGCCCACCAGGCGGCGCAGCGCGATCTCGCTGTAGCTCGCGTAGGCGCCGCCGATCTTGCCGTCGGCATTGTCGAAGATCAGCTCCACCGAGGCGCTGCCCACCGGCTTGCGTGCCGCCGAGCCGTTGAACACGACGTCGGTCATGTTGTCGCCGCGCAGCGTCTTGGCGGACAGCTCGCCCATCACCCAGCGCACCGCGTCGATGACGTTCGACTTGCCGCAGCCGTTCGGGCCCACCACACCGGTGAGATTGCTGGGGAAGTTGATTTGAGTCGGATCGACGAAGGACTTGAAGCCGGCGAGCTTGATCTTTGTCAGCCGCATCTCAGGGGGTGTTCCGCCGTGTCCCGACCCGCATATGGTGTAGTGTAGTGCAATATGCCCGCGACGCCCACCAAGGCGCTCGAGACGTTCGCCAACCCGGCGCCCGCGCGCGACTACACGATCCGCATGCAGATCCCCGAGTTCACCTGCCTGTGCCCGCGCACCGGGCAGCCGGACTTCGCCACGCTCGAAATCGAGTACGTGCCCGACCAGCTGTGCGTGGAGCTCAAATCGCTCAAGCTGTACGTCTGGTCGTTCCGCGAGCGCGGCGCGTTCCATGAGGCCGTGGCCAACGAGATTGCCGACCATCTCGAGGCGGCGTTGCACGCGCGCTTCCTGCGCCTCAGCGCACGCTTCAATGTGCGCGGCGGAATCCATACCACGGTTGTCGTCGAGCGCCGACAACGCGACTGGCGTCCGGGAGAGGCGATCACCCTGCCCTAGCACGCGCGCCTGAGGAGCTTGCGGCCACTAAGGGCGCAGGTTCGCGGCTGCGCACCATTAGATCCTCGGGTAAACCCGCACCGTCAGATGCCTGCGCGAGAGTGCGGCCGAATAGCCTGTACACACCGGGGTCGGCCGGTATAATCGCGCGTTCTTCAAAGGGCTGATGCTGTCGATAGGAGTCAATTGATGCCGGCCAAGAGACCCGCGCCGAAGTCCGCCAAGGGCAAGAAGGCGGCGAGCCGGTCCCCGGTGAGAAAGGTAGTCGCCCGCAAGAGTGAGGCGAGCCGCGCGCGCGCGGTCGCCACGCACGCGCGCAAGGGCGCAGCCCCCGCGCCGCGCCGCAGCGCCGCGCCGGCCGCCGCCGAACCGGCGGAGCTGCGCAAGCCGCTGCGTCCGGCGCCGCGGCCGCCGACCGCGGCGACCTCCCTGGTGGGGCGCACGGTCCCGCCGGCCACTGGCGAAGGCGACGATGGCGAGGCGGCCGAGCCGGGGAGCCTGCTGGCAGGTCCGCGCAACGTCCAGCCGTACATCGCCAAGCGCGGCGAGCTGTACATGAGCAAGGAGCAGCTCGAGCATTTCCGCAGCATCCTCGACAGCTGGAAACAGGACCTCATGGAGGAGGTCGATCGCACGGTCTCGCACATGAAGGATGAGGCCGCCAACTTCCCCGATCCGAACGATCGTGCGACCCAGGAAGAAGAGTTCAGCCTCGAGCTGCGTACGCGCGATCGCGAACGCAAGCTGATCCGCAAGATCGACGATGCGCTCAAGCGCATCGAGGACGGTTCCTACGGCTATTGCCTCGAGACCGGCGAGGAGATCGGCATCAAGCGGCTCGAGGCACGCCCGGTGGCCACGCTCAGCATCGAGGCACAGGAGCGCCGCGAGCGCCGCGAGCGCCAGTACGGCGATCGCGACGATCGGTATCGCTAGGTATCGCCAGCCCACCCGACAAAATCACGCAGTACGTCGGGCGCTTTGCGCCCTCGCCCACCGGATCGCTGCACCTCGGCTCGCTCGTCGCCGCTCTCGGCAGCTTTCTCGATGCACGCAGCCGCGGCGGACGCTGGCTGCTGCGCCTGGAGGACCTCGACCGCACGCGCCTCGTGCCCGGCAGCGCCGAGCGCATGCTGCGCACACTCGAGGCCTTCGGTCTCACCTGGGACGGCGCCGTCGAGTGGCAGAGCGCACAACTGCCGCGCTACTGCGCGGCGCTCGAGCGCCTCGCCGCCGCCGGCCTCACCTACCCGTGCAGCTGCACGCGCCGCGAGCGCGCCAACCAGGGCGGCTACCCCGGCACGTGCCGTGCAGGCCCGACCCGACCAGGACCTACGGCCACCCGCTTCAGGGTGTCGGAGGTGCTGATCGAGTTCACCGACCGGGCGCAGGGGCGGTGCCGCTTCCACCTCGGCGAGCGCGGGGACGTGATCGTCCGGCGCCGGGACGGGGCTTTCGCCTACCAGCTGGCCGTGGTGGTCGACGATGCGCGCCAGGGGGTGACAGACGTCGTGCGCGGGGCAGACCTGCTCGACAGCACGCCCTGGCAGGTGGCACTACAGCAGGCCCTGCAGTTGCCGACCCCGCGCTACCTGCACCTGCCGGTCGCGGTGGAGGCGGACGGAAAAAAGCTAGCAAAATCCAAGCATTCCGTGCCCGTGGACCCGCGGGCGGGGGGTGGGGCGCTGCTGCACCAGGCCCTTACCCTGCTGCGCCAGCAACCCCCGGCTGGCCTGCAACCGGAGCTCCCGCCGGTGGTGCTCGAGTGGGCCTGCCGGCACTGGGATCCCGGGCGCCTGGCGGGGGTGAGCCAGGTGCGCGTTCCGGGCTAACCCCAAAAGCGCGCGGTGTTGGTTGCAGCGCGCCACAGTTGGGTTCACTGTATCAATCAGGTAGGTCTACAGCGTACGCACTATGGAAGGTGCATAACCCATAGTGAGGGACGTGCGATGAGTGAACCGCGCACCATTAAAAAATACCCCAACAGGCGGTTGTACGACACGGTGGAGAGCCGCTACATCACGCTCGCCGACATCCGCCGGCTGGTGATCGAGCGCATCGACTTCGTGGTCATCGACAAGAAGAGCCAGGCGGATATCACCCGCTCCATCCTGCTGCAGGTGATTGCCGAGCAGGAGCACGGCGGCGAGCCGCTCATGAGCCGCGACTTCCTCTCGCAGGTGATCCGTTCCTACGGGGCCGGGGTACGCAGCGTCATGGGCAACTATCTCGAGCAAAGCCTGAAGCTGTTCGGCGGGCAGAGCGTCGGCCGCGGCCCACAGGGCTGACCGCCCGGACCGCCCGCCGCGCTGACCAGCCCGCAGCGCCGCCCAACCGCCCGCGGCGCTGACCGCGCTGACCGCCCGCCGGGTGCGCGCTCAGGCCTCGACGTCGCGCATCGACAGGCGGATGCGCCCCTGGCGGTCGACCTCGAGCACCTTGACGCGGATCACGTCGCCTTCCTTCAGCTTGTCGCTGACGCGCTCGACGCGCTCGTTCGAGATCTGCGAGATGTGCACCAGGCCGTCGCGTCCGGGAAGGATGGTCACGAACGCTCCGAAGTCCATCAGGCGCGCCACCTTGCCCTCGTAGACCTGGCCAACCTCGACGTCCGCGGTTATGAGCTCGATGCGCCGCTGCGCCTCGCGTCCGGCGGCGCCGGCCACCGAGGCGATCTTCACCGTGCCGTCGCTCTCGATGTCGATGGTGGTGCCGGTCTCCTCGGTGATCTGACGGATGACCGCACCGCCCTTGCCGATGACGTCGCGGATCTTCTCCGGATCGATCTTCAGCGTGATGATCGAGGGCGCCCATTCGGACATCTTGTCGCGCGGTGCGCGGATGACCTTGTTCATCTCCTCGAGGATGTGCAGCCGGCCGGCGCGCGCCTGCTCGAGCGCCACGCGCATGATCTCCGGCGTCACGCCTTCGACCTTGATGTCCATCTGCAGCGCGGTGACGCCCTCCTTCGTGCCGGCGACCTTGAAGTCCATGTCGCCGAGGTGGTCCTCGTCACCGAGGATATCGGTGAGCACCTGGTAGCGGCTGCCCTCGAGCACCAGCCCCATGGCGACGCCGGCCACCGGCGCCTTGATCGGCACCCCGGCGTCCATCAGCGCCAGCGACGTGCCGCACACGCTCGCCATCGAGCTCGAGCCGTTCGACTCGAGGATCTCCGAGACCACGCGGATGACGTACGGGAAGGTGGTCATGTCCGGCATCACGGCCTTCACGCCGCGACGGGCGAGGTTGCCATGGCCGATCTCGCGCCGCTTCGGCGAGCCCATCATGCCGGTCTCGCCGACCGAGAACGGCGGGAAGTTGTAGTGCAGCATGAACGGCTCGCGCCGCTCGCCTTCGAGCGCGTCGATGATCTGCGCATCGCGCGTCGTGCCGAGGGTCGTCACGACCATCGCCTGGGTCTCGCCGCGGGTGAAGAGCGCCGAGCCATGAGTGCGCGGCAGCACACCGACCTTGACGGTGATCGGCCGGACGGTGCGCGTATCGCGCCCGTCGATGCGCGGCTCGCCGTTGAGGATGCGCTGGCGCACGATGTTGCTCTCGAGCCGGAACAGCGCGCTCTCGACCGTTTCGGAGCTCCACTTGGGAGTTTCGCCGCCGGCAAGCGTGGCGAGTGTCTGGGTCTTGATCTCCCCGAGTCGCGCGTGGCGCTGCTGCTTCTCGGTGATGTTGTAGGCCTGCGCCAGCGCCGCCTGCGCGTGCAGCGTCACGGCGCTCGTCAGCTCGGCGTTCTCCACGGCCGGCTGCCAGCTCCAGCGCGCCTTGCCGGCCTCGGCGGCGAGCTCGCGGATGGCGCGGATGGCGACCTGCATCTGCTCGTGGCCGAACACCACGGCGCCGAGCATCACCTCCTCGGACAGTCCCATCGCTTCCGACTCCACCATCAGCACCGCGTGCTCGGTACCGGCCACCACCAGGTGCAGCTGCGATTGCGTGAGGTCCTTGGCGGTCGGGTTCAACAGGTAGCGCCCGTCCTGCCAGCCGACACGCGCCGCGCCGGTCGGACCGTTGAACGGAATGCCCGACAGCGCGAGCGCCGCGGAGGCGCCGAGGAGTGCGGGAATGTCGGCGTCGATGTCCGGGTCCATCGACAGCACGGTGGCGACCACCTGCACGTCGTTGTGGAAGCCGTCGGGAAACAGCGGCCGGATGGGGCGGTCGATGAGCCGCGAGGTGAGCGTCTCCTTCTCGGTGGGACGTCCCTCGCGCTTGAAGAAGCCGCCGGGGATGCGGCCCGCGGCGTAGGTCTTCTCCACGTAGTTCACCGTCAGCGGGAAGAAATCCCGCCCCGGCGTGGGGACCAGCTTGGCGCAGGCGGTCACCAGCACCACGGTCTCGCCCATGGAGACGCGCACGGCGCCCTCCGCCTGGCGGGCGATTTCGCCGGTGTCGATGGTTACGGTATGCGGGCCATATGGGAAAGACTTGCTGACAGCGCTCACAGGCGATCCTCGGGGTGAAAGTTCAGGTCGAAACACCAATGGCCGCACGCTGCTGCGGCGGCCCCTGGTCGTTCAGCGGCGAAGCCCCAGGCGCTCGACGAGCTCCTGGTACTTCTGCGGTTGCGTGGCCCTGAGGTAATCGAGGAGCTTGCGGCGCTGATTCACGAGCTTCACCAGTCCGCGGCGCGAGGAGTGGTCGCGCTTGTGCGCGGTGAAATGCTCGCCGAGGCCGTTGATGCGCTCGGAGAGCAGTGCGACCTGAACCTCCGGAGAGCCGGTGTCGGCTGGGCCGCGGCGGAACTGAGCGAGGATTCCACCCTTTTTCTCGCTGGTTAAAGCCATTGCGCGATAGTCCTAACTACTTGGTCTTTAGAGCCTTTTGGTAAGCCGCGCATTCTACCCGGCCGGCCAGCTGCGCCACAAGCCGAAGAAGTGCCGTGCAGTTGCGCACGGCGCGGTTTCGGGCCTAGGATGATCGCGAGGTGATCGCCATGCTGAGAACATCCCTGGTCGGCGGCGCGATGATCCTGGCGCTGGCGGCCTGCGCCACGACCCCGCCCGCCCCCATGACCGCCGCTGCCCAAGCCAAACCCCCGCTCGGGTGCGTGAGCGATACTGCTACGCGCCTGCCGGTGAGCCCCAACGAGTGTGCCGGCGTCGGCAGCACCTACACCAAGAAGGACCTGGATCAGACCGGGCGGGTGTACCTGCAGGACGCGCTGCGCGACCTGGATCCCGCGATAAGGTAGCCCTCAGGCGGGCGCGGTGCTATTGAGGAGCCGGCGCGGGCGCACCGCGCCGGTGCCGCTCGCCTCGCCGATGCCGAGAAATCTCCCGACCTCGTCATAGAGGCGCACGCGCGCGCCGGGCGGCGCCGCGGCTGCGCCCTCCCCCGCAAGACTCTCGACGTCCTGCCCGTGCAGCAGGCGGCGCGTCTGCGCGGCGGTGAGGTGCACCGCCGGCAGCTGTGCGAGCGGCCAGTCCGCGCCGAGCAGTGCCGGCAGCTCCCCGCCGCCGGCCGCGGCCTCGAGCGCTTCGAGGCCGTGCATGGGTTCGCCCTGAAAGGGCTCGACATACAGCCGGCGCAGCGCCGTCACATGCCCGAGCGTGCCGAGAGCGGCGGCGATGTCCGCGGCGAGCACCCGCACATACGTGCCCTTGGAGCACAGCGCCTCGAGCTCGAGGCTCCGCGCCCCGTGCGCGAGCAGGCGCCACTCGCTCACCTCGATGGCGCGTGCCGCGCGCTCCACCGTGACACCGGCGCGCGCCAGGCGATAGAGCGGCTGTCCGGCGCGCTTCAAGGCCGAGTACATGGGCGGCACCTGCTGCAGCGCGCCGGTGAAGGCGGCCAGCGCCGCATCGATCTCGCGTTGCGCAAGCTGCGGCACCGGCGCGCTCGCGATCAGCGCACCGGCGGCGTCACCGCTGTCGGTAGCGGCGCCGAGCGCGATCGTGAAGCGATAACACTTGCGCGCGGCGAGGATCTCGCCCGCCACCTTGGTCGCCTCGCCGAGGCAGATCGGCAGCATGCCGGTGGCGAGCGGGTCGAGGCTGCCGACGTGGCCGCCCTTTACGCGGCCGAACAGCCGGCGCACGCGTTGCAGGGCGGCGTTCGAGGAGATGCCTGCTGGCTTGTCGAGCAACAGGATGCCGCTGGGCATGGCGGCGTGTCCCTCAGTCGCGCTCGCGCTCGGCGTCCGCCCCAGCGGTGTCAGGCCCCGGCGCGGCGCCCGCGGCGCTCGTGTGGCCGGCGGCATCGGCAGCCACCGCGCGATCGATGAGGCTGGTGAGGCGCGCGGCTCCCGCCACGCTCTCGTCGAACACGAACTCCAGCCGCGGCGCATGCCGCAGCCCGAGCCGCCGGCCGAGCTCCCCGCGCAGGAAGCCGGCCGCGCGCGCCAGCCCGCTGCCGACCACCGCGGCGGTCTCCGTCGCAGCGAACGGGGTGAAGAACACGCGCGCGCTGCCCATGTCGGCGGCGCAGCTCACCGCGGTGATGGTCACGTTACCGACGCGCGGATCCTTCAGCTCGCGCGCGATCAGCTCAGCCAGCACGCGCTGGATCTGCGACTCGATGCGTTGCGTGCGCGGCTGCGCCATTACTGCAAGGTTCTCGCCACCTCGACGCGCGAGTAGCACTCGATCTGATCGCCGACGCGCACGTCCTGGTAGTTCTTCACGCCGATGCCGCACTCGGTACCGGCGCGCACTTCGCCGGCGTCGTCCTTGAAGCGGCGCAGCGACTCGAGCGCACCCTCGAAGATCACCACGTTGTCGCGCAGCACACGGATCGGGTTGTTGCGCTTGACGACACCCTCGGTGACCAGGCAGCCGGCCACCACGCCGAACTTGCTCGAGCGGAACACCTCGCGCACCTGCGCCACGCCGAGGATCGTCTCCTTGATCTCCGGCTGCAGCATGCCGGACATCATCTGCTTCACATCGTCGATGGCTTCGTAAATGATGCTGTAGTAGCGCACCTCCACGCCGGTCTCCTTGACCGCATCGCGGGCGCCGGAATCGGCGCGCACGTTGAAGCCGATGATGAGCGCGCGCGAGGCTGCCGCCAGCTGCACGTCGGACTCGGTGATGCCGCCCAGGCCGCTCGCAATCACCTTTACCTGGACCTCCTCGGTGGACAGCTTGCCGAGCGCCTCGCGCAGCGCCTCGGCGCTGCCCTGCACGTCCGCCTTGATGAGCACCGAGACGACGCCGGCCTTGGCCTCACCCATCTGCGAGAACACATCCTCGGCGCGGGTGCTCGAGCGCGCGAGCTTGACGTCGCGGAACTTGCCCTGCCGATAGAGCGCCACCTCGCGCGCCTTGCGCTCGCTCTCGACCACCAGGATCTCGTCGCCGGCGTTGGGCGCCGCGGACAGTCCCAGCACTACGACCGGCATCGAGGGCGGGGCTTCCTGCACCAGCTTGCCGTTCTCATCGAACATGGCTCGCACACGCCCGAACTCCGAGCCGGCGATGATCGGGTCACCCATGTGCAATGTGCCGCGCTTGACGAGCACGGTGGCGACCGCACCGCGGCCCTTCTCGATGCTCGACTCGATGACGATGCCCGCGGCGAGCCCGCTGCGCGGGGCGCGCAGCTCGAGCACCTCGGCCTGCAGCAGGATCGCATCCAGCAGCTGATCGATTCCCTGGCCGGTGCGCGCCGAGACCGGCACGAAGATGTTCTGGCCGCCCCACTCTTCGGAGATGACCTCCTGCTTGGCCAGTTCGGTGCGCACACGCTCCGGGTCCGCGTCGCTCTTGTCGACCTTGTTCACCGCGACGACGATCGGCACGTTGGCCGCGCGCGCGTGCTGGATCGCCTCGATGGTCTGCGGCATGACGCCGTCGTCGGCGGCCACCACCAGCACCACGACGTCGGTGGCGCGCGCGCCGCGCGCGCGCATGGCGGTAAAGGCGGCATGACCGGGAGTGTCGAGGAAGGTGATGACTCCTTTATTAGTCTCGACGTGATAGGCGCCGATGTGCTGGGTGATGCCGCCCGCCTCGCCCGCCGCCACCTTGGTGCGGCGGATGTAGTCGAGGAGCGAGGTCTTGCCGTGATCGACGTGGCCCATGACGGTGACCACCGGCGGACGCGGCTCGAGCTCGGCTTCGGCCTGCGCCCCCTGCAGGTCCGCCTCGATCTGGTTCTCCTTGAGCACCTTGGGCGTGTGGCCGAGCTCCTCGACTACCAGCACCGCGGTGTCCTGGTCGATCGGCTGGTTGATGGTGGCCATGACACCCATGTTCATGAGCACCTTGATCACCTCGGTCGCCTTGACGGCCATCTTCTGCGCGAGCTCCGCCACCGTCACGGTCTCGCCGATGCCGACTTCGCGCACCACCGGTGCGGTGGGCATCTCGAAGCCGTGCTTGCCCTCGGCCGCGGCCGGCACCAGCCGCGCCTTGGTGCGACGCTTCTTCTTGTAGCGCGAGCTGACGTCGCCAGTGACGTGCAGCTCCTGGCGCCCGTAGCGGGTGGCCTTGTCGTCGGCCGCGGCCGGCGCCGCGGGGACGACGGGGGCGGCACGCTCGCGCGCGGCCGGGGCCGGCGCCGCCGCCGGCACGCGCTCGCGGTCGCCGCCACGGCGCTCGTGCTCCTCGCGCTCGCGCGCCCGCCGCGCGTCATCATCGCGGCTGCGCTGCTCGGCGACGCGCCGTGCGTCCTCCTGGGCGCGCCGCCGGGCCTCTTCCTCCTCGACCCGCCGCCGGTTCTCCGCTTCCAGCCGCTCGCGCTCGCGCCGTTCGCTCTCGGCACGCTCGTTCTCGGCGCGCGCGGCTTCTTCCGCCTCGCGCTTGCGGTGATCGATCTCGTCCTGCTGGGCGCGCGCCTGCTCCTGCAGCACGTCGCGCTTGATGTAGTTGCGGGTGCGGCGTACCTCGACGTTCACGGTACGGGCGCGACCCTGGTTGCTGGCGAGCTTCAGCTCGCTCTGCGTCTTGCGCTTGAGCGTGATCTTGCGCGGCGCGCCATCGCCGTCCGCCTCGCTGCCGTGGCTGCGGCGCAGGTGCGTGAGCAGCTCGAGCTTCGCATCGTCGGTGATGCGCGCATCGGGTCCGGATACCTTGATCCCGGCCTGATCGAGCTGCACCAGCAGCCGATCCACCGGCACCTTCAGAACCTCGGCAAACTGGGAAACGGTCACTTCCGCCATAATTTTGAATCCTCGTCCCGTTGCGCTCAGTTACCCGCCTCGAACCACGGCGCGCGTGCCGTCATGATGAGCGTCGCGGCCTTGTCGGCCGCCAGCCCCTCGATGTCGGCGAGCTCATCGACCGACTGCTCGGCGAGATCCTCGCGGGTGCGCACGCCACGCCGCGCCAGCGTGAGCGCCAGGTCCGGGCTCATGCCCTCGAGCAGCAGCAGGTCGTCCGCCGGCATCGACTGGTCGAGCGTCTCCTCGCTGGCGATCGCCTGGGTGAGCAGCACGTCGCGCGCGCGGTTGCGCAGCTCCTTGACGATGTCCTCGTCGAACTCCTCGATGGCGGCGAGCTCGGCCTGCGGCACGTAGGCGATCTCCTCGATGGTGGAGAAGCCTTCCTGCGCCAGGATCGTGGCCACGTCCTCATCGACGTCCAGCTGCTTCATGAAGTTCTGCACCAGCTCCTTCGCCTCGGTCTCGCTCTTGGCCTCGGCGTCCGACTCGGTCATGACGTTCAGCTCCCAGCCGGTGAGCTGGCTCGCCAGGCGAATGTTCTGGCCGCCGCGGCCGATCGCCTGGGACAGTTTGTCCTCCGACACCGCGATATCCATGCTGTGCGAGTCCTCGTCGACCACGATCGACATGACTTCCGCGGGAGACATGGCGTTGATCACGAACTGCGCCGGGTTCTCGACGTAGGGGATGATGTCGACGCGCTCGCCGGCGATCTCGTTGGAGACCGCCTGCACGCGCGAGCCGCGCATGCCGACGCAGGCGCCCACCGGGTCGATGCGCGGATCGTTGCTGCGCACGGCGATCTTGGCGCGCACCCCCGCATCGCGCGCCGCGCCGAGGATCTGGATGAGTCCCTGGCCGACCTCGGGCACCTCGAGCTTGAACAGCTCGATGAGGAACTCGGGGGCGGTGCGCGTGAGGAACAACTGCGGGCCGCGCGGCTCGGAGCGCACCTCCTTGAGGTATGCCTTGATGCGGTCCTGCGGCTTGGCCTGCTCGCGCGGGATCATGTCGGTGCGCGGCACGAAGCCTTCCGCGTTGGAGCCCAGGTCGATGTAGATGCCGTTGCGGTCGACGCGCTTTACCACCCCGCCGACCAGCGTGCCGACGCGCTCGCGGTAGGCATCGACCACCTGGGCGCGCTCCGCCTCGCGCACCTTCTGCACGATGACCTGCTTGGCCTGCTGCGCGGCGATGCGGCCGAAGGCCACCGACTCGATCGGCTGCTCGACGAAGCCGCCGATCTCGGCCTGCGGATCGACCTCGAGCGCATCCTCGAGCCTGAGCTCGTGCTCGGGCACCTCGAGCTCCTTGGAGTCGTCGGCGAACACCTTCCAGCGGCGGAAGGTCTCATAGTCGCCGCTCTTGCGATCGATGACCACGCGCGCATCCCATTCCTCGTTGTGCTTCTTGCGCGTGGCCGAGGCGAGCGCCGCCTCGAGCGCCTCGAAGATCACTTCCTTGTCGACGCCCTTCTCGTTGGAGACGGCATCGACCACCATCAGAATCTCTTTGTTCACTGCTGTCCTACCTCGTCAACGCCTATCGCCCGCCTACACTGCTGCGCGCTTCCTGGGGCGCAAGCCGCGCCTTGCCGATCTCCTCGAAGCCCACCGTCACTTGCTCGCGATCGACCTCGAGCGCGATGCCGCCATCGTCGACCGTGAGCAGCGTACCGGTGTAGCGGCGCCTGCCGGCGCGCGGCTCCTTCAGCTCGACGAACACCCGCGAGCCGACGAAGCGGCCGAAATGCGCGCGGGTGCGCAACACCCGGTCGAAACCCGGCGAGGACACTTCCAGCGTGTACGACGTCGGGATCGGGTCCGTGACGTCGAGCAATGCCGAAACCTCGCGGCTCACGCGGCTGCAATCCTCGACACTGATCCCGGCGGGGTTGTCGATGAACAGCCGCAGCACGCCGTGGGCACGGCCCGCACCGTACTCGAGATCGACCAGCTCGAATCCGAGCCGCCCCAGCAGGGGTTCGATGAGGGCGATCAGCCGCTCCCGCAAGAGTCCCATGTCACCACCGCCTGTGCGCCGCGCCGCGCGCGCCGCCGCAAAACAAAAATGGGCCCCAAGGCCCACCCAAAAAAAAAGCCCCGCAGGGGGCTTTCCGGTCTCGATCTTTCGGGGGTGCCGCCGCCGGGAACCTCCCGCAGCGTCCAGCGACACCAGCCACCCGTCCCCGCGCGGCAGCTCGGCCGGTCCGCGGGGGCGCGCATTCTACCGGAACGTACCCGGCAGGGGAATCGCCCGGCACGGGCCGGCCGCCCCGCCTGCACTCTAGACCTGTATAGACAAGTGGACGCGCCGATGGCAGGATGCCCGCCGAAGGCCGCCGGAACTGTACCGCTCCCCTCGTGCCCGCACGCCGGGAGCCGCCGCCAAGGTCCGCCATGCCCGCACCCGAAGCCGCCGCACGCTACCTGCAGGTCAAGCACTTCATCCTCGAGCGCATCGCGGCCGGCGCGCTGCGCGCCGGCGAGCGCGTGCCGTCCGAGAACGAGCTCACGCGGGCGCTGACCGTCTCACGCATGACCGCCAACCGCGCGCTGCGCGAGCTGGCCGCCGACGGCGTACTGGTGCGCGTCGCCGGGGTGGGTACCTTCGTCGCCGAGCAGCGCGTGCACGCCCATCCGCTCGAGGTGCGCAACATCGCCGACGAGATCCGCGCCCGCGGCCACGAGTACCGCGTCAAGGTGATCGCGCTGGAATCGGTGAGCGCGCCGCGCGAGCTCGCCGAACGCTGCGGTGTGCGGCCCGGCGCCGCACTCGATCACTCGCTGCTAACGCATTTCGCCGACGCTCTGCCGCTGCAGGTGGAGGAGCGCTACGTCAACCCACAGGTGGCGCCCGGCTACCTGCGCAACGACTTCTCGCGCACCACCCCGCACGAGTTCCTGATCCGCGTGGCGCCGCTGCAGCGCGCCGAGCACACGGTGCGGGCGCTGCTGCCCGAGCCGCGCATCCGGCGACTGCTGAAGCTCGAGCCGGGCGAGGCGTGCCTGCTGATCCTGCGGCGCACCTTCTCGCATGGACGTATCGCCAGCGTCGCGGACCTCTATCACCCGGGCTCGCGCTACGAGCTCGCCGCCACCTGTCAGCCGAGGTAACCCATGACCACGCCATCCGCCCGCCTGCCGCTGCGCGCCGCGCGCGGCACCACGCTGAGCGCCAGGAGCTGGCTCACCGAGGCGCCGCTGCGCATGCTGATGAACAACCTCGACCCCGAGGTCGCCGAGCGGCCCGGCGAGCTGGTGGTCTACGGCGGCATCGGCAAGGCGGCACGCAACTGGCGCTGTTACGAGCAGATCGTGGGCGCGCTGCGCGCGCTCGCCGACGACGAGACGCTGCTCATCCAGTCGGGCAAGCCCGTCGGGGTGTTCCGCACCCACGCCGACGCCCCGCGCGTGCTGCTGGCGAACTCGAACCTGGTGGCGCGCTGGGCCGACTGGGAGCACTTCAACGCCCTCGACAAGAAGGGGCTGATGATGTTCGGCCAGATGACCGCGGGCTCGTGGATCTACATCGGCAGCCAGGGCATCGTGCAGGGCACCTACGAGACGTTCGTCGAGATGGGCCGCCAGCACTACGGCGGCAGTCTCGCCGGCCGGTGGATCCTGACCGCGGGACTCGGCGGCATGGGCGGCGCGCAGCCGCTGGCCGCGACGCTCGCGGGCGCCTCGATGCTCGCTATCGAATGCCGTGCCGAACGCATCGCCAAGCGCCTGACGACCAAGTACCTCGACGTGCAGGCCGCCACGCTCGAGGAGGCGCTCGAGCTCATCGAGCGCGCGCACCGCGCCGGCAAGCCCGTCTCGGTGGGGCTGCTCGGCAACGCCTGCGAGGTGCTGCCGGAGCTGTTGCGCCGCGGGGTGCGCCCGGATGCCGTCACCGACCAGACTTCCGCGCACGATCCGGTGAACGGCTACCTGCCCCACGGCTGGAGCCTCGAGCAATGGGACCGGCTGCGGGCGGCGGATCCGGCGCAGGTGGCGCGCGCCGCACGTGCCTCGATGGCGCGCCACGTGGAGGCGATGCTCGCCTTCCAGAAACTCGGCATCCCGGTGTTCGACTACGGCAACAACCTGCGCCAGATGGCGCTCGATGAGGGCGTGCGCGACGCCTTCGCCTTCCCCGGCTTCGTGCCGGCGTACGTGCGGCCGCTGTTCTGCCGCGGCATGGGGCCGTTTCGCTGGGTGGCGCTCTCGGGCGACCCCGAAGACATCTATCGCACCGATGCGAAGGTGCGCGAGCTGCTGCCCGAGGACCGGCAGCTGCACCACTGGCTCGACATGGCGCGCGCGCGCATCCAGTTCCAGGGGCTGCCGGCGCGCATCTGCTGGGTCGGCCTCGGTGACCGCCATCGCCTCGGGCTCGCCTTCAACGAGATGGTGGCGCGCGGGGAACTCAAGGCGCCGATCGTGATCGGCCGCGACCATCTGGACTCCGGCTCGGTCGCCAGCCCCAACCGCGAGACCGAGGCGATGCGCGACGGCTCGGACGCCGTGGCCGACTGGCCGCTGCTCAATGCGCTGCTCAACACCGCCAGCGGCGCGACCTGGGTGTCGATCCATCACGGCGGCGGCGTCGGCATG
This sequence comes from Steroidobacteraceae bacterium, assembly GCA_035482695.1. Taxonomy (GTDB): domain Bacteria; phylum Pseudomonadota; class Gammaproteobacteria; order Steroidobacterales; family Steroidobacteraceae; genus 13-2-20CM-66-19. The sequence continues at coordinate 30,614 of DATHQM010000008.1, read as the reverse complement.
GGCTACTCCCAGCATGCCGGGGTGGTCATCGTGTGCGACGGCACCGCCGCGGCCGCGCGGCGCATCGAGCGGGTGCTGTGGAACGACCCGGCGAGCGGCGTCATGCGCCATGCGGATGCCGGTTACGAGAGCGCGATCGAGTGCGCGCGCGCGCAGGGACTGAACCTGCCGTTCCTCGGCGCGCCGGAGCCGGGCGCGCCGTGAGCGCCGCGCTGCGGCTGTGGCGCAACGCCCGCCTCGCCACCTGCGCGCCGGGCGCGCACTGCGTGCAGCGCGGCGCGCTGCTCACCCTTGGCCCGCGCATCGAGTGGCTCGGCGAGGAAGCGGCCCTGCCCGCGGCGAGCGGCGCCGAGGTGCACGATCTGGGCGGGGCCTGGGTCACGCCCGGCCTCATTGACTGCCACACGCACCTGGTATTCGCGGGGAACCGCGCCGAGGAGTACGCGCAACGCCTGCGCGGGGCTTCCTACGAGGAGCTGGCGCGCGCCGGCGGCGGCATCCTCGCGAGCGTACGCGCGGTGCGTGCCGCGAGCGAGGAAGAGCTGTTCGCGCAGAGCGCGCCGCGCCTCGCGGCGCTCGTGGCCGAGGGCGTGACCACGATCGAGATCAAGTCAGGCTACGGGCTCACGCTCGAGGACGAGGCGAAGATGCTGCGGGTCGCGCGCGCGCTCGGGCGCGCCTTTCCGGTCACGGTGCGCACCTCGCTGCTCGCCGCCCACACGCTGCCGCCCGAGTACCGCGGGCGGCCCGATGAGTACATCGACACCGTGGCGCGCAACTGGCTGCCGGCGCTGCTCGCCGAAGGGCTGGTGGACGCGGTGGACGTGTTCTGCGAGCGCATCGCGTTCAGCGTCGCGCAGGCCGAGCGGCTGTTCCTCGCCGCGCGCGCGCACGGCGTGCCGGTGCGGATGCACGCCGAGCAGCTCAGCAACCAGGGCGGCACGCTCATGGCGACGCGTCACGGCGCGCTGTCGTGCGACCACCTCGAGTACGCCGGCGAAGCCGAAGCCGCGGCACTCGCCGGCGCCGGCAGCGCCGCCGTGCTGCTGCCGGTCGCCTTCTACTGCCTGGCCGGCCGGCAGCTGCCGCCGGTGGCGGCGCTGCGCGCGGCGGGCGCCGCAATCGCGGTGGCGAGCGACTGCAACCCCGGCTCCGCGCCCGGCAGCTCGCTGCTCGCGGCCATGAGCATGGCGACGCGCCTCTTCGGGCTCACGACTGACGAGGCGCTGCGCGGGGTGACGCGGCACGCCGCCCAGGCGCTCGGGCTCGGCAGCACGCATGGCACGCTCGCCCCCGGGCAGGCGGCCGACTTCGTGGTGTGGAACGTCGCCTCACCCGCCGAGCTAGGCTACTGGATTGGTTTCAACCCGCGGCGCACCGTGGTGCGCGGCGCGGAGGTGCTGCGATGGCCGAACCTGACTCCCTGAAACTGGGCTCACGACCGCTGCGCCTCGCCGAGCTGCGGCGCGTGTACGCAGGACCGGTCACGGTCAGCATCGAGCCCTCGGCGCTCGCCGCGGTGCGCGAGGCACACGCGGCCACGCTGCGCCTCGCCGCCGCGGACGCGCCCGCGTACGGCATCAACACCGGCTTCGGGCTGCTCGCACAGACGCGCATCGCGCCCGCGCAGCGCGCCTTGCTGCAGCGGAACATCATCCTCTCGCACAGCAGCGGGGTCGGCCCGCTGCTCGAGGACGCGGTGGTGCGCCTCACCCTGGTGCTCAAGCTCGCGAGCCTGCTGCAGGGCTTCTCCGGGGCGAGCATCGAGCTGACCCGCTTCCTCGAGCGCCTCATCAACGCCGGCCTCCTGCCGTGCGTGCCGGCGCAGGGCTCGGTGGGTGCCTCGGGCGACCTCGCCCCGCTCGCGCACCTGTCGCTGGTGCTGCTCGGACTCGGCGACATCCGCCGGCACGGCGAGCTGCTACCCGCGGGCGAGGCGCTGGCGCAGGAGGGGCTCGCGCCGCTCACGCTCGGACCGAAGGAGGGCCTGGCGATGCTGAACGGCACCCAGGTGTCGACCGCGCTCGCGCTCGCCGGGCTGTTCGAGATCGAGAGCGTCTATGCCGGCGCGGTGGTGAGCGGCGCGCTGTCGCTCGATGCGCTGCAGGGGAGCGACGCGCCGTTCGACCCGCGCATCCATCACCTGCGCGGCCACGAGGGGCAGGCGCGGGTCGCGCAGGTGTATCGCGAGCTGCTCGCGGGCAGCCAGATCCGCGAATCGCACCGCGACTGCAGCCGCGTGCAGGATCCGTACTCGCTGCGCTGCCAGCCGCAGGTGATGGGCGCCTGCCTCGACCTGATGACGCAGCAGGCGGCGACGCTCACCACGGAGGCCAACGCCGTCACCGACAACCCGCTGGTCTTCCCCGACACCGGCGAGGTGATCTCGGGCGGCAACTTCCACGCCGAGCCGGTCGCCTTCGCCGCCGACATCCTCGCGCTCGCCTGCGCGGAGATCGGCTCGATCGCCGAGCGGCGCATCGCGCTGCTGGTCGACCCGAAGATGAGCGGCCTGCCGGCCTTTCTCACCCCTGACAGCGGCGTCAACTCCGGCTTCATGATGGCGCAGGTCACCGCCGCGGCACTGGTCGCGGAGAACCGCATGCTGTGCCACCCGGCGAGCGTCGACAGCATTCCCACCTCCGCCAACCAGGAGGACCACGTCAGCATGGCGACGCACGGCGCGCGGCGGCTGCTCGGCATGGCCGCGAACGCCGCCAACATTGTCGCCATCGAGTTTCTCGCCGCCTGCCAGGGCATCGACCTGCGCGCACCGCTCAAGACTTCCCCGCCCCTGGCCGCGGCACACGGCGCGCTGCGCCTGCACGTGCCGTTCGCCGCCAGCGACCGGCTGCTGGCGCTCGACATCGGGCAAGCGGCGCTCACCGTGCGCCGTACGGAAGTGCTGTCGCTCGCGAGCGCGCTGTTGCCGAGCTACCGCTGACGGGCGCCGCCACCGAGCGCAGCGCGCTGCCGCACGCGCGCGTGACGCGCCGTGGGCTCAGGCGGGGGCGTATTCCGCGGACTTGGGCTTGTCGGGAGCTTCCTCGGAGTTCTGCTCCCGCTTGATGCGCTCATAGATTTCTTCGCGATGCACCGCGACGTTCTTGGGCGCATTGATGCCGACGCGGACCTGATTTCCCTTGACCCCCAGAACCGTGATGGTCACGTCGTCACCAATCATGACGGTCTCTCCGACCCGTCGAGTGAGAATGAGCATCTTCCATTTCCTCTGCCGTTATCGTTATTGAGTCCGCCAGGGCGACGCTTGGGTTCGCTCCCTGCGCATTCATTTTTCAATGGGCGAGGGTACGCGCAAACCGCTGTAAAGAAAAACCCCGGCTTTGGAAGCCACCGGGCCTGGCTTGAATGTTCGCGCCATCGCCTGATGCTACGGCCCGCGCGACCCCGCCCCCAACAAGCCCTGCAGCGCCGCGGCGGCCGCCTGCGCCGACGGTCCCACGATCAGGTGCACGCAACCGGCCGCCGGCGTGGCTACGGCGCGCACCCCGGCGCGTTTGAGCTTTGCCGGATCGATGCGGGCACCGTCATGCACCCTCACCAGCACCCGGCTGGCTGCGATGTCCAGCCGCTGTACATTGGCAGCGCCTCCAAGGGCTGCGAGTGCCGCGCCCGGCTGTCCGTGCCACGCGGCCGCGCCCGCGATGGGGGCGGCACTGGCGGCCGGCGCCCCTGCCGCCGGCGCGGCGGGCGACGCGGCGGCCGCCGCAGCGGCCGCCGGCAACGCGGCGCGGATCTCCCCGGCGAGCTGATCGGCAACCGTACCCACGACCACCTGCAGGGTGCGCACGGTGGGGCGCACCAGGCCGCGCGCACCGAGCTGGCGCAGCTGTTCGGCGTCGACCGCGGAGTGGCTGACGACCTCGAGGCGCAGCCGCGTGGTGCAGGCAGCGACCGAGCTGATGTTGGCCGCCCCGCCGAGCGCTGCGAGCCAGGCAGCGCCGCCCGCGGGCGCCGGCTGCGCGCCGGGAGTCGCCGGCTCGAGCGCGCCGCGCCCCGGGGTCTTCAGGTCGAAGCGCACGATGACGAAGCGGAACAGCCCGTAGTACAGCGCAAAGTACCCCAGCCCCACCGGCAGCAGCCACAGCGGCCGCGTGGCGCGGCTGAAGTTCAGCACGTAGTCGAACAGTCCCGCCGAGAAACCGAATCCGAGCCGCACGTGCAACGCGCTCATGATGATGAAAGCGGCGCCGGTCAACAGCGCATGGATGCCATAGAGCGCCGGTGCGAGGAAGATAAAGGTGAACTCGATCGGCTCGGTGACGCCGGTGAGCAGCGAGGTGAGCGCGATCGAGCCGAGCAGTCCGCCCACCGCGCGCCGGCGCTCGGGGAGCGCGCTGTGATACATGGCGAGGCACGCGCCGGGCAGTCCGAACATCATCACCGGGAAGAACCCCGCCATGAAAGCCCCGGCGCGCGGATCGCCGGCGAAGAAGCGTTTCATGTCGCCGGTGACACCGTGGTAGTCCCCGAGCAGGAACCAGGCGATGTTATTGAGGATGTGGTGCAGCCCGGTGACGATCAGCACGCGGTTGAGCACCCCGTAGGCGAACAGCCCGAACGCGCCGGCATTGAGCACCGCGCGGCTCAACGCATCCATGCCGTGCTCGAGATGCTGCCACTGCGTGCCGAACAGCAGCGCCAGCAGCAGTCCGCCGCCGCCGCTGACGATCGGCACGAAGCGCCGGCCGCCGAAGAAGCTCAGGTAGCTCGGCAGCCGCACGTTGTAGCAGCGGTTGTAGAGCACCCCGCTCATCAGCCCCGAGAGCATGCCGAGCGGCACGCTCAGCTTGCTCAGCTCGTGCGCCCGGTAGGCCGCCGCCGCCAGCTCGCGCGCAGCACCGTCAAAGCCCACGAGCGCCGCGGGCGGCACGGCGATGAGCACCTGCGCGCCTTCCCGGGCGACGAGGTACGCGACCACGGCCGCCAGACCCGCGGCGCCATGATTCTCGCGCGCCAGTCCCACCGCCACACCGATCGCGAACAGCAGTCCGAGGTTGGCGAAGATCGCCTCGCCCGCCGCCGCCACGGACGCCGAGTCGAGCAGGTCCGGCTGACCGAGCCGCAGCAGCAGTGCCGCGATCGGCAGCACCGCGATCGGCAGCATCAGCGCGCCGCCGATCTGCTGCAGCCAGGCGAGCAGACCCTTCATGATGGCGGCGCCTCGCCGGCATCGTCCGCGAGCAGCGCACGCACCGCGGCGGCGTCCGCCTGCTCGAGCGCGCGCTGCGCGAGCGAGCGGCACTGCGCCAGCGTGCAGCGGCCGAGGCGCGCCTTCAGCTGCGCGATCACCGCCGGCACCGCGGACAGCTCATGCACGCCGAGCCCGACGAGCAGCGGCGCCGCCAGCGCCTCGGAGGCCAGCCCGCCGCACATCGCCACCGGCCGGCCGTGAGCGTGCGCGCCGGCGGCGACGGCGGCGATGAGGCGCAGCACCGCCGGATGCAGCGCATCGAGGCGCGCAGCCAGCTGCGGATGGGCGCGGTCCATGGCGAGGGTGTACTGGGTGAGGTCGTTGGTGCCGATGGACAGAAAGTCCGCGACCGCGGCGAGCCGGTCGGCGAGCAGCGCCGCGGCCGGAGTCTCGATCATCACGCCGACCTCGAGCGGCTGCGCCGCTGGCAGCTCGTGCTGCAGTTCCGCGAGCAGCGCGCGCACTGCGAGCACCTCGGCGACCTCGCTGATCATCGGCAGCAGCAGCCGGCACGGCCCGCGCGTGCGCAACGCGAGTACGGCGCGCAGCTGCGTGCGCAGCAGCTGCGGGTACGCGAGGCTGGTGCGTATGCCGCGCAGGCCGAGCGCGGCGTTGTCCTCGTGCGGCAGCGGCAGGTAGGCGATCGGCTTGTCACCGCCGGCATCGAGGGTGCGGATGGTGAGCGGCAGCGCGCCGAGCGCCGCGGCGATCTCCTCATAAGCGGCGGTCTGCTCGGCCTGCGTCGGCGCCGACTGGCGCTCGAGGAACAGGAACTCGGTGCGCAGCAACCCACACCCTTCCGCGCCGTTGGCGAGCGCGGCGCGCGCTTCGGCCAACGAGCCGATGTTGGCGAGCACCGCGATGCGCACGCCATCGGCGGTGTGCGCCGGGCGCTGCGCCAGCGCGCGCAGCGCCTCGCGCCGTGCCGCCGCGGCAGCGACCGCTTCGCGCACCGCGGCCAGGCGCGCCGCACCCGGATCGATCTCGAGCACTCCGCGCACCGCATCGAGCACCAGCGCTGTGCCCGGCGCCACGCTGAGCACCGCGGGCCCGAGTGCCACCAGCATGGGAATGTCGAGCGCCGCGGCGAGGATCGCCACATGCGAGGTGGCCCCGCCCGCGGCCATGGCGATGCCGGCCGGCCGCGCACCATCGAGCGCGGCGAGCTGCGACGGCAGCAGCTCGTGCGCGAGCACCACCGCCTGCGGCGGCAGCGCCGGCGCGGCCCCCGTGTCACCACCGCCGAGCTCCACCAGCAGCTGCGTCTCGAGGTCGCGAAGATCGGCGGCACGCTCGGCCAGACGCGCATCGGGGAGCGACTCGAGGCGCGCGGCAGCCGCGCGCAGCGCCTGCCGCCAGGCAAACCCCGCGCTCTTCTCCTTCGCCAGCCACTCATCGGCCGCCTCGAGAAGCTCGGGGTCCTCGAGCAGCTGGCGGTGCGCCGCGGCGATTCCGCCGGCAGTCTCAGCCGCCGTCCCGGCGCCGCGCGCCGCGCGCTGCGTGAGCCGCGCACGCACCGCGGCGAGCGCGCGCTCGAGCGCCGCGCGCTCGAGGGCGACACCGGCGCCGCGCTCCTGCACCGTGACTTCCGCCGCGCGCCAGAGCACGGCGGTGCCCGCCGCGAGCCCGGGACTGGCAATACTGCCGCGCAGCTGTGTGCCGGCCACAGCCACCGCGCTCGTGGCCGCCGCGACTGCGCCGCCAGGCGCGCGTACGCCCGTGCCACTGCCTGCCGTGACGCTCACCGCCGCCCTGCCCGGCTGCGAGAGCAGTGCGGCAAGCGTGCGCAGCGCAGCGGCGGCTTCCCGGCCGGCCGCGCGCACCACCACTTCCTCGCCGTGCTGCACCCCGAGCGCGAGCAGCGCGAGCGTGCTGCGGGCGTTTGCCTCGCGGCCGTGTGCGACGAGGCGCACCTCGGCATCCAGGCCCTTCAGCGCCGCGGCCATGAGCGCCGCGGGCCGGGCGTGGATGCCGTGCTCGAAGCCCACCACGACACGCTGCGTCGCGCCCGCTATTGCCGCGGGACCCGTCACCGCGGCCGTTGCGGCCGCTGCGACCGGGCTCGCGGTCAGCTCCATGAGAAGCTCTCCCACCGCGAGCTCGCGATCGACGCTCACCCGCGCAATGCTCCAGGGACTGCCGGCGCTGATGATGACGGGCGTGAGCACGCTCCTGGCACGGCGTGCGAGCAGCTCGAGGTCGAAGCTGAGGAGCGCATCGCCTGCGCGCACCTGCGCCCCCGCGTGGGTGTGCGCTTCGAACCCCTGCCCGCCGAGCGCCACGGTGTCGATGCCGACGTGCAGCAGCAGCTCGCAGCCGCCGGCGGTGCGCAGGGTGAGCGCGTGGCGCGACGCGGGCAGCACCACGACCTCGCCGTCACAGGGCGCATGCAGCGTGCCCGCCGTCGGGTCGATCGCCACACCCTCCCCTAACAGGCGCCGCGCGAACACCTCGTCGGGCACCTCATCGAGCGGGGTGCTCCAACCGGCAAGCGGTGCCAGCAGCCGCAGCGTATCGGCGTTACTCATGGCGAGAGCTGCACCCAGTCGATCGCCCAGAGCGGATCGAGCGTGCGCTGCGCGAAACGCAGGCACAGCTGGTGCCGACCCTCGAGGTGCGGCAGCGGGGCGGGCGGCAACACCGTCACGGCCGTGGCCGCGGGCGCGAGCGACAGCACGGCGACGGGCTCGCCGTCGCAGCCGTCGACGCGCACCTCGAGCTCCCCGGCGGGGCTGCGCGGCGGCTCGAGGCGGATCGCATCGCGCTCGTGCCCGAGCTGGAAGTTGAACGGCACGCGGCCGACCGCGGCGGTGAGCCTCGTGGCGGCCGTCAGATCCGCCGCCGGCAGTTGCCAGCACGGATCCTCGATGTCGATCAGGTACACCGCGCGCGGCCCCGACAGCGGCGTATCGCCCTCGAGGTTCAACACCAGCTTGCCGCGACAGGTCTGCAGGTCCTGGCTCATGTGCCGGTCATAGGTGCCGAGCACGCGCGGCGGGGCGAACACGTCGGCGGAATAGTCGATCCCGAGCGTGCGGTAGCGAGCGAACTCGGCCGGCAGACGCATCAGGAAGTCGTCCCAGTCCCGACGTGCGGGTGCTGACCAGCCGACCTCGGCCAGCGCCGCCGCGCGCGGCCAGGTCATGTACGCGGCGCGCGCCTCGGTGCGCACGTGCTCGGTCCACAGGTTCGCCTGCACGCCGAGCACGTGCGCGCCAAGGGCGGCGAGCGGCGCAGGCAGCGGATCGAAGCGGTACACGTCGGCGAGCGATACCACGGTGCCGCGCCCCGGCGGCTCCTGCGGCCCGCTGCCCTGGCGGTTGTCCAGGTAGAGCGTCGGGGCCGGCGCCAGCACTGCGTCATGGCCGCTCGCGGCCGCGGCGATCGCGCCATCCACCCCGCGCCAGGAAAGCACCGCGGCGTCCGCGGGGACCCCGCCGGCGAGGATCTCGTCCCAGCCGATCAGACGGCGGCCGTGGCGCTGCAGCCAGGCGCCGAGGCGCTGCGTGAAGTAGCCCTGCAGCGCCGCTTCGTCCGCGATACCCAGCTCGTGCATGCGCGCCTGTACGCGCGCGGACGCGCGCCACTGATCCTTGACCGCCTCATCGCCGCCGACATTGATGTAGGCGCCGGGAAAGAGCGCGGTGACCTCCGCCAGCACGTCCTCGAGAAACGCGAAGGTGGAATCCTCGACGTTGAAGAGGTTCGGGTAGATCCCCCAGTCCGCCGGCACCGCGCGCGGCGGATCGGGGCTCGCGGCGAGCTGCGGGTAGGCGACCAGCGCGGCCGTGGCGTGACCGGGCAGGTCGATCTCGGGCACGATGGTGACGTAGCGTGCGGCGGCGTGCGCGACGATACGGCGCACCTGCGCCTGGGTATAGAAGCCGCCGTAGCGGCGCGGCTGGCCGGTCGCCGGGTCGAGATCGCGCTGCGCCGCACGTCCGGCCGGCACGCGCCATGCGCCCACGCTGGTGAGGCGCGGGTACTTCTTGATCTCGAGCCGCCAGCCCTGGTCGTCGGTCAGATGCCAGCCGAGCACGTTGAGCTTGTGCAGCGCCATCCAGTCGATGTAGCGGCTGATGAACGCGGGCGACTGAAAGTGGCGCGCCGAGTCGAGCATCAGGCCGCGCCACGGGAAGCGCGGCGCATCGCTGATCGACACCCCCGGCAGCGCGAGCCCGCCACCCTGCAGCCGGCGTGCGCTGCACAGCTGCCAAAGCGTCACCACGCCGTAGAAGAGGCCCCGCGGGGCGCGCGCCGTGACCAACACGCCGGCGCGGGACACTTCGAGCCGGTAACTCTCCTCGCTCTGCGGCGCGGCCGCATCGAGCCGGAATACGATGGCCGCGGCCGCAAGACGCGCGCCACCGCGCGCCTGCACCCGCAGGGCGATGCCGTGACTGGCGCGCAGCAGCTGGGCGAAGTAGGCCGCGATCCGGGCCGCCTCGGGGTCCTGAGAGACCGAGATGCGGGCACCGTCGCGCAGCTCGAAGCCATCGGCGCGAGCGGTGACGCTTGCCGGCGCGGGGATGACGCCGGCGATCTGCCAAGTCGCGGCGGGGACCGCCGCGGAAAGGGGCGCAGCGGGTGTAACGCCTGCGCTGAGGCAAGCGAGCGCGGCGGCTGCCGCAGGCACTAGTCCCGCGGCACGTTGCGACGCCCTAAACAAGTCGCCTCGAAGCGGGCACCATAGCCCCGGTATGTCCAGTTCCCCGCCGCCCCATCCCGTCATCGTCCGTGGCCGCGAGGCCCTGGAGCGCGGCGATCTGCCGGGCGCCGAGGACGCTGCCGCGGAGCGACTGAAGAGCGCCGCCGGCGACATCGATGCGCTCGAGCTGCGTTACCTGGTGCAGAAGCAGCGGGGTCAGGCGCTCGAGGCGGTCAAGACCCTGGACGCCGTGATCGGCACGGATCCGCGCACCGAGTGGGCCTACAACGAGCTGGTGCAGATTTTCATGACGCACGGCCGGCTGGCGGACGCCGGGGAGGTGGCACGTACGGCGCTGCGCGTGAATCCGGGCAGCGCGCACGGCCACAACCTCTTCGGGCTGGTGCTGTCGGAGATGAACGACCTGCCTCCGGGGGAATGGCATTTCCGGCGCGCGCTGGAGCTTTCCGGCCCGCATGCAGCGTATCTCACCAACCTGGCGCTCAATCTGCTCAAGCAGGGCCGCCCGGACGAGGCGGATGGCTATTTCGCCGCGGCCCATGAGCTGGCGCCGCAGGAGGCTCAGACGCTCGCCCATTGGTCCACTCTCTACGAAGGGCGCGGCGATCTCAAGCGCGCACAGGAGCTGCTGGAACGCGCCGCCGCCGTCTCCTCGCCCGAGCAGGTGAGCCTGCTGCGCGCCAACTACCTGGCACGCAGCGGCCGGCGTGCGGACGCGCTCGCCATCCTCGATGCCGCCACGACGCTCGCCGGCGATGCGCAATTGCAGCGCGGGCGCCTGCGCGAGCGCGCCGGTCGCTACCCCGAGGCCTGGCAGGACTTCGCCGCGGGCAAGCGCAAGCTGGCGCGCGAAGGCGGCGGGCTGGAATACAAGGCCCAGGCGGTCGAGGCGCTCTTCGGCCTGTGCAGGCAGTTCTTCACGCGCGCAAACCTCGCCGCACTGCCGCGCGCCGCCACGCGCTGCGACGTGCCGCAGCCGATCTTCATCAGCGGTTTCCCGCGCTCGGGTACCACGCTCGTCGAGCAGATCGTGTGCAGCCACTCGCACGTGCGCCCCGGCGGGGAGCTCACCTTCCTCGGCGACCTGATGCGGCTCGCCACTGAGCTGCTGCCCGGTGCCGAGCGCTATCCGGGCAATCTGGCGCGCAGCTGGACTGCCGACCGCCACTACGTCGCGGCGCTGTTTCGCGACTATTACCTGGCGCGCGCCGAGCAGTACGGGCTGCTCAAGGGAGCGCAGACTTTCTTCACGGACAAGATGCCCTTCAACGAGATCCACCTGCCGCTGCTGAAGATGGCATTTCCGGGCGCCAGAATCGTGCGGGTGGTACGCCATCCACTCGATGTGTGCGTATCCATGCTGGCGAATAACATGACCCACGGTTTCGCCTGTGCCTATCGCATCGAGGACATCACGCATCATCTGGCCGCCGTCTTCGATCTCGTGGAGTACTACGGTCGCGAGTCGGATCCCGGCGCGTACACGCTGCGCTACGAATCGCTCATTGCGGACCAGTGCGGCGAGACCGGGCGGCTGCTGGAGTATCTGGGGCTGCCGTTCGAGGAGGGTTGCCTGCGCTTTCACGAGAATCGCCGCTACGCGCCCACCCCGAGCTACGCGCAGGTCACCGAGCCGCTCAACGACAGCGCCCTGAATCGCCACCAGCACTACGCGCCGCAGCTGCAACCCTACGTGTCACGGCTGGCGCCAATGATGACGAAGTACGGCTACCGCTGATGGGCCGGCGCGCCGCGCCTTGGCAGCGCAGCGCCCACGCTCGCTCAGCGCGCCTGCCCCTTCAGAAACGGAACTTCATGCCGGCGTAATAGACGCGGCCGTTGTCGTAGATCGCCCGCGGGTGTGACAGCACGTCGTCGTACTCCACCACCTTCGCGTCAGTCAGATTCGTCGCCTCCAGCGTCACCGCGGCGTAAGTCGTCACATTCCAGGCGAACGATGCATCGAGCGACTTCAGCGCCTCCTCATCAAGATCGCTGGTGCGATCGAAACTGACGAAGAAGTGCGAGCGGTAGGTATAAGCCAGCCGCGCACTGATCAGCGGGTTCTCAAAATAGGCCACCAGGTTGTAGGTGTCCTTGGAGTTCCCGGGGAAGGGATTGCCGCTGTCGAGGCTGGCGTCGGAGTAGGTGTAGTTCGCCTGCACGCCGAAGCCCCCCCAGATCCGCTGCACTAACGCCGCCTCGAGGCCCTTGAGCGTGCCGTTGCCGCCATTGGCGCGCACGTCGATGGCGAACGGGCAGTTGAAGAGATTCTTGGAAACCGTGGTGCACAGCGCGTTGGGGGCCACTGCGCCGCTGAACGGCAGAATCTGGGTCTCCGGGTTGTCAACGATGAAATTCTTGAGGTTCTTGTTGTACAGGGCGAGGCTATAGGCGGTGTCCTTGTTCGGATACCACTCGAGCGACAGGTCCTCCTGGGTGGCGCGGTAGGGGTCGATGTTGGGATTGCCCGCCGTGCCCGACAGCGCGCCGGTATTCAGGATGACGCGCGGCACCATATCCGTGAAATCCGGTCGCGACATCACCTTCGCGGCGGCAAAGCGCACCACCACGTCCGGAGTGACGTCGTAGGCGAAGTTGAGCGACGGCAGCACGTCGTTGTAGCTCTTGGATGCCGCCACCGGGATGTAAGCGCCGAACAGGCTCGGAATCACGCCGGGCTCGGTGGGGTTGGCGACGAACTGCGCACCGGTGGTGTTTTCCTGGGTGTGTGCGAACCGCACGCCGACATTGCCGCGCCAGCTGTCGCCGGCGAAATTGCCCATGACATAGCCACCCGAGGTCTTCTCGTTGACCGTGAAGCTGCCCTGCGGATAGGGCACCCGCCCTGCCACGTTCAACTGATTACCCAGCACCTTGGCAGCGAAGTACGGATTGACCTCCCACGCCTGGGTGAGCGAGCCGGGCACCGCGATGCCGGAGAGGAAATTGCCGGGGCTGAGGCCCTGCGACCACGCCGTGGTCGGAATGTTCTCCTTCAGAATGGGCGCCGAGAAGGCTCCGTACGTGGTGTAGTTACCAGTGGCGTCGCGCTCGTGGTTGGTGCCCTTGACGCCGAACTTGATCGACTTGAGCGCGCCAAAATCGAGCTCCTTGAGAGCGTCCGCGTAGAGATAGGTTTCGCGGTCATCGTTCAGGAACTGATCGGCGTTGGCGAAATCGAACGCGAACGAGTCGGGATTGGCGAAGTTGACCGTGACGCCGTTGCCGTTCGGAATGGGGTGTACCTGCGGCGCGCCGTTTCTGAAGTCGTAGGTGAACGCACCGGGCGCGCCGAACTCCGGGAACAACTGCGGATTGGTGTTGCCGGTGGCATCGGTGTAGCCGAAATCCAGGTGCAGCGTCCAGGTCGGGTCGGGCGTGTACTTGGTGTCGAGATCGATGTTGTGGCTGGTGGTCCTGGCGATGCGGTCGAACGAATCGTAGAAGAAGGCGAAGTCCGAAGTGCCATTGTTGAGCGATGAAACCGTGCCGGCAACGCACGCCCCCGCCGCCACCACGCAGTTGGTGATCGAGCCACCGTTGCCGATGGCCCGCTGCGGGTCCGCCAACCAGCTCTGGTTGGTGTTGTTGGCATCGAAGATCGACAGCAGCCCGTTGAAGTTGAACTCGAGCTGGTCGGTCGGGCGGATCTGGACGTCGAAGTTGCCGCCCTTGCGAATGCGATCCTGCTCAAACAGCGCCGAGTTGATCAGCGTCGGAATCAGCGTGGGGTTGGTGGCGCTGATCGGCGCGTAGCCGAGAACCTCGAAGCCGTCGCGACGGATGTCCAGGTTCTGGTAGATCGCCGCTAACAGGAAGCCGAAGCGATTATCCGGATCCTTGAAGCTGACGAGACCGGTGGCATTCGGCTCGGTCTTGGCCTCGAGCTCGTTGCGTGACGCCTCGACCGAGGCATAGGCGGTGAAGGGCTGCAGCGCGAGCGGTTTGCGCGTCTCGACGTTTACCGTGCCGCCGATGCCGCCCTCCTGCACGTCGGCCTGGGCGGTCTTCTCTACCTCGACCTTGCCGATGAGGTCCGCGGGCAACATAAGGTAGTTGAAACTGCGGGTCGCGTTCTGCTGATCGAGAATGAACCAATCGGCGGTCGACAGGTTGTGGCCGTTGAGCGTGACGTTGGTGAGCGAGTCGAGCGTGCCGCGCAGGTTGATGCGCTCGCCTTCGCCGAAATCCTTCTGCGTCACGACGCCCGGTACGCGCTGCAACGCCTCGGCAAGATTCTTGTCGGGAAACTTGCCGACGTCCTCTGCGGTCACGACCTCCTCAACTCCAGTTGCGTCTTTCTTGGCCTGCAGGGAATCGCGCAGACTGGCGCGGATGCCGTAGACCACGACTTCCTGGAGATCGTTCGGGTTGGAACCTGTGGTGCTGGTGCTTTCTTGCGCCTGGGCTGCACCATTGCGGCCAAACAGAGCCATGGCGACCGCCGTTCCAATCAACGTCGACCTTGCGATTCTCATGATTTGCTCACCCCTGGTTTGTCATTTGCCCGATGCCGCGCATCACGCCGTCGCATTTCCCCCGCGGGCCTCCTCGCAGCGCTTGCGCGCCCCCGCCGGCGCGTCCCTCTTCCTGGGACCAGTTACGTGCCAATATAGTACCAATAATTGAAGAATGCCATACCCGTAGATACCAGTTGAATTGATGCAATGTTTTATAAATAAAAACATATTGTTACTGGGCAACATGTCTTCTCATCGCAACCAAGTGGTTCTATAGTGGTAGCATAATGTTGTTCATGCTCTGCGCGGGAGAACCCCTTTGACGCTGCTGTCACACGCGGTCGGCAAACTCGACGACCAGAGCAGTCTGCCGCTCTACCAACAACTGCAGCGTGCGTTGCGCCAGGCGATCGAGACCCGCGTGTTAGGTCCGGACGACGCCCTGCCGCCCGAACGCGATCTGGCCACGGATTTCAGCGTCTCGCGTATCACGGTGCGCAAAGCGATCGACGGTCTGGTGAAGGAAGGCATGTTGGTTCGCCGCCAGGGCTCGGGCACATTCGTGTGCGCCCGCGTGGAGAAGAATTTCTCCAAGCTCACTTCGTTCTCCGAGGACATGCGCGCTCGCGGGCGCAATCCCCGCAGCGTGTGGCTGCGCAAGTCCGCCGGCACCGTAACGCCCGAAGAGTCGCTCACGCTGCGCTCGAGCCCGGGCACGCCCGTCTATCGCTTCCACCGCATCCGCTTCGCCGACGATGCACCGATGGCGCTCGAATACGCCACGATCCTCGCCTCCTGCCTGCCCTCGCTCGAGGCGGTCGAATCCTCCCTGTACGCCGCGCTCGAGCGCGCCGGCAACCGCCCGGTGCGCGCCCTGCAGCGCCTGCGCGCGGTGCTGTTCACCGCCGAGCAGGCAGAGCTGCTGCAGGCGAAGGAGCGCGATCCGGGCCTGCTGGTGGAGCGGCTGGGATTTCTCAAGGACGGCCGCGCCGCGGAGTTCACCCAATCGTTCTATCGCGGCGACATCTACGATTTCGTCGCCGAGCTCAGCATCGCCACGTGAGCACTCCCGAGTCGAGCACCCGCATGTTTCGCGAGGCGGCGCAGGCGCCCCAGGCGGTGCGCGAGCAGCTGCAGGCGAACGCGGCGCGCGTGGCGCGCCTCGCCGCGCGGCTGCGCGCCCAGCCGCCGCGCGCCGTGGTCACCTGCGCGCGCGGCAGCTCCGATCACGCCGCCACCTTCGCCCGTTACCTGATCGAGACGCGCCTGCAGATCCTCACCTCCTCCGCCTCCCCCTCGGTGAGCTCGCTTTACGCCGCCACGCCCGACCTAGCGGGCACGCTGCTGCTGGCCGTGTCGCAGTCGGGAACGAGCCCTGACCTGCTCGCCACCGTGAGCAGCGCGCGCGCTGCCGGTGCGCATGTCGTGGCGCTCGTGAACGCGCCGGACTCGCCGCTGGCGCAGCTGGCCGATGAGCTGCTGCCGCTGCACGCCGGTAGCGAGCGCAGCGTCGCCGCCACCAAGTCGCACCTCGCCTCGCTCGCGGCGATCGTCCAGCTGGTGGCCGAGTGGGCGCAGGATGCGCCGCTCGCGGCGGCACTGCAGGAGACGCCGCAGCTGCTGGCGCGCGCCTGGCAGCAGGACTGGAGCGCCGCCGTCCGGCAACTGCAGGATGCGCGCAACCTCTACGTGATCGCTCGGGGCCTGGGGCTCGCCACCGCCCAGGAGGCGGCGTTGAAATTCAAGGAGACCTGCGCGCTGCACGCGGAAGCGATCAGCGCCGCGGAGCTGCGGCACGGGCCGCTGGCACTGGTGCGCGCCGGGTTCCCGCTGCTGCTGTTCGCGCAGAACGACGAGAGCCACGCCGGGGTGGCGCAACTGGCGGGCGAGCTCGCCGCCCACGGCGCGCGGGTGCTGCTCGCGGGCGCGGCGGTCCGGCACACCACCGTGCTGCCGAGCGAAGCTGCTCACCCGGTGATCGAGCCGCTGCTGCTGGCGCAGAGCTTCTACCGCATGGTGAACGCACTGGCGCTCGCGCGCGGCTTGAATCCCGACCAGCCGCCGCATCTGCACAAAGTGACTGAGACACTCTGATGAGCGTGGCGCTGGTGAACGGACGGGTGCTGCGCGAGCAGGGGTTCGTCGAGGGCGAGTGCGTGCTCATCGACGGCGGACGCATTGCTGCATTGCTCGGCCGCGATAATCCGCGCTGCCGTGCCGCGCAGCACTACGATCTGCACGGCGGACTGCTGCTGCCCGGATTCATCGATTCGCAGGTGAACGGCGGCGGTGGCGTGCTGTTCAACGACTCGCCGAGCGTCGCCACCATCGGCACGATCGGCCGCGCGCACCGGCGCTTCGGCACCACCGGGTTTCTGCCGACCCTCATCAGCGCTGATCTCCACATCGTGGCGCGCGCCATCAACGCGGTGCACGGTGCCATCGTCGCAGGTGTCCCGGGGGTGCTCGGCATTCACATCGAAGGCCCGTTCCTCAATGTCGCCCGCAAGGGCGTGCACGATCCGGCCAAGCTGCGCGAGCTCGACCCGCACGCGGTGGAATTGCTCAGCTCGCTGCGCGGCGGGCGCACGCTGGTGACGCTCGCCCCGGAGATGACCACGCCGCAGATGATCCAGCGCCTGACGGCGGCGGGCGTGGTGGTGTCCGCCGGGCACACCAATGCGACCTACGCCGAGATTCGCGCCGCGCGCGAGCACGGACTGTCCGGCTTCACGCACCTGTTCAATGCCATGTCGCAGCTCACCGGGCGGGAGCCCGGCACCGTGGGCGCAGCGCTCGACGACCCCGACAGCTGGTGCGGCATCATCGTCGACGGCGAGCACACCGACCCGGTCGTCCTGCGCATCGCGCTCAAGTGCAAGCCCCACGATCGCTTCATGCTGGTGACGGATGCCATGCCGAGCGTTGGCACCGCGCAGGACTCGTTCGAGCTGCAGGGGCGGCGCATCACGGTCAAAGGCCATACCTGCATCGATGAGGACGGACGGCTGGCCGGCTCAAACATCGACATGGCGAGCTGCGTGCGCAACGCCGTCGCCATGCTCGGCCTGCCGCTGGTCGAGGCGGTGCGCATGGCGAGCGAAGTGCCAGCGCGGTTCCTCGGGCTCGGCGCCGAGGTGGGCCGCATCGCCCCGGGCCTGCGCGCCAACCTCGCCCTCGCTGACGATGATCTGAATGTGCTCGAAACCTGGATCGACGGCCGCCCCTCGGGCGAGGAGCCTCAGCCCTCCGCCCCCGGCGCCTGAAAGCCGCGCGCGCGGTAGGTAAGCACCAGGGTATCGCGCACCCCCGCTGCGTCCTGCGGTTGAATGGGCGTCGTCTCGTGAATCACGCGGGCATCGTCCATCAGCAGCATGGACCACGGCTCTTCCATGATGAAGCGCACAGCGGCGCTGCCGTGCGCCGCAAACACCCGTGTCTCGCCGCCGCGCACCGCGTGGCGTCGCACCAGCACCACGGCGACGAAATCCACACCGTCGCGGTGCGCCCCCTCAGGCGTCGGGCGGCCGATGCCTTCCGCGGTGTCGATGCGGAACTGGTGCGCCTCCAGGTACCAGCGGCTTACCGGCTGCAGCGTCGCAAACAGCTCACCGAGCGAGCCGAGCAGCCCGCGCCAGGCGGCCGAGCCGCTCACCCCCGCCGCGATCGGCTCGAACCAGCGCTCGAGCCCGCCGTGCAGGGCGTTGTAGGAAGTCGGTTGCCAGTGCGGCCGCCTCGGCACCGGGGCCAGCTCGCCCGCGGCGGGGGTGTAGATGAAGCAAGCGTGGCGGCGCGAGCGGTAGTGCCCGCCGTCACGCAGGTACGCATCGCGCGGCAGCTCGTCCCAGCTGCCGCGCAACGCCTCGAGCGCGGCGAGGTCGAGCTGCAGCGCCGCGGCGGCGGCGGCAGGTGGCAGCAGCACGTACCCCTGCGAGCGAAGCGCGGCCGTGGCTGCGGAACGGCCAGCGCTCAGGTCAGCCTGTGCCATATATCAGCCTGTGCCATATAAATGCCGCGCAAGGCAGACGCGGCTGCCGGCCGCCGTGGCATGGCGCAGGCCGCCGTGCGCGTGCCACGCTCACCGCCACGGCAGCCGGAGTGACTCTCATGATCGACCTCTATTATTGGACCACGCCCAACGGACACAAGATCACCATGTTCCTCGAGGAGACGGGACTTGCGTACCGCATCGTGCCGGTCGACATCGGCAGCGGCGCGCAGTTCGAGCCGGCCTTCCTCGCGATCTCGCCCAACAACCGTATCCCCGCGATCGTCGACCACGCCCCGGCCGACGGCGGCGCGCCACTGTCGGTGTTCGAGTCCGGGGCGATCCTCTTGTATCTCGCGGAGAAGAGCGGGCGGCTGCTGCCGCAGCAGCTGCGCGGCCGCGTCGAGGTCATGCAGTGGCTGTTCTGGCAGATGGCGGGACTCGGACCGATGGCCGGACAGAATCATCACTTCTCCCGCTATGCACCGGAAAAGATTGCGTATGCCATCGAGCGCTATGTGCGCGAGACCCGGCGTCTCTACGGGGTGCTCGACCGGCGCCTGGCCGATCGGCCCTTTATCGCCGGCGAATACTCGATTGCCGACATCGCCGCCTATCCCTGGATCGTCCCCCACGAGCGCCAGGGCCAAAAACTCGAGGACTTCCCGCACCTGAGGCGCTGGTTCGATACCATCCGCGAGCGGCCCGCGACCGTGCGCGCCTACGAGAAGGCGAAATCCATCAACACGCAGACCGAGTTCACCGAAGAGGCCCGGCGGGTACTGTTCGGACACCCCGGGCGCTGAGGGCGACACGCATGCCGCCGTCCTTGACGCGCCTCGCCCTGATCGCCGCGGCCGGCGCCCTCGCCAGCGCCTGCCACGCCGCATCCCCCACGGCCGATGCCGCACGCGAGCTGTCCGTCGCCGGCGCCAGCGTGCACCTCGTCTTCGAGCCGGACGCCTTCGGCGCCGGCGCCGGCCCGATCCTCGAGTGGGTGCAGCGCTCGGCGGACATCGTGGCGCGCTATTACGGGCGCTTCCCGACGACGGCGGTGACGGTGCGCATCGGGGCCGAGCCCGGCGCGGGCGTGCACGGCGGCAGGACCTTCGCCAATCCCGACGCCGTCATCCGGGTGCGCGCCGGTCGCGACGTGACCGCAGCGCAGCTGCGCTCCGACTGGGTGCTGGTGCACGAGATGACGCACCTCGCGCTGCCCGATACCGGCGAGACGCACGCCTGGCTGTCGGAAGGCATCGCCACCTACGTGGAGGGCGTGGCGCGCGTGCAGGCGGGCAACCGCAGCGAGAGCGACGTGTGGGCCGAGGAGCTGCGCTCCATGCCGCGCGGCCTGCCCGACGAGGGCGATCGCGGCCTCGACGGCACGCACACCTGGGGCCGCACCTACTGGGGCGGGGCGATGTTCTGCCTGCTCGCGGACGTGGATATCCGCCGGCGCACGCAGCTGCGCTTCGGGCTGCAGGACGCGCTGCGCGCGGTGCTGCGCGCGAGTGGCGGGCTCGCGGCTGACTGGCCGATCGAGCGCGTGCTGCATACCGGCGACCAGGCAGTCGGCACCCGCACGCTCGAGGATCTGTACGCGCAGATGCGCGCCACGCCCATGGCGCCCGATCTGATGGCGCTGTGGCGCCAGCTCGGCGTCGAGCCCGACGGCGACAGCGTGCGCCTCGCGGACGATGCGCCGCTCGCGCCCGTGCGGCACGCCATCATGCACGCCCCGCAGGGGGCGATCAGCGCCGCGCCGGCTGCTCAGCCTTCCGGCGAGTAGCGGCCGGTCATCACCGCGGTCACGGCCAGCACCAGGCAGATGAGCAGGTACTCGAGGGCGAGCGTGCGGCGCAGCGGCGCGCGCGCTTGCGTACGTGCCAGCGCCGGCGCGAGCCGCAGGCGGTTCACCGCCGCCAGCCCCATGAGCAGTGCGAACAGTGCGGCCTTCGCCAGCAGCATGAGCCCGTAGGGGCGGCGCAGCGCCGCCGCATCCGGCAGCAACCGCAGCGCCATGCCGATGCCCGCCGCAGCGATCAACGGCACCAGCCACACGGCGAGCGCGGAGAAGCGCGCGACGACGGCGGCGGCCTGCGCGGGGGGCTCGAGGCGCAACACCCGGTGCAGCGGCCCGAGCGAGCCGAACCAGAAGGTGACGATGGCAACATGCGTGAGCAGCATGGGTGCGAGCAGCACCCGCCACGGGTGCACGGCGGTGTGCCCGGTGAGCGCAAAGGAACCGACGATCGCCGTGGCACCGATGAGCGCCAGCCGGCGCCGTGCCGCCGCGCCCCCCGACAGCCCGAGCGCGACGCAGAGCGCGCCGCCGAGGCGCGCGAGGAGCGCCGCGCCCGCGGGCGATGCGAGCACGAGGCGCTGCGCGGCCGCATCGCCGAGCGCGGACCAGTCCGCCGCCAGGTACACCGGCTCGAATAACAGCTGGGCGAAGAGCACAGCGAGTGCGGCCAGGGCACAGCGCGCACCGGCTGTCGCGACCGCCGGCCGCGCGCTGGTCAGCTCACGGCCGAACACCCCACTGAATAGCGCGATGCCGGCAGCCTGCAGCGCCAGCACCAGGCTCGCGGCACGCAGCACGAGCCACGCGCCATCGATCATCACTGCAGCGTGAAATGAATCTGACCCGGCACCACGTGGCCATCGGCGCCGACCGCTCGCCAGCTCACCACGTACTGGCCGGGCGACAGCTGCGGCAGCGGCACGACGATCTGCGCCGCGGGATCACCGGCGGGGAGCGGCAGCTTGCGCGGCGGCTCGCCAGCCTTACCGATCGCGAGCGCGGTGAGACGCGCGGCCTCGGAGAAGTGCAGGACCAGCTGCGTCGGGGCGGCGCTGAGCACGCTCTGATCAGCCGGGCTCGCTGCCTGCAGGTGCGCATGCGCCTGCACCGCGCTCACAGCCGCGAGCAGCACCCAGGCACCGAGGACAGGAACGCGTCGCATCACTGTCAACAAAGCTTAATGGTAAATCGCGGGCTGCGACGTGTGCCACAGCGCCACAATTCTACACACTTGTCGGCGTTTGCCGCGTTGCGGTGCCGGCGCAGTCGTAGCATGATCGTGCTCGGCACCGCACAGGGATTGGCATGAATCACCGTCTGCCCGCGCTCATCGCTCCGCTCGGCGTGCTCGGCTGCCTGCTCGCTGCGTGCTCGGCGGATACGCAGGTGTCGCTGACCGGCAACACCCCGGCACAGTACTCGCACGTGTGGGTAACGACGCAGGAGCTGTGGTTCAACAGCAGCTCGACGGCCGGTCCCGCTGATGGCGGCTGGGTCAAATTCCCGCTCTCGACTCCGACCACCGTCGACCTGGTCGGGGCCAACAACGGCAACCTGAGCAACATCGTCGACGACCTGCACATCGTGCCGGGAACCTATTCGCAGATGCGCGTCGTCCCGGTCGATGCGTCGACGCCGCTCACCAGCTCCGCGCAGACCGCGGGCGCGCTCTACAACAGCGAGGCCGATTTCGTCGACAGTGCGGGCCTCACCCACCAGCTGCCCCTCGAGCTGTTGAATCCTGACCAGGGGTTCGGCATCGCCACCTCGCTCAAGGTGCCGGTGGGCAACGTGGGGGCGGCGCTCGCGGGCACCGGCAGCACCACGGGAACCACTACCGGCGCATTCGGCGGCAACACCGCCACGGTCGACCCGTCGACCGGGCTGCCGATTGGCGGCACCAACACCACGACCGGCACCACCACCGGTACCACGACGGGCACGGGATCGACGACTTCGACCCAACCCCCC
This sequence comes from Steroidobacteraceae bacterium, assembly GCA_035482695.1. Taxonomy (GTDB): domain Bacteria; phylum Pseudomonadota; class Gammaproteobacteria; order Steroidobacterales; family Steroidobacteraceae; genus 13-2-20CM-66-19. Next base: position 8,504 of record DATHQM010000008.1, on the reverse strand, counting down.
AACGAGTTCGCCGTGTTCCTCGACGGCACGACCGACCTCGTGCCCTTCAGCACCTCGACCTACACCGGCGGGACGGGGATCATGCTGAGCCCGCACGCCTCGGCCTATGACCTGTCGCAGTCCGCCGGTATCTCCGGTCAGCTCACGCTGACCAACATCACCACCAGCACCAGCGGCCTGCCGGCGATCCAGGTGAGCGCACAGGTACTGAGCGCCGACGGTACGCGCCACGTGGTCGTGAGCTCGGCCCCGGTGCAGGCCGACGGCAGTTTCATGCTCTATCCGCTCGCGGCCAACTCCTCCAACGTGACCTACTACGACGTGGTGATCCACGGTCCGGGCATCGCGACCATCATCATCAAGTCGGTACAGGTGGAGCTGCCGAGCAGCAGCAGCACGACCTCGCCGTTCAGCACCAGCACCACTGGCACGACGACCGGCACGACGACGACCGGCACCACGACGCTCGGCACCACGACACTCGGCACGACCACCACGGGGACGACCACGACCGGCACCACGAGCACTACCGGCACCACGAGCACCACCGGCGCCGCCGCCGGCAGCATCAACTCCGTGGCACTGGGTACTCTCACGCCGCGTGCGGCAAGCTCCTACACCGCGAACCTCGCCGCGACGCCGGCTGCCACGCTGCCGGCCGGATCTCTGGTCGGCTTCTACCAGACGCTACAGGGCTCGGGCGAGGTGCCCTACCTCATCGAGGCAAGCCCCATCGATCCGTTCAACGAGGTGCTCCTCAATCCCCAGGCGCTCTCGACCGGCACGGTCGACTCGGGGACCTGGTCGACGAGCGGCGGAACGCTCACCGTGGTGAGCGCGCCACCCGCGCAAGGCGCGGGAACCTACATCGTCGCCGCCTCCGCGCCGGGCTACGCCGGCGGGGCTCTCACCGCCAAGGTGACCGCACCGACGACGACGCCGCCGAGCGGTACGACCGCACCCCCGGTCACCGTGGCCCTCGGCACACTGGCGCTCGCCGCGGGCACGCCCGCAGGCTCGCTGCATGCCAGCCTCACACCCACCACCCCCGGTAAGTACAACGCCGGGCAGCTGCTCGTGAGCCAGAACGGCACGCTGGTGGCGACCGCGCCGCTGCCTGCCGGGTTCGGTCAGGGAGCAGCCAGCATGGCCATCAACGGGTTGCCGGCCGAGACCCCCAGCGCGCTGTACTTCGTATCGGTACGCGTCTGGAACACGAGCGACCTGACCGGGTCGCTGCAGCGGCAGTGGTTCCCGCAGGCCGTCGACCTGCGCACCGCCACCAGCGGCTCGATCACCCTCACGGTCGACTGATTCCGCCGCCGTTACCCGGTACACTAGCCCGCTTTGCGCGGCTGCGGGAACGTATTGCCGCACGGCCGCCTCTAAGCCACGGCGCAGTAGCGCCAGATCCCTGACGGGATCCACAGCAAGACCAAAAGGGGATCACCGATGACCGATGCTCGCTCACGCACGACCCTCATTGCGCGGGCGCCACACCTGCTGCTCGTGGCACTGACCCTGCTCGGCGTCGGTTGCCACAGCAACAACAACACCTACCCCGGCACGCCCGTCCTCACCATGGGCTCCATGATGAGCAGTCCCGAGCCGGAGTTCAGCGCGTACATCATCGCGATCGACGCGATCACGCTCACCGACAACAACGGCAATGTAGTCGAGCCGCTCTCGACCCCCGAGACCGTCGATCTGACCAAGCTCACCGATCTTTCGGAGCTGGTGGAGGCGCCGGCGGTCCCCGCGGCAACCTACGTTTCCGCTGCGATCACCCTCGACTACAGCGCCGCCAGCATCTGGCTCAACGTCAACGGGAAGGCGGTGCTGGCTACCGCCCTGGACAGCACCGGTGCCGCCATGTCCGCGGACACGGTGACCATCACGTTCGACCCGCACAATCCCCTGGTGATCACCGTAGGCCAGTCGATTCGCTGGAACATCGACATCGATCTCGCTGCGTCCAACACCATCCTCAGCACTTCGCCAGCCCAGATCCAGGTGCAGCCGTTCGCGGTGGCGTCGCCGGCGCCAGCCGACACGACGGTGATGCGCGCGCGCGGCCTGTATGTCACCAACCAGAGCGTGCCGAGCGGCTTCATCATGAACATGCGCCCGTTCTACGATCTGGTCTCGGCGCTCGGCGCACTGACGGTCAACACCAATGCGCAGACTTATTACAACATCGATGGAGTCACGTATACCGGAGCTGCCGGGCTCACCGCCATTTCGGGGTTGCTGGAGAGCACGTCAGTCGTTGCCTATGGCACGCTCGACAGTCTCGTCGGCATCACACCCTCCTTCAACGCGACCTCCGTATACGCCGGCTCCAGCCAGGAAGGCGACCTCGCCGAGTATCTCACCGGCACGGTAACCGCCCGCAGCGGTGACACGCTGAACCTGCATGGCGTGACTTATCTGGACCCACAAGGTGTATTCCAGTATTACGCCGACATCCCGGTCGGGATCGGCACCTCGACGATCGTCAGCGAGGATGGCGTTGCGGCTCCCAACCTTTCGCTCGCGTCGATCTCCGTGGGGCAGCAGATTAATGTATCCGGGCAGGCGGGCATCGATTCGACCACCGGGGATCTGCTCAATCTCGATGCCACCGAAGGTCAGGTGCGCCTCGCGCAGACGCAGTTGTGGGGTACGCTCACCTCGGCGACACCCACCAGCGCCACCGTGGACATGCTGACGCTCGACAACTGGACTCCATCGGCATTCGCCTTCGCCGGCACCGCCACAAGCGGCGCGGTCAACCCCGGCGCTTACGTGGTGAACACCGGCGCCGTCAACGAGAGCGGCGTCACCGCGGGCACGCTGCTGCAGTTTAACGGGCTGGTCACCCCGTTCGGCACGGCACCGCCAGACTTCACCGCGACGACGGTCACCCCCGGCAGCGCCACCGAACAGGTGCTCATCTGCGAGTGGCCCCACGGCGGCAGCCCCACCCCGTTCTCGAGCGTGAGCAACGCGGGCCTGGTGGTCAACCTGAGCAACGCCGCTCTCGATGACGTCCGTTACATCCGCACCGGACCGGCCACGCTCGACCTGAAGACGCTGCCGGCGAGTCCACTGATCACCACGGTCGGTGCGCCGGCGAGCGCGCTGCAGCTGGCGATCGGCAGCTTTACGGCGACCAACGGCGTGTCGGTGTATAACAACATGGCGGACTTCATCAGCAAGGTGCAGGCTACCTTTCCTGCGGGCAACACTACCAACCAGGTCTTTCGCCTGACCGCATATGGCCAATACAACAGCACCACCAACACCTTCGTCGCCACCCGCATCCACGTAGCGCTGCAGGACGTCATCGCGTAGCGTGGCGCGCAGCGCGACCCGAGGTCTCGCATGCCCTGGAAACGCCGCTCGTTCACCAGCCGCCAGCTGGCGCGGGCGCTGAACATCGCCGACCTGCGCGATATCGCGCGCCGGCGGATCCCCGGGTTCGCCTTCGAGTACGTGGAGAGCGGCGCGGAGGACGAAGCCACGATTCGCGGCAATCGCGCCGCGCTCGAGCGGCTGCAGCTCGTGCCGCAGACGCTGGTCAACACCGCCGCGCGCCACCAGCGCACCCGCATTCTCGGCCGCGACGCCGCCGCGCCGCTGGTGATCGCACCCACCGGGCTCAACGGCCTGCTGCATGCGGACGGGGACGTGACGCTCGCGCGCGCCGCGGCGCGCACCGGGATCCCCTATACCCTGAGCACGGTGTCCACCACACGCCTCGAGGACGTGGCGAGCCGCGCCGGTGGCCGGCTGTGGATGCAGCTGTACGTGGTGAAGGATCGCACCATCGGCCGCGACATCATGCAGCGCGCGGCCGCTGCAGGCTACGAGGCGCTGCTCTTCACCACCGACGCCAACGTGTTCGGCAACCGCGAATGGGACCAGCGCGGCTACCGTGTCCCGGGACGGCCGACGCTATACGCCAGCCTCGACACGCTGCGTCACCCGCGGTGGATGTGGCACGTGCTGCTGCGCAAGGGCATGCCGCGCTTTCGCAACCTCGAGGGTTTCCTGCCCGCCGGGCTCACCCCCATGGGGGCGAGCACGGTCATTCCGCGCCTGTTCGATGCGACCATCTGCTGGGACGACATCGACTGGATTCGCGAGCACTGGCGCGGCAAGCTCCTGATCAAGGGCGTGCTCACGATCGCCGACGCCGAGCGCGCGGCCGCGCTCGGTCTCGACGGCATCGTGGTGAGCAACCACGGTGGCCGCCAGCTCGATTACTGCGTCGCGCCCATCGACGTGCTGCCCGGGATCGTCGCGGCCGTCGGCGACCGCCTGGCGGTGCTCGTCGACAGCGGCTTCCGGCGCGGCACCGACGTCGTCAAGGCGCTCGCGCTCGGCGCTCAGGCGGTGATGCTGGGGCGCGCCACGCTCTACGGACTGATCGCGGGCGGGGAGCCCGGGGTGGACCGGGCGCTCACGATTCTCACCACCGAGATCGACCGCGTGCTCGGATTGCTCGGCTGCCGCAGCATCGCGGACCTGACGCCCGCGCACGTGCGGCGCGGCTGAGGCCGCACCGAGCGTGAGCGCTTTAGCGCTCCGGCGACTGCAACAATTCCTCCAGGTACTGTTTCCACAGCACCGCGTAGGTATGCGAGCCGTGGCCGTGCGTGCGTTCGCTGAACGGGATCACGATCGCGCGGCCGTGCGGTACACGGCCGATCTCACGCTCGAGGATGCCGAGCTCGGGCGGGTTGATCAGGTCGTCGGCGCTGTTCACCGCCAGCAGCGGCGCGGAGATCTTGGCGAGGTTCGGCCCGGGATCGTAGTCGTAGGAGGCGGCGATGGTGTAGAGGACGTCGTTGGCGTCATCGTTCTTCGACACCTCGCTGAGGTAGGCGTCGATCACCTCGTCCGCCCTGGCAAGCGTCGGGGCTTCCTGCTGCCGCAGCACAGGATTGCTGCCCATGAGCCACAGCATCTCGATCGCGGTGCGCAGCGCCGGTGGCTGGGTGGTGTAGTCCCCGCCCTTCCAGTCCGGGTCGTTGCGGATCGCATCGATGATCGTGCGGCGCCACACGCGGTTGCGCCCGGAGACCTGCGTCGGCAGGCTCGCGAGCGGCATGAGCGCATCCATGAAATCCGGGTGCGCCTCACCCCACACCCAGGTGTGCATGCCGCCCATGGAGGTACCCATGACGAGTCGCGCATGATTGACCTTGAGCCCCTGTGTCAGCAGCAGGTAGTCCGCCTGCACCATGTCGCGGTAGCCGTAGTGCGGAAAGCGCGCGTGCAGCCCGTCGCTCGGCTTGCTGGACTTACCGTGCCCGATGCCGTCGGGGAGGATGAGGAAATAGCGCGTGGCATCGAGCGGCTGGCTCGCACCGAAGAGCTCACCGGCAAATACCGGCCGGATGAAACTGGCGCCGCTGCCGCCGGTGCCGTGCATGATGAGGACGGCGTTGCGCACCACGCCGTGCGAGTCGGTGCGTGGCTTGCCGAGCGTGCGGTAGTGGATGCGCAGCTCCGGCAGCATCTCCCCGGACATGAAATGGAAATCGCGGATGACGAAGTCCGCCTCGAGCGGCGGCGGATAGCCGCTCTCCTGCGCGCGCACCGAGCCGGGCAATGCCCCACCCAGCAACACCGTCAGGCAGATCGTGACCGTGCCGGCGGCGCGCACGCACGGCGCTGGCGCGCGCGCTGCGCTCATACGCCGAGCCCTTTCAGCCACTCGTCGAATACCCGCTCGAGCACTGCCAGCGGCATGGGCGCCGCGGTGAGGCCGACGTCGTGGAAATCGCGGATATCGAACTTCGCGCCCAAGCGCCGCTGCGCGTCGGCGCGCAGCTTCAGCCAGCGGGTCTGTCCGACCTTGTAGCTGGTCGCCTGCCCGGGCCACGCGCAATAGCGCTCGACCTCGGTGGTCATGGCGCTGCGGTTCTCGCCGGCGGTCTGCACCATGTAGTCGATCGCCTGCTCGCGGCTCCAGCCCTTGGCGTGCAGCCCGGTATCGACCACGCAGCGCGCTGCGCGAAACAGCATGGACTGCAGCAACCCGAACCGCCCGAGCGGATCGGAGTCGTAGCGCCCCATCTCGTCGGAGAGCTGCTCGGCATACAGCGCCCACCCTTCGGTGTTCGCCGAGAAGCCGCCGCCCGCCTTGCGGATCAGCGGCAGCGAGGGCAGCTCGAGCACCTGCGCGAGCTGGAAGTGATGGCCGGGCTCGGACTCGTGGTAGACGAGCGTCGGCAGCTTCCAGCGCGACCATTCGGCGGTATCGCGCAGATTGATGTAGAAGGCCCCGGGACGCGAGCCATCGAGCGCCGGGATCTGGTAATAGCCGCCGGGGGCCCCGGCCTGGGTGTAGACCGGCACGCGACGGATCTCCACGGGAGCCTTCGGCATGACGCGGAAGTACCGTGGCAGGACCGGCTGCAGCGCTTTGATGAGGCCGTTGCAGTAGTCGAGGATCTGCTGCCGACCTTCATCGGTGTCGGGGTAAAGGTACTGCGGATCCGTGGCGAGCGCCTGGGCGCGCTCGGCGACCGTGCCGCTGGTCTTGCCCTGCTGGCGCAGCAGCACGTCCATGCGCGCGGTCAGATCGCGGGCCTGCTCGAGCCCGAGTTGATGGATTTCCTCGGCTGTCATGTCGGTGGTGGTCGAGCCGCGCAGCGCCACCTCGTACAGCGCCGCGCCCTGCGGCAGCCGCGCAACCCCGGCATCGTGCACCGTGCCGGCACGCAACGCGGAGATCTCCCGCATCTGGCGGTCGAGCGCCGGGTAAACCTCCTTCTCGACGATGCGTGCAGCCTGCGCGCCATAGTCGCCGGGAATGCCGAGCTTGGCGGCACGCGTGGCCACCGAGGTGCTGAGGATCGAGTCGGCGGCGGCGGGGCTGCGCAGCACGCGCATCTGCTCGAGCGTGCGATCGATGAGAAAATCCGGCGGCACGACCTTCAGACCCGCATCGTGGCGCACCCGCTCGCTCTCCTGGTCGAGCACCACGGCAAAGGCGCGCAACCGCGCCAGGTAGCTTTCCGCGTCGTCCTTGTCGTGAATCTGGTGCTGGCGGTCGAGGAAAGTCGGCACGCTCTGGTAGGCGCCGGTGAGCTGGCTGACGACGTAAGGCACGATGTAGCCGCGCTGATCACCGTAGTCGAACGGTGCGGTGCGCGCGAGCGTCTCCATCTGGTAGGCCACGGTGTCGTAGTTGGCAAGGTCTGCACCATGCAGGCCACCGCGGCCGAAGGCCTCGAGGCGCTTCAGCCGCGCGGCGTTCTCGCTTTTCACCTCGTGCATGCGCCGCAGCGAGGCGTCGTTGAGCTTGGACCTGGCCCAGGCGTACTTGCCCTTGTCCAGGCCGAGGACCGTCACCTGCTCCGGGGTCTTGGACAACCGCTCGTCCATGAAGGCGTCAAACAGTGCGTTGAGGCGCGCACCGGCATCGCTCTCGGGGGGCGCCGCGGCCCAGGTGTACGAACGCAACGATGCGGCGACGGCGGCTCCCACCACCGAGCCTGCGGCAAGGACGAACTGGCGGCGGTCGATCACGGGGAACTCCTGGCAGTGAGCGAACGGCAGTTTACCCATGCGCCGCACGAATTCCATTAAAGGTGCCGCGGGCGGGCGGCGATCGGCGACAATGCGCGCTCCCGGCGAGGCACTGCGTGAGGACAAGAGTCATGGCAGACACGGCGTTCGGCAAGATCGTGCGCGGCGAAATCCCCTGTCACAGGATCTACGAGGACGACAAGGTGCTGGCATTCCTCGACATCGCGCCCTTGAGCGAAGGACACATGCTGGTCGTGCCGAAGGAGCCCGCCGAGACCATGGATCAGCTCTCGGACGAATCCGCGGCTGCACTCGGACGCGTGCTGCCGCGCCTGTGCCGCGCAGTGGTCGCAGCGACCGGGGTCAGGGAGTACAACGTCCTCGAGAACAACGGCAGCGGCGCACACCAGGCGGTCGCGCACGTGCACTTCCACATCATCCCGAAGCCCGATCACCGCCAGGGGCTCGGGATCAGCTGGCCTGCCGGCAGCCTCGCCCGCGAAGCCGGCGCGGTGCTCGCGAAAAGGATTGCCGCGGCGATCTCATGATCGCAGACGGCGTCTGCGCTGCGGGATAAGCGCGGCTATTGCCGCCCCGGGTGCGCGCTTGTAGAATGCGCGGCCCTCCTGGTGCGGGGTGGAGCAGTCTGGCAGCTCGTCGGGCTCATAACCCGAAGGTCGCAGGTTCAAATCCTGCCCCCGCTACCATTTGCAACGGGGTCCATTCCGGTTGGATAGGTGGCGTTCTATACCGGAGACATGGGTAACAGTTTTGCGGCGAAGGGGTTCGCCGCACTCTCGATCCGACAGGTCTCGTGATCAAAGAACCCTAAGTCATAACGCATGAAGCTTACGAGCCAGATTTTATCCTCGACTTGCTTCACTCCCACCCTCTGGCCGGCGAAAGCCTGGCTGAGATTGATCTTCAACGGTCCCATACAGATCCTGCCACAGCGCGTGACGGTGATGGTGCGATCG
>DATHQM010000007.1:0-1592 GCA_035482695.1 Steroidobacteraceae bacterium | reverse complement strand
CCCTGGTGCCGTCGCAGCTGCTGGCGGCCTGTGCGCTGCTGGCACTTTACGGCGCGGTCGACCAATTGACGGCGCTGCACCCGCTGCGCCAGGGTACCGTCCTGTGAGTTTCCTGATCGCCTCGCAGATAGTGCTCTGGGTCGCGGTGCTCGCCCTCGGCGTGGTGTGCATGGCGCTGGCGCGGCAGATCGGCGTGCTGCACCAGCGCATCGCGCCGGCCGGCGCGCTCGCGCTGCGCCAGCCGCTCAAGCCTGGCGAGCCGGTTCCCGAGATGAGCTTGACCGCGCTCGACGGTGCGGCCGTGCGCATCGGCGGTGCCCGCGGCGGGCGCAGCCAGCTGGTGCTGTTCGTATCGCCGGATTGCGCCATCTGCGAATCGCTCCTGCCGGCGGTGCGCTCGGCGCAAGGCGCGGAGCGCGCCTGGCTCGATATCGTGCTCGCAAGCGATGGCGATGCGGAGCGACAGCTGCAGTTCGTCAAAGACAAGGGACTCGGCAAATTTCCGTATGTGCTGTCCGAGCAGCTGGGACGCAGCTTCGGCGTCGCGAAGCTCCCCTACGCCGTGCTGATCGACGAGGCGGGCAAGCTGTCGGCGACCGGCCTCGTGAACACGCGCGAGCACCTGGAGAGCCTGTTCGTCGCCAAAGAGCGCGGCGTCGCCAGCATTCAGCAATTTCTGGGACAACGCGACGCGCAACGCGCTTCTCTGGGAGAATGACGTGGATCAACTCGATCGATTGGCGGAAAAGATGCTGCGCGGCTTCGCGAGCCGCACCTCCAGGCGCAGCGTCTTCAGCATCCTCGGCGGCCTCCTCGCCGGCGCCGCGACGTTGCCGTTGCTGCCCGTAGCCAAGGGCGGCGAGCCGGAGGGCGGCAATCCGAACGATCCGAATTCGGGTGAAGAGGCTGCGCAGGTTTCGGGCAATCCTCAGGATCCGGGGGATCGGACCAAGTGTGATTACTGGCGCTACTGCGCGATCGACGGATCGCTGTGCTCGTGCTACGGCGGCAGCCTCACGGCCTGTCCTCCCGGCACGGAGATGTCGCCCATCACCTGGATCGGCACCTGCCGAAATCCCGCGGATCAGCGCAATTACATCATCTCGTACAACGACTGCTGCGGCGGTGTCGCATGGGGACGCTGTGCCTGCCAGAACAACCAAGGCGATCGGCCGATCGTGCGGCCGCAGACCAACAACGAGGTGACGTGGTGCTTCGGCACCAAGAGCCAATCCTACACCTGCACCGTCGCGCTCATTCTGGGCGTCGCGCTCGACCAGAAAAAATAGCGCAGCGGGGGTCGATCGCAATGTCGGACTCTTGGCTCCGCAAAGCGCGGCTCGCCGTGATGGTGTCGGCGGTTGGTTGCGCCGCCGCCCAAGCGCTTCTCGCGCAGCCGGCGCAGAACCCGGGCGCCGCTGCGGCTCCGGCTGGCACGGTGTCCGCCGGTGCGGCGCCCGCAGGCGTCGAGAACGCGCAGCGCGCCTGGCAGAACTGGACCTTGAACTGCCAGGGTTGCCACCGATTCGATGGCTCGGGGTCGGACGCCACGGCGCCGGGGATTGCGGGCACGGTCGCGAAATTTCTTCTTG
>DATHQM010000006.1:0-9751 GCA_035482695.1 Steroidobacteraceae bacterium | reverse complement strand
TGAGCATCCAGACGCTCACCACCGAGAAGCTCGAGCAGCTCAACATCGAGGACATCGACGACTACGTCAAGTACCTCTCCGGCGTCACGACGGTGAAGGGCCTCGGCCAGGGCGGCACCGGCATCGGCACCACGCACATGTACATGCGCGGCGTGGTGAGTGGCCAGGACGGCAACCACTCCGGCTCACAGCCGAGCGTCGGCACCTACCTCGACGAGCAGCCGGTCACGACCATCGACGGCACGGTCGACATCCACGTCTACGACATCGCACGCATCGAAGTGCTGGAGGGGCCGCAGGGCACCCTGTACGGCGCAAGCTCGGAAGCGGGCACCATCCGCATCATCACCAACAAGCCGGACCCGACGAAGTTCTCGGCCTCCTACGACGTCAACGGCAACTCCGTGGCCCACGGCGGAATCGGCTCGAGCCTCGAAGGCTATGTGAATATTCCGCTGGCGTCGTTCGCGGCGGTGCGCCTGGTCGGCTGGGACGTGCACGATGCCGGCTACATCCATAACGTCGCCGGCACGGACGCGAACGCCGGCATCTTCAACGGGGTGCGCGCCTTCCCGGTCGGGACCGGGTGCCCGTGCGTCGCCCCAGACACGGGCTTCCCCGGCCCCGCCGGCACGACGATCAACAACCTCGCCGACACCGACAGCCAGTACAACACCGCCTCGACGATCGGCGGGCGCGCCGCCCTGCTGCTGCAGCTCGGCGACAACTGGACGATCACCCCGGCGTTCATGGGGCAGTCGATCGACACCCACGGCTTCTTCGGCTACGACCCGACGATGGGCGATCTCAACGTCGCGCGCTTCGGCACGCCCGACAGCTACCAGGATTCCTGGACCCAGACCTCACTCACGGTCGAGGGCAAGGTCCACAACTTCGATATCACCTACGCCGGCGGCTGGTTCGTGCGCAACGAGCACACGCTCTCGGACTACAGCGACTACACCTACTTCTACGACAAGTACTTTGCCTCGGGCTGCCAGTGGCTGACCAACAGCGGCTACCAGTACGCGACGACACACAAGGGGTCGTATGGCGGCTGCGTCGGCGGCACGCCGTACCCTTCAGCCGCGGACTTCACCGAGCCGCAGGAATACGTGATCACCAACGGTCACTACACCAAGTGGTCCAACGAGCTGCGGCTCACCACGCCGCAGGATGAGCCCGTCAAGGCACTGTTCGGCGTGTTCGCGCAGCGCCAGGTGCACGAAATCTGGGAGCAGTACACGATACCTGGCGCCGGTGGCAATCCCTACACCTACAACCCGCAGGGCCTGGCGCTCGCAGAAACGATACCCGGGGTTCCCGGCAACACGATCTGGCTCACCGACCAGGAGCGCGTCGACCGCGACGAGGCCGCATTCAGCCAGATCACCTGGGACCTCAGCTCCGCCTGGCAGCTGATCGGCGGCATCCGCTTCTACCAGTACAAGAACTCATTGGAGGGGTTCTACGGCTACTCGGGCCTCTTCCAGGACCTCGTCGGCTTCTACCCGGGCCAGAACATCTGCATTCCCGGCGATCCGGCGCCTTTCCACGGCGCGCCGTGCACCGACCTCAACCAGACGGTGTCCGACAATGGCCGGACCTATCGCGGCACCCTCACCTACAAGTTCGACCGCGACCGGCTGATGTACTTCACCTACTCCACGGGCTTCCGCCCGGGCGGCGTCAACCGCGTGTTCGACGCGAAGATTGACGCGGTGTTCCCGCCCTACAAGGCGGACTTCCTCACCAACTGGGAGTTGGGCTGGAAGACGCAGTGGCTCAATCACCAGCTGCGCTGGAACGGCGCCTTGTTCCTCGAGAACTGGGACAACTTCCAGTTCCTGTACCTCGGGCCGAACAGCGTGACCGTCGTGCAGAACGCGGCCTCCGCGCAGATCAAGGGTCTCGAGACCGAGCTGCAATGGGCCCCCGTCAACGCTCTGGTGTTCTCCGCGGGAGCCACGTACCTGCATGCCGTGACGACCGCCAACTACTGCGGACCCCAAGCGACCATTCCAGGTACCGCGATCCTGTCCACCGACTGTCCGGATCAGGTCAACGGCTATCGCTTCACCTCGGCCAGCGGCTTCGCGGACCCGAGCGTTGTCGCACCCAACGGGCCCGAGGCCCCCTCCGGAACGCAGTTGCCGGTCGCGCCGAAGTTCAAGGGCAACCTGGTGGCGCGCTATACCTTCGCGCTCTCCGATTGGGAAGCACACCTGCAGGCGGGCTACGTCTACCAGACGAGCACCGAGCCGCTGCTGCGTCTGGTCGATCAGGAAAATCTCGGGAAGCTGCCCTCCTATGGCATCGTTGACGTGTCGACCGGCGCGGTGCGCAACGGGCTGTCGCTGGAGCTGACGGTCACCAACCTATTCGACACGCGCGCCCAGCTGACGCGCTTCGTCGAGTGCACAACGACCTCCTGCACACAGCCGTACGTGATCCCCACTCAGCCGCGTACGATCTTCCTGAAACTGGGTCAGAAGTTCTGACGCACTGGCAACTCGGGCCGTAACGCTTTGGTCATGCCGCTTGCGGCATGGCCAAAGCCTCAGCCCCACCACCCGCACGACCGCGAGCGCGCTGAACGCCCGCGCTCAGAACTTGCGCGACAGGTACAGACGCACGCCGCTCGGGCTGTAGAAGGCCTCGGATCGATAGCCCCCCTGAGGATCGCTCGGCAGCGAGCGCTCGCGGGCCAGCTCGTCGCCGTAAAAGTAGTCGAGATTCAGATCCCAGCCCGGCAGCAGCTCGCGCCACTGCGCACCCGCGCCCATCCACCAGCCGTAGGCGGGCGTCGCGACGGAGTAGCGCGCCACTCCGAGGAAGGCGCCCATGGCGATGTGCTTGCCGAAGCGATAGCGGTAATCGAGCGCGCGCACGGCGAGCAGCAGATGATCACGCACCCCCAGCCCCTCGATGCGCACGCCCAGGTCCTGGTTGTCAGACACCGCACGGCGCGCGCCGAAGCCCAGATCCGGCCCGGCGGTGGTACCGGTGTCGTAGCGCGGCGCGGTGCTGAGAATGTCGACCAGCACCTTGTTGGCATTCACGCCGACGTCGACGAACATCTCGCTGCCGTTGATGCGCTCGCCAGCGTAGGCATCGTCCGCGGACTCCGGATAGGCCGTGCGCAAGTCGTCCCCGTAGCGCAGGAACGCAGCCAGACGCGTGTAGTGATCGCCGAAGACATCGCGCCCGGCATCGACCTCGGCACCGACCGCGAACTCCCGCCAGGGATGGGAGTAGCTCAGCGAGGCCATGAGCTCGTGGTGATACGGATACACCTCCCCGGTATAGAGGTTGTTGACCAGGGCGCTGACCTGCGTCTCGAAACGCCCGCCGAACGGCGGCTCCCACCCGAGCCGCAGCATGTTGCTCTGGCCCCCGGGCGCATCGCCGAACACGCGCTGATCGCCGAACCAGTTGCCGATCGTGGCGCCGTAGTTGGTGATGCCCTGGAGATAACCGACCTGGACCGAGCTCGCCGGGTGCACATACCAGGTCCGCTCCCAGTCGCAGATCTCGTAGGTGACGTCGAGCGGTCCGAGGCGCGGCAGATGCAGGCCGCCGCACAACCCTGGCTTACCGAACAGGTAGGAGTGACCGCGCGAGGTATCGTTCGCGGCATATTCGAAGTACATCGCGAACGGCACCGGCCCGGGGAAAATGAAGCGGCTCGTCACCGAGCCTTCCTGCTTGCCGACGTTGGCATTGGGGTTGCCGAAACCCTTGGTCTGCGCTTCGCCCGCATTGAGCAGTGCGCGGAAGATGTCGCTCACCGACTGCCCGCCCGCGGCGCCGCCGCCGTAGATCAGCACGCGGCTCGCCGCCAGCGACCAGCCGGTCACCGGCTCGATGCCGAGATGGAACCCGGCGAACTTCGGATTGCCGCGGGTGAAGGTGCCGTTGGTGAGCTCGATCTGGTCGGTCTCCGACATGCGTGCCGCGAACACCTCGTACTGCAGCCCAAGCGGGCTGAGCGGCTCGTAGTTCGACAGCGTGATCGAGGGCATGGTCGGCGCTTCGGTGCTGATCAGCATCGAGCTGCTGGTCATCGGCGACCACCAGTGGTCGCGGTAACCGAGATCGAGCTGCGCCCAGTCGAAGCCGAGGCTCAGCATCGAGCCGGTGGGCGCGGTGTGGCCTTCGTAAGCCACGCCGCCCACACTCACCAGCATGTAGTCGCTCGGCTGCAGGTAGCCCATGGCCGCCGCCTGGTAGTGGCTGTCCACCGTCTCGCCATGCTGGTTGGGCATGATCGGGTTGCTCGAGCCGTGTGCGACCGAGCCCTCGAGGGTGGCGAAGCCGATCCCTTCGGTGTGCATGTAGTGGCTGAGGAACTTGCGCACATGCTCGCACAGCACCGGATCCAGCTTGCAGGCACGCGGTAAGGCGTTGTAGACCACCGCCGCCGGGATCGGCCGGGTCATGACCGGCTTGCCGGCGAGTATCAGCACACGCTCGACCTGCCGTTCCACTTCCGGATCCAGGTTCAACGGCAGGTAGGGGGTCACGCCCCGCGCCAGCAGCGCCGGCGACAGCAGCAGCCACACGACTCCCGGCAGACCGAACGCGATTCTTCTGCTCATTGATCCCCTTCATCGTTTGCAAGCGCAACGCGGATCGCTACCGGCACCGAAGCCTTTCGCAGCGGCGAAATGGTAGCGGATTGCGCCGCGCGCTGCCTGAGCGGGATTGGGGTCGGTCGCGGGGCTGAACGGGCGTCGGGCCCGTACCGGACGATGTCGCGCCGGGCGCGACGCTGCGCTTCAGACCGCGCCGGCGCTGCGCCGGCGCACGTTGCGCAGCGCCCGGAAGCGTCCGGTTGCGGACAGCTCCTCGCGCGCGGACTGCGCGGTCCACAGCGCGTTGCGCCGCGCGACGAACGGGCTCGAGGACAGCTCGGCGAGCGAACCGGCTTTGGCGAACAGGAAGCCCTGCCCGGCCACGCAGCCGAGCGCCAGCAGTGCCGCGACCTGCGGCTGCAGCTCGATGCCTTCGGCGACCGTGTCGAGGCCGAGCGTCTCGCCGAGCGTGATGACCGCACGCGCCAGCTCCGGGCCGTTCTCGGAACTCGTCAGGCTGCTGACGAAGGAGCGATCGATCTTGAGTATGTCGATCGGGAAACGATGCAGATACGACAGCGAGGAATAGCCGGTGCCGAAATCATCGATCGCGAGGCGCACGCCCAGCGCCTTGAGACGGTGGAAGCGCTGCAGGTTGGCGTCGGTGTTGTACATGGTGGTGCTTTCCGTCAGCTCGATCACCAGGTTGCCCGGCTCGAGCCCCGACTCCTGCAGTGCCTGGGCGACGTCCTGCACCAGCTCGCCGTGCTGCAGGTGCCGACCGGAGATGTTGACCGCCAGGCGCAATCCGGCGCCGCCGCCGATTGACTGGCGCCAGGCGCAGAAATCGCGGCACGCCTGCCGCAGCACCCAGCCGCCGAGCTTGACGATCTGCCCGCACTCCTCCGCCACCTGGATGAAGCGCCCCGGCATCAGCACGCCGGCCTCGGGATGGCGCCAGCGCACCAGCGCCTCGACGCCCAGCAGGCTCTCGGTGCCGAGGTCGACGATCGGCTGGTACTCGAGAAAAAACTCCTGCTGCGCCAGCGCACGGCCGATGTCGGCCTCGAGCCGCAGGCGCTCCTGCACCATGTCCTGCATCTGCGGCTGGAAGGTCACGTGCCGGTTCTTGCCCGCGGCCTTGGCGTGATACATCGCGATGTCGGCGTTGCTGAGCAGCGTCTCCGCGCCGCTCTCGGCCCCCGAGAACGTCACCCCGATGCTGGCGGCGACGCGCACCTCCATGCCGTCGAGTGCATACGGCAGGTCGAGCGCGTCGTTGAGCGCGGCGGCGAGCCGCTCCACCTCCACGCGCGTGACGATGCCTTCGACCAGCACGGCGAACTCGTCGCCGCCGAGCCGCGCGACGGTGTCCGAGGAGCGGGTGGTCTTGACGATGCGCTGCGCCACCGCCTGCAGCAGCCGGTCGCCGGCATCGTGGCCGAGCGAGTCGTTGATGTTCTTGAAGTTGTCGAGGTCGAGGAACATCACCGCCACTGAGCTTTGCCCGCGCTGCGCGAGGGTGAGCGCGTGCTGCACGCGGTCGCGGAACAGGTTGCGGTTCGCCAGCAGCGTCAGCGGATCGTGGAACGCCATCTGCCGCAGCTGCTCCTCGAGTGCCTTGCGCTCGCTGATGTCGCGGAAATTCAGTGCCAGGCCCTGCACCGCCGGGTCCTGCGTGAGATTGCTGCCGACGCTCTCGATCACGCAGCGCTTCTGCGCCCGCTCGATGCGCAGCTCCACCGGACCGACGGTGCCGGCATCGCTCGCCGCGACCTCGCCGAGGAATCCGCGCAGCTTCTCGCCGTCCTCCCCCACCCACAGCAGCGGCAGGCTCTTGCCGGTGATCTGTTCGGGCTTCAGTCCAAGGGTGCGCTCGGTGGCGGGCGAGGCGAAGCGCACCAGCCCCTGCGCGTCCACGATCATGATGACGTCGGAAGCGTTGGCAATCAGCGAGGCGTAACGCTCCTCCACCAGCTGCGCCGCGCGCCGCTCGCGCACCAGCGCATCCCAGCGCAGCACCACCGCCTGGCGCACCATGAGCAGCAGCGTGAGCGCGAACACGATCACGGTCATCTGCGCCGCCGGACCGCCGATGTCGCCGCGGCTGTAGTACGCCAGCACCAGCAGCGCCGCCAGCATCGCGGCGTAGGGCAGCGAGCGCTCGAGCGCATCCGAGGCGTGCGAGCCGGTGCGCACCCGGTCCTGGCTGCGCATCTGCTCGCGCCCGGCCGCGGACAGCGGCACGCAGCAGCACAGGTAGAGGACGTCCTGGAACTGCCCCGGCAGGTAATAGCCGCGCACCTTGGCGAGCGACCAGAGGATGTCGCCGAGGAACATGGCCGCAAAGCCCGCGAGCAGCAGCAGCGGCACGCGCCGCCAGCCGGCATTGCCGACTCCGGTGAGCACCAGCACGCCGAAGATCAGCAGCAGCACGCAGTCGAGCGCGAGGTAGGCGAGGCTGAGCGCCTCCTTGAGGAATTCGAGCTGCACGTGCGCGGCAGCCGGTGCGATGACCAGGAACCAGAAGAACGCCCCGAATCCCACCACGAAGATCGTGGCGTCGAGCGACAGCTGGATCCACGGCACGCGTACCTGCGCGGCGCGTATCAGCAGCAGCGCTGCCACGGTCAGTGCCGGGTAGAACAGGCAATAGAAGATGTCCGCCGGCCCGGGGAAGGGATCGAGGCCCTGCAACCAGGAGCTCACCCCGATCATGACACCGACGAAGTACAGGGCGAGCGCCACGGCGAGCAGCGTCCAGGCGATGCGCGGCGCGCCGCGCGCGGCGCGCCGCGCGGTGGCGCCGAAAATGACGGCGCACACCAGCGTCGCTGGAGCGTCCGACAGCAGCGCGACGTAATGGGTCACCTGCGGGCCGCCGAAGCCGGCAAGCATCCACACCGTGCCGGTGAGGCAGTACGCCACCAGCCCGATGTAGAGCACGTCGACCCAGCGCGGTGTGGCCGCCGCGCGCGGTGCGGCTGCAGGCTCTAGGATTGGCTCCACATTAGGCATTTTTGTTGCGTGCGCGCGGGCGAGAACACCCGGGAATCTGAGGCTAAATGGCCACTGCCGCTAGACAAAAAACTGCCGGGCGTGACGCAGTTCTCTGCCGCAGGGGAGAAGTTGCCAAATTCGTTCACATTCAGGGCGGGCGCGGCACGAAAGACCCACGCCGCGCCCGCCGGGGTAACGCCCGGCCTGGCTCCCGTGCGCCGCACTTCCCTTGCAGCGGCCGATCCGTTATAGGAAGCGACGCGCCGCGTAACCCTTTGTTACGTGTGCTTACAGCGCAGCGCACCGCGACGTGGTCTAAACGTCCGCAGCTGCGCTCGCTGCAGCTTTGAGTTACCGCAGGGGCAACCCAGGGAGAGACACCGTGCGCACTTTATGGATCCTGGTCCTAACCGCCGCCGCCGTCGCCGCGGGCTGCAACTCCAGCACCGACAACGGCTCGGGCACCAGCGGTGTCACCAACGCTTCGGCGACCGGCGTATGGAGCGGTACGGATTCGGTGAGCGGGCTCGGCGTGACTGCGCTCATCAACGCCGCCGGGCAAGCGATCTTCATCCGCGGCGATGGCGTGCAGTTCTTCGGCACGGTGCAGGTCTCGGGCAACACGCTCGCCGTGACGGTGGACGGCTACAGCGACTTCCCGGCGACGTTCAGTGACGGCTCGACCTCCGGGCTGGGCACCCTCGAGGGCAACGTCAGCAGCGGCGCGACCATCACCGCGACGCTCACTTTCAACACCACGGCTAACACCGCGGTGAGCGGCAGCTGGTCGCTGACCTTCGAGGCGCTCTCCAATGACAGCTCCTCGACCAGTGCGGTGAGCGCCAACTACACCGACAACGTCACGGGCACCGTGCTCGCGATCGCCAGCAGCGGCGTCATGACCAGCCAGAACGCCAACAACGGCTGCGTGCTCAACGGCTCCATCTCGAGCAACGACAGCAGCCACGACCTCTATGAGGTGAGTTACACCTATGGCAGCTGCACCAGCACTTACGCGGTGCTGAACGGGGTGCAGTTCACCGGGCTGGCGACGCTCAATCCGGCCACGGCGCAGCTCACCATGGCCGTCAGCGGCGCCTCCACCAGCGGCGCCAGGTACGCCATTGAGTCGACACTGACCGGCGGTTGATGTGCGTGCCCGCTCAGCCGCTCACGGCGGCAGTTTTGCCCCGGCGAGCGCTGCGGCAATGACCAGCTGACCGAGGTTCTGGTTCGGGTCGGGCAGCATCTCCGCCAGCAGCTTCAGGGTGGCCGGCTGGGTGCCGAGCTCGCACGCGCTGACGGTGAACTCCGTGCGCCCGAAATCATGTGTACGATCCGCGCCGTAGGAGATCGGCACGATCGGCACGCGCGTGCCGCTGTCGGCGTCGGTGGGGTAATACTTCAGGAACGAGCCGCCCTTCAGGTCGACGCCCTCGGTAGCCACCGTCTGCTCGAAGACCGGTCCCTGGTGGCCCGCAAACTCATCGCGCCACACCGACGCGGCACGCACCCCGATCGCCACCGAATAGTGGCCGTCGACGCTCTTGGCGCCCGACTGGCTGACGAACAGGCGCAGCGGCCGCAGGCGGATCGCATCGCGCGCCGCATCGAGCCTGACGCTCACCACGAAGTCGAGCGCCACCTCCTCGCCGTCGCCCTCGCCCGCAAAGCGGGTAAACCGCAGGCAGCTGATGCGGCTGCTGACCGCGGCGGTGCTGCCGCCGGCATCGCTGGCGCGATAGTAGTCGCCGCTGGCGCTCGCCGCGGATACCTTGGCGTACTTCTGCAGCTCGTCATGAACGCTGACGGCGAGCGGGTGCAGGAACACGCGCCAGCCGAGGGTCGCGACGCTCCAAAGAAAGCCGCGCTCGGCCTGCGGGTGCTGGCTCTGCCCGTCGGCGCACTGGCGCAGCAGCTCCGCTTCCGCGGGCGTGCCGGCGGTGATCGCCGCGGGGCGATGCGCCGCGAGCGCCTGGGTGGCCTCCGCTCCCGGAATGAGCACCAGCGACGCGCGCGTGGCGCCGAACAACACCGGGGCGCGCTCGGGCTGCTGCGCCAGGGCCGGCGACAGCGGCAGCCACAGCGCCGCCGCTACACACAAGCTGCGTGCCGCGAGCACCCGCATCGGACTATTTCACCGTGAACTCGAGGGTTTGCCGCGCCGTACGCCC
>DATHQM010000005.1:0-51106 GCA_035482695.1 Steroidobacteraceae bacterium | reverse complement strand
GCGGCTGCGAGACGCCGCTGCCGGTGAGCCGCCGTATGGCCGGCGAGCTCAAGGAGCGCTTCCGGATCTGATCGGCAGGAGGCCGCTCTCCACGAGCACCGGAGGATGGCGGTGATGCGTCGCCTGCTCCCAGGCATAGGCGAAGCCGAGCAGGTCGCCGTCGCGGAAGGGGCGTGCCGAGAACTCCATGCCGAAGGGCAGTCCGCTCTCATAGAAGCCGCCGACCACGACCACCGCGGGAACGCCCAGCATGTTCACCCAGCTGGTCGCTGAGTGCGGCCCGTCGGTGACCTTACCGTCCTGGGGCATCGTCTCATCGACCGGCGGCATCTGGCTCGCCGGATAGACGTAGCCGTCGAGGTGCAGCCGCTCCATGGTGTCGAGGTAGTCCTGCAGCGTACGCCGGCGCGGACCCCAGTAGTTGCGCTCCGCATCCGGGTCGGTTTCCAGCATCCGCTGCCTGATCTTGATGTCCCCGTATTCGAATTCCGCCTTGCTCGGCTCGGTGCCGATCATGGGCGCACCGAGCGGTGCGCCCATCACCCGCTCGTAGTCGGCGCTCGAGCGGTACTCCGCGGGGCCGAATTCCTTCAGGAACAGGTCGGTGCCTTCGCGCCCATACGGATAGGTACTCACGCGGGCCGCCGTATGGGCAAAGCTCGCCGGCAGCACGGAATCATCCATGACGACCGTGGCACCGAGTGAACGCAATTCCTCGAGCGCTTTCATGAAGGCCGCGCGGGTGCGCGGATCAAGCGCCACGGCCTCATTGGCCGCCTGCTTCGCCGCCGCGACTTCCGGTACGACCACCGGTGTGCCGCGAAAGGGAATCCCGATGCCCTCGAGCACGAACGCCGGTACACCGAAGCGCTTGCCCTGCAGCGCGTCGCGCTTGAGATATTGCAGGTATGGGCCGGGCTGGGCCTTGCTGGCCGCGCCCTGGGTGAGCGGATCGAGCGGGTCCTCACCCGCCATCACCCCGAGGGCAATCGCCGCGTCGGACACGGTACGGGCGATCGGCCCGGTGTTGTCGAGTAACCAGTCGAGCGGCGCGATGCCGGCGATGCTGACCAGTCCGCGCGTCGGGAATACACCGATGAGCGCGCTGGTCGCGGCCGGCATGCGGATCGAATTGCCGGTGTCGGTGCCGTTACCGAGCACGGCCAGGTTGCCCGTCACGGCCGTGACCGTCCCCCCGGAGGAGCCGCCGGGAGAGAAGCGCACGTCATAGGCATTGCCGGTGCGGCCGAAAGAGCTGCTGCGACTGGTATCGGAGTTGGCGAAATCCGGCATGTTGGTGTGACCGAGGATGATCGCTCCCGCGGCGCGCAGGCGCGCGACGACCGTGGCATCGCGCGGCGCAACCAGCTCGTGACCTGCAACGACGAACCCCTCCCAACCGTCGGTCGTCACCTTGCCCTGGATGCTGGTGTTGGCCTTGATGACGATGGGCACTCCCCACAGGGGGCCATGGGCCGCGGCGGTGCTGGCCGCGTCCTCGCGAGCCGCCAGCGCGCGCGCCTCGGTGTCGAACACCTGTTCCATCGGTTTATAAACGCCGTTGTAGCGGGCAATGCGCGCCAGATACCAGTCGACGACCTGCGACACGGTGTACCTGTGCTCGGCGTAATAGCGCTGCAGCTGCGGGATGGTGACCTCGATCAGGTCGCGATCCATGCTGCGGGGCAAGCTCGTGGGCGTCTGTGCCGCAGCTGCAAGCCCCGGGGCCAGGGCGGCACACAGGCATATCAGAAGCTCGGGAAATCGGGATCTCATTGGGCGGGTAGGCACAGTCGCTGCGCTCGGAATGTTTGCGTGGCTACAAAGGGCGTGTCGCGAATGTACAACGACGCGACCGAGGTTTTTCGATTCGCATCTATACGTATAATAAGAGAATAACATCGGTATCACATGAGCCGTACTCATTGGGGCCACAGTTACTGGGGAGGGTGCAAACCATGATCTCGAGATTGACAAGAAGCCTGATCGCGCAGGGGATCGCGCTGGCAGTGGGACTGACTCTCGGCGAAAGCGTATACGCCCAGGCCCAGACCCAGGCCGAGGCGACCGCGAGCAGCGGATCCGGGGATCAGCTCCAGGAGGTAGTCGTCACAGCGGAGAAGCGCACCACGAGTCTTCAGGATACCGGCGCAAGCATCACGGCTGTGTCGTCGCAGGAGATCGCCGACCGTGGCATCGTGGACTTCAACTCCCTCGCCCAGTCGGTACCCGGCATCTCCATGCGCACTTCGGGGCCCGGGCAGACCGAATTCGAAATGCGGGGACTCAACTCCGCCGGCGGCAACACCTCGATGGTCGGCTTCTACCTCGACGAAACGCCGCTCTCCTCACCGGCCTCGGCGCAGCTCGGCAAGGAGGAGATCGACCCGACGCTCTACGATCTGCAACGAGTCGAAGTGCTGCGCGGTCCCCAGGGGACCCTCTACGGCTCGAGTTCCATGGGCGGCACCGTCAAGCTCATTCCCAACCCCCCGCAGCTCGGCACCTTCGCGGCCTCGGGTGAGATCGACTCGAGTTACACGGGGTCCGGCGGCAGCTACAACCAGAAGCTCAACGGCATGATAAACCTGCCGATCGGGGACACCATCGCGGTACGCGTCGTCGCAACAGAGCTGTCCGACAGCGGCTGGATCAAACGCATCGTCTTCCAGGACGGGCTCCCGGTCGACACGGGGAGCTTTGCCTTGGGGACTAATGCGCGGCCAGCCAATTTCTACACGTACCC
The DNA here is from genome assembly GCA_035482695.1 of Steroidobacteraceae bacterium. Taxonomy (GTDB): domain Bacteria; phylum Pseudomonadota; class Gammaproteobacteria; order Steroidobacterales; family Steroidobacteraceae; genus 13-2-20CM-66-19. The sequence continues at coordinate 48,360 of DATHQM010000005.1, read as the reverse complement.
GGTGCTCGAGCAGATCAACGGCGCTAACACCACGACCATCGACTCGGTGCGCATGTCAGTGCTTTGGAAGCCGATGGACAATCTGTCGATCACACCCATGGTCATGTACCAGCAGACCCGACAGGATGCCCCGGACGCCGTCGACGTGAATGGCAATCCGACTCACCCGACCGTGCCGAACACTCTCGCTCACTGGGAGCCCTTCGATTCGCCCGAGCCGCAGGAAGACAAATTCACTCTCGGAAGCCTGAAGGTTGAATACCAGGCGCCGGGCTTCACGGTCACCTCGGCCACGGCCAACTGGGCGCGCAGCACGCTCGTGTCGCAGGACAGTACCGAAGAGAACAACGATGCTTTCGGCTTCTCGCAATACGACGCCGGTACCGCGGTCGTCCCGATCAAAGGCGTGCCCACCGTCGTCCCGCTCGGCATCGGGCCGTCCGGTCCGGCCCCCAACGGCCCGGCGGTGACCGAGAAAGACTCCACCCGGCAGTTCACCGAGGAGCTGCGCCTGACCTCGAGCGGCGTCGGTCCCTTCCAGTGGATCCTCGGCTACTTCTACCAGGACCTCTATTCCGAGTGGGATGAGTGGGCCCTCGCGCCGCAGGGAGGCCCGGCATTTGTCGCCATAGGGCTTCCGTCCACCAGCAATCTGTACCTGGACTACCAGCCGCAGACCATCACTCAGAACGCAGAGTTCGGCGAGGCCTCCTGGAATTTCACCTCCGATCTCAAGGGCACGGTGGGACTGCGCCACTACCACTACAGCTTCAACCAGACAAACGAGGAATACGGCGTGTTCACGGTGAACGGCGGGCTCGGCATGCCCAACGAGCCCTACTACACCGCCGCTTCAAACACCGCGAGCGGCACCGATCCGAAGTTCGATCTGAGCTGGAAGGTGAACCCGGACGTGCTGCTCTACGCCACTGCCGCCAAGGGTTTTCGCCTGGGTGGCGCGAACCAGCCGATTCCGGTGGCTGAGCCGCCTCCCAGCGGGATACCCTCGGGCCCGCTTCAGGGCAACGAGTGCGCTCTGCAGGCCAAGATTCTTAACACCGCCTGCAGTTCCAGCGTACTGCTGGCGGCGCCTGCCACCTTCTCCTCGGACTCGGTGTGGAGCTACGAGATCGGCGAGAAGTCGGAGCTGCTCGACAAGCACCTGATCCTCAATGTCTCGGGTTACTACGAGCGCTGGAGCAACCCGCAGGTCGCGACCAACCTCAACGGATACGGCATCACCGTCAACGGAGCCAATGCGCGCATCTATGGCCTCGAGGCGGAGATGCAGGCCCTCTTGAGCCGCGAGTGGACCCTCGGGGTCAACTTCGGCTACATCAATGCGGAGTTCACCGCGGACAGCGCCATCGCCGGGTACCCGAGCGGGTCCAACGTCCCCGACATACCGGATGTGACGGCGTCGGCGACCTTGCGCTGGAAGCATCCGCTCACCAGCGACCTGTCGATGGTCGGAACGCTCGAGGGAGATTATGTCGGCACCCGCACCGATGCGCCGTACGGCGAGTCGATCACGATCTATCCGACGTCGCCGGGTTACATCAACAACTTCCTGATCCACCTGCCGGCGTACGGGTTGCTCAATGCGCGCCTCGGGTTCGCAGGGAATTCCTGGACCGCTTCTCTGTACGTGAACAACCTGACGAACAAGCAAGCGATCCTCGATCCGCAGCCGCAGATCGATCTGCAGCTGAATGCCTTCGTGCGCTACCTCGTGAATCGGCCGATCACCACAGGCCTCGATTTCACGTTCAAGTTCTAGTAACCGCAGGCGGTGCAGAGGAGCGCCCGGCGATGCCGGGCGCTCTTCTTTTTCCGACCTAGAGAATGTAGCGGCTCAGGTCCTCGTCCTTGACCAGTGCGCCTAAGTGATCATCGACGTACTTCGCGTCGATGACGACCTGCGCCGCGTCGTTCTCGTAGGAGACCGTCTCCAGCAGCCGCTCCATCACCGTGTGCAGGCGCCGCGCACCGATGTTCTCGGTGCGCTCGTTGACCTGGAAGGCGATCTCGGCGATGCGGCGCACGCCCTCGGGCGCAAACTGCACCTGCACGCCCTCGGTCGCCATGAGCGCCTGGTACTGCGTCGTGAGCGAGGCGTCGGGCTCGGTGAGGATGCGCACGAAGTCGCCCACCTTGAGTGAATCGAGCTCGACGCGGATCGGCAGCCGGCCCTGCAGCTCCGGGATCAGGTCCGAAGGCTTGGACATGCTGAAGGCGCCCGAGGCGATGAACAGCACGTGATCGGTCTTCACCGGGCCGTACTTGGTGGCGACGGTGGAGCCCTCCACCAGCGGCAGCAGGTCGCGCTGCACGCCCTCGCGCGACACGTCGGCGCCGATAGTCTCCTGGCGGCGCGTCACCTTGTCGATCTCGTCGATGAACACGATGCCGTTCTGCTCGGCGTTGGCGAGCGCGCGGATCTTGAGCTCGTCCTCGTTGATGAGCTTGCCAGCCTCCTCGTCGGTTAGCAGCGTGAGCGCCTCGCGCACTTTCACCTTGCGGGTACGAGTGCGGTTGCCGCCCAGGTTCTGAAACATGGACTGCAGCTGCTGCTGCATCTCCTCCATGCCCGGCGGCGCCATGATCTCCACGCCGGCCGGCATGGCGCGCAGCTCGACCTCGATCTCGCGGTCGTCGAGCTCGTGCTCGCGCAGCATCTTGCGGAACTTCTGGCGGGTCTCGCCGTCGCGGGCGGCGGCCGGCTCGTCGGTGGAAAAGCCCATCATGCGCGGTTTCGGCAGCAGCGTATCGAGCACGCGCTCCTCGGCGGCATCGAGCGCGCGCTCGCGCACCTTGGCCATCTCCTGCTCGCGCGTCATCTTCACCGCGACGTCGGCGAGCTCCTTGACGATCGACTCGACGTCGCGGCCAACGTAACCGACCTCGGTGAACTTGGTCGCCTCGACCTTGACGAACGGCGCGTTCGCGAGCCTGGCGAGGCGCCGCGCGATCTCGGTTTTGCCGACGCCGGTGGGACCGATCATGAGTATGTTCTTGGGCGTGATCTCCTGGCGCAGCGGCTCCTGCACCTGCATGCGCCGCCAGCGGTTGCGCAGCGCGATGGCCACGGCGCGCTTGGCCGCGTGCTGGCCGATGATGTGCTTGTCGAGCTCCTGGACGATCTGCCGGGGAGTGAGCGATGACATGGCGATCAGGCCCCGGCGCGCCGCGCGGCGTGCAGCTCTTCGATGATCACGTTGCGGTTGGTATAGATGCAGATGTCGGCGGCGATGTTGAGCGCGCGCTCGGCGATGCTGCGGGCATCGAGCGACGAGCTCTCGAGCAACGCGCGCGCCGCGGCGAGCGCGTACTGGCCGCCCGAGCCGATGGCGGCGACGTCGTAGTCCGGCTCGATGACATCGCCGTTGCCGGAGATCACGAACAGCTTCTCGGGGTCGCCGACCAGCAGCAGCGCCTCGAGCCGCCGCAGGTAGCGGTCCGAGCGCCAGTCCTTGGCCAGCTCGATCGCGGCGCGCGTGAGGTTGCCGTACTTCTCGAGCTTGCCCTCGAAACGCTCGAACAGCGTGAAGGCGTCCGCGGTGCCGCCGGCAAAGCCGGCCAGCACCTTGTCGCTGGCGAGGCGGCGCACCTTGCGGGCGTTGCCCTTCATGACGGTGCTGCCGAGGGTCACCTGGCCGTCGCCGCCCAAGGCGATGGCGCCGTCGCGGCGCACGCCGAGGATGGTCGTGCCGTGGGGATTGAAGTGTGAGGTATCAGTCATGGGATGCGCCAAAGCCTCGGGCCTTAAGGATGCGGGCAGGGCCGCCGCTCGAATCAGGCCTTGCGGCGCGCCCGTGGATGGGTAGCGTCGTAGATGCGGGCTAGGTGCTGGAAGTCAAGATGGGTGTAGATCTGGGTGGTGGAGATGTCGGCGTGGCCGAGCAGCTCCTGCACACCGCGCAGCTCGCCGCTCGACTCAAGCAGGTGCGACGCGAAGGAATGCCGGAACAGGTGCGGATGCACCGGCACGTTGAGCCCCTGGCGTCGCGCCCACCCGGCGATGCGCACCTGCACCGCCCGCGCACCGAGCCGGCGGCCGTTGCGACCGACGAACAGCGCGCTCTCCTCGGGGCGCGCCAGCGCCGGCCGCTCGGCGAGCCACGCCCGCAGCGCCTGCACCGCCTGGCGGCCGACCGGCACGATGCGCGCCTTGCGCCCCTTGCCGAGCACCCGCACTACCTTGTCCCTGAGGTCGAGGCTGCCGAGCTCGAGGCCGGTCAGCTCGGCCAGCCGCAGCCCCGAGGAATACAGCAGCTCCATGATGGCGCGATCGCGCGCGGTGAGCGGCGCGGCCGCCGCCGGCGGGATCGCCAGCAGGCGCGCCATCTGGTCGGCATCGAGCGTCCGCGGCAGCCGGCGCGGCGCCTTGGGCGCGCGCACGTCCTGGGCCGGATTGCCGCGCACGCTGCTACGCTCACGCGCACCGGCGGCAACCGCGGCGGCGCGCTCACGCAGCAGGAAGTTGTAGAAGCTGCGCACCGCTGACAGGCGCCGCTGGATGCTGCGCGCCCCCAGACCTGCGGCGTGCGCGTGCGCGGCGAAGGCGCGCACGTGCTGGCTATCGAGCGCGCCCCAGTCGCGCAGCCGCAGCCGCTCGCAGAACGTCACCAGTGCGCGCAGGTCGCGCGCGTAGCTCTCATCGGTGTGCGGCGACAGGCGCCGCTCGGCGCTCAGGTAGCGACGGAAACGCGCCAGCCATTCGAGCGCCGCGGGTGTCAGTCGCCGGCCCCCGCCAGCGAGTCGCCGATCAGCTCCGCGAGGCGCGCCAGGAACTCGGTGCTCATGCCGGGGTGAAAACGATCGCGATCAGCCGAGCCGAGCGCCAGCAGGCCGAGCGCGCCCTTCTCGCCGAGCGGCACCAGCGCCACCGATCCCATCTCCAGCCCTTCAGGGCCGAACAGGAACTCGCGCTGCGAATCGCGCGCCTGGCCGCAGCGCGGCTTGCCGCTGGCGAACAGCGATTCGAAGGACTTGAGATTCGGGTCATCCGCCGCAAGCGCACGCACGAAGCGCGGCGCGCACGGATCGGGCGCCGCGCCGATCAGCACCAGCGCGGCGTGGAAGGCATCGAAATCCTCGCGCAGCCCGCTCTCGATGCGTGCGAGCATCTCGCCGCGCGGCGCACTGCGCAGCAGCCGCCGCGTGAAGCGGTGCAGCCGCTCGGCGATGGCGTCGTTGGCGCGCGCCACGCGCACCAGCTCCGCCAGCTTGCCCTCGAGGCCGCCGAGCTTCTCGCGCAGCACCTCGATCTGCCGCTCGACCAGCGAAATGGCTGAGCCGCCGCGCGCGTGGGGCAGCTTCAGCCGCGCCAGCACCGCCTGGTGGCGCTCGAAGAACTCGGGGTTGCGCTGCAGGTAGCCGGCGATGCTTTCCTCCTCGCTGTCGACTGCCGCAACACCACGCGCCTCTCTTGTCGTCATAGCGTTCTACACCTCAACCTGACCTTCGAAGGAGACTGCCGCAGGCCCGGACAGCCAGATGTGCGCTCCCGGCCCCTGCCAGTTTACGCGCAACTCGCCGCCCTGTACGGCCACGCGCACCTCGGGACCGAGCAGCCCGCGCCGCCGCCCGATGGCGACCGCCGCGCAGGCGCCGGTGCCGCAGCTGCGCGTCTCGCCCGCGCCGCGCTCGTAGACGCGCAGCCGCACCGCATCGCGCGCGACGATCTCGAGGAAGCCGGCGTTGACCCGCCGCGGAAAGCGCGGGTGGCGCTCGATGGCGGGCCCGAGCAGCTCGACCGGCGCGTCCGCCACGTCTGCCACGGCGAGCACCGCGTGCGGGTTGCCGAGGGACACGGCGCCGATCTCGAGGGTACGGCCGGCCACCTCGAGGGCGTAGGAGTCGGCCTCACCCGCAGCCTCGAAGGGCAGCGCGCGCGGGTCGAAGTCCGGCACCCCCATGTCGACCGACACCTCGCCGTCTGCCCCGATGCGCGCCGCGATCGGTCCGGCCGGGCTGTCGAGCAGCAGCGCGCCGTGGCGCGAGCGGCCGCGGGCGTGCAGCAGCGCGGCGATACAGCGGGCACCGTTGCCGCACTGCTCGACCTCGTCGCCGTCGCAGTTGAAAACGCGGTAGAACACCGCCGCATCGGGCCGGCGCGCGGGCATGAGGACGAGTGCCTGGTCGAAGCCGATGCCGGTGCGGCGGTCGGCGAGCGCGCGCAGCCGCGCGGGCTCGAGCAGCGACTCGTCGGCGGGCGCATCGAACACAACGAAGTCGTTGCCGACCCCGTGCATCTTCGTGAAGGCGATGCGCATCAAGAGCGAAGCATAGCGGAAAACAAGCCGCGCGCGGCGGCGGTACGCGCACCGCTAATGCAGCGCCGCGCGTTCCTTGAAGATGCAGCGGTCCATCACGGTGAAGATGCCCGCCTGCACGGCGCGCTCGGCCGAGGTGGTATCGACGACCCCCTCCTGCAGCCACAGCGCCGGGAGCTTCAGCCGGATGCAGTCGCTCACGATCTGCGGCACGTGCTCGGAACGGCGGAACACGTCGACGATATCCACCCGCTCGTCGGCGGCGAGCACTTCCGGCAGCTGCTCGAGCGTCGCCACCGCCGGCTCACCGAGGACGGACTCGGCGTTGGGCGTCACCGGGATGATCCGGTAGCCGAAGCGCTGCAGGGCGCGGGCCACGCCGTGACTCGGACGGGTGCGGTCGGCCGACAGGCCGACGATCGCAATCACGCGCGCCTCGCGCAGCAGTCGGGCGATCTCCTGTGCCGGGGGGTTGGCGAACATGACGACTCCTTGGCCTTACGCGCCGCAGGCGTCTAGTCTAGCCGCTGATCACGGCTACGCTCGCGTCGAGACAGGCATGGCGGCTTTGAACCAGGACGAGCACAGCGTGCGCATCGAGCCGCACGCGCGCACCTTGCGCGTGGCGGCGGCCGACAGCGTGCTGGATGCGGCGCTCGCCGCAGGACTCAACCTGCCGCACAGCTGCAAGTCCGGTCACTGCGGCTCGTGCCGGGCGCGGCTGCTCGCCGGGGAAATCCGCTACCGCGGCGGGCGGCCGCTGGGCTTGAGCGCGCAGGAGGAACGTGACGGCTACGTGCTGCTGTGCCAGGCACGCGCGCAGTCGGATCTCACGGTGCAGGCGCGGCTCATCGCCAGTGTCGCGGACGTCGAGATCAAGACGTTGCCGTGCCGTATCGAGCGCCTGACGCCGCTGGCGGCGGACGTGATGCAGGTACTGCTGCGCCTGCCGGCGGTCGAGCGGCTGCGCTATCAACCAGGGCAGTATCTCGACATTCTGCTCGAGGGCGGCCGGCGGCGCAGCTTCTCCATCGCCAGCCCGCCGCACGACAGCGACCTCATCGAGCTGCACGTGCGCCGCGTCAGCGGCGGGGGATTCACCGAGCGCTTGTTCGGCGCCGGCGGAGCACTGGCGGCCGGGTCGCTGCTGCGCATCGAGGGGCCCATCGGTCAGTTCAGCTACCGCGCCGGAGCGCTGCCGGTGCTGATGATCGCCGGTGGCACCGGTTTTGCGCCGCTGAAGTCGATGCTGCGCCACGTTCTCCAGGGCGGCAGCGGCCGCGACATCCACTTCTACTGGGGAGCGCGCCACGAGCGCGACCTATACGAGGAAGCCCTGGTGCTCGAGTGGGTGAGCCGCTACCCGCAGCTGAAATTCACCGCGGTGCTCTCGGAGGCGAACGCCGCCGAGGCCGCGCACCGCCGCGTCGGCCTGGTGCATGCGGCGGTGCTCGCCGATCATCCGCAACTGGCAGGCTTCGAGGTGTACGCCGCAGGTCCGCCGGCGATGATCGAGGCGATCCGCGCCAGCTTTCCACGCCACGGCCTGCCGGCCGAGCGGCTGTACTTCGACTCGTTCGATTACGCGCCGGATGCGCGCACGGGGGCTGCTATCCTTGCCGGGCCGTCATGAGCGCCAGCGCGAAAATCATCCACGCGGCGATTACCGGCTGGGGCAAGTGCCTGCCGCCGGCGGTGCTCACCAACCACGATCTGTCGACCATCCTCGATACCAGCGATGAATGGATCGTGAGCCGCACCGGCATCCGCGAGCGGCGCATCTCGCACGTCGGACTCGAGGAGCTCGCGTGGGTGGCCGCGGCGCGAGCGCTGGCGGCCGCGGGACTTGCGGGCGCAGAGGTCGAGCTCATCGTGTTCGGCACCTGCAGCCACGAAGACCAGGTGCCCAACATGGCCTCCGCCATCCAGCTGCGCATCGGCGCGCAGCAGGCGGCCGCCTTCGACATCAACACCGCCTGCACCAGCTTTCTCTACGGCCTGTCGACCGCCACCGCGCTGATCCGAACCGGCGTGGTACGCAATGCGCTGGTGATCGGCGCCGAGCTCATCTCGCCATTCATGGACTGGAGCAACCGCGACGTCGCGGTGCTGTTCGGCGACGGCGCGGCGGCGGTGGTGCTGGAAGCGAGCGGGCGCGAGGAGGGGCTGCTCGCCGAGAAGCTCGGCTGCTACGCCGAGGCGCGCGAGACGCTGCGCGTCGAGGGCATGGGCGGCCGCTACGCGAATCGCGGCGTGCTGTACGGGGTGACCCGCTGGCAGTTCGCCGGCCAGGAGATCTTCAAGCGCGCGGTCCAGGGCATGAGCGGCGCCTGCGAGAGCGTCCTGCAACGCCGCGGACTGACCGCCGGCGACATCGACCTGCTGGTGCCGCACCAGGCGAACCTGCGCATCATCGAGGCGGTGGCGAGGCGCGCGCAGGTCCCGCCGGCGCGCGTGTATCTCAACATTCACCGCTACGGCAACATGTCGGCCGCCACTGTGGCGGTGGCGCTGTGCGAAGCGCTCGAGGAAGCCCGGGTACGGCCCGGCGCGTGGCTGCTGCTGCCCGGGTTCGGCGGGGGCTTGAGCTACTGCGCGCACCTGGTGCGCTGGGGCGAACGCGTCGCGCCGCGCGGCACGAGCACCGCGACGCTGCCGCACAACGACAAATCGGCGCTCGAGCTGCTCGCCGAGCTGCACGAGCGCAAGCTCAGGCCGCGACCGCCCGGGGTGCCGCCCTTCAGCTAGCGCCGCGCGCGCCGGGCAGCCTTCTTCTTTTTCTTCGCCGGGTCCTTGGCGCGCGATTTGCCGAAGGAGCCCTGGTAGATCTTGCCGCGGCGTGTTCGAGGATCGCCTTTACCCATGAGAATCGACTCCCTTCAGCCAATGAAAAAGGCCGGCCGCCGATGCCCTACAGGCAGTGGCGGCCGGCCCTGGCAGCCCGATCTTACCAGCGTTTCGGTGCACCGCCGCCGCGATTGCCGCCGCCGCCGCCGCCGGTGCGCTCCTGGGCCTCGTTGACGCGCAGCGGGCGTCCGCCGAGCTCCTTGCCATTGAGGTTCTGGATGGCGCGCGAGGCGTCGGCGCGCGACATCTCGACGAACCCGAAGCCGCGCGGACGGCCGGTGTCGCGATCGGTGATGATGCTCACCGACTCGACGGTGCCGTGCTGCGCGAACAGCTCGCGGACCTCGGCGTCCGTGGCGGAAAATGGCAGGTTGCCAACATAGATCTTCGTCATGCAATCAAACTCCTGAAACAAAAAGTACTAGCAGGAGTGCATACCGAAGATCGGTTGATTCGCGGGCGCACACACTGCCACCTGGTCGAGAACGATTCGGCTTTTCAGACTCGGAAGCCAACTCGCGATAAAAAAGCGGGCGGCAGGCGGCAGGAAAGGGAAAGGTCACGAACCGGCGCGCAAGATACCGCAGCCGGCGGGCGCAGCACAAGCCGCAGGTTGCGCCTCAGCGGACCGGGTACGTTCCGTGCAGCGATCCGCGTACACGATCAGCAGCGCCACGGCAAGCCCGGCGGCCACCGCGCGCAACGGCCGCGCGAAGATGAACATGCCGGCGACTGTAGGCCAGGCGCTCGCTGCGAAAAATAAGCTAATCACGAATTTATTGTTCGAGAATTCCTTACAATAGATCAGTGGACCAACTCGCCTGCATGCGCAGCTTCGTCCGCGTGGCGGACCTGCACTCCTTCACCCGGGCGGCGGACGCGCTCGGCCTGTCGCGCGCGGTGGTGAGCACCCACGTGGCCGACCTCGAGAAGCACCTGCGCTGCCAGCTGTTCCAGCGCACCACGCGCCGGGTGGGACTCACCAGCGACGGCGCGGAGTACCTGGCGCGCTGTCAGCGGGTGCTGGCCGAGCTCGATGCCGCTGACGAGGCGCTGCGGCGCACGCGCCTGTCGGTCCAGGGGCGGCTGCGCGTCGACGTGCCGGTGGTGTTCGGCCGCGCGCTGCTGATCCCCGCGCTGCCGAAATTCACCGCACGCTATCCCGAGCTGCAACTGGAAGTGCAGTTCAACGATCGCATCGTCGATCTCATCGCCGAGGAGATCGACCTGGTGGTGCGGGTCGGGACGGTCCGCGAGCCGCACCTGATCGCGCGGCGCGTGGTGACGACGCGGCTGCTGACCTGCGCGGCGCCCGAGTACCTGCGCGCCCATGGTGTGCCGGCCGAGCCCGAGGAGCTGCGCCACCACCGGCTGGTCGGCCATCTCGGCGCCGGCAGCCGCCGGCCGCAGCGCTGGCAGTTCCAGCGCGGCACGCAGCGCCGGCAGCTGCAGCTGCCGTTCAACGTGGCGTTCAACTCCGTCGAAGCGCAGATCCTCGCCGCCAACCGCGGCGCCGGCATCGTACAGAGCATGGACCTGGTGGTGGCCGAGGCGCTCGCCGCGGGCAAGCTCGAGATCATCCTGCGCGAGTGGTCGGCCCCGGGTGCGCCCATCTCGGTGGTGTGCCGGCGGGCGCTGCGCGACTCGCCGAAGATCAGGGTGTTCGCCGATTTTGCCGCCGAGCTGCTCCGCCAGTACCGCCAGCACGTCGACGCGCTGCTCGAGACGAGGCAGTAACGAGTGCGCGCGGGCGGTGCGCGCCGGCGGTGCGCGCCGCGGCAACGTTAGCGGCCGGAGCGCGAGCGCCCGGCGAGCTCATCGAGCGCGCGGATCTGCAGCATGGTGGAGTCCGATTCGGGCAGCAGCTGGTTCGCCTGGCGCACGAAGGCGGGCACCTCGGGCGCCGGCAGCGGCGGGCTGATCAGGTAGCCCTGCGCGAAGTCGCAGCCGAGCTGGCGCAGCAGGTGCCAGGCCGCCGCGTCCTCCACCCCCTCGGCGACCACCTTCAGGCCCATGCTGTGCGCAAGCTCGATGGTCGAGGTCACGATGGTGACCGCGCCGCTGCCGGCCGAGGGTGAGATGAACGAGCGGTCGATCTTGAGCTCGTCGACCGGCAGCACCGACAGCTGCGACAGCGACGAGTGCCCAGTGCCGAAATCATCGATCGCGAAGCGTATCCCGGCGATGCGCAGCAGCTGCATGTTGCGCGCCGCCACCTCCGGCTGGCGCATCACCGCGCTCTCGGTGATCTCCAGCAGCAGCTCGCTGGGGTCGACCTGGTGCGCGCGCAGCAGCGCCAGGATCTGCTCACTCAGGTCCGGGTCGAGAATGTCGGGCGCCGACAGGTTCACGGCAAGGTCGAGTCCCAGCCCGAGGCGGCGCCATTCACCCATCTGGCGTATGGCGGCGCCCAGCACCCAGTTGGTGAGCGCGCGCGAGCCGCCGGTGCGCTCGGCCAGCGGCACGAACTCCCCCGGGGAAACGGCGCCGAGCTGCGGGTGCTGCCAGCGCACCAGCGCCTCGAGGCTGCGCACCGAGCGCGTGGCCATCGCGACCTTGGGCTGATATACCAGGCTCAGCTGGTCCTGATCGATGGCGCGGCGCAGATCCGTGATGAGCGCCAGCCGGCGCCGATGCTGCTCGTCGCGACCCGGGCGGTACATGGCCACGCCGACGCGTGTCTCGTGGGCATCCTCGAGCGCCACCTGCGCGCGCTGCAACAGCTCGTCGCTGCTGCCCCCGTGAGCCGGGAACAGGCATACCGCGCACGCCAACCGCAGATCCAGGCTCACACCCGCCAGGTGGAAGCCACTGCGGATCACCGCGGCCAGCTGCTCGGCGTACAGCAGCGCACGCTCGGCCGTGCAGCCGGGCACGAGCACCAGGAATTGCGTCTCGCCGAGGCGTGCCAGCGTGTGCTCAGCGGCCACCGCCTGCTGCAGGCGGCGGGCGGCTTCGCGCAGCACCTCGTCGCCGACCTGCAGTCCGAGCGAAGCGTTGATGTCGCGCAGGTTCGAGATGTCGACCAGCAGCAGCGCTGCGCTCGAATCGGGCTCGGTCCGCGCGGCACTGATCAGGCTGTCGAGTCTCTCCTTGAGCAGCGCGCGGTTCGGCAGCTGGGTCAGGGGATCGTGCTGAGCGTGATAGGTGATGTCCGCTTCGCGCGCGGCGATGTTGCTCTGCATGGCGTTGAAGGTCGCCGCGAGGCTGCGGAACTCATCCCCGCCGGAGACATCTACTGTCGTCTCGTAATGTCCGCGCTGGATGCGTTGCGCGGCACGCACCAGCTCACCGATCGGACGGCTGGCGCTGCGGCCGAGTAACGCGCCGATCACCGCAGCAACCAGCAGTGCGACCCCGTCGATCTCGAGCATCGCCTTGCGCAGTTCGAGGTAAGGCGCCAGCACCTCCTGCAGCGGCTTCAGCAGGATCACGTCAACCGAATCGCCGCGCCCCGGCAGGCGCCGCGCGAAGCTCAGGTAGTCGGACGCAGCCAGGTGCGCGATATGAGGAGCGTCGCTGGCCTCCGGGACGGTCAGCAGCGCAGCGCTGCCGACGGCCGCCGCTTCAGGCGTTGCGGCAACCCGTGTCAGACCACCCGAACCGTGCGTGACGATGGCGACCTGCGAGCCGACCAGATCGCGAATGCGTTTCGCGAGGGAATCATCGACCACGAAGCCCATCGCGACCCAGGCGATCGTGTCCGGGGTGCGTATCGGGGCGATGAACAACTGGTAGGCGTGCGCGCCGAATACCCGAAAGTTCGGCTCCTCGCGCGCGCCGGCGCCCTCATCGAGCAGGTCCGGCAGTGCAGCCGCCCCGCTGTCGGCGGGAACGGTGGATGCGAGTACGCGGCCGTGTGTGTCCAGCACCAGCATCACGTCGGCACCAATGCGCTGTGCATTATTCCTGGCGGCCGAAAGGATGGTGGGCACGTGCCCGCTCGCCACCGCCTCGCGGAAGCCGAAATCCGCCGCCAGCACGCCGACGCCGATCGCCAGCTGCACGGCGCGAAAGTCGATCAGGTGCTCGGCCAGCGTTCCTCCCGAGCGCAGCTCGAGGGCGGCGCGCGCCTCGACGGTGCGTCGGGTGCTCATGAGGACTGCGGCAAGCGTCACAGTTTGAGTGACGATCACCAGACCGATGATCAGCACGAGAAGTCGTTTGCGGAAACTACCCATGAAAGCGCTCGAATATGTCGCAACAGCTTAAGAGCCCGACCGGGCTCCCGCGAGGATTCGAGTGCGGGAATGAGACCTCCGGCACGAAGCCGTCGTTTCACATCAGCCGCGGCACGGTTTGCCGTGCTCGCTACGCTCGTGTGCGCCGGCCAGCTGGCCGGCACCCGGGTCGCCGTTGCGGCGACCCTCCTCATCAACGTGCGCACGGCCGATGGTCATGCGCTACCGGGCGCGGTCGTGACGGTGGAGCCGCTCGATGGCCAGGTGCACCATGTGGCGCCGCTGCGCGCGGTGGTCGACCAGATCGACCGCGCGTTCGCACCCGACCTGCTGATCATCCCGGTCGGCTCGACGGTGGAGTTTCCCAACAGCGACTCCGTCAGCCACCAGATCTATTCGTTCTCTCCTACCAAGCGCTTCCAGCTGCCGCTGTACCGCGGCAAGCCCTATCCGCCGGTGCACTTCGATCAGCCCGGCGTGGTCACGCTCGGCTGCAACATCCACGACTTCATGCTCGCGTATCTGGTGGTGACGGATGCGCCCTGGTACGGCCGCACTGACGCTTCCGGTGCCTGGACGAGCGAGCTGCCGCACGGTCGCTACCGCGTGGCGCTCTGGCACCCGCGCCTGCGCGAGAACGATGCGAACCTGCAGCGCGAGCTCACGGTCGCCGAGGGCGAGCGCGCCGAGCTGACACTGAGCCTGTCGAAGCCGCTGCAGCCCGCCGAGCTGACGGATCGTCCGCACTCCTGGGATTACTGAGGCGCCTGGTCATCGTGTGCCCGCGCAAAGTTGCCCCTGACTGCGCCCGGCCTGCGGGTACCCTCGCATTCGCGCTGCTCGCGCTCGCGCTCGCTGACATCGGCCGTGCCAGCACCGAGTGGGAGGTGAGCTTTGACGGACGGCTGGTGAGCTCGGATGCGAATCCCTCCTTCATGCAGGGAAGCCTCGGCACGGTGCGCTTCGGACAGGACGAATCCGGTGTGCAACTCGGACGCGCCCGCTTCGCACTCACCCAGTCGCTCGGCGAGGTGTGGAGTGCCCACCTCGACGCCTCGATGTTCGATGACAAGGACCGAAGCCCCGTGGGCCTGACCGAGGCCTACCTGCTGTTCCGCCCCTATCCGCGCGCGGGCTACCGTTTTCGCCTGAAGGCGGGCGGCTTCTATCCGCCCATCTCGCTCGAGAACCGCGCCTCCGGCTGGGAGTCCCCCTACACGCTGTCCTATTCGGCCATCAACAGCTGGCTGGCCGTCGAGGTACGCACCGTCGGACTGGAAGGAACGCTCGACTGGCTCGGCACGCGCAGCGGTCATGCCTTCGACCTGGGAGTCACCGGCGGGGTGTTCGGCTGGAACCAGGGCGCGGGAGTTGTGCTCGCGAACAACGGCTTCTCGCTCACCGACCGGCAGACCCCGCTGTTCGGCCGTGTCGGGCAACCGGGCGATGCTCCTCTGGAGGGCGCAGAGCCGTTCCTGCAGTTCGATCATCGCGAGGGCGTCTATGGCGGGATCGAAGTGCGCTACCTCGATCGCGTGGTGTTGCGTGCGCTGCGCTACGACAACCGCGCCAATCCCCAGCTCGATGACGGCTCGGACGCCAACTACTCCCAGAACACGCGCTTCAACAGCGCCGGAGTGCGCGTCGAAGGCGATCACGGCTGGACCGCGATCGCGCAGTGGCTCGATGGTGAGACCACCACCGGCTCGGACAATGTGCCGGGGGGTCTTTCCAGCTGGCCGTTCCGCGCCGAATATGCGCTCTTGTCGA
This sequence comes from Steroidobacteraceae bacterium, assembly GCA_035482695.1. Classification (GTDB taxonomy): domain Bacteria; phylum Pseudomonadota; class Gammaproteobacteria; order Steroidobacterales; family Steroidobacteraceae; genus 13-2-20CM-66-19. The sequence continues at coordinate 33,284 of DATHQM010000005.1, read as the reverse complement.
AGCGCTTCGGACGCCACACGTTCAGTGCGCGCTACGACAGGTTCACCGTCGACTCCCTCGGCGCGGACGGCTACGGCGCGCAGAGCGGGCATGCCTGGACTGCGGCATACATCTTCAATGCCGATGCGCACTGGCGCTTCACCCTCGAGTGGCTGCAGGTGGTGAGCAGTTCCTCCAGCCGGGAGGAGTTTTTCGGCGGTCCTCCCCTGCTGACTGAGACGCAGCTGCAACTGGCGGTGCGCTACGCACTCGGCTCAACGGTGCGGTGAGGCGCGCGCCGCCGGGAGGGCGCGATGAGGGACGTTCGGTGAATAGTTGCGCAAACGCGCAACCATTGAATCGAGGAGATAGCCGCGCAGCCAGCCAGGAATTCCAGCTCAACCGGGGAGTTACACGTGCCGCAAGAGATGTGGCTGGTCCGAAGTACTTGCGCCAAAGCGCAACTATGACGCCGGACAGGGAACGGCGCTCCCAGCTCACAGCCATCGCCATCACCGCCACCGCCATCACCGCAGCCACCGCCACCGCCACCGCCGCAGCCGCCTTCAGCGATAGCGCGCCAGCACCTTCTCCAGCCCCTGCGAGCCCGGCGACAGTGCTTCGTAGGGAATACTGTTGAGCGGGGCGTCGGGGGTGGCGTTCACCGCGTGGAACTCGCTCTGCGAAGGTTCCACGAACAACAGTCCGGTCAGGTATTCCCCGGCCTTCATGCGCTCCTGGATCTGCGCCCAGGCGCTGGTGCGGTTGGTCGGATCGTAGGCGGAATCGAGCTTGCGCAGCACGATGCGGCTGCCGTCGTGCATCACCACCGGCAGCGTTTCCCCTTCCTTATAGTCGGCGGTGATCTCGCGCTCGAGCGGCACGAAGTCCGCGTGCACCGCCGGCTCGTAGTGCTCGCGCGTGTAGGCGTAGCTCTTGGTCGAGCCCTCGTGGTCGTTGAACGTGACGCACGGGGAGAGCACGTCGATGAGCGCGAAGCCCTCGTGCTTCAGGCCCGCCTGGATGAGCGGCACCAGCTGCTGCTTGTCGCCGGAGAAGCTGCGCGCCACGAACGAGGCGCCTAGCGTCATGGCCAGCAGCACCGGGTCGATCGGCGGCTGGAAGTTGGTCTCGCCCTTCTTCGCCCTGGTACCGATGTCCGCCGAGGCCGAGAACTGGCCCTTGGTGAGGCCGTACACGCCGTTGTTCTCGATGATGTACAGCATGTTGAGGTTACGGCGGATGGCGTGGCAGAACTGGCCGAGCCCGATGGAGAGCGTGTCGCCGTCGCCGGAGACGCCGATGTAGCTCAGCCTGCGGTTGGCGGCGTTGGCCCCCATGGCGATCGAGGGCATGCGCCCGTGGACCGAGTTGAAGCCGTGGCCGCCGCTCACGAAGTAGGCGGTGGTCTTGGACGAGCAGCCGATGCCGGAGAGCTTCACCATGTTCTGCGGCTCGATGGCGAGCCCCCAGCTCGCCTCCACGATCGCAGCGGTGATCGAGTCGTGGCCGCAACCGGCACACAGGGTCGAGAGCGCCCCCTCGTAATCGCGCCGCGTGAACCCGAGCGCGTTCTTCGGCAGCGAGGGATGGGCAACTTTGGGTTTGGCAAGGAAAGTCATGCAGTCCTCCGGCGCAGCGCGCCCGGGCGGCAACGGCGCGCACCAGGCAGCGGGGCAGCGTCAGCCATGAGCGGCCCCCTTCGGCTGCGCCGCACCGCGCGGCTGCAGCTGCGCCAGCACTCCCTCGACGATGAAGCGCGAGGAGATCGGCAGGCCGTCGTAGTGCAGCAGCGAGCGCAGCTTCGACTTCTCGACCGCGGTCTCGAGGGTGAGCAGCGCGCGCAACTGCGCGTCGCGGTTCTGCTCCACCACGAACAGCAGCTCGTGCGCCGCCAGGAACTTCTCCACGTCCTCGCTGAAGGGGAAGGCGCGCACCCGCATGTAGTCGATGCCGACGCCGTGCCCCTTGAGCAGGTCGATCGCCTCGTGGATGGCGCCGTCGCAGCTGCCGACGGACACGATGCCGACGCTCGAGCCGGCGGTGGCGTCGATGATGGCGCGCGGCACCAGCTTCTTCGCCGTCGCCCATTTCTTCAGCAGCCGATCGAGCACCAGCTGGTACTCGGCGGAGTCCTCGGTGTAGGTGCCGAACTGCGTGTGCCCGGAGCCGCGCGTGAAGTACGCCGCCTTGGGGTGTACGCCGGGCAGCGTACGGTAGGTGATGCCGTCGCCGTCCTTGTCGACGAAGCGGTAGAACTTCTCGAGCTTGAGGATCTCCTCCAGCTCGAGCATCTTGCCGCGGTCGGGACGGTAGCTGTCGTCCCACTTCAAATCGCGGCACATCCAGTCGTTCATGCCGATGTCGATGTCGGAGAGCACCAGTACCGGGGTCTGCAGCCGCTCGGCCAGATCGAACGCCTGCACCGCCATGTAGAAGCACTCCTCGGGATTGGCGGGGTACAGGCACACGTGGCGGGTGTCGCCGTGCGAGGCATAGGCGCACTCGAGGATGTCGCACTGCTGCGTGCGCGTCGGCATGCCGGTGGAGGGACCGACGCGCTGGATGTCGAAGATCACCGCCGGCACCTCGGCGTAGTAGGCAAGACCTAAGAACTCGTTCATGAGCGAGATGCCGGGCCCGGAAGTGGCGGTGAAGGCGCGCGCGCCGTTCCACATCGCGCCGATCACCATGCCGATGGCCGCGAGCTCGTCCTCGGCCTGGATGAACGCGAAATTCCTGCGGCCGCTCGGCTTGTCGACGCGCATGCGGTCGCAGAACATCTTGAAGGCGTCCATCAGCGAGGTGGAGGGCGTGATCGGGTACCAGGCCGCCACCGTGGCGCCGGCGAACACGCACCCCAGGGCCGCAGCGGTATTGCCGTCGATCATGATGGTGCCGGCGGTCTGCGCCAGCGGCGCGACGTGCAGCGGTAACGGACAGGGGAAGGTCGCGCGCGCGTAGTCGTAGCCGAGCTGGATGGCCTGCATGTTGCTCTCGACCAGCTGCGGCTTCTTCGCGTAGGTCTCGGCCAGCAGCGCGCGGATGTGCGCGAGATCCAGGTCGAGCAGCGCCGCCAGCACCCCGGCATAGCAGATGTTCTTCATGAGGATGCGGGTGCGCACCCCGTTGAAGTTCTCGTTGCACAGGCGCGCCAGCGGCACGCCGAGCACGGTGATGTCCTCGCGCTTGAGCAGCGCCGGGCGCGGCCAGGTCGAGTCGTACACCAGGTAGCCGCCCGGGGCGACTTCCCTGACATCGCGCGCGTAGGTCTCGGCGTTCATGGCGACCATGATGTCGATGCGCCCGGAGCGGGCGACGTAGCCGGCGCGCGAAACGCGGATCTCGTACCAGGTCGGCAGGCCCTGGATGTTGGACGGAAAGTAGTTCTTGCCCATCACCGGTAGGCCGCTCCTGAAGATGGACTTCATGAGCAGCGTGTTGGCGCTCGCCGAGCCGGTGCCGTTCACCGTGGCGATCTTGATGGTGAAGTCGTTGACGTGCTGAGCGGGAGGTTGCGGCATAAGGGCTTGCGAGCTCGGGGCCTTCAGGCAATCTTGGGTTTCTGCGCCTCGAGGCTGGCGGCCTCGTCGCCGGCGTGCGGCCAGTGCAGCTCGGACTTCTGCATGTCCCAGGCGGCGGTCGGGCAGCGCTCGGCGCACAGCCCGCAGTGCACGCACAGGTCCTCGTCCTTGACCATGACGCGCCCGGTCTGCGGCAGTCCGGCCGAGACGTACAGCAGCTGCGCCAGGTTCCTGGCGGGCGCCTTGAGGCGCGTGCGCAGCTCGCCTTCCGCGCCGTTGTGGGTGATGGTGAGGCAGTCGACCGGGCAGATGTCGAGGCAGGCGTCGCATTCGATGCAAAGCTTCGCAGTGAACACGGTCTGCACATCGCAGTTGAGGCAGCGCTGCACTTCCTGCGCGGTCTGCACGGCGCTGAAGCCGAGCTCGACCTCGATGTTGAGCTTCTTGAAGCGCTCCTTGAGCGACACGTGCGGCATCAGCCGCCGCTCCACCGGCGTGTAGTCGTTGGCGTACGACCACTCGTGCATGCCCATCTTGCGGCTCTGCAGGTTCATCCGCGGGAGCAGCCGCTCGCTCACCGCCTCCCCCGAGGTGTAGCGGTGAATGGAGATCGCCGCCTGGTGGCCGTGCTCGACCGCCCAGATGATGTTCTTCGGCCCGAAAGCGGCGTCGCCGCCGAAGAACACCTGGGGCAGCGTCGACTGGAAAGTGGCCTTGTCGACCAGCGGCACTTCCCACTTGTCGAAATCGATGCCGAGATCGCGCTCGATCCAGGGAAAGGCGTTCTCCTGGCCGATGGCGAGAATCACGTCGTCCGCCGGCAGGAACTCCTCCCCGATGACGCGCTCGGCGGTGATGTTGCCGGCGGCATCGAGCTCATACTCCATCTGCTCGAACTGCATGCCGGTGAGCCGGCCGTTCTCGATCACGAAGGCCCGCGGGGCGCGGTTCACGACGATCGCGACGCTCTCTTCCTCGGCATCCTCCAGCTCCCACGCGGAAGCCTTGAAGAAGCCGCGCGGCTTGCGCGCCATCACCTTGACGCTCTCGGCGCCGAGCCTGAGGCTGGTGCGGCAGCAGTCCATGGCGGTGTTACCGACGCCGATGATCAGCACGCGCCTGCCGATCTTGTCGATGTGCCCGAAGGCCACCGACTCGAGCCAGGCGATGCCGATGTGGATGTTGGCCGAGCCCGCCTGCCGCCCAGGCAGGTTGAGCTCCCTGCCCTTCGGGGCGCCCGAGCCGACGAACACCGCATCGAAACCGCCCGCGAGCAGCGCTCGCATGCTGTCCACGCGGGTGTTGAGGCGCAGGTCCACCCCCATGCCGGTGATCATGGCGATCTCCTCGTTCAGCACCGTGTGCGGCAGGCGGAACGAGGGGATATTGGTGCGCATCAGGCCGCCGGGCTCGCCGTACTGCTCGAAGATCGTGACCTCGTAGCCGAGCGGCATGAGGTCGTTCGCCACCGTGAGCGAGGCGCAACCCGCACCGATGCAGGCGATGCGCTTGCCGTTCTTGATGCGCGGGATCTTCGGCAGCCGCCCGCTCACGTCGTCGCGCTGATCGGCCGCGACGCGCTTCAGGCGGCAGATCGCGACCGGCTTCTGCTCGAGGCGCCCGCGGCGGCAGGCCGGCTCGCAGGGACGGTCGCAGACGCGCCCGAGGATGCCCGGAAACACGTTTGATTCCCGGTTCACCATGTAGGCATCGGTGAAGCGGCCCTGAGCGATCAGGCGGATGTATTCAGGGACATCGGTGTGGGCGGGGCAGGCCCACTGGCAATCCACAACTCGATGGTAGTAGTCCGGATGCGAGGTATCGGTCGGTTCCATTCAGTGCTCTTGGCCTCATGCCTCGAGCCCTCGGTGGTGCCATGAAGGACCGCGAGTATAGAGGCCGATTGCTCGAGGTTCATCGTCCTGATCGAAGCTTTTTTGCGCTCCTAAGGAGGGCCCTGGCGCCCTATGGTGCAACGCAGCAACAGCCGCGTCCAGTCCCAAGCCGCAAGGCCCCTATACTGATGCGCGCATCATGTCGGAGACCCTCGCCACACAGTTGCGGCTGCGCCGCACATCCCGGGTGCTGGAGGTGAGCTTCAGCGACGGCAGCCGCTTCGATCTGCCGTTCGAGTACCTGCGCGTGTACTCCCCGTCTGCGGAAGTGAAGGGTCACGGCCCGGGGCAGGAAGTGCTGGTCCTCGGCAAGGAGAATGTCGGCATCGTGGGCGTCGAGCCGGTCGGGCAGTACGCGGTGAAGCTGGTGTTCGACGACGGGCACGACACCGGCCTGTACACCTGGAAGTACCTGCACGAGCTCGGGCGCGAGCGCCAGGAGAAGTGGGCGCGCTATCTCGAGCGCAAGAGCCAGGCGCAGCGCGCCGCTGGCTCTCGCGATCCCAAACGATGAGCGGGCCGGGCATCGCTGCCCGGCCCGCTGCGCACGCAAGACCCCCGTGGCGGCGCCGATTCTGCGCGCCGCCGCGCGGAAAAAGCAACCGCTTCCGGCGCCTGCCGCGGAAAAGCCGCCGCGCCGCGCTGCGCGAGCGCGGCGAGTGCGATCGACTAGAATGCGTCTCATCTCATCCCGCCGTTCGCGACATGGCCGACGAGCACTCCACTGATTTCGGTTTCCAGCGCGTGGCGCGCACCGACAAGGCGCGCCGCGTGCGCGCGGTGTTCGACTCGGTCGCAGACAACTACGACCTGATGAACGATCTGATGTCGGCGGGCGCACACCGGCTGTGGAAACGCTTCACGCTCAGCCTGGCGAACCTGCGCCCCGGGCAGCGGGCGCTCGATGTGGCCGGCGGCAGCGGCGATCTGGCCGCCGGGCTCGCCCGCCAGGTCGGTGAGCGTGGACTGGTGGTGTTGAGCGATATCAACGCGGCGATGCTGGCGCGCGGCCGCGACCGGCTCATCGATGCGGGCTGCGCCGGCAACCTCGCCACCGTGCAGGCGAACGCCGAGCGGCTGCCGTTCGCCGATGGCAGCTTCGATTGCATCACCATCGGCTTCGGGCTGCGCAACGTCACCGACAAGGCGGCCGCGCTCAGCGCCATGCACCGCGCGCTCAAGCCCGGTGGGCAGCTGCTGGTGCTCGAGTTCTCGCAGCCGCGCGCGCCGGGACTGAAGCGCCTGTACGACGCTTACTCGTTTCGCGTGCTGCCATGGCTCGGGCGCGTGGTGGCGCATGACGAGGCGAGCTACCGCTACCTCGCCGAATCGATCCGCATGCACCCGGACGCCGACACGCTGCTCGGCATGCTGCAGGCAGCCGGGCTCGAAGGCTGCCGCTACCACCTGCTGTCTGGCGGCATCGTCGCCGTGCACCGCGGTTACAAGTGCTGACGGCGACCCTCGGCCAGCTCCTCAACCGCGGCCTGCCGCGCTCGCCGCGCGCCCGGCAGCTGTGCGCGCAGCTCGCCGGCAAGAGCGTCGCCATCGTAGTACGCGACATCGTGCGGCTGCGGGTGTCGAGCGACGGGCTGACGCTCGCGGTGACGAGCGATGCGCTCGGCGCGGATGCCAGCATCGAGGGCGGCCCGCTCGGACTTGCCGCGCTCGGCGGTGAGCAGGCGCAGGCGGTGCTGCAACGGGGTGAGGTCACCATCAGCGGCGATGCGGAGCTCGCGCAGAAATTCCGCGAGCTCGCCGCGTTGCTCACTCCCGACGTGGAGGAGGAGCTGTCGCTGCTCACGGGCGACGTGGCGGCGCACCGCCTCGGCACCCTGGCGCGCGGCGGTCAGCGCTGGGCGCGCCGCGCGGCGCACACCACCCTCGCCAACCTCGCCGAGTACCTGGCGCACGAACGCCGCGACCTGGTGTCGCGCAACGAGGGCGAGCAGTTCCTGCGCGGCGTCGACGCGCTGCGCGAGAGAGTCGACCGGCTGCAGGCGCGCCTCGAGCTGCTCGCGCGCCGCCGCGCTCAACCGTGACGGACGCTGCGCCGTGAAGCTGCGCGTGCTCGTGCGGCTGCTCGAGATCCAGCGCGTGCTGCTGCGGCACGGCCTCGACGACTACGTGCGCGCCACCCACCTGTACCCGCCGCTGCGCTTCCTGTTCTATCTCTCCCCGGGTGTGTGGTTCGAGCGGCGGCGCGGCGCGCCGCGCGGTGAGCGGCTGCGGCTCGCGCTCGAGGAGCTCGGCCCGGTGTTCGTCAAGTTCGGCCAGGCGGTGTCGACGCGGCGCGACCTGCTGCCGGCCGACATTGCCGATGAGCTGGCGAAACTGCAGGACCGCGTGCCGCCGTTCCCCGGTGCCACGGCGCGCGCGCTCCTCGAGCACTCCTACGGCCGGCCGCTCGCGCAGGTGTTCGCCGAGTTCGAGGAGACGCCGCTGGCGGCGGCCTCGATCGCGCAGGTGCACGCCGCGCGGCTGCCCGGCGGTGAGGAGGTGGTGGTCAAGGTGCTGCGGCCGGGGATGCGCGCCGTGATCCAGCGCGACCTGGAGGTGCTGCACGCGCTCGCTGCGCTCGCGCAGCGCTATGCGCGCGAGGCCCGGCGGCTGCGGCCGCGCGAGCTGGTCGACGAGTACCAGAAGACCATCCTCGACGAGCTGGACCTGATGCGCGAAGCGGCCAACGCCTCGCAGCTGAAGCGCAACTTCGCCGGCAGCGAGCTGCTGTACGTGCCGGAGGTGTACTTCGACTACTGCCGCAGCGCCGTCATGGTGATGGAGCGCATCCACGGCGTGCCGATCAGCGACCTGGCGCGGCTGCGCGCGTCGGGTACCGATATCGCGCAGCTCGCCGAGAACGGCGTGCGCATCTTCTTCACCCAGGTGTTTCGCCACAATTTCTTCCACGCCGACATGCACCCGGGCAACATCTTCGTGCTGATCGACGAGCCGCGGCGGCCGCGCTACGCGGCGGTGGACTTCGGCATCGTCGGCACGCTCGAGCCGCGCGACCAGTATTACCTCGCCGAGAACTTCCTCGCCGTGTTCGAGCGCGACTACCGGCGCGTGGCGCAGCTGCACCTCGAGTCCGGCTGGGCGCCCGCCGGCACGCGCCTCGACGAGATGGAGTCCGCGGTGCGCACGGTGTGCGAGCCGATCTTCGATCGGCCGCTGAAGGACATCTCCTTCGGTGCGATCCTGCTGCGGCTGTTCGAGATCGCGCGGCGCTTCGACATGCAGATCCAGCCGCAGCTCATCCTGCTGCAGAAGACGCTGCTCAACGTCGAAGGCCTCGGGCGCGAGCTGTATCCGGAGCTCGACGTGTGGAAGACCGCCACGCCGATTCTGCGCGAGTGGATGCGCGAGCGCGGCAGCCTGCGCGCCCTGGCGAAAGAGCTGCGCGCCCACGCGCCGCTGCTGCTGGACGCGGCGCGCAGCATGCCGGCGCTGCTGCTGGCGTGGGTGCGCCGTGCGCAGGTCATGGCAGCTGCGCCGGCGGCGGCCCCGGCGCCGGCGGCGGACAGCGCGCCGCCGCCCGAGCCGCGCCGCGCTGCACACCGTCACGACGCGCTGATCCTCGGGGCCGCAGTGCTCAGCGGCGCTCTGGTGTGGCTCGCGGTGGGGCGCAGCCCCCAGTGGGTCGGCTGGGGGCTGCTCACCGTCGCGCTGCTGAAGATCGCGTACGGCCTGTGGCGCTGAAGTGCAGCGCGCGCTCACGGAAGGGCCGATCGGCACCGGACTGTTCCGGTTCGCGCTGCCCATCCTGTTCGCCAATGTGCTGCAGTCGCTCAACGGCTCGGTGAACTCGATCTGGGTGGGCCGCGGCCTGGGCGAGGCGGCGCTCACCGCGACCTCCAATGCCAACACGGTGATGTTCCTGCTGATCGGCGCGGCCTTCGGCGTGGCGCTCGCCGCCACCATCCTCATCGGCCAGTCCATCGGCGCCAACAACCTCGCCGAGACCAAGCGCGTGGTCGGCACCAGCGCCACGTTCTTCGCCGCCATCTCGGTGGCGATGGCGATCGCAGGACTCGTCCTGTGCCGGCCGCTGCTCATCGCCATGAGCACCCCGCCCGACTCGCTCGAGCTCGCCGTCGCCTACATGCGCGTCATCTTCCTGGCGGTGCCGTTCCTCTACCTGTACGCGTTCGTCATGGCCGTGCTGCGCGGCGCCGGGGATTCGAAGACGCCGTTCTATTTCATGCTGCTGTCGGTCGGCATCGACATCGCGCTCAACCCGGTCTTCATCTTCGGCCTGGGCCCGGTGCCGCGCTTAGGTATCGCCGGCTCGGCGCTCGCGACCTTCATCGCGCAGGCGGTGAGCCTCGCGGCCCTCATCCGCCACCTCTACCGGCGGCACCACGTGCTGTGCCTGCACCGCGAGGAGCTCAAGCTCCTCAAGATCGACTGGGCGGTGGCGGCGACACTGGTGAGGAAGGGCATCCCGATGAGCGCGCAGATGCTGGTGATGTCCTTGAGCGGCGTGCTCATGATCACGCTGGTCAACCGCTTCGGCGTCGACACCACCGCGGCCTTCGGCGCCGCGCTGCAGATCTGGAACTACATCCAGATGCCGGCGTTCGCCGTCGGCATGGCGCTGTCCGCCATGACGGCGCAGAACGTCGGCGCCCGCAAGTGGCACCGGGTGACGCGCATCGCCCGGGTCGGCGTGCTCTACAGCGTGATCCTCACCGGCTCGATCGTGCTCGCCATCGAGCTGCTCGACCAGCGCATCTTCGCGCTGTTCCTGCCGGCCGCCTCCGCCGCGCTCACCGTCGCCAGCCACATGAACCGCATCGTCACGCCGTCGTTCATCTTCTTCGGCGTCTCGGTGGCGCTGTTCGGCGTGGTGCGCGCCACCGGCGCCGTGATCGCTCCGCTGGTGATCCTCACCATCTCGCTGCTGCTGGTGCGCTATCCGCTGGCGCAGCTGTTCCTCGAGCGCTTCCAGGTGGACGCGGTGTGGTGGAGCTTCCCGCTGTCCTCGCTCCTCTCGTGCATCCTGGCGCTGCTTTATTACCGCTTCGGCGGCTGGCGCGGCGCGCACATGCAGCCGGCCGGAACGTAAGCGCCGTACTCTCTCCAATTGCGTATGCCCAGGCGCCGCAGCAGCGGTGCACAATGCGCGCCCGGGCAGCACCTTATGAAGGGGAATCGACCTATGCAGACGCGCAAGCTCGGCCGCAACGGCCCCATCGTTTCGGCGCTCGGTCTCGGCTGCATGGGCATGAGCGAGTTCTACGGGGCGCACAGCGACGCCGAATCGATCGCGACGCTGCAGCATGCGCTCGACCGCGGCGTCAGCTTCCTCGACACCGCGGATGCCTACGGCCCGTACACCAACGAGGAGCTGGTCGGGCGCGCCCTGCAGGGCCGCCGCGGCCAGGCGTTTCTCGCCACCAAGTTCGGCTTCGTGCGCGATGCAGCCAACCCCGCAGCGCGCGCGATCGACGGCAGTCCGGCGCACGTGCGCGCCGCCTGCGAGGCGAGCCTGAAGCGCCTGCAGATCGAGCAGATCGACCTGTACTACCTGCACCGCGTCGATCGCGAGGTGCCGATCGAGGAGACGGTGGGCGCGATGGGAGAGCTGGTGCGCGCGGGCAAGGTGCGCTACCTCGGGCTGTCGGAGGTTGCCCCGCAGACGCTCGAGCGGGCGCAGCGCGTGCACCGCATCACCGCGCTGCAGAGCGAATACTCGCTGTGGACGCGCGATCCGGAGAACGGCGTGCTGGATGCGTGCCGGCGGCTCGACATCGCGCTGGTGCCCTACAGCCCGCTCGGGCGTGGCTTTCTCACCGGCGCCATCCGCACCCCCGCCGATTTCGGACCCGATGACTACCGCCGCGACGTGCCGCGCTTCCAGGGCGAGAACTTCGCCCGCAACCTGGCGCTGGTCGACAAGGTGAAGGAGCTGGCGCGGGACAAGGGTTGCACCCCGGCGCAGCTGGCGCTGGCCTGGGTGCTGGCGCAGTGGGAACACATCGTGCCGATCCCGGGCACGCGCCGCATCGCCAACCTCGAGGAAAACCTGGGCGCGCTCGAAGTCAGCTTGAGCAGCCATGACCTCGCGGCGATCGAGGCGGTGTTCCCGGCCGGCGCGGTGGCCGGGGCGCGCTACGCGGAAAACATGATGCGGCTGGTGCGCGGCTAACTGTCCCGCCCGGCCGGCTGCGTGGGCCCGGCCGGCTGCGTAGGCCCGGGCGCCGGCGGCGTGCCGGCCTCGCGCGGTTCGATCCACAGCGCGCGCGCCCGGCCGCACAGCTCGCCCTTGCCGTCGAACAGCGCGGTGCCGGCCTCGTGTTTGCGCCCGCTCCCGCCGATGCGCCAGCCCACTACCGTGCAGGATTCGCCGATGTGCACCCGCCGGTCGACGTGCGCGGTGAACTCCGCGAGCAGCAGCATGCGATCGTCGGGCGCCACCGCGTAGTAGCCCGGGCAGTCGAGCGCCGCCGACATGAATTCCCCGCGCACCTTGCCGTCGCCGGCGTCCAGCGAGCTGTCGGGCACCCACGGCGCCGCCACCACGCCGCGCGCGGCGATCGGACCGGCGAAGATACGCAGGCCATCGCCGCGCAGGCGCTGCGTGCCACACACGAAGCAGGTGGGAAAGCGGTGGTAGCGGAAGCCGGCGTAGTGGCGCGAGGCTTCCACCGCCTGCAGGTACTCGGGCGCGCCCGGCGCATCGAGCGCGAGCTGCGCGGGACGCGCCTCGCCGATCACCTCGGTACCGCGGCACACCTGCAGCGCGCCGTCGGGCGCTTCCGCGACGCTGAACTCGGTGTCGAGCGGCGGCGGCACCTTGAGCCGCACGCTCAAGGTGCGCGCGGCGAGCATCGCCACCATCCCGGCGAAGTAGCCACCGTTGGCGGAGGCCGCCGGTCCGCAGAAGCGCCTGGCGATGGTGAGCGTCTTCATGCCGTCACTCCGCGCAGCGCTGCGAGCCACGCCACCGGATCCTCGCCGCGCTCGAGCAGCTCCACCAGCGCCGAGCCGATCACCACGCCGTCGACGTGCCCGGTGAGACGCGCCACCTGCTCGCGGCTGCGGATGCCGAAGCCGGCGCACACCGGCAGTGGCGCGGCGGCGCGCACCCTGTCGAGATAGGCGATCACCTCATCCGGCACCGCGACGTTGCGCCCGGTGGTACCGGTCATGGTGACGGCGTACACGAAGCCCTCGCTGGCGGCGCACAGCGCCGCGAGGCGCGCGGGCTCGGTCACCGGGGTCACCATCTGCACGAGCGCCAGCTCGCGCGCACCGAGTGCGGCGCGCAATTCGCGGCTCTCATCCAACGGCAGGTCGGGCACGATGAAGCCCGCGACCCCGGCCTCCGCGGCCGCCTCCACCAGCTCCCGCACGCCGAAGGCGAGCAGCGGATTCAGGTAGCTCATGAGAAGCAGCGGCGTGGGCAGGCCGCGCAGCGTCGCGAGCTCGGCGAGTATCCACCTGAGGCTCACGCCCTGTGCAAGGGCCGCGAGGCTCGCGCGCTGGATGGTGACGCCGTCGGCCATCGGGTCGGTGAACGGCACGCCGATCTCGATCACGTCGGCGGCGGAAGCGAGCGAGCGCAGGTGGTCGCGGAAGCGTTCCCGGACCGGGAAGCCCGCGGTGAGATAGGCGACCAGCGCCGGCGCGCCGCGCGCGGCGGCCGCGCGGATCGCGCTGCTGATGCGCTCGCGCGGACTCACGGCGGTGCTGCCGCGAGCAGCGTCTGCTGCAGCGTCGACATGTCCTTGTCGCCGCGCCCCGAGAGACACACGAGGATGGTGCGCTTGGGATGCGCCCGCGCCCAGCGCTCGGCGCCGGCGAGCGCATGCGCGCTCTCGAGCGCCGGCAGGATGCCCTCGCACTCGCTCAGCTGCCTGACGCCGGCGAGCGCCTCGGCGTCGCTCGCCGTCTGGTAGTGCACGCGGCCGCAGGCGGCGAGCAGCGCATGCTCGGGTCCGACCCCCGGATAATCGAGGCCGGCCGATACCGAGTGCGTCTCCTGTATCTGCCCGTCCTCGTCCTGCAGCAGCATGGAGTAGGTGCCGTGCAGCACGCCGGGGCGGCCGAAGGCGAGCGTGGCGGCGTTGTCGCCGAGCCCGGCGCCGCGTCCGCCGGCCTCGACCCCGATGATCTCGACGCCGGCGTCGGCAATGAAGGCGTGGAACGCGCCGATGGAATTCGAGCCGCCGCCCACGCAGGCGATCAGCGCATCGGGCAGCCGCCCGGTGGCGGCGAGCAGCTGCGCGCGCGCCTCGCGGCCGATCACCGCCTGCAGCTCGCGCACCAGGTACGGATACGGATGCGGGCCGACCGCGGAGCCGAGGAGATAATAAGTGTCGACCGGGTCGGACACCCAGTCGCGCAGCGCCTCGTCGATCGCGGCCCGCAGCGTGCGGTCGCCGCCGGTCACCGGCACCACGGTGGCGCCGAGCAGCCGCATGCGCCCGACGTTGGGCGCCTGCCGCTGCATGTCGATCTCTCCCATGTACACGGTGCAGGGGAGCCCGAGCCGCGCACACGCCGCGGCACTGGCGACCCCGTGCTGCCCGGCGCCGGTCTCGGCGACGACGCGCCGTGCGCCGAGGCGCCGCGCGAGCAGCGCCTGCCCGGTGGCGTTGTTGATCTTGTGCGCGCCGGTGTGTGCCAGGTCCTCACGCTTGATCCATACGTCCGCGCCCCAGCGCGCCGACAGGCGCGCGGCGAAGGTGAGCGGGGTGGGACGGCCGACCCAGCTGGTCAGCTGCGCGGTGAGCTCCGCCTGGAAGTCGGGCGCGTGCAGGTGCTCACGCACGCCGCGCTCGAGCCGCTCGAGCGCGGGGATCAGCGTCTCCGGCACGTAGCGTCCGCCGAACGGGCCGTAGCGTCCGCGTGCATCGGGGAAGCGACCCGCCACGAGATCCGCGAGCAAGCCCGCGGCGGCGGAAGATTCGACGCTCATGGCAAACCTCCAGTGGCAGTTGCAGCCGCGGCGACCGCCGCCCGCGCCGCGCTCACGAAGGCGGCGATGCGCTCGGCACTCTTCACCCCGGGGCGCTCCTCGACGCCGCTCGACACGTCGACGCCGAACGGCGCGACCGCGGCGATCGCGGCAGCGACGTTACCGGCGTGCAGGCCGCCGGCGAGGATCACTTGCGTGCGGCGCGCGAGCGCGTGCGCCGCCTGCCAGTCGCTAGTCGTGCCGCTGCCGCTCGCGGGACCTTCGAACAGCACGCGCCGCGGCAGCGCCGCGGCCGCCGCCTGCGCCTGGCGCAGCACCGGCAGCCGCCCGAGCGAGGGCGGCAGGCGCAGCGCGGTGAAATCCGCCGCATCGCTCTGCAACAGGTCGGGACCGAAGACGTTAACCACCTCGTCCACCTCGCCCTGGCTGGGGTGGCGCATCACTGCCACGCAGCGCGCGCGCCCGCGCGCTGCTCGCGCCAGCGCGAACGCGGCCTGCGGCGTCAGCTGCCGCGGCGAGGCGGCGAATACGAAGCCGAGCGCATCGACGCCCGCGGCGAGCGCCGCGTCCACCGCCGCCGCCGTGTTGAGGCCGCAGATCTTAATCCACATCGCAAGCCTTCCCACGCACGGCGCGCCCCGCCGCCAGCAGCGAGCTGGCAAGGGCGAAGGGATCTGCCGCGCGCATCAGCGCACTGCCGACAAGCGCGAACTGGTAGCCGGCCGCGGCCACCGCCTGCGCGTCTCGCGCGCTGGCCACGCCGCTTTCGGCGACGTGCGCCAGCTGCGCCGGCAGCAGCGGCGCGAGCTCGAGGAGGCGCTGCGGACGAACCTCGAGGCTCGCGAGGTCGCGGCAGTTGACTCCTGCCAGCAGCGTCGCGGGCGCCGCGTGGGTCACGACCACCTCGTGCATGAGCGCGATGTCGGGCTCATCGAACGCCTCCAGCAGCACGAACAGCCCCTGCGCGTGCGCGCACGCGAGCAGCGCCGCGAGCTCCTCGCGCGCCAGCATGCGCAGGATCACCAGCACGCCGCCGGCACCCGCGGCACGCGCCTCGAGCACCTGGTAGGGGTCGACCAGGAAGTCCTTGCGCAGTGCGGGCACCGCGAGCGGCGCGAGCGCGCGCGCGGCGGCCGCGAGGTGCGCGAGCGAGCCGTCGAAGCGCTCGGGCTCGGTCAGCACCGATACGGCGGCCGCTCCGGCGCGCGCGTAGGCCGTCACCTGGCGCGGCACGTCCGCATCGGCGGCGGCGAGGCGCCCGGCGGCCGGCGAGCGCAGCTTCAGCTCCGCGATGAGATCGAAGCCGCGCGGATCACGGCGCAGCACCGGCGGCGCGGGCAGCTGCCGGCAGCTCTCCGCGAGCGCGCTCTCGTCGAGCTGCGCGCGCGCGGCGCGCACGCGTGCGTGGCTGGCCGCGGCCATGCGCGCGAGAAAGTCACCGCTCAAGCGCCACCTGCCTGCGCCGCGGGTGGCGGCAGTGCTGCGAGCCCCGCGAGCACGCGGCGCGCGGCCCCGTCGTCGATGGCCGCGGCGGCGCGCGCCATCCCCTCGAGCGGATCGCGCACAACCCCTGCGACCTCGAGGGCGAGAGCGGTGCCGAGCAGCAGGCAGTCGCGGTGCGCGCCGCGATCCTCGCCCGCGAGCACCGCGCGCAGTGCGCGCGCGTTGTGCGCCGCGTCCGCCCCGGCCAGCTCGCCCGCGGTGCACAGGCGCAGCCCGTAGTCGGCCGGCGTGCGAACTGCCACGTCCACGCGCCCCGGGCGCACGTCGAACACCGTGAAGGGACCGAGCGGCGTCGGCTCGTCCCAGCCCTGCGCGCCGTGAATCACGAAGGTGCGCTCGATCGGCAGTCCGCTGAAGGTGTTGGCCATGAGGCGCGCGACCTCGAGGCTGAAGGCGCCGACCAGGTGCAAGGGCGGCTGCGCCGGGTTCACCAGCGGACCTAAGATGTTGAACACCGTGCGTACGCCGAGCGCTGCGCGGATCGGCGCGACGCGTGCGGTAGCCGGGTGATAGTGCGGCGCGAACAGGTAGGTGAACCCCGTGGCGGCGAGACAGGCGGCGGCCGCCGGCGGATCGAGCGGCACGGCAAGCCCGAGCGCCTGCAGCACGTCGGCGCTGCCGCAGCGGCTGGAGACCGAGCGGTTGCCGTGCTTCACCACCGGCACGCCGCAGGCGGCGGTGAGCAGCGCCGTGCCGGTGGAGATGTTGTAGCTGCCGGAAAGATCGCCGCCGGTGCCGACGATGTCGATCGCGCGCAGCGGCGGCAGTCCGCTGGGCAGCGCCAGGCGGCGCATCGCCTGCGCCAGGCCGAGCAGCTCGTCGGCCACCACGCCCTTGGCGGCGAGCGCGGCGAGCAGCGCCCCGGCAAGTGCCGGCGGGGTCGCCGCGTCGGTGAGTGTTGCCAGCAGCGACTCGGCCTGCGTCGGCGACAGGTCGCGCCGCTCGAGCAGCTGCGCGAGCAGCTCACGCGGCGCTGACATCGCGCGCTCCCGCGGCGGCCGCCCGCTCGCCGCTGGTGTATTGCAGGAAGTTGCCGAGCAGCTGCGGCCCCTGCGGCGTGAGGATGCTCTCGGGGTGGAACTGCACGCCCTCGACGGTGAAGGCGTGGTGGCGCACCGCCATGATCTCCCCTTCCGCGGTCTGCGCGCTCACCTGCAGCTGCGGCGGCAGGCTCTCCGGGGAGGCGATCAGCGAGTGATAGCGGCCCACTTCGCACGGCTGCGGCAGGCCGGCGAACAGCGTGCCGCCGTCGTGGTGCAGCTGCGAGGTCTTGCCGTGCATCAGGCGCGCGGCGCGCACCACGCGGCCGCCGAACACCTCGACGATCGACTGGTGGCCGAGGCACACGCCGAGCACCGGGATGTGGCCGGCGAACGCGCGGATCATGTCCATGGACACGCCGGCATCGTACGGCGTGCCCGGCCCCGGCGAGATGCACAGATGCGAGGGCGCAAGCTGGCGCGCCTGCTGCGGCGTGAGCGCGTCGTTGCGGTAGACCTGAACTTCCGC
Source organism: Steroidobacteraceae bacterium (assembly GCA_035482695.1). Lineage (GTDB taxonomy): Bacteria > Pseudomonadota > Gammaproteobacteria > Steroidobacterales > Steroidobacteraceae > 13-2-20CM-66-19. The sequence continues at coordinate 15,945 of DATHQM010000005.1, read as the reverse complement.
GCCCAGCACCAGGAAGGCCTGCACCAGGTTGTAGGTGAAGGAGTCGTAGTTGTCGATGAGCAGCAGCTGCGGCTTCACAGGCCCTCCCCGGCGAGCTCCAGCGCGCGCGCCATCGCCGCGCTCTTGGCGAGCACCTCCTCGTGCTCGGCTTGCGGCACGCTGTCGGCGACGATGCCGGCGCCGGCCTGGTAGCTGTACTCGTCGCCGCTGAACACCAGCGTGCGGATGGTGATGGCGTGATCCATGTCGCCGCGCGCACCGAAGTAGCCGACGGTGCCACCGTACAGGCCACGGCTCACCGGCTCGAGCTCGTCGATGATCTGCATGGCGCGCACCTTGGGGGCGCCGACCAGGGTGCCGGCGGGGAACGCCGCGGCGAACAGGTCGAAGGCGTCGCGTCCGTCGGCGAGCTCACCGTGCACGCCGCTAACGATGTGCATGACATGGCTGTAGCGCTCGATGCAGCGGTACGGATCGACGCGCACGCTGCCGGCGCGCGCCACGCGCCCGAGGTCGTTGCGTGCCAGGTCCACCAGCATCACGTGCTCGGCGTTCTCCTTGGGATCGGCGAGCAGCTCCGCCGCGCGCGCGTCGTCGGCGGCGGGCTCCGCGCCGCGCGGCCGGGTGCCGGCGATCGGGCGCAGCTGCGCGTGGCCGGCGCTCAGCTTCACCAGCGCCTCGGGCGAGGAGCCGACGACCGTCACGTCCCCGAGCGCGCAGTAATACATATAGGGCGAGGGGTTGATGAGCCGCAGCGCGCGGTACGCCTGGAAGGGGTCGAGCTGGTGGCGGCCGGCGAAGCGGCTGGCGAGCACCAGCTGGTAGACGTCGCCCGCGGCGATGTACTCCTGTACGCGCCGTACCCCGGCGAGATAGTCGGCGCGCGCGTAGGCGGCGCGCGGCGGCGCGTAGCTGCCGGCGCGGCGCACTTCCGGCAGCGCACCGCGCAAAGCCCGCACCACTTCGGCGCGCAGCGCGCGCCGCTCACTTTCCGAGCCGGCGTGCAGCAGCGCGATGCCGCGCGTCAGGTGATCGAACACCAGCATGGAGCGCGGCGCGACGTAGTGCAGCGCCGGCACACCCGCATCGCAGGCGCGGCGCGCCGTGAGGCGCTCGAAGTGGCGCACCACGTCGTAAGCGGCGAAGCCGACCAGGCCGCCGGCGAGGGGCACGCCGGCGATGTCCGGCTGCGGCCGCGGCGCGGCGGCGAGCGCGGTGCGCAGCTGCGCGAGCAGCTCGGCGGCGCTCGCGGGCGGCGCGTGCCGCTGCCCGCCGATCAGGAACCCGGCGGCATCGAGGCGCACTTCCAGTCCTTCGCCGAAGCCGATGAACGAGTAGCGCGCCAGTCGCTCGCCGCCCTCGACGCTCTCCAGCAGGAAGCGCGGCCCGAAGGCAGCGAGCTTCATGAACGCCGACACCGGGGTGTCGAGATCGCCGGTGATGTCGAAAGCAGACTGCAACTTGCTCGCTCCGGAAACTTCAAGGCAACAAAAAACCCATCCCGGGGTCATCCGGAGATGGGTTTGCGGTTGAGTAGCAGGAATCTTTAAATCAACAGCCGACCGTCAGCCCACTCCGTTATGAAGTGCGCCACCACCACGGACGCGAAGCGCTGACAGTGTGCCGGGACATGCTGCAGCGAGTATCGCCGGGGCGCGTTGACGAGGTCAAGCGTGCGCCCGCGCGCCCTTGAGGACGGGCCAGATACGCCGGTCAGCGCGCGCCAGACGAGCCGTGTCGGCAGCCTATTTCAGGCATACCGCCTCGACGTTGTTGCCGTCCGGATCGAGCAGGAACGCCGCGTAATAGCTCGGACTATAGTCCTGACGCAAGCCCGGCGCGCCGTTGTCGCGGCCGCGCGCCTTGAGTCCGTCGCGGTAGAACCCATCGACGGCGGCACGGTTGGGTGCGGTGAATGCCAGGTGCACCAGGGAATGCGCCAGCTTCGCATCGGCGTAGAGCCACAGCGAGTAACTGCCGCCGGCTCCAAAGGCCGCGGTCGACTCATCCTGCGTGATGACCTCGTAGCCGAGCGGGCCGAGCGCGGCGCCGTAGAAGCGCACGCTCGCGTCCAGATCCCTGACCTTCAAGCCGACGTGATCGAACATGACATCCTCCTGGGCCTGGCGTCGATGCTACGCGCTTTCCGCTAGAATGCGCTCCCGCGCGGAACGCTGCAGGAGTGGCTGGTGAGCTTCAAAGAACTGCTGGAGAGCTGGCGCGAAGGGGCGGCCGTACCGCGCGCGGCCCAGAGCTACGCGGTGCGCCTGCCGGTGGATGCCGCCGCGCGCCTGGCGGCGCTCGCCGACCTGTTTCCCGGGCGCAGCACCGAACAGCTGATCAGCGAGCTGCTCGCCGTGGCGCTCAATGAAGTGGCGGCAGCGATGCCTTACGTGGCGGGCAAGCGCGTCATCTCCACCGACGAGCAGGGCGACCCGGTATACGAGGACGTCGGACTGACGCCGCGCTTCATGGACCTGGCCCGCGGCCACCGCCGCCAGCTGCAGGCAGCGACGCGCGCCGTCCCGCGGCGACGGAGCGCGCCGCGCAGCAAGTCGCCGCGCGTGCGCGGCCGGAAGTGACCTGTGCCTTCGTTCGATGCCGTTTCGGAGCTCAACGCCCACGAGGTGGCCAACGCCGTCGACCAGGCGGGCCGCGAGCTGTCGCAGCGTTTCGATTTCAAGGACACCGGTGCGCGCTTCGAGCTCAACGAGTTCACCGTCACGCTGCACGCGCAGGTGGACTTCCAGCTCAAACAGATGCTGGAGATACTCAAGCTGCGGCTCTCCAAGCGCGGCGTCGACCTGGCGTGCCTCGAGGTGAAGGAGCCGCAGACGACGCTCTCGGCCGCGCACCAGGAAGTGATGCTGCGGCACGGCATCGACGCGGACACCGGCAAGAAGATTGCGCGCCTGGTCAAGGACTCGAAGCTCAAGGTGCAGGCGGGCCTCATGGGCGACAAGGTGCGCATCAGCGGCAAGCAGCGCGACGAGCTGCAGGCGGCCATCGCGCTGCTCAAGGGCGCGAAGCTCGAAGTGCCGCTGCAGTTCACTAACTTCCGCGACTGAGGCGCGCGAGCGTGCGGCACAGGTGCTCCGTGGCGTCGATGACGCTCGGACCCAGGCGGCTCAATCCCTGGTCCTCGAAACCCACGACGCGGCCGCTGCGCACCGCGGCGAGGCTGCCGAAGCGCTGCCAGTCGGCCACCCAGGCGGCACTTTCCCCCGGCGGCGAGGCGGCGACGATGATGTCGGGATTGCGCGCGATGATCGCCTCGGTGTCGACCAGCGGCGCCGGCTCGGACAGATCCGCAAACACGTTGCGCGCGCCGCACAGCGCGAGCGCATCGCTCATGAGATGCCGCCCGCCGATGGTATAGACTGGGCGGTTCCAGACCTGCAGCAGCACGGTGGGATGGCGGCCCGCGCCGCCCGCGCCGGCGCCGTAGGCGCGCCCGAGGGCCGCGAGGCGCCGCTCGAGGCCCTGCGCGGCGGCCTCCGCCGCCACCTGCGTGCCGGCCAGCAGGCCGAGCCGCCGCAGCGCGGCCGGCAACTCGGCGAGGCGCACGACCTGCTGCTGATAGAGAGGTATGCCGAGGGCGGCGATCTTGGCGCGCTGCGCGGGATTACCACCGGCGGGCCAGGCGATCACCACGTCGGGCTCGAGGGCGACCAGGCGCTCCATGTCGATCGTCGCCGCGTCCCCGATGCGCGGCACGGCGCGCGCCGGCGCGGGCTCGTCGGAATACTCGACGGTGGCGATCACCTCGTCGCCCGCCCCGGCGGCGAACAGCATCTCCGTCGCACCCGGAGCAAGGCTCACGATCCGCAGCGGTGGGGCGCGCACCCGCACCGTTCGGCCGAAGTCGTCCGTGACGGCGCGGGCAGCGGCCGGCGCCGCCGCGGCCGTGCCGCTCGCCAGCGCCGCGAGCGTCCCCAGAACGATGAGTCTGATGATCGACAAGCGCTGTCCGCGGCCACGAAGCTCTGGTACGCATCATGCCATGATCATGGACCTCGTCCGCCGCGGCGGCGTAAGCGGGGGCGCTGAGCGCCCGGAGCGCTCAACCCGTCACAGCATCGCGACAGTGAGCAACCCTGCGATCAGCCGGTCGACCTCGGTCAGCAGGTAGGGCTTGGTGAGAAAGCGCGCGCTGCCCGCGGCGAGCAGTGCGGAGTCCTGCGGAGCCGCGGACGTCAACAGCACCGGAACCGCCGGATGGTGCTGCGCTACCCAGCGTGCCAGGCCGTGCCCGTCGAGGCCGCCCGGCATGTAGACATCGGAGAACACCAGGTCGACATGCGTGCCGGAGCCCAGCACGCTGATCGCCTCGCCAGCGGTCGCTGCCTCGATGACGCTGTAGCCCGCTTCGCGCAGGTACACGGCCGCCGTACACCGCGTGAGGAAATGATCCTCGACGATCAGCACGACCGGCGTATACCGCCGCAGCGCATGTTGTTTGGGCTGTTGCCCGTTCACGGTCCGTCCCTGGTCCTGCGAGGCACACCGCTGGCGCGATCTCTCGTCGCGCTGCGCGCTTTCCGCGCTCGAGCATAACACCAACACTTGCTGTGCGCCGCGCCGCGAGCCGGGGCGCAAACTTTGCCGCAGCGCCGCGGCCGCGCGCCGTTAACGCCCGCGGTCCTGGGGATATTCGCAGGGAAACACCACGCGGAAGGTAGTGCCCTCGCCCGGTGCGGTCTCGAGCTCGAGGCTCGCATCGAGCAGCTCGCACAGCCGCTTCACGATCGACAGCCCTATGCCTTCGCCGCCAGCGTTGCGGGCAGCGACCGACGACTGCGACCGCAGCGTCGGCGCAGGCGGCGCAGACGGCGCGCTGCCGCGATCTTCCGCCTCGTGCGCCTCGGCGGTGGCGTGTTGCAGCGCGCGCTCGAGCGGGGCCGCCGGCGAGTCGTGCTGAAAGCCCGGCCCGGTGTCGAGCACGCACAGCAGCCACTGGTGCACGCCGGACACCGTGCGCGCGGCCCACTGCACCCGCACCCCGCCGCGCTCGGTGACCCCGAGCGCGTTGAGAAGCAGATTCTGGGCGATACGCTGCACCTTGACCGCATCGCCCTCGACGGCGAGAGTCTGCGGCCCCTCCGCCTTGAGGAACAGGTTGCGCTGCGTCGCGAGCGGCCGCAGGTTCTCGCAGTATTCGCGCAGCAGCGCCGCGGCATCGAACGGCGCCGTGTGCCGCTGTTCCTGGCCCGCCTCGAGCCTGCCGAGGTCGATGAGGTCGCTCAACAGCGCGCGCAGCGACTCCACCGAGCGCTGCAGCAGCTGCGAGGTGCTGCTGCGACTCGCCTCGGCACCATCCGCCGCGAGCAGCGTGGCGGCGTTACTGATCACGCCGACCGTGCCGCGCAGATCGTGCGCCGCCTCGCGCCAGGTCTCGGCGCGTTGCCGCTCGAGCGCCTGGACCTGCCGCAGCGCCCCCTCGAGCTCACGCACGCGGCTGGCGGCTTCGGTCTGCTGCAGCCGCTCGTAGCTCGCGGCGCTGGCGCAAACCCCCTCGCCGCACAACCGCACCAGCGCACGGCGCGCGATCGACATCACCTCGGCGTCGAGCTCGGGGTGGGCCTGGGCGTAGTCCTCCAGCTCGCAGAGCGCGCAGTAGTGCAGGTGCGCCCATTCGCGAATGGTCTCGCGCTGGTGGTAGCCCTGCTGCCAGCGATGCAGCCCGTGCTCCTCGGCACCCTGCTTCTGCTGCTCGAACGCGATCTGCTTCTCGAGCGGATGCACGGCCTGCAGCCGCCACTCGAACGCCTCGAGCACCTGCGGAATGTGATCATTGAACTGCGCGCGCGACAGGCCGCCCGAGGTGGTGAGCTCGGGGTCGAGTTCGACCGAGTGCTGCCAAGCGGCGAGGATCGCGGCGCGCCGCGCGGCCAGGTGCTGTGCCAAGGCGGCGAGCGCAACCTTGATAGGAGTCGAATCCGGCATCAGTGCAGGCGACTATACCCCCTCCGGCGCGTGCCGCGCAGCGCGCGCGGCCGCCTGGCCGGTGCGGCGATGTTCGCGGCGGCCGCCGCCCCCGGCGCGGGTCAGGTCAGGCGGCAGCGCGCTCGCGCCGCTCGCCGGCGGTGCTTTCCAACACGCGCGCCACCGCGTGCACCGTGGCGGCGATGCGCACCGCGCTCTGCACCGCCTCGCGCGTCAGCCCGTGCTGGCGCAGCTGCCGCTCATGCGAGGCCACGCAGGTGCCGCAGCCGTTGATCGCCGACACCGCGAGCGCCAGCAGCTCGAAATCCGCCCTGGCGATGCCGGGTGTGCCGATGACGTTCATGCGCAGCCGCGCCGGCAGCTTCGCGTACTCCTCGTCCTCCACCAGGTGCAGGAAGCGGTAGTACACGTTGTTCATGGCCATCACGGCCGCGGCGGCGTGCGCCGCGTTCACGTGTGCAGCGTCCAGATGCCGCACGGCGAGGGTCTGCAGATCGCGGCTGAAAGCGGCGTTGCACGAGGCGCTCGCCGCGGCGAGCGCCACCGCCCAGATCTGCCGCTCCGTCAGCCCGGGCGCGCCGGCGGCGGTGAGCACCATGCCGAGGTTCAACTGCAGGTCGCGCGCGTAGCCGGGCAGCGACTCGCGAATGCTCTCGAGGGTTGTCATGTCAGGCCGCCTTCAGGGTCTCATCGCCCTTGTGCCAGTTGCCGGGGAAGCTCGCGTGGGTGAAGGACTGGAACGCCTTGGCGGGGTCGCTGGAGACGACGCCGGTGAGCGCAAACTGCGGAAAACGCTGACCGATGATCGACATGCTCTCTCTCCTCCTGAAACTCGTGCGCCCCAAGGCCTCCGGGAACGGCCTCGGCGCGGGATGCAGACACCATGGGGCTGCCGCTGCTATCATTCCAATCGATTGATTTTATCTTTCCGATAGATTCCATATATCTAGTCTCGCCGCATGGAACTCAAGCTCAAGGACCTGCGCTACCTGGTGGCGGTGGCGGACCTGCGCCACTTCGGCCGCGCCGCGGCGCGCTGCTTCATCAGCCAGCCGACGCTGTCGGCGCAGCTGAAGAAACTGGAGCAGTCGCTCGGCGTGCAGCTGATCGAGCGCGCGCCCCACAACGTGTCGCTCACCCCCGCCGGGGAGGAGATCGTGGCGCGCGCGCGGCGCATCATCGAGGCGAGCGACGAGGTGGTGACCCTGGCGCGCACGCAGCGCGATCCGCTCGGCGGCCGGCTGCGCGTGGCGCTGCTGCCGACCATCGGGCCGTACCTGCTGCCGCGCATTGCGTCGCTGATCCGCCGCACCCTGCCGCGCCTGGAGCTGCGGCTCTACGAGTACCAGACCGCCACGATGCTCGAGAAGCTGCGCGTCGGGGAGCTCGACGTCGGGATCCTCGCGCTGCCGGTCGAGCTCATCGGGCTCGAGGCACGCGAGCTCTACCGCGAAGCCTTCCTGGTGGCCCTCCCCGAGCGCCACCCGCTCGCCGCACACGCCACGGTGCGCGTGGCGGACCTCAAGGGCGAGACCCTGCTGCTGCTCGAGGACGGTCACTGCCTGCGCGATCAGGCGCTGGAGGTGTGCAGCCGCGCCGGGATACGCGAGCAGCAGGATTTTCGCGCCACGAGCCTCGAGACGCTGCGGCAGATGGTGGCCACGGGCGCCGGCGTCACCCTGCTGCCGGAGCTCGCCGGCCGCGGCGCCTACCGCGCCGCCCGCGGCGTGGCGCTGCGCCCGTTCGCCAAGCCCACCCCGGTGCGCCACGTGGGCGCCGTGTGGCGCAAGAGCAGCGCGCGGCGCGCGGCCATCGAGGCGCTCGGCACGCTGATCGCGGAACACGCGCAGTGAGCGCGCCCGCCGCGGCCGCGACGCCGGCGCAGGCGCTGCCGCAGCAGCCGCAGCCGCAGCCGGTGAGCTTCGCGGCGCGCGACGGACGCTCGCTCGCCGGGCTGCTGCTCGCGGCGGCCAGCCCGCGCGGGGCGCTGCTGGTCAACGGCGCGACCGGATTCAGGCGCGAGTTCTACCTCAAGTTCGCCGCCTACTGCGCCGCGCGCGGCTACCACACGCTGGTATACGACTATCGCGGCATCGGCGCCTCAGCGGGCGCGCCGCTCGCGGCCGACGCGGCGCGCATGAGCGACTGGGGGCGGCTCGACATGCCGGCGGCGCTGGACGCGCTCGAAGCGCGCGCTGGCGGTGTGCCGCTGGCGACGCTCGGGCACAGCGTCGGCGGACAGCTGCTCGGCTGCATGCACAACCAGGGGCGTGCGCGCGCCCACGTGATGATCGCGACCTCGACCGGCTACTGGCGGCGCCAGCGTGTGCCGTTTCGCTATCAGGCGCTGCTGTTCTGGAAGGTTTACGGACCGCTGATGCTCGCGCGGCGCGGCTACCTGCCGCGCGGCGTGCTGTGGACGGGCGATTCGCTGCCGCGCGGGGTGTTCCTGCAGTGGCGGCGCTGGTGCCTCGACCCCGCGCCGTTCGGCTCGCGGCTCGATGCGGACATGCACGACGCGGAATTCGCCGCGGTGCGCACTCCGCTGCTCGCCTGGGGCTTCAGCGACGACCCGATCGCCACGCCTCAGGCCATCGAGGCGCTGCTGGCGAGCTACCCCAATGCGCCGATCGAGCGGCGCTGCACCGACCCGCGACAGCTTGGCGTGCGCCGCATCGGCCATCACGGCTTCTTCGCCGAACGTCATCGCGACTCGCTGTGGCGCGCGGCGCTCGACTGGATCGATGCGCGCTGTGCTTAGGCAGCGCCGGCCGCGACCGCGCCCGGTGGCGCCGCGCGCGTGCGGCGCGCGAGCGCGATAGCCGCGAGCACCACCACGCCGCCGGCGATCTGCAGCGGCGCCAGGCGCTCGTGCAGCAGCCACCAGGCGTAGGCGGCCGCGGCTAGCACCTGCGCGTACAGGCCCACCGCGCCGAAGGTTGCTGGCAGCAGGGCGAGCGCATAGGCGATCAGGCTCTGGCCGAGCAGCTGCGCCGAGAGCGCGCAGCCGACGAGCAGCCACCAGCCGTGCGCGCTGTCGGGCAGGAACTTCTGGGTCAGCGCCAGCGGCAGGAGCAGCACGCTGAACACCAGCGTCGTGGTGAACATGACGATGCCGGTGCCGTGGCGCACGCGCAGCCGCGACACCGACAGGATGTACGCCGCGTAGAAGCACGCAGTGCCCAGGCCGAGCGCATCCCCGAGCAGCGCGTGACGGCCGCCGCCGAGCTTGGGGGCGAGTATCAGTAGCATGCCGACGAAGGCGGCGACCAGCGCCAGCACAAACCCGAGCCGCGGTTTCTCGCCCCACCAGCCCCACGCGAACAGCGTGACCAGGAGCGGCGCGCAGTTCGCCTCGAGCGTCGAAGCGGCGATCGAGGTGAGCAGCAGCGAGGAGTGCCACAGCGCCAGATCCCCGGCGAAGAACACCCCTGCCCAGAAGAACTGCGGATCGCGCAGGCTGGCGGGCGCGCGGCCGGCGGCGCGCGCCGTGTGCCGCTCGAGCAGCGCCCACAGCGCGAGCGGCGGCAGCGCGAGACAGCCGCGCCAGAAAGCGGTCGCGGTCGGCCCGGTCTCCGACAGGCGCACGAAGATGCCCGAGCTGCCGATCGCGAGCGCGCCGGCCAGCAGCGCCAGCAGGGCGGTGAGCTCCGAGCGGCGGGCGCGATCCGGCATGCGCGGTTAGTCTGGCATAATTGCCGCGCACTCTCGTGCGCGCCCGCGAGGACACCATGCGATCGACCGCCGCGCTCCTTGCCGCCTGCCTCGTGACGCTCGGCGCCGCCGCGCCCGTCCAGGCCGGCGCGCTCAGCGCCCAGGAGGCGTGGATCCGCGCCGTCCCGGGCAGCGACGTGGCCGCCGCCTACCTGACGCTGCACAACGCCGGCACGCAGCCGGTGGTAGTGGTGGGAGTGCGCTCACCGGCGGCCGGCATGGCCATGATTCACGAGACCGCACTCGTCAACGGCAAGTCCACCATGCGGCCGCACGAGCGGCTGCGCATCGGCGCCGGCGAGACGGTGCGGCTCGCTCCCGGCGGACTGCACATCATGCTGCAGATGCTGAACCGCACGCTGGCGCCCGAGGATGAGGTGCCGCTGGTGCTGCTGCTCGAGGGCGGCGGCAGCGTCGAAGTCATCGCGCACGTGCGGCCGCTCGGCGAGGAGTAGCGCGATCTCCAACGATTCACCGCGTGATCACATCACGCCTTACGATCGCTTCGCCTGGAGCGACGGCGAGATCGAAGCGGCGCTCGCGAGCGGCACGCAACAACGCGAGCTGCGCGCCTACTTCGGCGCCGCCGAGTACCGCGTGCTGGCGCGCCTAGCGCGACGGGCGCACGCGGCGCCGGTCGAGGCGCGCGCGCCGCGCGTCATCATCGTGCCGGGCATCATGGGCTCGCAGCTCGGACTGCGCCGGCCGCCGCCGCTGCCCCCGGACATCGTGTGGCTCGATCCGCTCGACATCCAGCTCGGGCGGCTCGCAGCGCTCGCGCTGCCCGGCGCGCCCATCGTGCCGCTCGGCGTGGTGCTGTTCTCGCATCTGCGGCTCAAGCTGTACCTGCGTGCGCAGGGCTTCGTGGTGCAGTTCCACGACTACGACTGGCGGCTGCCGGTGGCGACCTCCGGCAGCGCACTCGCGGCGCGACTGCGCGCCATGGCCGGCACGCGCGTGGCGCTGGTGGCGCACAGCATGGGGGGACTGGTGAGCCGCGCCGCGCTCGCCCTGCCGGGCACGCAGCACGTCGAGCGGGTGGTGCTGCTCGGTACACCGAACGGCGGCTCGTTCGCGGCCGTGCAGGCGCTGCGCGGCACGTACGCCGTGGTGCGCAAGGTCGCACGCCTCGCGCTGCAGGCTTCGGCGGAAGAGCTCGCCGGCGAGACCTTCAGCACCTTTCCGAGCCTGTACGACCTGCTGCCCTGGGGAGGGTGCGCCGGACGGCTCGATCTGTTCGCGGCAAACGCCTGGCCGCGCGGCGGACCGCAGCCGCGCGCCGCGCTGCTGCACGCGGCGCGCGCGGCACATGCGCTGCTCGCGCCGGCCGATCCGCGTTTCGCCGTCATCGCCGGTGTCGGCCAGGAGACCGTGACCGCGGTGACGCGCCGCGGCGACGACTTCCTCTATACGCTCACGCGCCACGGCGACGGCACCGTGCCGCTGGCCAGCGCGCAGCTGCCCGGCGCGGCGAGCGCCTACGCCCGCACCGCGCACAGCGAGCTGACGCGCGACCCGCAGGTCGCCGCCGCGGTGGTCGACCTGCTGCGCCACGGCGCGACCACACGGCTGCCGCGCAACTGGCGCAGCACCAGCCGCGCCTGTACGCAGGTGAGCGACCGGCGGCTGCGGGCGAGCCACGCGCACAAGGTGAACTGGGCCGCGCTGACACCGGAGGAGCGCCGGCTGTTTCTCGAGAACCTGAACGAGCCGCCGCGATTTCGCCTGCAGGTGCCGCGCGCGGCGCGCCGTGCCCGCCGCCCGCGCGGGCGGCAGTAACCGCGGGTTGCGCCGCGGGACGCGGCAGCTTCAGGCGGGCAGCTTCAGGCGGGCAGCTTCAGGCGAACAGCTGGGCGATCGCCTCGCGCTGGCGCGCATCGGGCAGCCGGCCGCGGCCGCCGGCCAGGTTGTCCTCAAGGTGCTCGAGCTTGCCGGTCGCCGGAATGATGCAGGTCACCGCCGGGTGGGAGGCGATGAATTTGAGCGCGAGCTGGCCGAAGCTGGTGGCATCCACCTCGGCCGCCCAGGCGGGCAGCGCCTTGCCGCGCACCGCCTGAAACAATGCGCCGTCCTCGAACGGCCGGTTGATGAGCACCGCGACGCCGCGCTCCGCGGCGAGCGGCAGCAGGCGCTTCTCGGCGGCGCGCGTCAGCGGCGAATAGTTGAACTGCACGAAATCGAGCTTCTCACTCGAGAGCACGCGCACCAGGTCCGCGTGAGCGCTCACCGTGTAGTGGGTCACGCCCACGTAGCGCACGCGTCCGGCCGCCTTCCAGGCGTGCAGCGTCTTGAGCTGCGTGTCGAGATCGAGCAGGTTGTGCACCTGGATGAGATCGAGCCGCGGCGTCTTGAGCAGCTGCGCCGAGCGGCTCATCTGCTCGACGCCCGCTGGCTCGCCGCGCGTCCACACCTTGGTGGCGAGAAACGCGCGCGCATGCATCGCCTCCGTCAGCAGCTCGCCGAGCACCCGCTCGGCGGTGGTGTACATCGGCGAGGTATCGATGAGCTGCGCGCCGGCGGCGAAGAACGCGGCGAGCAGCTCTTGCAGGGGAGCGCGCGCGGACGGATCCGCACCCACCTCGAAGGGACCGGACGTGCCGAGTCCGATCAGCGGCAGCTCCTCGCCGCTCGCGGGGATCCGGCGCCGGATGAGGCCGGCGGCAGCCTCAGCCGCCATGTGCGCCGACCAGCCCGCGGCCGCCATCATGGCGACTCCTGCGGCGAGCAGCGTGCGCCGCTTCATGCGCCGTGCGACTCACAGCAGCGCGGCGTCGGTGTCGACGACGCTCGCGCCCCCTGCCTCGACGATGCGCGCCAGCGCCAGCGCGCTCGGCAGCACCTGCGCGGCGTAGAACGCCGCGGTGCGGATCTTGGCGGCGTAGAACTCGCGCTCCGCGCCGCTGCTCTTCGCCGCCGCCAGCGCCGCGGACTTAGCGAGCAGCCAGCCGCCGGCGACGTAGCCGCACAGTTTCAGGTACGGGACCGACACCGCCATGCCGGCCTCGACGCGCGTGGCGAGCGCGCCGAGCAGCGCCTGCGTCGACTGGCGCAACAGCCGCACCGCAGCGAGCGCCGCCGCCGCGGTCCCGGCCACGGCCGCATCGGCCGAGCCGAGCCCGGCGAGCTCGCGCTCCATGTCATCGAGCAGCGCTGTCATGGCGACGCCGCGGTCGCGGGCGAGCTTGCGGCCGATGAGATCGTTCGACTGGATACCGGTCGTGCCCTCGTAGATGGTGGTGATGCGCACGTCGCGCACGTACTGCGCCGCACCGGTCTCCTCGATGTAACCCATGCCGCCGTGCACCTGCACGCCGATGGCCGCGACTTCGTTGCCGATCTCGGTGCACCAGCCCTTGACGATCGGTGTCAGCAGCTCGCCGCGCGCCTGTGCGGCGCGCCGCTCGCTCGCGGGCCCGTACTGCGCCAGATCGAACTGCAGCGCGGCGTACAGCGTCAGCGCGCGCGAGGCTTCGGTCTGCGATTTCATCATGAGCAGCATGCGTTTGACGTCGGGGTGATTGATGATGGGCGCAGGCCCGCCGACTGCCGGCGGCCTGCCCTGCATGCGGGTGCGCGCCCACTGCACCGCGCGCTGCCAGGCGCGCTCGCCCACCGCGTAGCCCTCGCTGCCCACCGAGAGGCGCGCGCTGTTCATCATGATGAACATGTATTCGAGGCCGCGGCCCGGCTCGCCCACGATCCAGGCGTGCGCGCCGCGCTGCTCGCCGAAGGCCAGCACGCAGGTCGGACTCGCATGAATGCCGAGCTTGTGCTCGATCGACAGGCAGCGCACCTCGTTGCGCGCCCCGAGCGAGCCGTCGGCATTCACCAGCACCTTCGGCACGACGAACAGCGAGATGCCCTTGACCCCGCTCGGCGCTCCCTCGATGCGCCCGAGCACCATGTGGATGGTGTTGGTGGTGAGATCGTGATCGCCCCAGGTGATGAAGATCTTCTGGCCGAAGAGGCGGTAGTGATCGCCCTCGGGCACCGCGCGGGTGCGCACCTCGCCGAGATCCGAGCCGGCCTGCGACTCGGTGAGCACCATGGTGCCGGTCCACTCGCCGCGCACCATCTTCGGCAGAAACAGCGCCTTCTGTTGTTCCGAGCCGCACAGCTCCAGCGCATGCGCGGCGCCGTAGGTCAGCATCGGGCCGAGCTTGAAGGCGAGATTGGCGGAGCCCCAGAACTCCCCCACCGCGCTCGCCAGCACGCGCGGGGCGCGCTGGCCGCCGTACTGCGGCTGCGCGCCCAGGGCGAGCCAGCCGCCGGCGACGAACTGCTGGTAAGCCTCGCGGAAGCCGGGCGCGGTGACCACCCCTTCCGGGGTCCAGCGCGCCCCGTGGACATCGCCGGGTTGGTTCAGCGGCTCGAGGACGTTCTCGGCAAAGCGCGCGGCTTCCTCGAGTACCGCCTGGGCCAGCTCGTCGGAGTAATCGGCGAGCTCGGGGCTTGCGGCGAGACGCCCGACAGCGAGCAGCTCTTCGAGTACGAAACGCACTTCACGTACGGGGGCACGGTACATGGACGATTCCTCTGCGGCGAACTAGCGTAGCTGAGCGCGCCGCGCGCTGTCAGTGCGCGCTCGCCTCGCGCGCGCCGGGCGCGCTCGCGGCGGCGCGCCCGGCGGACGGCAGCGCCAGCGCCGGCACGATGTTGGCGGCGAGAAAGTCGACGAACTGCTGCACGCGTGAGTCGGACTCGAGCGCGGCCGGATAGAGCGCGTACAGTGCCGCAGCCGGCGGCACCGCCCATTCGGGCAGCACCGCCTTCAGCCGCCCGGTGGCGAGCCCCTGCCGGCACAGGAACTCCGGCAGCAGGCCGATGCCGAGCCCGGCGGCGGTCGCCGCGTGCAGCACCGCCGGGTCATCCACGGCGAGCTTCGGTGTGAGCGGCACCTCGGCGCGCTGCGCCCCACGCGCGAGCTGCAGGCGAAATTCCGGCAGCTGCGCCGCATCGGGCGTCAGCACATCGTGCGTGCGCAGCTCATCGGGGCGCAACGGAGTGCCGCGCTGCTGCAGGTAGCCGGGCGTGGCACACAGCAGCGCCGGGGGTGCACCGAGCAGGCGCCGCAGCGTTGCGCCCTCGGGCGGCAGCCGCGTGCCGATCGCTACGTCCCAGGCCGCGGCCGCCAGTGCTTCCGCGTCGAGCGCCACCTCGAGGGGCACATGGCCGAAGGCTTCGAGGAAGCGCGGCACGAGCGGCGAGAGCAGCACGCGGCCGTAGGTGGGATCGGCCACCACGCGCAGCGGCCTGCCCTGCGGCGACTGCAGCTGTGCGATGGCGCTGCGTGCCGCATCGGCCTCCTCACCCACGCGGCGCGCGTGCGGATACACCAGCCGGCCCGCGGAGGTGAGCGCGATGCGCCGCGTGGTGCGCTCGAGCACACGCACACCGAGCGTGCGCTCGAGGTCGGCGACCGCGCGGCTGATCGCGGCCTTCGGCACGCCGAGCGCCCGGGCCGCTGCCGAGAACCCATTGAGATCCACGACCTTCGCGAGCATGGCAAGCTGAGCGGGCGTCCAGATCAGGTTCATGTCAGCCTCAATATCCCATCAGAGAGTGGATATTGTTTCACCAGAGAGGCAGGCGCGCCAGACCCTCTGGGACTAGAATCTCCGCCCCCCACCGAAGATGCCAAGGACAAGCCGATGAAGATCTCCGTACATGCCCTCTCGGTCGAGCTCTTCAGCCACACGCTGGGCAATCTCTCCTGGATCCTGGAGAAAGCCGTCAGCAACGCCGCGCAGCGCAAGATCGAGCCGGCGGTGCTGCTCGCCGCGCGCCTCGCGCCGGACATGCTGCCGCTCACGCGGCAGGTGCAGATCGCCTGCGACATCGCCAAGAACGCGATCGCGCGGCTGGCCGCACAGGAGCCGGTGCGCTTCGAGGACAACGAGAGCACGTTCGAGGAGCTGCGCACGCGCATCGCGCGCACCATTGACGTACTGAAGAGCGTGCCGGCGAGTGCGCTCGAGGGAGCGGACGAGCGCGCGATCAAGGTGCCCGGCCGTGAGCGCACGCTCGAGTTCAAGAGCGGAGTCGAATTCCTGCAGCGCTTTGCGATACCCAACGTGTTCTTCCACGTGACGACCGCCTACGACATCCTGCGCCATAACGGCGTGGATCTCGGCAAGCGTGACTTCCTCGCCGCAGGGCGGGATCAATAGTCGCGGCGGCGGACATATGACAAATAGCGCTTGAGAACTGTCTCCTTTTGCGAACAGAACGCGAGGGAAGTCACGGCGCGCGAGGGGACGTGCTGCCACGCTGTGTACCGTAGGC
>DATHQM010000004.1:0-8676 GCA_035482695.1 Steroidobacteraceae bacterium | reverse complement strand
CGGCCAGCACGAGATGGACGATCTGCTCGCGCAACGCGACAAGCTCAACGTCGACCTGCAGCGCATCCTCGATCAGGCCACCGAGACCTGGGGGATCAAGGTGTCGACGGTGGAGATCAAGGACGTTGACCTCGATGAGACCATGATCCGCGCGATGGCGAAGCAGGCCGAGGCCGAGCGCACGCGGCGCGCCAAGATCATCCACGCCGAGGGCGAGGCGCAGGCGGCGCAGCAGCTGGTCCAGGCCGCCTCGGCGCTCGCCAAGGAGCCGGCCGCCCTGCAGCTGCGCTACCTGCAGACGCTCGCCGACATTGCTCATGAGAAGACGCAGATCGTGGTCTTCCCGCTGCCCATCGATCTGATCAAGCCGTTCCTCGGCCACGGTGAATAGCGGCCGCGCGCTCGGCGCCGCGGGTGTGCTACTGGCGCTCGCCACGCTGTGCGGCGCGTTCGGCGCGCACGCGCTGCGCGCGCACCTCGCGTCCGAGCGGCTGCAGCTGTGGGACACCGCCGTGCGCTATCATTTCTACCACGCGCTCGGCCTGCTCGGCGTGGGCCTCGCGCTGCGCACGCTGGACCAGGGCGCGCTGCGCCTCGCCGCCGTGCTGCTGCTCGCCGGCGTGGTGTTGTTCTCGGGCAGCCTGTACGCGCTCGCCCTCGGCGCGCCGCGCGCGCTCGGGCTGCTGACACCGGTCGGCGGGCTCGCCTGGATTACCGCCTGGCTGCTGTTCGCATGGGCAGCGTGGCGACACGCATGAACGGAAAGGGACACGGATGAACTTCAAGCCGAACATGCTGAACGGAAACGCCCGCTACCTTGCCGTGCTCATGGTCGTCGCGGCCGGCGCACTCGCGGTCGCGGCGCGCGACGCTGCCGCGCAGACGGCAGGCGGCGCCGCACCCGCGGCGCAGCATGCGCAGCTCGGCGCCTTCGGCCTCGATCTGTCGGGCGGCGATGCCAGCGTGAAGCCCGGCGATGACTTCGAGCGTTACGCCAACGGCCACTGGGACGACACCGCGCAGATCCCCGCGGATCGGGCCTCCTGGGGCTCGTTCGCCATACTGCGCGAGCGCTCGCTGCAGCAGCTGCGCGAGATCCTCGAAGCTCTGCCGGAAGATGCCGCCGTGGCCAGCAACCGCCGCAAGCTCAGCGACTTCTATCGCGCGTACCTCGATAGCGAGGCGATCGAGAAGCTCGGGCTCGCGCCCGCGCAGCCGGTGCTCGATGAGATCGCCGCGGCGCGCAGCGGCGAGGACATCGCCCGCCTCATGGGCCGTCCGGAGCTGCGGCTCAGCGCGCCGGTCGACCTCGGCATGCAGCCGGACGACAAGGACCCGGACCACTACATGGTGACGGTCCGCCAGAGCGGCTTGGGGATGCCCGACCGCGACTACTACCTGAAGGACGAGCCCGTTTACAAGGAGCTGCGCGCCAAGTACGCCGCGCACATCGAGCGGCTGTTGAAGCTCGCCGGCGACGCCGACGCGGCGCGGGAGGCGCAGTCCATCGTGGAGCTCGAGACGCAGATCGCCACGGCGCACTGGCCGCGCGCCAAGCGCCGCGAGCGCGACCTCACCTACAACCCGCACACGCGCGAGGATTTGCCGCTGTTCGCTCCGGGCCTGCCATGGCCGGCGCTGCTCGCCGGGGCCGGGCTCGCGGAGCAGGCTCGCTTCGTGGTGCGCGAGTCGGATGCGGTACAGGCACTCAGTACGCTGTTCGCGCAGGTGCCGCTGCAGCGCTGGCAGGTCTATCTCAGGTACCACTACCTGGCGGGCAATGCGGACGTACTGCCGCTTGCCTTCGACGACGAGGTGTTCGACTTCTATGGCCGCGCGTTGCACGGCACGCAGGAGCAGCAGCCGCGTTGGAAGCGTGCCGTGGCCGCTGTGAACGACGGGCTCGGCGAGGCGGCGGGCGAGCTGTACGTGCAGCGCTACTTCCCGCCCTCCTCGAAGCGGCAGATGCTGGCGCTGGTCGAGAACCTGCGCGCCTCCTACCGCGAGCGCATCGCCCGGCTGCCCTGGATGACTCCGGCGACGCGCAAGGTGGCGCTCGAGAAGCTCGCCGCCTTTCATCCCAAGATCGGCTACCCCGACAAGTGGCGCGACTACTCGGCACTCGAAGTGAAGGCGGGCGATGCCTTCGGCAACGTAGCGCGCGCGGCCGCCTTCGACTGGCAGCGCCAGCTCAAGCGCCTCGGCGGCCCGACCGACCGCGGCGAGTGGGGCATGACGCCGCAGACCATCAATGCCTACTACAACTCCACTTTCAACGAGGTGGTCTTCCCGGCCGCGATCCTGCAGCCGCCGTTCTTCGCCCCGCATGCAGACGCTGCGGTCAATTACGGCGGCATCGGCGGGGTCATCGGGCACGAGATGGGTCACGGCTTCGACGACCAGGGCTCGAAGTCCGATGCGCGCGGCGTGCTGCACACCTGGTGGCAGCCCGAGGACACCAGCGCGTTCCATCAGCGCGTCGACGCCCTCGCCGCGCAGTACGACAGCTACACGGTGTTGCCGGGCCTCAACATCAACGGCCGCCTCACCCTCGGCGAGAACATCGGCGACCTCGGCGGTGTCGGGGTTGCCAATGCGGCCTATCACCGCTCGCTGCACGGCGCCAAGCCGCCGCTGCTCGCCGGTCTCAGCGGCGATCAGCGCTTCTTCCTGTCGTGGGCACAGGTGTGGCGCACCAAGCAGCGCGACGAGGATCTGCGCTCGCAGGTCACCAGCAATCCGCACAGCCCGGCGAAGTACCGCGTCAACGGCGTGGTACGCAACGTCGACGCCTGGTACCGGGCATTCAACGTGCAACCGAGTGACAAGCTCTATCTGCCGCCGGCGGAGCGCGTGCACATCTGGTGAAGTCCGGGCTGCCGATCGATGCGGCGCTGCCGGCACTCAGCGCGGCGCTCGGGCGGCAGCGCGCCGCAGTGCTGCAGGCGCCGCCCGGCACGGGCAAGAGCACGGTCGTGCCACTCGCCCTGCTCGGCGCCGACTGGGCGGCCGGCAAGCGGCTGCTGATGCTCGAGCCGCGCCGCCTCGCCGCGCGCGCGATCGCGACGCGCATGGCGCACAACCTGGGCGAAGAGGTCGGCGACACGGTCGGCTATCGCATGCGCCTCGACACGCGCGTCTCGCGTGCGACGCGCGTGGAGGTGATCACCGAGGGGGTGCTGACGCGGCTGCTGCAGGAGGACGCGGCGCTCGAGGGGGTGGCCGCGGTCATCTTCGACGAGTTCCACGAGCGCAGCCTGCAGGCGGACCTCGGGCTCGCGCTGTGTCTCGATGCGCGCGCCACGCTGATCCCGCAGCTGCGGCTGCTGGTGATGTCGGCGACGCTCGAGAGCGCGGCGATCGCACGGCTCATCGGCCTCGAGGAAGCCGCACCGGTCATCCGCGCCGGCGAGGCGATGTTCGAAGTCGAGGTGCGCTACGCCGGCAGCGGCCCGGCGCCGCTGCCGGTGGAGCCGGGCGCCGCACGGCGCGGCGCCACCCCCGAGCAGCTGTGCGCGCGGCTCGCAGCGCGCGCGCTGCACGAGCAGCCGGGCGACCTGCTGGTATTCCTGCCCGGCGCCGCCGAGATCCGCCGCGTGCAGGGGCTGCTCGCTGCGGCGCCGGAAGCGCGCGCGGCGGCACTGCTGCCGCTCTACGGCGATCTGCCGCCGCAGCAGCAGGACGCGGCGCTCGCCACTGCCGCGCCGGGCCAGCGCAAGGTGGTGCTCGCCACCAACATCGCCGAGACCAGCCTGACCATCGAGGGGGTGCGCGTGGTGGTCGACTCGGGGCTGATGCGCCGCGCACGCTTCGATCCGGTGACCGGCATGGGTCGCCTGGAGACACAGCGCATCTCGCGTGCTTCCGCGGAGCAGCGCCGCGGCCGCGCCGGCCGCACGGCGCCCGGCGTCTGCTACCGCGCCTGGAGCCAGGGTGCGCACGCCGCGCTCGCGGCCTTCACCCCCGCGGAGATCCTCGAAGCGGATCTCGCGCCGCTGGCCCTCGAGCTCGCCAACTGGGGCACACGCGATGCCGCGGAGCTGCGTTGGCTCGACGCGCCACCCCCGGCGATGCTGGCGAGCGCCCGCGACCTGCTGCTGCGCCTCGGCGCGCTCGAACCCAACGGCCGCATCAGCGCTCACGGACGCGACATGGCGCGTCTGCCGGTGCACCCGCGGCTCGCGCACCTGCTGCTGCGCGCCCGCGCGCTCGACGCCGTGCCGCTGGCGGCCGACCTCGCGGCGCTGCTCTCGGAGCGCGACCTGCTGCGGGGCGGGGCGCTGCGCGATGCGGACATCCGCACGCGCCTCGACATCCTGCGCGGTGCGGACGCTGCCGCAGCGGTCGACGGCGGCGCCCGGCAGCGCGCCCGCCGCAACGCGCGCGAGCTCGCGCGGCAGCTGCAGCGCGGCACAGCCGCAGCGGCGGCGCGGCGCGCGACGCCGGCCGCTGCCGCCTCCGTCGGACTGCTGCTCGCCTTCGCCTACCCGGATCGCATCGGCTTGCGCCGCGCCGGCGAGGCCGGCCGCTATACGCTCGCCAACGGCCGCGGCGCGCTGTTCGCCGAGCCGCAGTCGCTGGCGGCCCAGGAGCTGATCGTTGCGGTGGATCTGGATGATCGCGATCGCGATGCGCGCATCCTGCTGGCGGCCCCGCTCAAACGTGCCGAGCTCATGGAGCATTTCGCCGCGCAACTGTGCCGGCGCGAGCGCATCGCGTGGGATTCGCGCGAACAGGCGGTGCGGGCGCGGCGTACCGTGGAGCTCGGTGCGCTCATACTCGAGGACAAGCCGCTCGCCGCGGTGCCCGCCGACGGCGCGCGCGCCGCGATGCTCGCCGGCGTGCGCGAGCTCGGCATCGGCGCGCTTGCCTGGGATAAGGATGCGCGCGATCTGCAGGCACGCATTGCCTTCGTGCGCTCGCAGCTCGACCCGCCAGCGGCGGCCGGCTGGCCGGACGTGTCGGATGCCGCGCTGCTGCAAACGCTCGAGGAGTGGCTCGCGCCGTGGCTCGAGGGGGTGACGCGCCGCGAGCACCTGGCGCGCGTGCCGCTCAGCGCGGCGCTGCAGGCGCTGCTGGGGAGCGAGCAGCGGCGGCGGCTGGCCGAGTGGGCGCCCGCGCAGCTGAGCCTCCCGGGCGGGACGCGCGTGCGCGTCGACTACCTCGACGCGAGCGCCCCGCTGGTGGCGGTGCGCCTGCAGGAGGTGTTCGGGCTCGCCGCGACGCCGCGCCTCGGCGCGCGCCAGGTGCCGGTGACGTTCCGGCTGCTGTCGCCGGCGCAGCGCCCGGTGCAGGTGACGCGCGACCTGGCGGGCTTCTGGCGCGGCTCGTACGCCGAAGTGCGCAAGCAGCTGCGCGGCCGCTACCCGAAGCACCACTGGCCGGAGGATCCGCTCAGCGCGCCGCCGCTGCGCGCGTCCCGCCGCCGCTGACGGCGCGCCCCGTGCGCCGCGCACGATCGGTTATATTGTCGCGATGATTTCCGCACGTGCCGCGCTCGAGGCCCTGCGCGAGGGCAACCGCCGTTTCACCAGCGAGTCGGGTATGCAGGCCGGCGCCTCCACGACGCGCCGCCGTGCGCTGCTCGCCGCACAGGAGCCGTTCGCCATCATCCTCGGTTGCTCGGACGCACGCGTGCCGGCGGAGATCGTGTTCGATCAGGGGCTCGGCGACCTGTTCGTCATCCGCGTCGCCGGTAACATCGTCGCCCCCTCGCAGGTCGGCAGCGTGGAGTTTGCCGCGGAGGCCTTCGGCACGCGCCTGGTGGTGGTGCTGGGACATTCGCGCTGCGGCGCCATCCAGGCGACGCTGCAGCAGCTGGTGCGCCCCTCGCGCGAGCAGTCCCGCAACCTGAGCTCCATCGTCAACCGCATCCGCCCGGCGGTGGAGGGCCTGCTGGAGCGATCGCCCGGCGCCGATCCGGCGCTGCTCGAGCAGCAGGCGGTGCGCGCCAATATCCGCATGTCGGCGGACCACCTGCGCCACGGATCGGAGGTCCTCGAAGAGCTCATCCACAGCGACGGACTGCTGGTGGTCGGCGCGGAGTACTCGCTCGACAGCGGCGTGGTGGACTTCTTCGACGGCGTGCCGCCGCCTTAGGCGTGCCGCCGGCTTGAATGAGCGTGGTGCCGCGGCGCGCGGCTAATCCGCAGCGCGCGCCAGCGCCGCGGCGGCCGGCTGAGTCTCGCCTCGCAAGCGCCGCTGCAGCCAGTGATCGAGCGAAACGACGCCCGGCCCCGCGATGGCGAGCCACAGAAACAGCGCCAGGTATGCGGTTTCATCGAAGCCGAGCAGCGTCTCGAGCGAGTCGACGTCGGCCCACTTGGCGGAGCGGATGGCGACGATCATGGTGACGCCGAGTGCGCCGGCGGAGATGCGCGTCAGCAGACCGAGCAGCAGGAAGAGGCCGCCGAAGAACTCGACGCCCGAGGTGAACGGCGCCAGCAGGTGCGGCGCCGGGATGCCCCAGCCGACGAAGTTGTCGGTCACCGCCGCGAGGTTGTTGAGCTTGCCCCAGCCGCTCAAGAGGAACACCCAGCCCACCACGATGCGGGCGAACAGCGGCGCGAGCCAGGTGAGATAGCCGGCGACGCGCCGGGGCCAGTCGATCAGCCAGCGAATCAGGAAGTTCACGAATGCTCCTGCAGGGGCGTCGGGTTAACCGTTGGCCGAGAAGACCGGGCGCTTCGGCGCGATATTGCCAGGGAACAGCTGCGTGCATGCCATAATCGCACGCCCGCGGCACTGCAGCGTCCATGCGCAATTCCCCGCCTCAATCCCCGGTCTCCTCGATTACCGAGCGGCTGTCGGCGTTGCACCCGCAGGCGCCGCTGTCACAGCTGTTCGAGTCGCTGCGCCCGGACCTGGTGCGCTTCGCGCACTGGCTGGCGCGCGATCGCTCGATCGCGGAGGACATCGTGCAGGAGTCACTGCTGCGCGCCTGGCGGTCGCGGGATGCGCTCAAGGACGCGGCCGCCGCGCGCCCCTGGCTGCTCACCATCGTACGTCGCGAGCACGCGCGGCTCTACGAGCGCAAGCGCCTGGAGCTGGTGCCGCTCGAGGAGGTCGTGGACAGCTACGCCGGGCCGCGCGTGGCCGAGCCCGACGACGATCTGGTTACGCTGCGTCAGGCGATCATGAGACTACCGCTCGATTATCGTGAGCCTCTGCTCCTGCAGATCATCGGCGGATTTTCCACCGAGGAGATCGCGCGCGAGCTCTCCCTGTCCTCCACCGCGGTGCTGACACGGCTGTTCCGCGCCCGCAACAAGCTGCGCGCGCTGTGCGGCGTGACGCCAGTGCCGGACGTCGCCAGCGACGGGGCCGTCACGTGACCTGCGACGAAGCGCGCCTGCTGATCGGCGCCGAGCCGGGCGCGAGCACGCCGGCGCTCGAGGAGCACCTGCAGGGCTGTCCGGAGTGCGCGCGCCTGCGCACGGAAATGCGTGCGCTCGATGAGCAGCTGCGGCGGGCGCTGGCGCAGCCGCCGCAGTCCGGCCGCACCCGCCGGCCGGTCCCCGCCGTGCGGCAGTGGGCGCTCGCGGCGAGCATGGTGCTCGCGATCCTGGCCGCGGGAGCCCTGTGGCTGCTGCGCCCGAGCGATACGCTGGCGCGCGACGTCGTGGCGCACGTGCAGGGCGAGCCGCAGAGCTGGCTGGCGACGCAGCACGTCGACGCGCAGGCCATCGCCACGGCGCTGCACGGTGCGGGCGTCGCGCTCGACCTCACCTCCGACCAGATCGTTTACGCGCAGAGCTGCTGGTTCCGCGGGCACTACGTGCCGCACCTGGTGGTCGAAACCGCGCACGGACCCGCGACCGTGCTCATCCTGCGCCACGAGCACGTCGACGGCCGCCGTAGCTTCGACGAGCGGGGCATGGGCGGAGTGATCGTTCCCGCCGGCAGCGGCAGCATCGCGGTGCTGGAGCGCGGCGGCGGCAACAGCGGCAACCTCGAGCAGCTCGCGCAGCAGATGCAGCGGGATGTGCGCTGGCTGCCGGACGGGCACTGAAGCCGCTCAGGTGCGCGGCGCGAGTTGCTGCGCAAATCCTCTTACAATGGCGGCTTCCGACGGATGAAGCGAAAGCTGGACGATGGGCGCGATCAACCGACGCGATCTGTTCATGGCTGCCGGTAGCCTGTTCGCCGCGCTGCTGGCGCGCCGCGCGGCGCGCGCGGCGGCGGCGGCCAGCATCCCGCCGGCGCCGGTGGCGCGCGTCGAGGTGGTCAAGGACACCTATTTCGGCGAGACGCTCTCCGACCCGTACCGCTGGATGGAGAACGACCAGGACCCCGCATGGCTGCCGTTCCTGCAGGGACAGAATGCGCACGCGCGCGCCGTGCTCGACACCATTCCCCATCGCGACCGGCTGCTGAGGCGCATCGGCCAGCTCTCCGGGGACGCGGCGCTGACACGCGTCGCGATGCGCGCGGGCGGCAGGCTGTTCTTCGAGCAGCGCCCGGCGGGCGCCGACAATTTCAAGCTGTTCGTGCGCGACAACGGCGCCACGCGCGTGCTCATCGACCCGACGCGGCTCAGCGATAGCCACGGGCACATGTCGCTCGACTGGTGGGAGCCGTCGCCGAACGGCGCGCACCTCGTCTACGGGCTGTCGAAGGACGGCAGCGAGGACTCGGTGCTGCATGTGTTGAACGTCGCCGACGGCGCCGACCTGC
>DATHQM010000003.1:0-54218 GCA_035482695.1 Steroidobacteraceae bacterium | reverse complement strand
TGCTGGAGGAGATCCGCATGCTCTCCGGCGTCGAGACCACCAAGGAAAAGGTGCTGCGCATCATCCTCGCCGGGCAACCCGAGCTCAACAACAAGCTCGACGCCCCCGAGCTCGAGCAGCTGACGCAGCGCGTGCGGCTGCGCTTTCACCTGCAGACGCTCTCGGAGGCGGAAACGCAGGCCTACGTGCAGCATCGCCTTGAGGTCGCCGGCGCCGGCGACCGCGAGCTGTTTACCGCGGACACCTTCACGGAGATCTTCCGCTATTGCGGCGGCGTGCCGCGGCTCATCAACACGCTGTGCGACACCGCGATGATGTCCGCCTACAACGCCGACCGCGGCGTGGTGACGCGCGAGGACATCGCCAGCGCGGTGCAGGAGCTGCAGTGGCTGGAATACGGCGCGCGGGCGCATCAGCACCCGCCTCAGCATCTGCATCAGCAGCGCCCCTCCACGCCGCCGCTGCTGCCGCGCGCGGCGGCCGGCCGCGAGCCGAGCCCCCCGCTCGGCCACCTGCTGGTGGCGACCGACGGGCGCACCGTTCAGGAGGTGCCGCTGCAGCCCGGGCGGCTGATCGTGGGCCGCACCCCCGATAACGATGTGCAGATCGACAGCCGCTTCATCAGCCGCCATCACTGTCAGGTGATCACCACGCAGAACTCGTGCGTGATCGAGGACCTGAACAGCACCAATGGCATCTACGTGAAATCCAACCGAGTGCGCCGCCACTACCTCAACGACGGCGACGTGGTGCTGGTCGGTAAGCACGAGCTGATCTACGTGGACGAGCGCGCCGCGCGCACGCGCAGCGCCTTCACCGAGACCGTGCCCGGGGTGCAGACCGAGGCGGAGCCGGCGGGCGACGAGGATGGCGCGGACGCCGAGGACGCGGAAGACGCCGAGGATGCGCAGGCGCGCTGACGCGCCGCGCGGTGCGCTAACGGCGCTTCAGGACTCGTCGTTGCCGAGCGAGTCCGGGTCCGCGTAGCGCGCGCGCAGCGCGCGGTAATCGCGGCGGCGCAGCAACACCACCACCCCGCCGAGCACGCACGCCAGCCCCAGCATCCCGACCACGAGGCTCAATGCGCCGCGGGCCGCCAGCAGGTAGCTGGCGATGAGCGCCACCAGGCCGGACATTATGTAAATCCAGGGCAGGCCCTCGTAAACGGGCCGGGAAAGGTGCGGAATGTGGCGCGCCATGACGCGCATCGTAGCGCGTCAGGGGCGGGCGCGTCAGGACCGTTGGTTGGAATTGCCGCCGCCGTGCGGCGAGTGCGGCGCGTCAGGAAAGTTTGCCGTTCAGTTCAGACCCAACATGCGGGCGACGCGCTCCAACAGCGAGGGCTTCCAGCCGTCGACATGGAAGTCGGTATGCAGGCCCTGCTTGCGGCGACTCACCTCGGCCAACAGGTCGGCCGGCAGTTGCAGCTGGGGTACCTCGGCAGTGGCTTCTTCCATCAACATTGCTTTGTTCCTCACGCTTGCGCTCACGACTGGCCTGCACGGTAAAAGGTCGCACCCGGCGGCGACGTGTGGAGGATCACAGCTTCCGCAGCGTGCGTCATTATGTCGCCCCCCAGCGACGCAGGCTGCGGCGCCGGCACGGCTTCAGGCGGTGCCGCCGACGGTGAGTGCGTCGATGCGCAGCGTCGGCTGACCGACCCCCACGGGAACGCTCTGGCCGTCCTTGCCGCAGGTGCCGACGCCATCGTCGAGCTTCAGGTCATTGCCGACCATCGAGACGCGCGTGAGCACGTCCGGGCCGTTGCCGATGAGCGTGGCGCCCTTGAGCGGGGTGGTGATCCGACCGTTCTCGATGGCATACGCCTCGCTCGCGGAGAACACGAACTTGCCCGAGGTGATGTCCACCTGGCCGCCGCCGAAGTTGACCGCGTAGATGCCGCGCTCGACGGAGGCGATGATCTCCGCGGGCGCGTGCGGCCCCGGGCGCATGTAGGTATTGGTCATGCGCGGCAGGGTCATGTGCGCGAACGACTCGCGGCGGCCGTTGCCGGTCGGCGCCACGCCCATGAGGCGCGCGTTGAGGCGATCCTGCATGTAGCCGCGCAGCACGCCGTCCTCGATGAGGGTGGTGCAGCGGGTGGGCGTGCCCTCGTCGTCGATATTGAGCGAGCCGCGGCGGCGCGACAGCGTGCCGTCGTCCACCACCGTGCACTCGGGCGCGGCCACGCGCTCGCCGATGCGCCCGGCGAACGCCGAGGTGCCCTTGCGGTTGAAGTCGCCCTCGAGGCCGTGACCGATGGCCTCGTGCAGCAGGATGCCCGGCCAGCCGGGGCCGAGCACCACCGTCATGGTGCCCGCTGGCGCCGGGACCGCCTCGAGGTTGAGCAATGCCTGGCGCACCGCTTCGCGCGCCAGCCCGAGCGGTCGTTCGCCGGCGACCAGCTCGGCGAGCGAGTAGCGGCCGCCGGCGCCGGCATAGCCCTGCTCGCGCCGGCCGTTCTGCTCCACCAGCACGGACACGTTGAAGCGCACCAGCGGACGCACGTCCGCGGCGAGCTCCCCCTCGCTGGTCGCGATGAGCACCACCTCGTGCACCGCCACCAGGCTGGCGCTGACGTGCACCACGCGCGGGTCGAGGCGGCGCGCCTCGCGATCGACGCGCTCCAGCCAGGCGACTTTCTCGGGCGTGGCGAGCGCCGCGGCCGGATCCTGCGGCAGGTAGAGCTGATGCCCGGCCTGCGCGTGCCAGGCCTGCACGCTGCGCGGTCCGCCCTGCAGCGCGATGGCGCGCGCGGCGCGTGAAGCCTCGGTGAGCGCCGGCAGCACGATCTCGTCGGAGTAAGCGAAGCCGGTCTTCTCGCCGGCGAGCGCCCGCACTCCGACGCCCTGCTCGATGCTGGCGCTGCCGTCCTTGACGATGCCGTCCTCGAGCGACCAGGACTCCTGGTGCGTGAGCTGGAAATACAGGTCGGCGAAGTCCACCGAGTGAGCGAGCACCTCGCCGAACACGCGGTCGAGGCGGCCGTCGTCGAGGCCGCTCGGGCGCAGGATCAGGTCGCGCGCCAGCGTCAGCGGATCGCTCGTGGTCTCACTCATGTCAGCTCCCTAAGCGCTTGCGGTGAAGGTGCGATGCCCGAGCGCCGGGAAGCTCTCGCGCACGCCCGCCTGGCGTGCCAGGTCAACTTCCGCGACGGCGCAACCGCGGCCGCGCGGCACGCGCTGCAGCACGCGTCCCCAGTAGTCGACGATCATGCTGTCGCCGTAGGTCTCGCGCCCGCTCGGATGAAAGCCCGACTGCGCGGGTGCGACGACGTAACAGAGGTTCTCGATCGCGCGCGCGCGCAGCAGCGTCTCCCAGTGCGCACGCCCCGTGGGACTGGTGAAGGCGGAGGGCACGGCGAGCAGCTGCGCACCGGCGGCGCTCAGGTGCCGGTACAGTTCCGGGAAGCGCACGTCATAGCACACCGACAGCCCCAGCCTGCCGACCGGGGTGTCGAGCACCGTGGCCTGCGAGCCGGGCGCGACGTGCGCCGATTCGCGGTAACTCTCGGCGCGGCCCGGAATGTCGACGTCGAACAGGTGGATCTTGTCGTAGCGCGCCACGCGCCGGCCGTCGCTGTCGTAGACGAGCGAGGCGGCGGCCACGCGTCCGTCGCCCGCGGCCAGCAGCGGCACCGTGCCGCCCACGATCCACAGGCGCAGCCGGCGTGCGGCCGCGGCGAGAAAATCCTGCGCCGCACCGCTGCCGTCGCGCTCGGCGACGGCACGCTTGTCGGAATCCTTCAGCCCCATGAAGGAGAAATTCTCCGGCAGCGCCGCCAGCCGCGCGCCGCGCGCCGCCGCGGCCTCGAGCAGCGCACCGGCCTGCGCGAGATTCGCCGCCACCTCGGGGCCCGAGGTCATCTGGATCGCCGCAACCTTCATCCCGCACCTCACTCCGCAGGCGCCACTATGGGGTCGTTCCAGGTACCCCGCAAACGCAACGCCGTGCGGGTGCGGTCGGCGGGATTGCCTGCAAACAGCTCGCGCAGCGCCAGCCAGGCGGCCGCGATCCTCGGGGTCGGCCCGAGCCGCCGCACCGCCGCCGGCAGGCGGTCCTCGCCGTGGAGGATCCAGGCCTGCTGGTCGTAATCGCCGCTGCTCAGCCCCACCCGTCCGCGCACCAGGATCTCGGCGTCGCCGTCGAAATGCAGATCGCGCGTGAACGCCTCGCCATCGCGCAGCTCGTAGTCCGCGGTCAGGCTCACAAAGTGCAACCCGGCGTCTGCGCCGGGATCGGCCGCGGCACTCATGCCGGCGATCAGCGCCGGCACCGACAGCAGTGCGAAAGGCTCCCCGCCGGCGCTGCGCGCCGCCTGGGCGAGCCCGTCCTCAAGGCGCATATGGAGGTGCCCGCCGAGCGTTGCAAGGGGCGCAGCAGCCTGGAGCGACCAGCGCAGCTCCCCCTCGAGGCGCGCACGGCGGGCGCTGGTATCCGGGCGCAGGCCGAAGGCCGTGAGTGCGGCCGCCACATCCGCGCTGTCGAGGCTGAAGCTCAGGAGGCAGGCGGGGATCTGGCAGCGCACGGTGCCGCTCACCCGCACCGCGTCGCCGCTGAGCTGCAGCGCGTCTGCCTCCACGAGGTCGGCCTGCGCGGCCAGCCGGGCGCTCAGGCTGCCGAGCGCGCGCCCCTGCCACCTGAGGTCGTCGATCGCCAGCTGGGCGGCCGGGGCGAGTGCCGTGGCGAGAGCCGCCGACAGCGCGACGTCCTCGGGCTGCGCGATGTTGAAGCTGGCCAGGTGGACCGTGGCCGGATGATCGCGGTCGATCGCGGCGGGCCAGCTCGTCACAAGCGCAAGCCCGGGAGCCTCCACCCGCAGCTCCCCGCCCAGGCGGCTGGCGCTGGCCGCCACGCGCACGCCGGCGTAGGCGTGGGTACCGGCCTGCAGCTGTGCGGCGGACACGTGCGCGTCGAGGTCCGGCAGCGCCGCATCGCCGGCCGCCTGGCGCCACAGTGCGAGGCACGCGGGCAGATCGAGGCGGCCGACGCGCCCGTCGACGCTGAGCACGGCTCGCGCCGGCAGGACCGGTGCGTCGGCCGCAACGATCGGCGCGCGCGGTGCCGGACCGGCCGGCGCGTCGCCGGCCGTGCCGGGTGCCAGGCGCACGGCACCGCGCTCGATGCGCCACGAGTCGCCGCTGCGGCTGAGTGCCAGCAGTGCGTGCAGACGCTCACCGAGATCGACGCGCAGCTGCCCGGCGACGCCTGCACCCTGCAGCTCAACGTGCAACGGCAGTGTGGCAGCGGCGCTCTTGGCGAGCGGGTCTGGCAGGCTGCTGGCAATCCCCACGAGGGTCGAATCCGCGCGCAGCTGCCAGCGCAGCGCGGGTGCGACCGCCTCGTCACCCGCCGCGGCGGCGAGCGCCGTGCCGCTCTCCAGGGTGAGGAGCGCGTTCCATTCGGTGCTGCCTTCGAGCGGCGGGTGCGGCACGCTGCCGCCGGCTGCCTGGAGCGCCGCGCTCGCCGCGACCAGCCCGCGGCCGGAAATCGCCAGCTGCGTCGCGCCATGCTCGCGCCGCTCCCCGACCACGAGACCCACCGGGCCGCCGAGCCACTGTCCGGAGAGTGTCGAGCGTTGCAGGTGACCGTCGGCGAAGGCCAGCGTGCCGCGCAGCGCGGCCAGCGGCGGCAGGCCCGTCAGCGGCCGCAGCTCATCACCATCGAGGAGCGCCGCGAAGCGCACCCGCGGCAGCTGCGCCGGACGGCTGCCCGCGTCGGGCGGTAGCGCGACGTTCAGGTCAACGAGCGTGGCGCCGCGCAGATCGATACTGCCGAGCCCGCGCGCCCAGGCCGCCAGCTGTGGATGATCGCGGATCCACCCGAGCGCCTCCTCGGCGTTGCCGGCGAGACGGCCGGCGAAGCGCAGCGGCGAGCGCCCGCGGGCGTCCCAGGCGGCGTGCGCCGCGCTCAGCTGGAAGCTGCCGCTCACGGCGCGGTCGATCTGGGCGCGCGCATGCGCGCCGCGCCACTCGATGCGCGCATCGATGCCGCGCACCTCGGGCCAGTTGCCGGCGGCTGCGAGCGCGGCGGCGCGCAGCGTCGCCGTGCCGGTGAATTGCGTGGCCGGGAGGTCGGCAAAATCTCCCGTCCAGGGTCCGCGCCAGCTGAGCTCGGCGCTATCGATGGTGCCGGCGGTGAGCTGTCCGGCCAGGCCGAGTGTGGCGCGCGCACGCGCTCCGAAAGCTTCCGCGAGCAGCGCCACGTCGGCGTCGCGCAGTGCCAGGTGTGCATCGACGGCCAGCGGCGCCCCGGGCCGCTCTACGCCGAGCGTGCCGCTGCCGGCAAGGGTCAGGGCGGCGCGCCGCAGCTGCAGCTCCTCGCCGCTGAGGCGCCAGCCGCCCGCGCTCGCGGCGATCCGCAGCCGCGCATGCACCTGCAGCTGATCGAGCGCGAGGGGCGACTGCCCGGTGAGCACCAGCCGCGCTGCCGGCGATTCGAGCTGCGCCAGCGCACTGCCGTCGGCCAGCTCAACATGCGCGGTGAGACCCGAGAGCGTCAGCTCGCGCGCGGCGCTGCCGAGCGAGAGGTCGGCCACCTCGGCCGCAACGCGCAGACGCACGCCGGGCGCCCGCTGCGCGCTCCAGTCGAAGCTCGCCTCACGCACCGAGCCAGCGAGCGCCAGCTGCTGCAGCGGCAGCTGCGGGGCGAGCTCGCGCGCGAGCGCCGCGAGCAGTGCCAGCGGGGCGTGCTGCAACCGCCCGCGCACGTCGGCACCGTCGACAGCGGCATCGAGCTCGAGGCTGGCGGGTGTCGCCGCCGGCGCGCCCGGCTCGCTCGCGATGAGGCGCAGGTGCCACAGAGCGCCACGGCGCGTCAGCTGCCAGGCGGCGCGCAGCCGCTCCAAGGCGAGCACGCCCTGCGGCGTGCTCCACGTGGGGTGCAGCGCCTGCACGGCGCCGGCGGCGTTCAGCACGCCTCCGTGCGCGAACGCCACGTGCAGCTCGAGGCTGCCGCGGCCCGCCCGCGGCAGGTAGGGCTCGAGCCGCAGGCCCTGGGCCAGGCCATGCCAGACGCCGAAGTCGAGCCGCTGGCCCTCGAAGGCGAGCGCGCCCGCGGAAGCCTCCGGGCGCTGCGGGTCGCCGTGCATCTGCAGGCTGACGTGCACGCTGCCGCCCTGGCTCCCGGGCGGCAGCAACAGTGCGTCCGCGCTCCACTCACCGGGGAGGCGGCGCAGCTGCGCGTAGCGGATGGCGAGGATCGCGGTGCCGCTGCCCGCCGGCCGCGGCACGCGCAGCGTGCCGTCCTCGATGTCGATGCGCTCGCCGCGCCAGCGGGCGAGGATCCGCCGGCCGGCGTCGAGCGCGCCGGCGTGCTGCAACGGTGCATGTACCGCTGCAGCAGCGCCCTCGGCAGCGGTGCGGCCGAGATCGATATCGGGCTCCTGCAGCCTGATGCGCACGGCGGCGAGCTCGCCACTGCGCGCGATGCGCCACGCGTCGAGCCCAACGATCAGCCGCGGCGCACGCAGCAGCACACTGCCCGCACCGGGCTCGCCCAGCTCAACGTCGTGAAATACCGCCTCCGGGCCGTGCCAGCCCCAGCGCACGCTGAGCTCGCTGAAGCGCACCTCGAGGCCGGTCTCGTGACGGATCAGCTGCTCGAGTGCGGCGCGCTGTTGCGGCACACGCGCCGCGACCAGCTGATACGCGAGAACCACCGCCAGCAGCAGCACCAGCACGCTGCCGAGCGTGACCAGCGCGATGCGCAGCTGCGGTTCACGGATGTCCATGCCTACACGAGTACGACGTCGTAGTGATCCACGCCGTAGAGGGCCTCGACCTGCAGGCGGATCGGCCTGCCGACCTGCGCTTCGAGTTCGCCCAGGGTGGCGGACTCCTCGTCCAGGAGGCGATCCACGACGTCCTGATGAGCGAGTATCAGCAGCTCGCGACTGGCAAACTGTCGGCTCTGTCGCACAATTTCCCGAAATATCTCGTGGCAGACCGTTTCCGGGGTCCGCACGAATCCGCGCCCCTCGCAGCTTCGACACGGCTCACACAGCAGGTGTTCCAGGCTCTCGCGGGTACGCTTGCGCGTCATCTCCACCAGGCCCAGCGGCGAGAGACTGACGATGTGCGTCTGCGCGCGGTCGCCGCCGAGCGCGCGCTCGAGCGCGGCCAGCACCGCGCGGCGGTGGGGCTCGTCGCGCATGTCGATGAAGTCGATGATGATGATGCCGCCGAGGTTGCGCAGCCGCAGCTGCCGGGCGATGCTCACCGCCGCCTCGAGGTTGGTGCGGAAGATCGTCTCCTCGAGGTTGCGGTGGCCGACGTAGGCGCCGGTGTTCACATCGATGGTGGTCATCGCCTCGGTCTGGTCGATCACCAGGTGGCCGCCGGATTTCAGCGGCACCTTGCGATCGAGCGCCTTGCCGATTTCCTCCTCGACGCCGTTCAGGTCGAACAGCGGGCGCGGCCCGCCATACAGCTCCAACAGCGGCGGGCTCTGCGACAGGAAGGCGGCGGCGAACTGCTGCATGCGCGCCAGCTCGCGCGCCGAATCCACCAGCACGCGGCTCACGCCGCGCACCAGCTCATCGCGCAGCACCCGCAGGCTGAGCGGCAGATCCTCGTGCACCACCGTGCCCGGCGGCGCCTGCGCGACGCGCGCCTGCACGTGCTCCCACAGCTTCGCCAGGTAGCTCATGTCCTCGCGCAGGCTCTCGGCGGATGCGCCCTGCGCCGCCGTGCGCACGATGTAGCCGCCGCCCGCGCCACCGCTGCCGGCGAGCTCGCCGACCAGGGCCTTCAGTCGCGCGCGCTCGGCCTCGTCCTCGATGCGCGCCGAGACGCCGATGGCCTCGCCGCGCGGCATGTACACCAGATAGCGCGAGGGCAGCGAGACGAACGTGGTGAGACGGGCGCCCTTGCTGCCGATCGGATCCTTGATGACCTGCACCAGGATGTCGTCGCCGGAATTCACCAGCCGCCGGATGTCCTCCACCGGCTCACTCAACGGCGCCACCCCGAGCTGCGTGTCCTCGGAGAGGCTGCGGGCAATGTCGGCGGCGTGCAGGAACGCAGTGCGCTCGAGCCCAATCTCCACGAACGCCGCCTGCATGCCGGGCAGCACGCGCGATACGCGGCCCTTGTAGAGATTGCTGACCAGCCCGCGGCGGCTGGTGCGCTCGATGTACACCTCCTGGACCACGCCGTTGTCGAGGATGGCGGCGCGCGTCTCGCTGGGTGCGACGTTGACCAGGATCTCGATGCTCACGGCGAGGACTTCAGGATCCCCGCGGCCGCCAGCAGCTCGGCGGTCTCGAACAGCGGCAGCCCCATGACCCCCGAGTAGCTGCCGGCGAGGTGCTCGATGAATACCGCGGCGCGCCCCTGCACGGCGTAGGCGCCCGCCTTGTCGCGCGGCTCGCCGCTCGCCCAGTAGGCGCGGCATTCGCTGCGACTCAAGTGCCGGAAGCGCACCTCGCTCGCACTCAGGCGGTGCGCGATCCCGGCGGCGGAGGCGAGCGCCACGGCGGTGAGCACCTGGTGGGTGCGCCCCGAGAGCCTGCCGAGCATCTCGAGCGCCGCCGCCTCGTCGGCGGGCTTGCCGCAGATCACATCATCGATCACCACGGTGGTATCGGCCGCCAGCACCGGCAGCTCGCCGCCGCGCGCGCGCACGGCCAGCGCCTTGGCACGCGCCAGGCGTACCACGTAGTCGGCGGCATGCTCGCCCGGGGCGGCCGCCTCGTCGATCTGCGCTGCGCTCACCACGTGCGGTACCTCGATCTGTGCCAGCAGCTGCCGGCGCCGCGGCGACAACGACGCGAGACACAGCAGCGGGCGCGGCACGGGCTCGGCAGACATCAGTCGCGATGATAAGGGTGATGAGTAAGGA
The DNA here is from genome assembly GCA_035482695.1 of Steroidobacteraceae bacterium. GTDB lineage: Bacteria > Pseudomonadota > Gammaproteobacteria > Steroidobacterales > Steroidobacteraceae > 13-2-20CM-66-19. The sequence goes on along the minus strand of DATHQM010000003.1, from coordinate 44,375 downwards.
TGCAGTGTGCGCGATAGAGCTGCTCGCTGAGCAGTACCCGCACCAGCGCGTGCGGCAGCGTGAGGCGCGAGAGCGACAGTGTGAAGTGGCTGCGCGCGCGCACCTCGGACGCAAGGCCGTCCGGGCCGCCGATGAGGAATGCCAGGTCCTGCCCCTCTCGCATACGGGTGCTCAGCCAGGTCGCCAGCTCGCGCGTGCTGAGCTCACGGCCACGCTCGTCGAGCGCCACCACGTGCTCGCCAGGCTGCAGCGCGGCCAGCAGCCGCCGGCCCTCGAGGGCGATCGCCGGTTGCACGGGTGCGCCCGCCGGGCGCGGACCCGGCTCGATCTCGGTGAGCGAGGCTGCGAGCGCGCCGGTCAGGCGCGCGAGGTAGTCATCACAGGCGCTGCGAACCCACGCAGGCATGCGCGTGCCCACGGCAATCACGCGCAGGCGCATGGCCCGTGCCTAGCGCGACGTACGCCGCCGCGCGGACGCGCGTGACACCGCCGGACCGACGTCCCACAGGCTCTCGAGGGCGTAGAACTCGCGTACCCGCGGCAGCATGACGTGCACCACGATGTCCTGCAGGTCGACCAGTACCCACTCACCGTCGCGTGCGCCTTCCGTGCCGAACGGCCGGAAACCGGCCGCCTTGGCCTTCTCCACCACGCGCTCGGCGATCGAGCGCACGTGGCGGTCGGAGTTGCCGGAGGCGATCACCATGGTGTCGGCGATGTCGGTCAGCCCCCGCACATCCAGCACCCTTACGTTCACGGCCTTTATGTCATCGAGCGCGGCCATCACGGCACTGTGCAATGGCGCGGCGCGCTCGTCCCTCAAGCGCAGTCGGGTGCGGGTTGTCATGTGCTTAAGCGGTTTCTCCTGCAGGGGCTGTCGTGCGCGATGTACCGGTCAGGCCCGCGCAGCATAGCATCTCGTCTCGAGAATGATCTGCCGCACGGGATCGGGAACCAGGTAGCGCGGATCGCGCCCGGCGACGATCAGGGCGCGCAGCTCGGTCGAGGAGATCTCGAGCTGGGTCACGGCGCGCACGTACACCCGGCCGGCGCGTTCCTCGTGCAGCGTGCGGACGGCGCCGGTGCCGTGATCGACCATCACCTCCCCGAGGGGGCCGGTGGTCGGTGCGCGCCAGCCCGGGCGGTAAGCCACCACGATGTGCGCCAGCGTCAGCAGCTCGCGCCAGCGATGCCAGTGCGGCAGGCCGAGGAACGCATCCATCCCGAGCAGCAGGCACAGCGGCGTGTGCGGATACTCGCGCCGCAGATCCATCAGCGTGTCGACCGAGTACGACACGCCGCTGCGGCGCACCTCGCGGTCATCGACGACGAAGCTCGGCTGGTCGGCGACCGCCGCCTGCACCATCTTCAGCCGCAGCTCGGGGCTGGCGTACAGGTGATCGCGATGCGGTGGCGTGCCGGTCGGCAGGAAGCGCACCTCGGCAAGCTGCAGCTCCTGCCACAGCTCGAAGGCCGTGCGCAGGTGCCCGCAGTGAATCGGGTCGAAGGTGCCGCCGAAGACGCCGATCGGCTGCATGTGTTACGCGGAGCGCGGCGCGGGCAGCAGCGGCGCCGGCTGCGGCGGCACGCCGCACAGCTCGGCCGTGAGAAGCGCCAGCTCGTCCCACGCACCGCCGCCGAGGCGTCCCTTGATCACGCGGTCGGCACGGCTCGCGCGCGCGGCGAGCGCCGCATACGGCAGCTGCGCGGCGCGCCGTGCGCCCAGGGCGCGGGCGGCCGCCTGGCGCTGCCAGCCCGGCGCACCGTCGCCCGCGCGCAGGCTCCACAGGTCGCGCAGCGTCCTGGCCAGCGCCCACAGCACCAGCGTCGCTTCGCTCCCCTCGGCGCGCAGTCCGCCGAGCATACGCAGTGCGCGCGCCGCGTCCCCGGCGAGCGCGCTGTCGCCGAGCTGAAACACATCGAAGCGCGCGCTGTCGGCGACGCTCGCGCGCACCACCTCGGGTGTCACCGCGCGGCCGTCCGCGAGCAGCGCCAGCCTGCTGAGCTCCTGGTGCGCGGCGAGCAGGTTGCCCTCGGTGCGCGCCGCGAGCAGCTCGAGCGCCGCCTCGCTCGGCTCGAGCCCGAGGGCACGGCAGCGCCCGCGCAGCCAGGCGGTGAGGCGTGCGGCGTCGACGGGCCACACCTGTACCCAGGCGCCGTGCTGCTCCAGCGCGCGCACCCACTCCGCGCCCTGCGCCTCGCGATCGAGGCGCGGGGCGAGGATGAGCAGCAGCAGGTCGGGAGCCGCGTGCCCGAGCAGTGCGGTCAGTGCGGCGTTACCGGCCACCCCGGGCCGGGCGCTGGCGAGGCGGACCTCGAGCACGCGCCGTGCGGCGAACAGCGACAGGTTGGCGGCCGAAGCGCGCAGCGCGTCCCAGTCGCCGCTGCGCTCGATGAAGTGCACCTCGCGCTCGCTGAAGCCGGCGCTGCGCGCGCGGGCGCGCACGGCATCCGCCGCCTCCCCCGCGAGCAGCGGCTCGTCACCGGAAACGAGATAGGCAGGAAGCAGCCGCTGCGCGAGGTGAGCGGGCAGGGAATCGCAGGTGAGCTTCAATGGACCTCGTCCGCGTGCGTAGCCAGCCGTGAGCCGTCGCCCGCGGCGCGGGCCCGCCGTGAGCGCCGCCATTATCAATCATTGGGCCGGCTCGCGCAGGCACCCCGCGCCGCTCCCCGCGGCCTGTCCGGGGGCGCCCCTCAGAACTCCCACGACAGGCCGCCGAAGAATCCGCGCCGCGGTCCGAACTGCGGCGCGAACACGCCGATGCCCGTACCGCTGCGGATCTGGTAGACCTTGTCGCCCAGATTGATCACGTCGAAGCGCGCCGTCAGCGGGCCGGTGCCCGCCAGGCGGAACTCGTGGCTGAGGCCGAGATTGTACTGGGCATAGCTCGGGGTGTGGTCCCCGTTCGGGATGACGAAGCCGCTCGGCAGCACCAGGTCATCGCGCAGCCCGGTCCCGAACAGCATATCGGCGCTGAAGCGTGTACCCATCCACAGGTAGGACACCCCACCCGAGGCCGCTACGCGTCCCTCGTGGTCGAGGTGAATGTAGTTGTCCGTGATGTAGTCGAGCAGCGGCTGGTTGAAGTTGAACTGCGAGGACTCGACGTCCTTGCCGTGCGCGGCCTGGAACGAGGTGTTGGCGTAGAGGGAGAAGTTGTGCACCGAGTAGTTGGCGGTGAATTCCACACCGCCGATCAGGCCGTAGCGGTAGTTGAAAGGTGTAAGGATGATCGGCGCCCCGAACTGTCCCTCGTCGATGAGGTGCTGCGCCTGCTCGTAGAAACTGTCCGCGCCGAGAGTGAGCGTATCGTTCAGGAGCTTCTGCTGCACACCGAAGTCGTAGTAGTTGGCACGCTCGGCGATCGGCGGGGAGTCCTGGGTGACCGAGCCGGGCGGCAGCGCGGTGGTGCCGGCGAATTTCGTGAAGGTCTCGGTGCCGATCAGCTCGAACGGCGGTGGTGTGAAGTAACGCGAGTAGCCGCCGTGTATGGTGGTGCCGCTCTCGAGCTTCCAGACGAAGTTCAGCCGCGGGCTCAGCTGGCTACCGCTGGAATAGGCGCTGTAGTGATCGAAACGCAGCCCGTAGTTGATGGTGAGCGGCGCCAGCACCTGCCACTCATCCTGCAGGTAGGCGCTCTCGATCTCCTGCGACTGCCTGCCGTTGTCGGGGACGGTCAGCGGCATGGTGCCGGTCTGCATGCCCAGCGCGTTGATGGGCAGCACCTGCGAGGTGGTGTCGCTGGTGGAGCTGTCGTGCTGAAAATACAACCCGGCACGCACCGTGTGGGCCGCGTTGAGCTTGTAGGAGCTGTCGGTCTGCCAGCCGAGCGCGGTGTCGTCCTTGAAGGCGTTCTGCGCGATGCCGTTGTAGAGCAGGTCGCCCAGGAAGTCCGGCGCGAAGTGCAGCGTGGTGTAGCGCGCCGACAGCGAGCTCTGCCAGTTGAACGGCCCTTCCGAGTGCTGCCAGCTGACGATCGCGTACTGTGCCGCCTCGTGCTGCGTCTCGTTGAGACCGTCGCTGAGAAAATCGGTGACGCCCTGGACATCCAGGCCGAGCGTCGGCTGCAGGCCACGCTGGTTGGGTATCTGGAAGGAATCGTCCGAGCTGCCGAGGATCAGCGACACTCGGTCGCTCGGGTCGATGATGTTCTCGAAGTAGGCGAACGCGTGCACCTGGGTGGTGTGGTCGTGCAGCGGATCGGTGCTGCCGTCGGGCGACTCGATGCCGAGGTTGTCCTGCTTGTAGTCGCCGGTCAGGTAGTAGCTGAAATTGCCGGAGCTGCCGCCGTACTCCGCCGACGGCTGGAAGGTGCCGAAGCTGCCGCCGTACACCGAGGCGTAGCCGCCCGGCTGCAGCAGGCCGCTGTTGGTCGTGAGATCGACGACGCCGGCGGTGCGCAGACCGTACTCCGCGGGCAGCGCGCCGGTGAGCAGGCTGAGCGAGGAGATCAGCCGCGGACTCAAGGTCTGGCTGAAGACGCTGATGCCTTCGGGCAGGATGATGCCGTTGAGGCGGTACTGCAGGTCGTTATGGTCGGCACGCACGTGCAGCTGCCCGAACGAGTCCTGCACGACGTCGGGCGCCTGCAGCAGTACCTGGTTGAGCTGCACGTTGTTGCCGCCGGGCGTGGCGGCAATGGCGGTGCTGTCGATGGTGTAGGTCGAGGCGCCGGTCTGCGTCTGGATCTCGGCGCGCGCCTCGTTGAGGCGCCGCGCCGTGACTACGACGGTGGCCAGGTTGCTGTCGGCCGGGCTGCCGCCGCTCGCCGCGCTGTCGGCAGCCGCGGCGGCCGTGCCGGCGGTGGCTGGTGCCGCGTCGAGGACCGCAGCGGTGTTGGCGTCCGGGCTCGTGCTGTCACCGGCGGCGGCCGTGGGTGCGTCCGTGGCATGTGCCGCCGCCGTCGCCAGCAGTGCCGCAGGGCTTAAGGCGACGAGCGCCACCAGGCTGAGCCTCGCGCCCCGTGATGGGGAATGGAACATTGAGTTTGACTCCGCAGGAACTGAAAGGATCGGGCAGCACGCGATTCGCTCGCGCGCTGCAGTACGCTCGAGGACCTTTCAGACTTGCGGTGGGCCGCGACTGCGCGCGACCGGCGCGTCGGTGCCGACGATCACATAGCCGCGCTCGGCAACCGGCAGTAACCCGGCCGGGCAGGCTGCGCTTGCGTGGCAGGCGCCGCCCGCGGGGTTGGCGACCTGTGCAAACGCCTCGCAGCTCGGACACACGCCGCGCTCGGCGGGCTGCTGGTCGAGGTGCAGCGTGACGCGGCTGCTGCGCTCGCCGTGGCTGAGGTGGCCGAGCTCGTGCAGCACCGCGCCGAGCTGGGCAAACACCAGCAACAGCGACAGCACCCACATAACCGACAGTCGGCGCATACTTGCTTACAAAACAGGCGTCAGGCCGCCGGGCGGCAGTTTACGTGTCGGCGGGGTAATTTCCCAGTGACGCCGCTGGCGGGGCCGCAGCGCATTCGCAAGCCAAGATATAAAGGGTGGCACATGGGCTTCATTGACCGGGCGATCAACACCTCCTTCCGCGACCACGCGGGCGAGCGCGTGGTCATCCTCAACGTCAAGGGCGGCAGCCGCGGCTACCGGGTCGCCTCGGCCGCGGAGGAAGCGAAGCTCAGGGCATTCCTCAGCATGTTCCTGTTCGCCCAGACGTCGATCCAGCTGCTCGGGCTGTTCGCCACGTTCGGCTGGCTGGACCTGCGCGTCGCGTGGGGACGTGCGGTGCGCTGGAGCGACCTGCTGGCGCCCGCCGCCGAGATACTCATCGCCTACGGCGTGTTCGTGGTCCTGCCGCTGATCTTCCTGTGGCGGGCGTACCGCCGGTCGCTGGCGAGTTTCGTCGCGCTCGATGACGAGGTACCGCTGTCTGCAGTGCCGCTGCGAGGCGCAGCACGGCTGTGGCTCGCCGGCGCGCTCGGACTCACGATCCTACTGGGGATCCTCATCGTCCTCGCCGTGCGCCACCGCTAACGCCCCGGTGAGTTCACCGCGCGCGCCGATGACGCCGCGCCGTTCGAGCCAGGCGCGCGCATCCCGTGCATCCTCCTCGAACCAGGCGCGCGTGCTGCCGAGGCGAAAGCTGTAGCCCCAGCCATCCATGTCGGAGAACAGGCGCGTGCGACCGACCCCGGGGAGCTGCTGCGCGAGCAGCACCTGCAGGTAGCACACCGCCGACTCCTCGAGATCGTCGCCACCCGCGTCGCGATCGAGCCGCGCGCGCCGCTGCGGCGTCATGCAGATGAAGTGCGCGGCTTCGTGCAGCACGGAATGCACCGGCGTGTCCGGGCGGGCATACAGGCGGCTGCCCGTAAGGCCAGCCTCGCTCTCACCCCAGTAGGAGCCGGGGATGTCTTCGCCGTGCGCCAGCACGGCGAGCTCGAGGCCGTGGCGCTCAAGGAGCGCGACGAGCGCCGCGCGATCGATGGCGTGCAGCAGCAGCACCGCGCGCCTGGCTTACAGGCTCGACAGCCGCCGCATGACCATGTCGGCGAGATCGTGCGCCATGTCCGCGCGCAGGATGTCCTCCTCGTGGTCCTTGGCGAGCAGCAGCCGCTCATCGAAGCTGTAGGTGCGCGTGGCGGACAGCTCCTGCGCGGCCAGCAGCTCCTTGTCGCCCGCGGCGACCGAGAAGCTCACGGTGTAGGTCACCTCGTACTCGTTCGGCTGGTTGAGCGCCGAAACCGACAGCACGCGCCGCGTGACGTTGTCACGCAGGATGCTCACCACCACCGAGGCGTGTGCCTTGTCCTGCATGGGTTGTGCGCCATTCGCCAGCAGCGCATGCAGCAGGCTCTGCACGAAATCGCTCTGCCGGTCGGGCGCCTCGAGATACGGGGTCTTCACCAGCGCCGGCAGCGGCGTGCGCCCCTGCAGGTGGAAGCCGCAGGCCGCGGCGAGCAGCGCCGCCGCGGCCGCACACGCGGCGCCTGCTGCGCGTGCCGGGTGCTTCATACCACCACGTTGACGAGCTTGCCGGGCACGATGATCACGCGCCGCACCGGCTTGTCGGCCACGAATTTCCTGACGTGCGCATCGGCGAGCGCGGCGGCGCGCACCGCGGCCTCGTCGGCATGCACCGGGACGATGATGTGGCCGCGCAGCTTGCCGTTCACCTGCACCACGATCTGTTGCGTATCCTGGGCAAGCGCCGCCGGGTCCGGCTGCGGCCAGCGCTCGTCGATCAGGGCCGTCGTGTGCCCGAGCGCCTGCCACAGAGCGTGGCACACGTGGGGAGCCACGGGCGCGAGCACCAGCACCTCGATCCGCAGCGCTTCCTGGCGCACCGCGCGACCCTGGGGGCTCGTGTCGGAGAAGGCCCGGATGGAGTTGAGCAGCTCCATCATGGCGGCGATCGCGGTGTTGAAATTGCGCCGCCGGCCGATGTCATCGGTCGCCTTGGCGAGCGCCTGATGCGCCGCACGCCGCAGCTCGCGCTGCGCGGCGCCGAGCGCGCCCGGCTCGAGAGCCGCGGCGGGACCCGCCGCGACGTGCTCGTACACCGAGCTCCACAGCCGCCGGATGAAGCGCGCGGCGCCTTGCACACCCTCGTCGGACCATGCGAGCGTGTCCTCCGGCGGGGAGGTGTACATCGTGTAGAGGCGCGCGGTGTCCGCGCCGAAGCGCTCGATGAGCCCCTCGGGGTCGACGCCGTTGCCCTCGGATTTGGACATCTTGCCGAGACCTTCGTGGACCACCTGCACCGTAGCGCCATCCTCGGTCACCACTTCGCACACGGTGCCGCCGTCGGGAGTGCGGCGCGTCTCGACGTCCGCGGGATTGAAGTAGCGCTTGCGGCCGCCCGGCGGCTGCTGCGAGTAGACGTGATTCAGCACCATGCCCTGCGTCAGCAGATTGGTGAACGGCTCGCTGAACTTCACCAGCTTAAGATCACGCATCACCCGCGACCAGAAGCGCGCGTACAGCAGATGCAGGATCGCATGCTCGATGCCGCCGATGTACTGGTCGACCGGCAGCCAGTAGTCGACGCGCCGGTCCACCATGGAGCCGGCGTCGTCGGGGCAGGCGTAGCGCATGAAATACCAGGACGAGTCGACGAAGGTGTCCATGGTGTCGGTCTCGCGGCGCGCGGGCCTGCCGCATTTCGGACACGGGCACTGGTAGAACGCCGGGGACTTCGCCAGCGGGTTGCCGCTGCCGTCCGGCACGAGATCCTCCGGCAGCACCACCGGGAGCTGCTCGTCGGGTACCGGCACCTCGCCGCACCCCTCGCAATGAATGATCGGGATCGGGCAGCCCCAGTAGCGCTGCCGGGAGATGCCCCAGTCGCGCAGGCGGAACTGCACGCGCTTGCTGCCCAGGCCCTTCTTTTCCAGCGCCGCGGCGATCGCATCCACCGCCGCCTGGAACGCGAGACCGGAGAACTCGCCCGAGTTCACCGTGATGCCGTACTCGGAGTACGCCGGGATCCACGGCTCGCGCACCTCCTGGTACGCGCCGCTCTGGGAGCGCACCACCGTGACGACCGCAAGGCCGTTCTTATGCGCGAACTCGAAATCACGCTCATCGTGCCCCGGCACGCCCATCACGGCGCCTTCGCCGTAGGCCATCAGCACGTAGTTGGCGACCCACACCGGCAGCGGCTTGCCGGTGAACGGGTGCAACACGTGCAACCCGGTCGCCACGCCCCTCTTTTCCTGCGTGGCGACCTGGGCTTCGGTCACCGTGCCGCGCCGGCATTCCTCGATGAACGCCGCCAGTGACGGGTTGGAGCGCGCGGCGGCGAGCGCCAGCGGGTGCTCCGCGGCGATCGCCATGAAGGTCGCACCGAACAGCGTATCGGCGCGCGTCGTGAACACCTTGAGCGTGCCCTCGCCGCCCATGGCACGCACCGCATCCGCCGCGTACGGGAAGGCGATGTCGCAGCCTTCGCTGCGGCCGATCCAGTTCGCCTGCATGAGGCGCACGCGCTCGGGCCAGCCGGGCAACTCGTCCAGCGCCTCGAGGAGCTCCTCGGCGTAGCGTGTGATCGCGAGGTAGTACATCGGGATCTCGCGCTTCTCCACCGGCGCGCCGGTGCGCCAGCCGCGGCCATCGATCACCTGCTCGTTGGCGAGCACGGTCTGATCCACCGGATCCCAGTTCACGACCCCCGACTTGCGGTAGGCGATGCCCCGCTCGCGCATGCGCAGAAACAACCACTGGTTCCAGCGGTAGTACTCGGGATCGCAGCTGGCGATCTCCCGCTTCCAGTCGATCGCGAAGCCGAGCGACTTCAGCTGCGCGCGCATGTGCGCGATGTTCTGCCGCGTCCACTGCGCCGGCGGCACGCCGTTGCTGATGGCGGCGTTCTCGGCCGGCAGCCCGAAGGCGTCCCAGCCCATGGGCTGCAGCACGTTGTAGCCGCGCATGCGCAGGTAGCGCGCCAGCACGTCGCCGATGGTGTAGTTGCGCACGTGCCCCATGTGCAGCCGGCCGGACGGGTACGGCAGCATCGACAGGCAATAGAATTTCGCTCGCGCGCTGTCCTCGTGCACCTCGAAGGCGCGGCGCTCGTCCCAATATTGCTGCGCGGCGCGCTCGACCGCCGCGGGGTCGTAAGTCTCTTGCATTGTTCGTTACGGCAGGCGCAGCGGCACGAAAATCTGTGCGTCCTCGCGTTGAATGAGCAGCGCCACGGCCTTGCCGGCGGTGCCGGCGGCATCCTGCAGCTCCTTCACCGTGTGCACGCGCTTGCCGTTGATGCCGAGGATGATGTCGCCGGGCTCGATCTCCGCCGCCTGCGCCGGACCGGTGACCTGCTCCACCACCAGGCTCCCCTGCGTACCGGCCTGCTCCTTCTCGCGCGGCGCGAGTGGCCGCACGGTGAGACCGAGCGCGCCGGCCTGGCCGCCGCCCTCGTGCTCACCCTGGCCGCTGCCGCGGCCGGCGACGGTCTGCTGCTGCTCGCGAAGCTCGACCACCTTGACGCTGAAGTTCTGCTCACGGCCGTTGCGCCACACTGCGAGAGTCGCATCAGAGCCCGGCCTCATGCCGGCGACGGCGCTCGACAGCTCGCCGTAGCGCTCGATGGGATGGCCGCCGACGGCGAGGATCACGTCGCCGGCGGCGATGCCGGCGTGCGCTGCCGGGCCGTCCTTCTCCACCGAGGACACCAGCGCGCCGCGCGGGCGGTCGAGACCGAAGGACTCGGCGAGCTGGGCGTTGACGTCCTGGATGGTGACGCCGATCCTGCCGCGCACCACACGCCCGGTCCTGATGAGCTGCTCCTCGACGTTGCGCGCCACGTCGATCGGGATGGCGAACGAGACGCCCATGAAACCGCCGGTGCGGCTGAAGATCTGCGAGTTGATGCCGATCACTTCACCGGCCATGTTGAACAGCGGGCCGCCGGAATTGCCCGGATTCACCGGCACGTCCGTCTGGATGAACGGCACATAGTTCTCCCCGGGCACCGCGCGCGAGGTGGCGCTGATGATGCCGGCGGTGGCGGTGTTCTCGAACCCGAACGGCGAGCCGATGGCGAGCACCCACTGGCCGGGCTTGATGTGCGCGGGATCACCGAGCTTGACGATCGGCAGGTTGCTGGCGCTGATCTTGATGACGGCCACGTCGGTGCGCTCGTCGGCTCCGATCACCCTGGCGGCGAATTCGCGCCGGTCGGTGAGGCGCACGGTCACCTGCTCGGCGTTCTCGACCACGTGGGTGTTGGTGAGGATGTAGCCATCGGGGCTGACGATGAACCCCGAGCCGGCGCCGCGCAACGGCGGCTGATGCTCACGCTGGCCGCCGTCGGGGGCCGGAATGCCGAAGCGGCGGAAGAAGTCGTAGAACGGATCATTCGGCGAGAGCCCCTGGATACCGCCGCCCTGCTGCGCCTTCTCCACCACCTCGACGTTGACCACCGCCGGTCCGTAGCGATCGACGAGCTGTGAGAAGTCTGGCAGCGCGCGCGTCAGCGGCTCGGCCGCCTGCGGCGCCGGAGCTGCAGCCGCCGGCAGCCCACTCTGCGCGGCAGCGGTGCTCGCGCCGCTCGGGAACTGCGCGGAGAATCCGCGCGAGCAGCCCACCAGCGCCGGCAGCGCACCGACACACAGCGCCGCGACCCACGCGGCGGGCGGAACGCGGCAGGCGGCAAACGTGGCTTTCATGGCGATACTTCCCGTATCAGTCGCGGCGGCGCCGCCGCTGTCTATCATTCCGTACCCAAACCCCGTACGCCAGCGCCAGCGCTGCGAGGCTCACCACCAGCCAGTTTCCAACATGGGCGTAGGGAGACAGGCCGGCATAAGGGACAATACTTGAGACCAGCGCCACCGGGGTAAATTCCGGGGCACGGGCGATGACTTCGCCGTGCGGCCCGATTACCGCCGAAACGCCGTCGTTGGCGGCGCGTACCATGTAGCGGCCGGCCTCGATGGCACGCATGCGGGCGATCTGGAAATGCTGGTAGCGGGCGCTGGAATGGCCGAACCAGGCGTCGTTGGTCACGTTCACCAGGGCGTCGGCGCGCGGCAACACCGCGAGCATCGAGCTGCCGTAGGCGTCCTCGTAGCACACCGTCGTCCCGAGCTGCAGGTGGGCCGCGGACAGTGGCGGCTGCACCAGCGCGCCGGGGGTGAAGTCCGCGTACGGCAGATTCATCAGCCGCAGCCAGTTGCGCACGAAGTGCGGCACCGGGAAGAACTCCGCGAACGGCACCAGGTGATGCTTGTCGTACCAGCTCACCTGGTCGGCGAGCGCCAGTACCGAGTTGTAGTAGCGCGCCTCGCGCGGCTGGGCGGGATTGCCCTCGGCGCGCAGCACGCCGATCACCAGCGCCGAGTCGCGAGCGCGTGCTTCGCGGTAGAGATTGTTGATGTAGGGAACGATGTCGTTGGCCACATCGGCCGGCGCCGACTCCGGCCAGACGATGAGCTGCGTGCCGAGCACTTTCTCGGTGAGCGACTGGTAGAGGCTGAGCGTCGTGCCGCGGTTACTCTCGAGCCACTTCTCGTCCTGGGGGATCGCCCCCTGCACTACCGCCACGCTGACGCCCGCACCGGCAGCGTGCGTCCAGGAGCGTCCGTGCAGCACCGCCGCCCCCGCCGTAGCGAGGATCAGCACCATGGCGGCGAGCAGTCGCGTGCGCCGTTCGCCGAGCACCAGCGCGGTGAGGGCGCCGGCGCACAGCAGCACCACCGCGCTCACCCCGTAGACACCCGCCACCGGGGCGTAACCCGCCAGCCAGGTGTCGGTTTGCGAGTACCCGAGCGACAGCCACGAGAACCCGGACAGGAACCAGCCGCGCCACCACTCGACCAGCAGCCACGCCGCGGGCAGCGCGAGCAGCCAGCGCAGCGCCCCGCGCACGGGCAGCCAGCGCGCCACCGCGTAGCCGAGCGCCGCGTGATACAGCCCCATGATGCCCACCAGCCCGAGCATCAGGCCGAAGGCGATCCACAGCGGCGCGCCGCCGAAGCCGTGGATGCTGATGTACAGCCAGTAGGTGCCGGCGGCGAAGGTGGCGAAGTTGAACCAGAAGCCGAGCCGCGCGGCGGCGCGCGGCGCGGCGTCCTGCCACAGCCACATGAGCAGCGCCGGCGAGAGGAACGCGAGCGGCCACAGGTTGAGCGGCGCAAAGGCCGCGGCGAGCACCCCGCCGGCGAACAGCGCGAACAGCGTACGCAGCAGCATCGAGCGCGGCGCGGCCAGGGTGTAACGCACGGGCGCCGTGCCGGCGACGGCGGTTTCCGCGGCGGCCTGCATGGCAGCTAGGAGGCGCCGTCCGCGGAGCGCTCTTCAGGCGGCGGCAGAACGTCGTGCGGCGCCACCACGCGCAGCGTATCGACCCGCCGCCGGTCGGCGCGCAGCACGCGGAATTCGAAGCCGCCGAGCGTCAGGCTCTCGCCGCGGCGCGGCAGCCGCCCGAGCTGTTTCATCAGAAGTCCCGCGACCGTATCGACGCCCTCGGCCTCGGAGAGCCGCGCAGTGAAATACTCGTTGAACTCCGCGATGCGCGTCACGCCGCGCACCGTGAACTGGCGTTCTGCGTCGCGGCGGATGTGATCCTCCTCGACGTCGAACTCGTCGTCGATCTCCCCGACGATCTGCTCGATCACGTCCTCGATGGTGCACAGTCCCGACACCCCGCCGTACTCATCGACGACGATCGCCATGTGATTGCGGTTGCGGCGGAATTCCTTGAGCAACACGTTGAGACGCTTGGACTCGGGCACGAACACCGCCGGGCGCATGTACTCGCGGATGTCGAAGCGCTCGCGCGCCTGCGCGGTCGTCAGCCGCAGCAGGTCCTTGGCGAGCAGGATGCCGACGATGTCGTCGCGGTCCTCGTCCATCACCGGGAAGCGCGAGTGGCCGGACTCGACCACCACCGGCAGGATGCGTGCTGCGTCGCTCGCGCGCCGCACGCACACCATCTGCGCCCGCGGCACCATGATGTCGCGCACCTGCAGGTCGCCCACTTCCAGCACGCCCTCGAGCATGGTGAGCGCGTCGGCGTCGATCAGGCCGCGCTCGCTGACCTCGCGCAGCATGGTGAGCAGCTGCGCCCGGTCCTGCGGCTCGGTGACGCCGTGCGTGAGGCGCTTGAGCCAGCGGCCGGTGGTGTTCAGATCCTTGGCCATGCGTGCGGTTCAGCTCCGGTATGGATTGGCGAAGCCGAGCCGCTGCAGCACCGCGATCTCGCGGCGCTCCATGCGGCGCGCGTCGGCGGCCTGCTCGTGGTCGTAACCCACCAGGTGCAGCGCGCCGTGCACCACCAGGTGCGCCCAGTGCGCCCGCAGCGACCGGGCCTGCGCGCGCGCCTCCTGCCGCAGCACGCGCGGGCAGATGACCAGCTCGCCGAGCGGCGCAGGTCCGCCGCCCGGCAGCGGCGCGGCCGGGAAGGACAGCACGTTGGTCGGCTGATCGCGGCCGCGGAAGCGGGCATTGAGGCGCGCGCTCTCGGGCGCGCCCACCGTGCACACCCCGAGCTCGCGGCCGGCGGCACTGCGCCCGAGCGCGGCGCTCGCCCAGCGCATCAGCTCGCCGCGGCCCGGCGACCAGCCGCGCACGCGGCGGCGCAGTGTCAGCTGCAGTGCTGATCCGGCGGCCGCGGCGCGCAGTGTCTGGTGCGCGCGGCCCAGGTGCGGCGCGTGCGGCGCGCGCGGCGCGCGGCGCGCGGCCTTCACGGCGTGCCCCCGCGCGATTCGTAGGCGCGCACGATGCGCTGTACCAGCGGGTGGCGCACCACGTCGTGTGCGTCGAAAAACGTGAAGGCGACGCCCTCCACCGCACGCAGCACGTCGACCACGTGCGCGAGCCCCGACTGCTTGCCCGCCGGCAGGTCGGTCTGCGTGACGTCGCCGGTGACCACCGCCTTGGAGCCGAAGCCGATGCGCGTGAGGAACATCTTCATCTGCTCGATGGTGGTGTTCTGCGCCTCATCGAGAATGATGAAGGAGTCGTTGAGCGAGCGGCCGCGCATGAAGGCGAGCGGCGCGACCTCGATGACGTTGCGCTCGATGAAGCGCGCCACGCGGTCGAACCCCATCATCTCGTAGAGCGCGTCGTACATCGGCCGCAGGTACGGATCGACCTTCTGCGTCAGGTCTCCCGGCAGGAACCCGAGGCGCTCGCCCGCCTCCACCGCCGGACGCACCAGGATCAGCCGCCGCACGCGCTCGGCCTGCAGCGCCTCCACCGCGCATGCCACCGCCAGGTAGGTCTTGCCGGTGCCGGCGGGGCCGATGCCGAAGGTGAGGTCGCGCGTGCGGATGTGGCCGAGATAGTCGCGCTGGTGGGCGCCGCGCGCGCGGATGCCGCCGCTCGGCACGCGCACGCCGTGCTCGCGCCCGTCCTCCTGCGGCGGCGGGCCGGATTCGCGCTCGCGCAGCGCGAGGTGTACGCGCTCCGGCGTGATCTCCTCTTGCTGCGTGAGCGCGAACAGCTCGCGCAGCAGGTCCTCGGCGCTCACCGCCTGCGCGCCGCTGACGCGGAACGTGTCGCCGCGGCGGTGAATGCGCACGTTCAGCCGGCTCTCGAGCAGGCGCAGGTTCTCGTCGAGCGGTCCGCACAGATTGGCGAGGCGCGCATTGTCGGAAGGACCCAGCTCGAATTCCCGCCGTTCGGGCGCTGCGGTTGCCACGGGCTCTCAGCCGCCCACCGCGGCGCACGCCGCGGTGGGCGCGGTGCGCGCCGCCCGGCCAGCGCTGTGCGCCAGCCGGCCGCGCAGGCTGTGCGGATGCGCGGCGGTGACCAGCACGTCGGCGAAGCGGCCGATGAGCTCGCGCGGTCCGGCGAAATTCACCCAGCGGTTGTTGGCCGTGCGGCCGGCCAGCTCGCCGCTGTCGCGCTTCGCCGGCCGCTCGATGAGCACGCGCTGCTGCGTGCCGACCATGCGCTCGCTGATGCGGCGCGCCTGTGCATCGAGCTGCTGCTGCAGGCGCGCCAGGCGCTGTTGCTTCACCGCCGGCGCCACCTCGTCGGGCAAGGAGGCCGCCGGGGTGCCGGGGCGGCGGCTGTAGATGAAACT
Organism: Steroidobacteraceae bacterium; assembly: GCA_035482695.1. Classification (GTDB taxonomy): domain Bacteria; phylum Pseudomonadota; class Gammaproteobacteria; order Steroidobacterales; family Steroidobacteraceae; genus 13-2-20CM-66-19. Next base: position 28,888 of record DATHQM010000003.1, on the reverse strand, counting down.
GAAGGACTGGTCGAATCCCACCTCGCCCACCAGCGCGAGCGTCGCCTCGAAGTCGCGCTCGCTCTCGCCGGGAAAGCCGACGATGAAATCGGAGGAAATCGAGATGTCGGGACGCACCGCGCGCAGGCGGCGCACCTTGTCCTTGAACTCGAGTGCGGTGTAGCCGCGCTTCATGAGCGAGAGCACGCGGTCCGAGCCGCTCTGCACCGCAAGGTGCAGGTGATCGGCCAGCGTGGCGACGCTGGCGAATGCCTCGACCAGGCTGTCATTGAATTCCAGCGGGTGCGAGGTGGTGAAACGGATGCGCTCGATGCCGGAGATCCGTGCCACGTGGTGGATGAGCGTGGCGAGATCGACCCGGGCGCCATCGGCCATCGGACCCGCGTAGGCGTTGACGTTCTGCCCGAGCAGTGTGACCTCGCACACCCCCTGCGAGGCGAGCTGGCGTACTTCCGTGAGCACCGAGTCGAAAGAACGGCTGACTTCCTCGCCGCGGGTGTAGGGAACGATGCAGAAGCTGCAGTACTTGCTGCAGCCCTCCATGACGGAAACGTAGGCACGCGCGCCCTCGGCACGCGGCGGCGGCAGGTGATCGAACTTCTCGATCTCCGGAAAGCTCACGTCGACCACGGCACGGCCGGTGCGGCGCAGTTCAGCGATCATCTGCGGCAGCCGGTGCAGCGTCTGCGGCCCGAACACCAGGTCGACGAACGGGGCGCGCGCGGTGATCGCCTCCCCTTCCTGGCTCGCCACGCAGCCGCCGACGCCGATGATCACTTCCGGGCGGCGCGTCTTGAGCGCGCGCCATTCGCCGAGCAGCGAGAACACCTTCTCCTGGGCCTTCTCGCGGACCGAGCAGGTGTTCATCAGCAGCACGTCGGCCTCAGCCGGGTCGGTGGCGACCGTGAGGCCTGCGCCAGTGCGCAGCACGTCCGCCATGCGCGCGGAGTCGTACTCGTTCATCTGGCAGCCGAAGGTCTTGATGAAGTAGCGGCGGGGCATATAAGGCGAGCGGGAAATTCTACGGCCTAATAGTTACGGCCGCACGGGCACGGGCGGAATATAAAAAAATCCAACAAGTTCATGAGTTTGCAAGCCTGCGGGGTGGCCGCGGCCCGGCGGCGGCCGCGGCGCGCGGATTGGCACCGGCGAGCCGGGCTCGCATACTGCATCGACCGGGGATACCCCCTGAACAAGACACCAGACGCCCGATGCCTATCGGGAAAGGTGCGGGGCCATGAAACCTAAGATGACGTGGATCGCGTGGCTGCTTGCCATGGTGGCTGCCGCTGCAGCGCCCGCCGGCGCCGAACCGGCCGCAGCGCAGCCGGCCAGCACACAGTCAGCCAGCGCCGCAGCACCTCCGCCGGAAGCCTTCGGCACGCTGCCGCTTCAGACCGGCGTGGTCCTGAGTCCCGACGGTCACTGGCTGGCGTGGATCGATCACAAAGAGGTCAGGCCGCGCATCGTGATGTTCGACGTGCCGGGGCGCAAGACGCAGCGCATCCTCGCCGTGCCCGAGCGCAGCAAGCTGCGACGCCTCTTCTGGAGTGACAATCAGACGCTGATCATCGAGGTGAGCCAGGCGGTCGATTCCCAGGTCGCCGCGCAGCAGTCGCGCGAGTACTACCTGTTCGTCGCCCAGGATGTGGGTGGCGGGGATGGGCGGTTGCTTCCTACGCTCAGTGCGTCACGCGGCGCGTCGGCGCAGACGACCTCATTCGCGTATCTGGTTCGCGCCCGCACTGCGAAGCCGCGCACGGTGCTCATGGCGAGCCGCGCCGTATGTCATTTCACCGCGGACTGCCTCATCGAGGTCGACACTGCCACCGGAAAGGCCGAGATCATCAAGGGCGGCAACGAGCACACGGTCGGATGGCTGGTGGACCGCAACGGCAGGGCGCTCGTGCGTGAGGACTGGGACTGGAAGACGACCGCGTACCGCGTGTACGCACTGTCCGGGGAGAATGACGCCCGCGAGATCCTGCGCAGAGACGACCGCGAGCCGCCTACGATGGCGGGCCTGCTCCCCGACAACTCCGCGCTGGTGCTGCTCGCGACGAACGGGCGTACGCACAAGGCGGCGTGGGCGGTGCCGCTCGACGGTTCACCGGCAAGAGTACTGGCGGAGGATCCCGACACGGATATCACCCGAGCGTATTCCGATCCCGACACGGGCGCGATCGTCGGGGTCTACGTGAGCGGGTCCAAGACCACCCTGCGCTGGCTCGAGCCGGCGGCGCAACATCGCTTCGACGTGCTGCAGCGAACATTTCCCGGACGCTATATCGACATCGAAGGTTGGAGCACGGACGGCACCAAGACGCTCGCGCGCGTCGAGACGCCCTCGACCCCGCCCGTGTACTACCTCGTCGATTTCGCCGCACATCGCGCGGACATCGCCGCGGAGGAGTACCCGGCGCTCAACGGTGTGCCGCTGGGAGAACTGAAGGAGATCACCTACAAGGCCCGCGACGGCACGGCGATCCCGGCTTATCTCACGCTGCCGCCCGGCAAGGCGGCAGGCCCCCTGCCGCTCGTGGTGCTGCCGCACGGCGGACCCCAGGCGCGCGACTACCCGCGTTTTGATTGGCTGGTGCAGTTCATCGCCTCACGCGGCTACGCGGTGCTGCAGCCGCAGTTTCGCGGCTCGACCGGCTTCGGAGATGCCTTCGAGCAGGCCGGATACCGTCAGTGGGGCGGCCTGATGCAGGACGACGTCACCGACGGCGTGCAGGCCATGATCGACCAAGGCGTCGCGGACCCGCACCGCATCGGGATCGTCGGAGCCTCCTACGGAGGGTACGCGGCGCTTGCCGGCGCCGCGTTCACACCGAAGCTTTACAAGTGCGCCGCGAGCATCAGCGGCGTCTCCGATATCCCGGCCCTGATGCAGGCAGAGGTGCCGATAGACTGGGGGTTCACCCACGTTGTGTCTGCCGCGCAGTCCGAGTGGAAAGAGCGCATCGGCGCACCAACCGATCGGTCTCTGTGGACCCGATCGCCGATCAATTCCGTCGCCACGATCACGATCCCGATACTCCTCATCTACGGAACCGGCGATGCGATCGTGCCGAACGACCAGTCGGAGCGGATGGCGCACGCACTGAGCTCGGCTGGCAAGAGCGTGACGGTGGCGACGCTTGCGGGCGAAGACCACTGGATGTCGCGCACGCAGACCCGCGTGCAGGTGTTGAAAGAGCTCGACAGTTTCCTCAGGACCAATCTCTAGCGTGGCGGGTGGGGGCATCGGTCAACGTCGGCCGACTGCGGCCACGCTGGCGCGCCCTGGTAATACATGAAAGCATGCGGTACGGCGACCGTACTCGCTGATCACGCGTCTGGCTAAGGAGAGCTCATGACACGCGTAATTTCCCGACTGCGCTTCATCGCGCTGCCGGCGTTGCTGGCGGCAGGGTGCGCGCCGGCCGGCGCACAGGAGTTGTATGCACTCGCGGGCGGCCAATACACCCAGAGCCTCAAGGAATCCACGTACTCGTATGCCATCGAGTACGCGCACAACCTCAGTGACTACGTCTACGCCAGCTTCACCTGGCTGAACGAGGGGCACGTCACCGACCATCACCGCGACGGCTACAGTCCGCAGCTGTGGCTGCGCTGGCCGAGCAACTCGCGCACGTTCCTGCTGTCGGCGGGCGTGGGGCCGTACCGTTACTACGACACCACCTATGTCAGCTCCACCGGTCAGGTCACGGATGCGCACGACTGGGGCGCGCTGTTCAGCGTCGCGGCGCAGTGGTATTTCCGCGCGCCCTGGGTGATGCAACTGCGCTACAACTACGCGCGGACCACGACGAGCATCTCGACCAACACGCTGCAGCTCGGCTTCGGCTACCAGTTCGAGAGCGCCGCGGCTCCCGGGCCGGTGCCGCCGTCCCACTACGACCTCAGCACGCCGCGCGCCGAGATGACGCTCATGGCCGGCAACAGCGTGCAGAACAATCTCCAGTCGCCTCACGGCGTCGCGTGGGCGGCGGAATTTCGTGAACGGCTCACCCCCTACCTCGACGCCATTGGCACCTACCTCGACGAGGGCAACACGCACGTGGTCAAGCGCAAGGGTGTAGCCGGGCAGCTCGGTCTGGTGCGCGAATTCCTCAACCACCACGCCGACGTCGGGATCGCGGGCGGTTTCTACCTCGCGCGCGATCAGGATTACCTTGTGCCCTCGGATACGGTGGTGGGAATTGCTACCCACACTCAGGTGCTGGGACTGCTCAGCATGACCATGACCTGGCGCATCACGCGCATGCTGCACCTGCGCGCCTACTGGGACCGCACGCTCACCACCAACGGCCGCGACACCGACGTGGTGATGGGAGGACTCGGCTGGTCATTCTGAGCGGAGCGTCTACGCGGTGCGCATGCGTCGCGTAGCGTCGCTGCTAGAACGGAATGTCGTCGTCGAATTCCTCGCTGCGCGATGCGCCCCCGCCGGCGGACTCTTCCGCCAACGCCGCAGCGCCGCCGCCCGCCCCGCCGGCCGCCGCCGCGCCAGCGGCGCCGCGGGATGCCTCGCCACCGCCAGCCCCGCCACGGCCGCCGAGCATCTGCAGATCGTTGCCGACGATCTCGGTGGAATAGCGGTCATTGCCCTGCTTGTCCTGCCACTTGCGCGTGCGCAGGCTCCCCTCGATGTAGACCTGCGAGCCCTTGCGCAGGTACTCGCCGGCAACCTCCGCCAGCCGGCCGAACAGCGCCACGCGATGCCACTCGGTGCGCTCCTGCTGCTCGCCGCTCTGCTTGTCGCGCCAGCTCTCGCTCGTGGCAATGCGCAGGTTGGCGACCGTGGTGCCCGAGGGCATGGCGCGGGTTTCGGGGTCGGCGCCGAGGTTGCCGATGAGGATCACTTTGTTGACGCCGCGGGCCATCTTGATGTCCTTGGTCGAGTCGGGCGATGGAGAACGGACAGCATAGTGATGCCGTGCGGCGGCGGCTAGCGGCAATTGCGGCCGCAGACACGGCGATATTGCGCGCCGGGCGCGTTCAGCTCTTGCCGCGGATCTGCGCCGCCGCGCCGCGCAGTATTGCGGCGATGCGGCTCTGCTCTTGCGCCGGGGCGCCGCGCTTCTCGCGCAGCGCCGCCCGCAGCTCGTGGCGCGCCAGGGCGTATTCCGCCGAGCCGGCCGTCTCGTCCTCCTCGTGGAAGCCGCCGAAGATCTCGCGCACCCGCCCCATTCTGCGGCCGATGTACTCGAGCTGACCGAGCATGGCGGCGGCCGCCTCCTGGTTTTGCCTGAGGTGCTCGCGTCCCGACTCGGTGATGCTGTAGAGCTTCTTGGCGCCGTCGGCCGCCACGCTCGCGTAACCCACCTCCTCAAGCCAGGTGAGTGCGGGATAGATCATGCCGGGACTCGGGCTGTAGAAGCCGCCCGAGCGCTCCTCGAGCGCCTTCATCAGCTCATAGCCGTGACTGGCCCGCTCGGCGAGCAGCGCCAGGAGCACCAGCTGCAGATCGCCCGCAGCCAGGCGCCGGCCGGCGCGAAAAGCGCGTCCGCCCGGCCCCCCGCCACCGAGAAATCCGCCCGCGAAGTAGCCGAAGCGGCGCCCGTGCCGCCCGCCCATCTCGTAACCGCCGCCACGGCCGCCGCGCGAGGGGCCGCAGCCATCCTTAAAGTAGTGCCGATGCATTAAGTCAACTCCTTCTGTCTTGTCCGATATATCTTAAGATATATTTAAGAGTAGTCAAGAGGTCCGGAGGGCTGGTTTGGGGCGGTGAAAACCGCCCGCGACACCTCCACATTCGCTTGGGCGACATCCTCCCGTGCGAGCTCCCCGGTCCTTAGGTCGCACCGCTTCGGGCGCGTACAATTTCCGGTTCAATGCAGTACATCCGCGTGCGCGGTGCGCGCACCCACAATCTCAAGAACCTCGGCCTCGATCTGCCGCGCGAGCGGCTGATCGTCGTGACCGGGCTGTCCGGCTCGGGCAAGTCCTCGCTCACCTTCGACACGCTCTACGCCGAAGGCCAGCGCCGCTACGTGGAATCGCTGTCCGCTTACGCGCGGCAGTTCCTGTCCACCATGGACAAGCCCGATGTCGACAGCATCGAGGGACTCTCGCCGGCGATCGCCATCGAGCAGAAGGCGAGCTCGCACAACCCGCGCTCGACGGTCGGTACGGTGACGGAGATCTACGATTACCTGCGCCTGCTGTATGCGCGCGCCGGCATCCCGCGCTGTCCCGATCACGGCATCGAGCTGACCGCGCAGACAGTCAGCCAGATGGTCGACCAGGTGCTGCGCCTGCCCGAGGGCACTGCCGCGGCGCTCGTCGCCCCGGTCGTGAGCGACCGCAAGGGCGAGCACCTGGAGATCATCGAGGACCTCGCCTCGCAGGGCTACGTGCGCGTGCGCATCGACGGGCGGATCCACGACATGGAGGCGTTGCCCAAGCTCGATCCGAAGAAGAAGCACACCATCGAGGCCGTGGTGGACCGCACGCGCGTGCGGCCCGACGCGCAGCAGCGCCTGGCGGAGTCCTTCGAGACGGCGTTGCGCCTTAGCGACGGGCTGGCGCGCCTGGTGTTCCTCGACGAGCCCGCGCGCGAGCCGCTGGTGTTCTCGAGCCGCCACGCCTGCCCGGTGTGCGGTTACAGCGTGCCACCGCTGGAGCCGAAGCTGTTCTCCTTCAACAACCCGACCGGCGCATGCCCGAGCTGCGACGGACTCGGCGTGCAGGAGTTCTTCGATCCGCTGCGCGTCGTCGTACACCCGCACCTGTCGCTCGCCGGCGGCGCGGTGCGCGGCTGGGACCGGCGCAACGAGCACTACTTCCACATGATCCAGTCGCTCGCGAGGCATTACGGCTTCGACATCGAGACACCCTGGACCGAGCTGCCCGAGCACGCGCGCCACGTGCTGCTGTCCGGCAGCGGTACGGAGGCCATCGAGTTCAGCTACCGCGAAGCGGCCGGGCACCGCTCGCGCAAGCGCCATCCCTTCGAGGGCATCATTCCCAACCTGACGCGGCGCTACCGTGAGACGCAGTCGCCAATGGTGCGCGAGGAGCTGGCGCGCTACCTCGGCGTGCGGCCGTGCCCGGAATGCCAGGGCACGCGGCTGAACCGCGCGGCGCGCTTCGTGTTCCTCGCCGGCCAGAGCCTGCCGCAGGTGGCGCACCTGACCATCGGCCGCGCACTCGAGTTCTTCACGCACCTCACTCTCGAGGGCTGGCGCGGTGAAGTCGCCGCGCGCATCGTCAAGGGCGTCCTCGAGCGGCTGCGCTTCCTCGTCGACGTCGGACTCGAGTACCTGACGCTCGATCGCAGCGCCGAGACGCTCTCGGGCGGGGAATCGCAGCGCATTCGTCTCGCCAGCCAGGTCGGTTCAGGTCTCACCGGCGTCATGTACATCCTCGATGAGCCCTCGATCGGACTGCATCAGCGCGACAACCGCCGGCTGCTCGCGACGCTCAAGCAGCTGCGCGACCTCGGCAACACGGTGATCGTGGTCGAGCACGACGAGGAGGCGATACGCGAGGCCGACCACGTGGTGGACCTGGGTCCCGGCGCCGGCGCGCACGGGGGCCACCTGGTTGCGCAGGGAACCCCGGCCGACATCGAGGCGAATCCCGAGTCGATCACCGGGCAATATCTCGCCGGCAAACGCCGCATCGCGCTGCCGGGCCTGCGCATGCGGCCCGACCCCGCACGCCAGATCCATATCATCGGCGCGCACGGCAACAACCTGGCGCACGTGACGGCGCACATTCCGCTCGGGCTGTTCACCTGTGTGACCGGCGTGTCAGGCTCGGGCAAGTCGACGCTCATCGTCGACACGCTGTTCGGCCACGCGGCCGCGCAGCTGCAGGGGACGCGCCTCGAGGCGGCCCCGGTCGAGCGCATCGAGGGGCTCGGCGAAATCGATCGCGTCATCGACATCGACCAGAGCCCGATCGGGCGTACGCCGCGCTCCAACCCCGCCACCTACACCGGACTGTTCGCGCCGCTGCGCGAGCTGTTCGCGGCGGTGCCCGAGGCGCGCGCGCGCGGCTACGACGTCGGGCGCTTCAGCTTCAACGTCAAGGGCGGGCGGTGCGAGGCGTGCCAGGGGGACGGGGTGCTGCGGGTGGAGATGCACTTCCTGCCGGACGTGTATGTGCCGTGCGATGTATGCAAGGGACAGCGCTACAACCGCGAGACACTCGAGATCCGCTACCGCGGCAAGAACATCCACGAAGTGCTCGAGATGACGGTCGAGGAGGCGGCGCGGTTCTTCCAGAACGTGCCCGCGGCGGCGGGCAAGCTGCAGACCCTCACCGACGTCGGACTCTCCTACGTGCGGCTCGGCCAGAACGCCACCACGCTCTCGGGCGGTGAGGCGCAGCGGGTGAAGCTCGCGCGCGAGCTCGCCAAGCGCGCCACCGGCCGCACGCTCTACATTCTCGATGAGCCCACCACCGGGCTGCACTTTCACGACGTGGAGCAGCTGCTGCACGTGCTGCACCGCCTGCGCGACGAAGGCAACACCATCGTGGTGATCGAGCACAACCTCGACGTCATCAAGACCGCCGACTGGGTGATCGATCTGGGGCCCGAAGGCGGCGAAGGCGGCGGGCAGATCATCGCCACCGGCACCCCGGAGGACATCGCGGCGAACGCCGCCTCCTGGACGGGCCGCTACCTCGCACCGCTCGTGCGTCGCGAGAGCCTGCAGCACGCGGCTGAGCTGGAAAGCGTGGCCGCACCTCGTGCGGCCGCGAGGGGAGGCGCGTAGAGATCGACGGGGCCGTTGCGCTTGCCTGCGCTTTCCTGCGGTTGCCTGCGCTTGCCTGGCGCTAACACGTTGATTAAGAACACTAGTCTCGGCGGGAACGGGGGCCGGCAGGAGAGCCGCAAGGCCCCGCGGTAATACGATTGCAAATGCGAACCGTTCTCATTCATACTGGCGACCATGAACGCTGCTGCCGCCGTTGCGCCCGCTGGCCCCCTCGCCGATCTGGCTGTTGAGGGTGGCTTTACGAGCCTCGCGGCGCTGTCCCCCGGTGCGCGCGGCCGCGTGGTGGGTGTCGGCGCAGCCGGTGCGCGGCTCTCCGCGCTCGAGCGGCGGCTGCTCGAGCTGGGCTTCGTGCCCGGCGAGCACATCGAAATCCTGACGGAGGCGCGCCCCGGACGCGATCCCTTCGTGGTGCGCGTGGGGCACACGACGCTGGCGTTGCGACGTCGCGAGGCACAGAGCGTGCACGTGCAGCTGCAGCACCCCCGATCCGCCTCACCCTACAGCGTGGGCAGCATCGCCGCCGAGCGGGTCGAGCTGCAGCATCCATGAACGCCCCCGCGGCGGCGGCCGTCGCCGCGCCGCAGCTCAGCCTCTCGCTCATCGGCGTTCCGAACTGCGGCAAGACCGCACTCTTCAATCGTCTCACCGGCAGCCGGCAGAAGGTCGCCAACTACCCCGGCGTCACCGTCGAGCGCAAGGAAGGCCGGCTCACCGGTCCGCGCAGCGGCCGCACCTACCGCGTGGTCGATCTGCCCGGCGCCTACAGTCTCGAGCCCGCCACGCTCGATGAGGCCATCGCGCGCGACGTGGTGCTCGGGCGCCACGCGGTCGAGCCGGCGCCTGACCTGCTGGTGTGCGTCGTCGATGCGACCAACCTGCGCCTCAACCTGCGGCTGGTGCTCGATCTCAAGCAGCTCGGAGTGCCGATGATCGTGGCGCTCAACATGAGCGATGTCGCCGCGCAGCGCGGCTACCAGCTCGACCGTGCCGCTCTCGAACGTGCGCTGGGCGTGCCCGTGGTGCCGACGGTGGCCGTGCGTGCCGGCGGCGAGCGTGCGCTCGTCGAAGCCATCGAGAGCTACGGGTTGAGCGCGCGGGCGCTGGCGCGCTACCGCCAGGCGCCGAGCGCGCCGCCGCCGGCGGATGCCGCCGCCATCGAGGCCACGCAGCGCGAAGTGCGGCGTGTGCTCGCGGAGAGCGGCTACCGCGTGCCGCCGCGTCAGGCGGCGCTCGAGCGACTCGACGCGGTGGTGCTGCATCCGATCGCAGGTCCCGCGCTGCTCGCGAGCGTGCTGTTTCTCATGTTCCAGGCGGTATTCAGCTGGGCACGCGCGCCGCAGAACCTGATCAATTCCGGCGTGCAGTCCCTCGCCGCTCACCTGAGCAGCGTGCTGCCGCCGGGCCCGCTGCGCGGGCTGCTGCTCGACGGCGTGATTGCCGGCACCGGCAGCGTGCTGGTGTTTCTGCCGCAGATCCTCATCCTGTTCCTCTTCATCCTGGCGCTGGAGGACTCCGGCTACCTGCCGCGCGCCGCCTACATGCTCGACCGACTCATGGGACGCGCCGGCCTCTCGGGACGCGCTTTCATTCCGCTGCTGTCGAGCTTCGCCTGCGCCATCCCCGGAATCATGGCCACGCGCACCATTCCATCGCGGCGCGACCGCCTGGCCACCATCATGATCGCGCCCCTCATGACCTGCTCCGCGCGGCTGCCGGTGTACGCGCTGCTGATCGGCGCGTTCATCCCGCCGCGCTCCGTGGGCGCGTTCAACCTGCGCGGGCTGGTGCTGTTCGCCCTCTACCTGGCGGGCATCGCCAGCGCGCTCGCGGTCGCCTTCGTTCTTAAGCGTACGGTGATGCGCGGGGATTACCGGCCGCTGCTGCTCGAGCTGCCGGAGTACCGCCTGCCGCACCTGACGAGTCTCGCGCTCGGCTTGTGGGAGCGCACGCGCATCTTCCTCACGCGCGTCGGCACCATCATCCTGACGCTCATGGTGGTGCTGTGGTTCCTCGCCAGCTTCCCGGCGCCGCCGCCGCATGCCACCGGGCCCGCCATCCAGTACAGCATCGCGGGGCTGCTCGGCCGCGGTCTCGAGTACCTGTTCGCGCCGCTCGGCTTCAACTGGCAGATCTCGATTGCACTGGTTCCGGGGCTCGCCGCGCGCGAGGTAGCGGTGAGCGCGCTCGGCACGGTGTACGCGATGTCCGGCGCGAGCGACGTGGCGGGCGCGCTGCAGCCGGTGATTGCACGCGGCTGGAGCGTCGCCACCGGCCTGTCGCTGCTCGCCTGGTACGTGTTCGCGCCCCAGTGCCTGTCGACGCTCGCGGTCGTCAAGCGCGAGACCAACTCCTGGCGTTACCCGCTGTACATGGCGCTGTACCTGTTCGCGCTCGCCTACCTCGGCGCGTTCATCACCTACCGGGTGGCACTCGCGCTCGGCGGCGGCGCGGCATGAGCGTGCTGCTGCAGCAGTGGCTCGCGGGCGTGCTGGTGCTCGCGTGCACGCTGTTCGCCGCGTGGCGCCTGATGTCGGTCGCCCTGCGGCTGCGCACGCTCGACGCGCTCGACAAGCTGCCCGGGGTTGCGCGTGCATCGTGGCGCGCACGGCTGCGCGCCCGGCTGCTGGCGCGGCAGTCTTCCGTCTGCGGCGGCTGCGCGCCGCCGGCTACGCCGGACGCGGCTTCGCGGAATCGAACACCTGGTGCACTTCGCCGTTGACGATGCGCTCCTGGTAGCTGCCCTGCGTGTAGCTGGCTACCACGCGGCGCCAGAAGCTCACCGCCGGGGCGTTGCGCAGATATTCGCTGATCTCCCAGCGTCCGGCGAAGCGGCTGAGGATCAGCTGCACGGCCGTGCGGCCGATGCCGAGGCGCCGCCGGGCGCGCGACACGAAGAACTCGCCCATGCGGTAGTCGATGCGCGGCTGCGCCGCACCGGCCACCGAGCGCACCACGCGTGCAAAGCCCACCGGCTCGCTGCCTCTCACGATCACGAGCGGATAGGTATTCGGATCGCCGAACCAGTGCGCGATCAGGTCCGGCTCACGGTGCCCGACTTCGCCGAGCCGCGGAAACAGTCCCGTGCCGGGATTGAGGTCATCGAGGTACTCGCGATAGACGCTCTGAATCCACAGCCGGTCCGCCGGTGCGGCCCGCGCATCGCGCACGCTGACGCTTTGCACTGCCATGACATGTCCGCAACGAGAACGGCCTGGACAGCTCGCCCGCGCGAACCATCCAGGCCGTGTTGCTTAAAGCGGTAAGCGCGAAAGCTTACTGCTTCGGCGGCGTGCTCGAGTCAGCCGGCGGCGGCGTGGCCGGAGCGGCCGCACCCGGGGCAGACGAAGCGTCGCCAGAGCCTGTGGTTCCCGCAGCCGGAGCCGCCTGGTCAGCCCCACCGGCAGGCGGTGCCTGGCTGGCGTCGCTGGCCGGAGCCGACGGAGCAGGAGGAGCTGCAGCCTGATCAGAGCCTGCGGATTCCTGCTTCGCGCAGGCCGTGAGCATCAGCGCGGCAACGATTGCGCTAAGAGCAAGTTTGGTGTTCATCGATCGGTACCCCGAAGAGAAGCAAGAGTTGTATGGGTGAGACGACGACCGCTCGTGGATCGTTCCGCGACCCGTTCCGGTATGCGCGGAGGGCAAATTCTATAGAAGTCCCGGTACGATTGGAAATTGGCCACCGCGGTGGCGTGTCGGTGCAGGGCGACAGTGCCAGGGGGTTGGGATGTCGGAAGCGCAAGCGCAACACGAATTGCACGTTAGGCTCGAGCGCACCTTCGCTGCGCACGTGGCAGCGCTGTGCGAGCGCAGCGCACATGCGCTCGCGGCGTGCGGCCTCAGCGGGCTCTTGGTGTATGCCGGCAGCCCGCTGCCGGTCTTCGAGGACGACCGGACCTATCCGTTCGTGGCCAACGCCCCTTTCAAGGTGTGGGTGCCGCTGGCGGATGCGCCCGGAAGCTTCGTCTGGTTCGAGCCCGGAGCGCGCCCGCGGCTGATCCTCGAGCGCCCGACGGACTACTGGTATAAGCCGGTCGATCTGCCTGAAGGCTACTGGGTGCGCCACTTCGACATCCGCACGGCCGCCGACCGCGCCGCGGCACGCGCCCTGCTGCCGGCCGACCTCTCGGGCACCGCCTACATCGGCGACGCGTTCGCGGAGCTGGCCGCCTGGGGAGTCGGCGCCGTGAACCCGCAGCCGCTGATGCGGCGCCTGGATTATGGCCGCGCCGTGAAGTCGCCCTACGAGCTCGAGTGCCTGCGCGAAGCGAGCCGCCTGGGAGTGCTCGGGCACCGCGCCGCGCTCGCGGCGTTCCGCGCCGGGCTTTCCGAGTTCGAGATCGAGCTGGCGTTCCTCGGGGCGTGCGGGCTGCGCGAGCACGAACTTCCTTACAATCCGATCATCGCACTCAACGCCGGCGGTGCCGTGCTGCACTACCAGGTGTTGGAGAAGCAGCGCCCGCGCGAGCGGCTCTCGCTGCTCATCGACGCCGGCGCCGGGTTCGCCGGCTATGCCTGCGACATCACGCGCACCTACTGCGCGGCAGATGCCGAGTTCGAGGCGCTCATCGGCCGCGTGGACCGCATGCAGCAGGCGCTGTGCGCCGCGGTGCGTCCCGGGGTCGATTGGCGGGAAGTGCACCTGCTCGCGCACCGCCTCAGCGGCGAGCTGCTGCGCGAGGCGGACCTCATCCGCTGCAGCGTCGAGGAAGCCGTGGCGAGCGGCGTGACCTCCGTGTTCCTGCCGCATGGCATCGGGCACCTGCTCGGGCTCGAGGTACACGACGTTGGCGGCCTCATGCGCTCGCCCGCGGGCGGCGAGATCCCACGTCCCGAGGGACACCCGTACCTGCGCCTGACGCGCACGCTCGAGGAGGGGTTCGTCGTGACGATGGAGCCCGGAATCTATTTCATCGGACAGCTGCTCGAGGCGGCACGCAGCGATGGCCGTGGACGGCACATCAACTGGCTCAAGGTCGAAGCGCTCGCGCGCTTCGGCGGTATCCGCATCGAAGACGACCTTGCCGTGACGCGTGACGGGTGTGAGAACCTCACGCGCAATGCGTTCGCCCAGTGAAACAAAGACCTACCGTTTTGCCAGCAGATCCCTTATTTCCTGCAACAATACTTCCGTCTTCGTCGGCGGAGCCGGTGCGGCGGCGGCTGGCACCGGGCGCTTCAGACGGTTGATGCCCTTGACCACGATGAAGATGCACAGCGCGATGACGACGAACTCGAAGGCGGTCTGCAGGAACGAGCCGTATTTCAGCAGCACCGGCTTACCCGCCGCGTCTGTCGAGATGCGCACCGCGAGGTCGGTGAAATTGACGCTGCCGATGAGCGGGGAGAGCGCGGGCATGACCAAATCGCCTACCAGGGAGGAGACGATCTTGCCGAACGCGGCGCCAATCACGACACCGACGGCGAGGTCGATGACGCTCCCCTTCATCGCGAACTCTTTGAATTCCGAAGCAAAACTCATGAGCTAGCCTCCCTTCGTCACTCGAACGGCGCAGCGCCCGGCGCTGCCTGCCCCGTACGCGCTTTTCTTACGTTGCGACTTTCTTCTTGCGCGTGCGCTTCTTCGGCGCCTCGGCGGGCTCGGCCCGTTCCTCGGCCTTCACCTTCGGTTTGGCCGTGCTCTTCGCGGCTACCTTGGCCTTGGTGCGCCGCGCGGTCTTTTTCTTCGCCTCGGTGGGCTCCTCGACCGCCACCGGGGCGGGTCCCTCGACCAGCTGCATCAGTGCCATGGGAGCCGAATCACCCGGGCGCGGCATCATGCGCAGGATGCGCGTGTAGCCACCCGGCCGCGTCCTGAAGCGCGGACCCAGATCGGCGAACAGCTTCTCGACCACCGCGGTATCGCGCAGCCGCGCGAACGCCAGGCGGCGGTTGGCATCGCCGTCGTTCTTGGCGAGCGTGATGAGCGGCTCGACCACGCGGCGCAGCTCCTTCGCCTTGGGCAGCGTGGTGCGGATCGTCTCGTGCCGCAGCAGCGCGACCGACATGTTGCGCATGAGCGCGTGGCGGTGCGCGCTGTTGCGCGAGAGCTGGCGGCCGGAAAGATGGTGACGCATTCGCTAAAGTTCCTTCAGATCACGTCGCGCTCTTCGTCGTGCTTCAGGCCCGCCGGCGGCCAGCCGTCGAGGCGCATGCCGAGCATGAGCCCGTGGCTCTGCAGCACTTCCTTGATTTCGGTGAGCGACTTCTTGCCGAGGTTCGGCGTGCGCAGCAGCTCGACCTCGGTGCGCTGCACCAGGTCGCCGATGTAGTGGATGTTCTCGGCCTTGAGGCAGTTGGCGCTGCGCACGGTGAGCTCGAGCTCGTCCACGGGACGCAGCAGGATCGGATCGAACTGCATCTCCGAGACCTTGGTCGCCGCTTCCTCCTCGCCCTGCAGGTCGACGAACACCGACAGCTGGTCCTTGAGGATGCTGCCGGCGCGACGGATGGCTTCCTCCGCGTCGATGGTGCCGTTGGTCTCGATGTCGATGACGAGCTTGTCGAGATCGGTGCGCTGCTCGACGCGCGCCGCATCCACCGAGTAGGTCACGCGCCGCACCGGTGAGAACGAGGCATCGAGCTGCAGCCGGCCGATCGGGCGCGTCTGCTCCTCGAAGGCAACCCTTGATGCCGCCGGGCGATAGCCGCGGCCGCGCTCGACGCGCAGCGTCATCGACAGCTCGCCCGCCTTGGTGAGGTTGGCGATCGTGAGTTCGGGGTTCACCACCTCGATGTCGTGATCCGTCTGGATGTCGCCGGCGGTCACCGGGCCCGGGCCCTTCTTGTGCAGCCGCAGCTCAGCGGACTCGCGCGAGTGCATGCGCAGCGCCACCGACTTCAGGTTCAGCAGGATGTCGACCACGTCCTCCTGCACCCCCTCGATGCTGGTGTACTCGTGCAGTACGCCGTCGATCTCCACCTCGGTGATGGCGCTGCCGGGCATCGACGACAGCAGCACGCGGCGCAACGCGTTGCCGAGCGTGTGGCCGAAGCCCCGCTCGAACGGCTCGATCACCACGCGCGCCTGGCGCGGCGCCACCGGCTGCACCTTCACCACGCGCGGCCGCAAAAATTCACTTACAGAACCCTGCATTGCTTACACCTTGCCGGACATCTCAGCCGGCGCCATGGAAACTCGGGCGGACCTGCATGCATGGGGGCGCCAGGCGCCCTTTACAAGCGGGTGCGATCACTTCGAATACAGCTCCACGACCAGGTTCTCGTTGATGTCGGGGAGGATGTCCTCCCGACCCGGCGCCGACTTGAAGATGCCGCGGAATTCCTTGTCGTTGACCTCGACCCATTCGGGCAGGCCCACCTGCTGCGCGACGTTGAGCGCGCTGGCGATGCGCAGCTGCTTGCGCGACTTCTCGCGTACCTGCAGCACATCGCCCGCCTTCACCTGGTAAGAGGAGATGGTGACCGGCTTCTCGTTGACGGTGATCGCCTTGTGGCTCACCAGCTGGCGCGCCTCGGCGCGCGTCGAAGCGAAGCCCATGCGGTACACCACGTTGTCGAGCCGGCACTCGAGCAGCCGCAGCAGGTTCTCGCCGGTGGCGCCGGCCTTGCGGGCGGCCGCATGGTAGTAGTTGCTGAACTGGCGCTCCAGCACGCCGTACATGCGGCGCAGCTTCTGCTTCTCGCGCAGCTGCAGCCCGTAGTCGGACAGGCGCTGGCGGCGCTCACCCTTGATGCCGCCGGGCGGCACGGTGAACTTGCACTTGTTTTCCAGCGGCTTCACGCCGCTCTTCAAAAACAGGTCAGTGCCCTCGCGGCGAGCGAGTTTGCACTTCGGACCGGTATAACGCGCCATAGTTGCCTCGTACCCCTTTAGACCCGGCGCTTCTTCGGCGGCCGGCAGCCGTTGTGCGGGATCGGCGTGACGTCGGAGATGCTGGTGATCTTCAGTCCGCAGTTGTTGAGCGCGCGCACCGCGGACTCGCGCCCGGGGCCGGGGCCGCCGACGCGCACTTCGACGTTCTTCACCCCGTGCTCCTGCGCGGCAGTGCCGGCCTTCTCCGCCGCCACCTGCGCGGCGAACGGGGTGCTCTTGCGCGAGCCGCGAAAGCCGCAGCCACCCGAGGTCGCCCAGGAGAGCGTGTTGCCCTGGCGATCGGTGATGGTGATGATCGTGTTGTTGAAGGAGGCATGCACGTGCGCGATCGCATCGAGCACGTTCTTGCGCGCCTTCTTCGGCTTCTTCGGCGCGGCCGCCGCGGCCGGCGCCGCGCCGGCTGCGGCGGCGGTGCCTGCGCCCTGGGGTTTCTGCTCAGCCATCAGTTATGCCTTTCCGGGAGGTGCATTCAGTTTGACCGCCTGCTTGCGCGGGCCTTTGCGGGTGCGCGCATTGGTGCGCGTGCGCTGGCCGCGTACCGGCAGCCCGCGCCGGTGGCGAATGCCGCGCCAGGAACCCAGATCCATCAGCCGCTTGATGTTCATGGAGACTTCGCGCCGCAAGTCGCCCTCGACCGCGAACTTCGCAATCTGCGAGCGGATGGCGTTGACCTCCGGCTCGGTGAGGTCCTTCACCTTGGTGGTGGGGTTGACGCCCGCCGCCTCGCAGGCCAGGTGCGCGCGCGCGCGGCCCACGCCGTAGATGTGCGTGAGTCCGACCCACACGTGCTTGTTCATCGGGATGTTGATGCCGGCTATGCGTGCCATGTCGCTTTCCTCAACCCTGGCGCTGCTTGTGGCGCGGGTCCGTGCAGATGACGTAGACCACGCGGCGGCGCCGCACGATCTTGCAGTTCTTGCAGATCTTCTTGACCGACGGACGTACCTTCATATTAGCCACCCGAACCGCTGCGGCCGTAGCCGAGCAGGTTCGCCTTCTTGAGAAGTCCCGGATAGTGATGCGACATGGTGTGCGCGTGCAGCTGCGACATGAAGTCCATCACCACCACCACCACGATGAGCAGCGAGGTGCCGCCGAAGCGAAACGGCACGCCCTGCCAGGAGATCAGGATCTCCGGTATCAGGCACACCGCGGTCACGTACAGCGCTCCCCACAGCGTCAGGCGTGTCAGCACGTGGTCGATGTACTCCGCCGTCTGCTGCCCGGGGCGGATGCCGCGCACGAAGGCGCCGGACTTCTTGAGGTTGTCCGCGGTGTCGCGCGCGTTGAACACCAGCGCGGTGTAGAAGAAGCAGAAGAAGATGATCAGCACCGCATACAGCGTCAGGTGCAGCGGCTGGCCGTAGCCCAACGCCGCGGCGACGTTCTGCGCCGCGGTCGCGAACCAGCCCTCCGAGCCGGTGCCGACGAAGCTGGCGAGCGTCGCCGGAAACAGCAGCAGGCTCGAGGCGAAGATCGGCGGGATCACGCCCGACATGTTGATCTTGAAAGGCAGGTGGCTCGACTGGCCGGCGTACATGCGCCGCCCCACCTGGCGCTTGGCGTAGTCGACCGGGATACGCCGCTGCGCGCGTTCGACGAACACCACGAAGTAGGTGACGCCGATCACCAGGATGATGAGGGCGAGCGCCACCGGGCCCTGCATTTCGCCCGAGCTCACCGCCTCGGCGGTGTTGCCCACCGCGCCCGGGAGCCCCGCCACGATTCCCGAGAGGATGATCATGGAAATGCCGTTGCCGATGCCGCGCTCGGTGATCTGCTCGCCGAGCCACATGAGGAACACGGTGCCGGTGGTCATGGTGACGGTGGCGGTGAACAGGAACGGCCAGCCGTGCACCAGCGTCAGGCCGCCCTTCTCCAGGGCGCCCGCGGCGGCAAACGACTGCACCAGGGCGAGCGCCACGGTGCCATAGCGGGTGTACTGGGTGATCTTGCGCCGCCCCGACTCGCCCTCCTTGCGCAGCTCCATGAGCGTCGGCACCACCATCGACATCATCTGGATGATGATGGAGGCGGAAATGTAGGGCATCACGCCCATGGCGAAGATCGACAGCCGCGACAGCGCCCCGCCCGAGAACATGTTGACGATGCCGAGAATGGTGTTGGAGCGGTCGCCGAAGAAGCGCGCGACTTCCGCCGGGTTGATTCCCGGCACCGGGATGAAGGTACCGATGCGGTACACGACCAGCGCGCCGATGAGGAACAGCAGGCGGCTGCGAATTTCCCCGAAGCGGGCGGCTTCGCTGAACGCGGCGGCGGGATTGCTTACGGTGGTGTTCGCCATGTGGATCCTGGGCAGGCTTCAGGCCTCGATCGTGCCGCCGGCCGCCTCGATGGCCGCCCGCGCACCCTTGGTGACCGCGATGCCCTTGAGCGTCACCGCCTTGTTGATCGCGCCGGCGAGCACCACCTTGGCGCGCTCGGTCCCGGCAGGCACCACGCCCGCCGCCACGAGCGCGGCGAGGTCCACCACCGCGCTGTCCACCTTGGCGAGCTCGGCGAGGCGCACCTCGGCGCGCGTGCGCTTCATAGCCGAGCGAAAGCCGACCTTGGGCATGCGCCGCTGCAGCGGCATCTGGCCGCCCTCGAAGCCGACCTTGTGGTAGCCGCCCTTGCGCGCGCGCTGGCCCTTGGTGCCACGCCCGCAGGTCTTGCCCTGGCCGGCGGAGGCGCCGCGGCCGACGCGCAAGCGCACGCGCCTGGAGCCGGGGGCGGGCTTGAGTGTGTTCAGTCGCATAGTCTCACTCGTCCTTCTCGACGCGCAGCAGGTGCACGGCGGTGGCGATCATGCCGCGGTTCTCACGCGTATCGGCAACGCGCACGCTCTGACGGATGCGCCGCAGGCCAAGGCCGCGCGCGCAGGCCGCGATGTTCCTCAGCTGCCCGTGCAGGCTCCTCAGCAGCGTCACTTTCAATTGCGGTTGCGCCATGTGCGTTTCAGCCCGTGATCTCTTCCACGCTCTTGCCGCGCTTCGCCGCGATCTCATCGGGCGAGCGGATCTTGGCCAGCGCGTTCATGGTCGCGCGCACCACGTTGATCGGGTTGCGCGAGCCGTAGCTCTTCGCCAGCACGTTACGCACCCCGGCACACTCGAGCACCGCGCGCATGCCGCCGCCGGCGATGACCCCGGTGCCATCGGAGGCCGGCTGCATGTACACGCGCGTGGCCCCGTGTGTTCCTGTGACCGCGTAATGCAGTGAATCGTTTCGCAGCGCGACATTGATGAGGTTCTTGCGCGCCTGGGTCATCGCCTTGGAGATCGCCACCGGCACCTCGCGCGCCTTGCCGAAGCCGTAGCCCACCCGCCCGGCGGTGTCGCCCACCACGGTCAGCGCGGTGAAGCCGAACTGCCGGCCGCCCTTGACGACCTTGGCGGTGCGGTTCACCGCCACGAGCTTCTCGACGAACTCGTCTGCGGGCTGGCCCTTCTCTGGTCTTGCCATATCTGTCCGTCCTGACTAGAACTCAAGGCCCGCTTCGCGGGCGGCATCCGCGAGCGCCTTGACGCGCCCGTGGAACTGGAAGCCGGAACGGTCGAAGGCGACCTTGCTCACCCCCGCGGCCTTGGCGCGCGTGGCGATGGCGCGGCCGACCGCCTTGGCTGCCTCGACGTTGCCGGTGGTCTTGAGGCCTGCGCGCACCTCTTTCTGCACCGTGGAGGCCGCGGCGATCACCTTGGCGCCAAGCGCATCGGTCACCTGCGCGTAGATGTGCTGCGGCGTGCGGTGCACGCTCAGGCGCGCCACGGCAAGGTCGCGGATGTGGGCGCGGCTCTTGAGGGCGCGCCGCAGCCGGCGCGCCTTCTTGGTGATGATCATTTCTTCTTGCCCTCCTTGAGGGTGATCTGCTCATTCGCGTAGCGCACACCCTTGCCCTTGTAAGGCTCGGGCGGGCGAATGCCGCGGATCTCGGCGGCCGTCTGGCCGACCTTCTGCCGGTCGATGCCCTTCACCACGATCTCGGTCTGGCTCGGGGTCTCGATGGTGATGCCCTCCGGAATCGCCACGTTCACCGGGTGCGAGAAGCCGAGCGTCAGGTTCAGGCTCTTGCCCTGCACCTGGGCGCGAAAGCCGACGCCCACTAGCTCGAGCTTCTTCTCGTAGCCCTTGGTGACGCCGCGCACCATGTTGGCGAGGTGCGCACGCGTGGCGCCGGCGCGCGTGCGCGCCAGCCCCGGATCGGCGTAGCTGATCTCGAGCTGCTTCTCGCTCTGCACCACGGATACGCCCGGGGTGAGCGGCAGGCTGAGCGAGCCCTTGGTGCCCTTGATGGTCACCGCGGAAGGCGCGATGGTCGCAGTCACGCCCGCAGGCAACTCGACCGGTGATTTGGCAATTCTCGACATAACGTTCTCTATCGGTCACTCACGCGACGATGCACAGAACCTCGCCACCCTGCCCCGAGGCGCGCGCCTGGCGGTCGGTCATCACACCCTTGGGCGTCGACACGATCACCGTGCCCATGCCGCCCAGCACCTTCGGCAGCTCGTCCTTGCCGCGGTAAATGCGCAGCCCCGGCCGGCTGACGCGCTCCAGGCGGTCGATCACCGGACGGCCCTCGAAGTACTTCAGCCCGACGGTGAGCCGCGGCTTGCCGCCCTCGGCATCGAGGCGGAAGTCACTGATGTAGCCCTCGTCCTTCAGCACCTTGACGATGGCGGTCTTCAGGCGCGAGGAGGCGAGCTGCACCTCGCTCTTGCCCGCGGTCTGGCCGTTGCGGATGCGCGTCAGCAGGTCGGCGATCGGATCGGTCATGCTCATGCGGGGCCCCTCACCAGCTCGCCTTGGCGAGGCCCGGGATCTCGCCGCGGCTCGCGACCTCGCGGACCTTGACCCGCGACAGCCCGAACTTGCGGTACACCCCGCGCGAGCGCCCGGTGATGGCGCAACGGTTGCGGTGCCGCGACGCACTGGCGTCGCGCGGCTGCGCCTGCAGCTGCGCCTGCGCAGCCACACGCTGCTCGGGCGAGCTCTTGGGGCTTCTGATCAGCTCCTTGAGCTTGGCGCGCTTCGCCGCGTACTTTTTCACGATCCCCGCGCGACGCTTCTCGCGCTCGACCATGCTCGTCTTCGCCATAAGTGTTGATTTTCCGGTTACTTGCGGAACGGGAAGTTGAATGCCTCGAGCAGTGCTCGCCCCATGCGGTCGTTCCGGGCCGTCGTGGTGATGGTGATGTCCATGCCGCGCAGCTGATCGACCTGGTCATACTGGATCTCGGGAAAGATGATCTGCTCCTTCACGCCGAGCGAGTAGTTGCCCTGGCCGTCGAAGGCGCGCGGCGAGACGCCGCGGAAGTCGCGGATGCGCGGCATCGCGATGTTGATCAGCCGGTCGAGGAACTCGTACATGCGCCGGCCACGCAGCGTCACCTTGGCACCCACGGCGAGGCCGGCGCGCAGCTTGAAGGAGGCGATGGCCTTGCGCGACTTGGTGATCAGCGGCTTCTGACCGGTGATGCGGGTGAGGTCGGCGACCGCCGCATCCATCACCTTCTTGTCGGCGACCGCTTCGCCGACGCCCATGTTGACCGTGATCTTGCTGATGCGCGGCACCTGCATGAGGTTGTCGATCTTCTGCTCCGCGCGCAGCTTCGCAATCACCGTCTCGCGATAGAACTGGTGCAGCCGCGCCGGGCCCGTGGGCCGCGCGGGTTTGGCGGCCACCGGCGGCGGGGCGGCCGGCGCGGTGGCAGCCTGCTTGGGCGCCTTCGGCTGCTTGCCGCCCTTGCCCGTCTGGCCGCCCTTGCCCGTCTGGCCACCCTTGCCCGTCTGGCCGCCGGCTTCTTTGCCTGCTGCTGCGTCAGACATCGAGCATCTCTCCGTTCGACTTGAAGAAGCGCACGCGCTTGCCGTCGGCGAGCGCCTTGATGCCGATGCGGTCGCCCTTCTTCGCGGCCGGGTTCCAGATCGCGACCTTCGACACGTGCAGCGGCATCTCCTTCTCGATGATGCCGCCGGGCTTGCCGGCCTGCGGGTTGGGCTTGGTGTGCTTCTTCGCCATGTTGACGCTCTCGATGAGCACGCGGCCGTCGGCGAGCACCTGCAGCACCGCGCCGCGGCGGCCCTTGTTGCGGCCCGACAGCACGATCACCTGGTCGCCTTTGCGGATCTTCCTCATCTCAAAGCACCTCGGGAGCGAGCGAGATGATCTTCATGAACTGCTGGTTGCGCAGCTCGCGCGTCACCGGCCCGAAAATGCTCGTGCCGATCGGCTCGAGCTTGTTGGTGAGCAGCACCGCGGCGTTGCCGTCGAAGCGGATCAGCGAGCCGTCCGCGCGCCGCACCCCGCGCTTGGTGCGCACCACCACCGCATCGTAGACCTCGCCTTTCTTCACCTTGCCGCGCGGGATGGCGTCCTTGACGCTCACCTTGATGACATCGCCGACGTTGGCGTAGCGGCGGCGCGTGCCGCCGAGCACCTTGATGCACATGAGCGTGCGCGCGCCGCTGTTGTCGGCGGCATTCAGCATTGTGCGCATCTGGATCATGATTCAAATCCTGCTTTCGCTCATGGCGGTAGCGGCGCCGTCAGCGCCCGGCGGCCTTCTGCACCACCTCGAGCAGCCGCCACGACTTGCGTCGCGACATTGGCCGGCACATGGTGATGGTGACGAGGTCGCCCTCGCCGCAGGCGCCGCTCTCATCGTGCGCCAGCAGCTTGGTGGTACGACGGATGAACTTGCCGTAGGTCGGATGCTTCACCAGCCGCTCGATCTCGACCGCGATGGTCTTGCGCATCTTGCTGCTCACCACGCGCCCGGTGAGGGTGCGCGCGCCGCGCGCTTCGACAGCGCCAGGCACCGCCGCCGCGGGCGTCGCGCTCGCGCCTGCCTCCGGCTGCGGCGCCGCGCCCTCAGGCTGCGCCTTGGTCTTTTTCGGACTCACTTGTCATTACCTCCGGCCGCCTCCTTCTCATGCAGCACGGTCTTCAGGCGCGCGATATTGCGCCGCACCTTACCGAACTGGTCGGGCTTGGGTTGCTGCCCGGTGGCGCGCTGCATGCGCAGCGCGAACTGCTCCTTGCGCAGCTTCACCAGCTCGTCGGCGAGCTCGGCTGCCGAGCGGCTGCGCAGCTCCTTGGCTTCCATCTAGCGCACCTGCCGTTTCACGAACGAGGTGGATACCGAGAGCTTCGAGCCGGCCAGGCGGAACGCCTCGCGCGCTGTCACCTCGTCCACTCCTTCCATCTCGAACAACACCTTGCCGGGCTGCACGCGCGCCACGTAGTACTCGACGTTGCCCTTGCCCGAGCCCATGCGCACCTCGAGCGGCTTCTTGGTGATCGGCACGTCGGGGAACACGCGGATCCAGATCTGGCCGCCGCGCTTCACGTAGCGCGCCATGGCGCGGCGCGCCGCCTCGATCTCGCGGGCCGTCATGCGTGCGCGGCTCGTGGCCTTCAGGCCGTACTCGCCGAAGGACACGTGGGCGCCGCGCGTGGCGAGGCCGCCGTTGCGGCCCTTGAACTGCTTGCGGTACTTGGTACGTTTGGGCTGCAGCATGCTCATGTTTCAGGCCTTCACGCCTGTGCCGCGGGCTCGCTGGCGGCGGCTGGCGCGGCGGCGGCCGGCGCAGCGGCGGGCGGCACGGCGGCGCCAGCAGCGGGAGCGGCGACCGCCGGGGCGGCAGGAGCTGCGGCAGGGGCGGCGCTCTCGGCCTCGGCCTCCTGCGCCAGATCGCTCTTGTCGAACACCTCACCCTTGAAGATCCACACCTTGACGCCGATGACGCCGTAGGTGGTGTGCGCCTCGGACAGCCCGTAATCGATGTCGGCACGGAAGGTGTGCAGCGGGATGCGGCCCTCGCGGTACCACTCGGTGCGCGCGATTTCCGAGCCGTTGAGGCGCCCGGACACGCGCACCTTCACGCCGAGCGCACCGGAGCGCATGGTGCTCATCACCGCACGCTTCATGGCGCGGCGGAACATCACGCGCTTCTCGATCTGCTGCGCGATGGAGTCGCCCACCAGCTGTGCGTCGAGCTCCGGCTTTCTGATCTCGGCGATGTTGAGACGCACGTCGTTGACGTTCATGCCGAGCAGCGCCGCCGTCTCCTGGCGCAGCTTCTCGATGTCCTCACCCTTCTTGCCGATGACGATACCGGGACGGGCGGTCTGGATGGTGATGTTCACCTTCTTGGCCGCGCGCTCGATCTGGATGCGGCTGACGGACGCCTCCTTGAGCTTCTCCTTGAGGAACTCGCGCACGCGGAAGTCGGTATGCACCTGCAGCGGGAACTGCTTCTTGCCGGCGTACCAGCGGCTGGTCCAGTCGCGGGTGATCCCGAGGCGTATCCCGATCGGATTGACCTTCTGACCCATGCGTTAGTCCTTCTTACCGTCGCTCACCGCGACGGTGATGTGGCTGTTGCGCTTGATGATGCGCGCGCCGCGTCCCTTGGCGCGGGCGGCGAAGCGCTTGAGTTGCGGGGCCGCATCCACGTGTATGAGCGCGATCCTGAGCTCATCGATGTCCGCGCCGTGGTTGTGCTCGGCGTTGGCCACCGCCGACTCGAGCAGCTTGCGCACCAGCGCTGCAGCCTTCTTCGGCATGAATTTGAGCGTGGCGATCGCGCTGCCGACGCTCTGGCCGCGCACCACGTCCACCACCAGGCGACACTTCTGCGGAGAGATGCGCGCGTAGCGCAGTGTGGAAGTCACTTGCATCGTATTGGTCCTGCGCGCGCCTCAGGTGGCGCTCGCCGCCTCCACCTTGCGGTCCCCGGAGTGCGCCTTGAAGGTGCGCGTCGGGGCGAACTCGCCGAGCTTGTGGCCGACCATGTTCTCGGTGATCAGCACCGGGATGTGCTGGCGGCCGTTGTGCACGGCGATCGTCAGTCCCACCATTTCCGGCACCACCATCGAGCGGCGCGACCAGGTCTTGATGGGCTTGCGATCGTTCTTGGCGGATGCCGTCTGCACCTTCTTAGCCAGGTGCAGATCGACGAACGGGCCCTTTTTCAGTGAACGTGGCATGAGGCTCTCTTAAGCGGCGCTGCGCGGCACGGGTTAACGGATGCGGTTCTTGCGGCGCTGGACGATCATGTTGTCCGTGCGCTTGTTGTGACGGGTCTTCAGTCCCTTGGCGTTCTGGCCCCACGGCGACACCGGGTGCGGGTTGCCCTGGCCGGACTTGCCCTCACCGCCACCGTGCGGATGATCCACCGGGTTCATGGCGAGCCCGCGCACAGTCGGGCGTATGCCCTTCCAGCGCTTGGCGCCCGCCTTGCCGTAGCTGCGCAGGTTGTGCTCGTCGTTGCCGACCTCGCCGATGGTGGCGCGGCAGTCGACGTGCACCTTGCGCGTCTCGCCGGACTTGAGGCGCAGGTACGCGTAGATGCCTTCGCGCGCGGTGAAGGACACCGAGCTGCCGGCGCTGCGCGCCAGCTGTCCGCCGCGGCCCGGCTTCATCTCCACGTTGTGGATGATCGAGCCGACCGGTATGTGGCGCAGCGACATGGCGTTGCCGGACTTGATGGGCGCGTCGGCGCCCGAGCGCACCTCGTCACCAGGCTTGACGCCCTTGGGCGCGAGGATGTAGCGCCACTCGCCGTCCGGGTACTTGACGAGCGCGATGTGGCCGGTGCGGTTCGGGTCGTACTCGAGCCGCTCGACAATGCCGGCGATGCCGTCCTTGTCGCGCTTGAAGTCGATGATGCGGTACTTCTGCCGCGAGCCGCCGCCGTGGTGGCGCGTGGTGATGCGGCCGAAGTGATTGCGCGCACCGGTCTTGTTCTGGTGCGCGGTGAGCGCTTCCAGCGGGCCGCCCTTGTGCAGGTGCGAGCGGTCGATCTTCACCACCGCGCGCTGTCCCGGCGTTCTCGGCTTGTACTTGATGAGAGCCATGCTGCGTTGTTCCGTCAGGCCTTGGCGCGGGCTTCGTAGTCGATGGTCTGGCCGGCGGCGAGGCTCACGTAGGCCTTCTTCCAGTCCTGGGTGCGCCCGCTGGTGCGGCCGAAGCGGCGCGTCTTGCCGGGCTCGTTCACCACCTGCACGCCGGCCACCTTGACGTCGAACATCAGCTCGACCGCTTTCCTGATGTCGATCTTGGTCGCATCGCGCCGCACGCGGAACGTGTACTGGTTGTGGTTCTGCATGGCGAGCGAGGTCTTCTCGGTCACATGCGGGGCGATCAGCACGCTCATCAGCTGCTCGCGGGTCATTGCAGGCGCTCCTCGATCAGTTTCACCGCGCCGACCGTCATCAGTACCTTCTCGTAGGCGGCGAGCGATACCGGGTTCAGCGCCGGCACCTCGATCACTTCCACGTGCGGCAGGTTGCGCGCGGCGAGGATGAGCTTCTGGTCGGTCGCCTCCACCACGATCAGCACCGAGGGCAGCGACCAGGCCTTGAGCTGGCTCGCGAGCAGCTTGGTCTTCGGCTCCGACAGCGCGATGCCGTCGGTCACCAGCAGCCGTTCGGTGCGCACCAGCTCCGCGAGCATCGAGCGGATGGCGCCGCGATACATCTTGCGGTTCACCTTCTGCGTGAAATCGCGCGGCTTGGCGGCGAAGGTCCTGCCGCCGCCGACCCAGATCGGCGAGCGGCTCGAGCCCACGCGCGCCTGGCCGGTGCCCTTCTGCGCCCAGGGCTTGCGGCCGCCGCCACGCACCTCGGCACGGGATTTCTGCGCCTTGGTGCCCGCACGACCGGCGGCGCGATACGCCGTCAGCACCTGGTGCACGAGCGCCTCGTTGAACTTGCCGCCGAAGGCAACTTCCGATACCTGCAGCGTGGACTCGCCGTTCACGGACTTGAGCTTCATACGCTGTTACTTCTTCCCCGCCTTGGCCGGATCCTTCGACGCACCCGAGCCGGGCTTCAACGGCGCCGTGGTCTTGCGGGCCGCGCGGCGCGCCGCCTTGAGCGAGGCGCGCACGATCACCTCTCCGCCCTCGGCACCGGGCACCGCGCCGCGGATCAGCAGCAGGTTTCTCTCCAGATCCACCTGCACCACGCGCAGGCTCTCGGTGGTACGGCGCACGGCTCCCATGTGGCCGGACATGCGCCGTCCCTTGAACACGCGCCCTGGTGTCTGGCGCTGGCCGATGGAGCCCGGCGCGCGATGCGACAGCGAGTTGCCGTGGGAGGCCATGCCGCCGGCGAAGTTGTGGCGTTTCATGGTGCCGGCGAAGCCCTTGCCGATCGTCGTACCGGTCACGTCCACCTTCTCGCCTTCCTTGAAGATGTCGCACCGCAGCTCGCTGCCGGCGGCGAGCTCGGTCTTGTCGGCCGCGGCGAGGCGGAACTCGACCAGGGCACGGCCGGGGGCAACCTTGGCGCTCGCGTAGTGGCCGTTCACCGCCTTGGAATACAGCTGCGGGCGGCGCGTACCGTAGGTCACCTGTACGGCGCGGTAACCGTCCTTGTCCTGCGTCTTCACCTGTGTGACCCGGTTCGGCAGAACCTCGATCACGGTCACCGGGACCGTCTCCCCGGCGTCGGTGAACACGCGCGTCATGCCGGCCTTGCGGCCGACCAGCCCGATACCCATTGCAAAATCCTCTCGATCCTCACGCCGACCCCCCTTTGGAGGGCACGACGCTTGGCCCAGCGACCGTGGGCTAAGTCATTGAGACAACAGGAGATTTGCACGGCCGTGAGGCCGTGCTGGTCTCGAGTGGTCTTGGAGCTCTTCAAGGGCCCGGAAAGGCCTGCTCCAACCGCGCCCGATGCCGCTTGAGCGACCGGCCGCCTCGGGGTTTCCCGGGGGGCCGAAAAGGGCGCGCAGTATAGGCGCGCCGGAGCCTTCGATCAACCGCGATTTGCGGTCGCGCGGACGCCGCCGCGGCCCCCAGCGCTTACCTCAGTTCAGCTTGATCTGCACGTCGACGCCCGCCGGAAGCTCGAGCTTCATGAGGGCGTCGACCGTCTTGTCGGTGGGGTTCACGATGTCCATGAGGCGCTTGTGGGTGCGCAGCTCGAACTGGTCGCGCGCATCCTTGTCGGCGTGCGGGGAGACGAGCAGGGTGAAGCGCTCCATCTTCGTCGGCAGCGGCACCGGGCCCTTAACGGTGGCGCCGGTGCGCTTGGCGGTCTCGACGATCTCCTTGGCGGAGCTGTCGATGAGGCGATGGTCGAACGCCTTCAGACGGATGCGGATATTTTGATTGGCCATGGCCGTAGTCCTTGGTTGCTTACTTGAGGATCTTGGCCACGACGCCGGCGCCGACGGTCTTGCCGCCCTCGCGGATCGCAAAGCGCAGCCCGTCCTCCATGGCAATCGGGCTGATCAGCTCGATCGTCATCTTGATGTTGTCCCCGGGCATGACCATCTCCACCCCCGCCGGCAGC
>DATHQM010000002.1:0-32609 GCA_035482695.1 Steroidobacteraceae bacterium | reverse complement strand
CGCGCGGGTGCTCGAGGACTCCAAGTCGGACGTGAGCTGGGGCAACCAGATTCGCTCCTATGTCCTGGATCAGTCGCGTATCAAGGACCTGCGCACCGGGGTCGAGGTCGGCAATACCGCGGCGGTGCTCGACGGCGCGCTCGATCAGTTCCTCGAGGCCTCGCTCAAGGCGGGCTTGTAACACATGAAGAAAGAACCTGGCGGCGTCGCCGGCGGCGGTGATGGCAGTGATGGGGGCAACGGCGGCGATGAGAACAAGCTGATCGCCGAGCGGCGCGCCAAGCTCGGCGCGCTGCGCGCCGCGGGCAACGCTTATCCCAACGATTTCCGGCGCGATGCGCTCGCCGGGCAGCTGCACGCCTCCTACGGCGAGCGCAGCGGTGAATGGCTCGACGCCAATCCCACCCACGTCAGCGTCGGCGGGCGGCTGCTGTTGCGCCGCCTGATGGGCAAGGCGAGCTTCGCCAAGATCGGTGACCGCACCGGGCAGATCCAGCTGTACCTGCAGCAGGAGACGCTTGGCGATGTCTACGAGGCCTTCAAGGGCTGGGACATCGGCGACATCCTCGGCGCGAGTGGCGTGCTGTTCCGTACCCGTAGCGGCGAGCTGTCGGTGCGGGTCGCTGCGCTGCGGCTGCTGGTGAAGGCGCTGCGGCCTCTGCCGGACAAGTGGCATGGGCTGGCGGACACCGAGACGCGCTACCGCCAGCGCTACGTCGACCTCATCGTCAACGAGGCCAGCCGCAACATATTCCGCATCCGCACCCGCATCGTGCGCTACCTGCGCGACTTCCTCGACGCGCTCGACTTCCTCGAGGTCGAGACGCCGATGATGCAGCCGATCCCGGGCGGCGCCACGGCGCGCCCGTTCCGCACGCACCACAATGCGCTCGGTCTCGACATGTACCTGCGCATCGCGCCCGAGCTGTACCTGAAGCGCCTGGTGGTCGGCGGCTTCGAGCGCGTCTACGAGATCAACCGCAACTTCCGCAACGAGGGGCTCTCGACCCAGCACAATCCGGAATTCACGATGCTCGAGCTGTACCTGGCGTACGCCGATTACCGTGACATCATGGAATGGGTCGAGAAGGCGATCCGCGGCCTCGCCGACGCGCTCAACGGCAGCCCGCAGCTCAGCTACCAGGGACGCGTCTACGATCTCGCCAAGCCCTTCCGCCGCCTCACCGTCGAGCAGGCGCTCATCGAGTACAACCCCGCGATCGATCCGCTGTCGCTGCGCGACCTCACCTACCTGCGCAAGCGCTGCGAGCTGCTCGGCATCCCGGTGAAGCCCGAGGATGGTCCCGGGAAGCTGCAGATCGAGCTGTTCGAGAAGACCGTGGAGGGCTCGCTCCTCGATCCGACCTTCATCTACGCCTACCCGGCGGAGGTCTCGCCGCTGTCGCGGCCGAACGATGCCGATCCGTTCATCGCCGATCGCTTCGAGTTCTTTCTCGCCGGACGCGAGATCGCCAACGGTTTCTCCGAGCTCAACGATCCGGAAGACCAGGCGGCGCGCTTTCGCGCGCAGGCGGTGCGCAAGGAGAAGGGCGACGAGGAGGCGATGTTCTACGATGCCGACTACGTGCGGGCACTCGAGTACGGCATGCCGCCGACCGCCGGGCTCGGCGTCGGCATCGACCGCCTGGTGATGTTCTTCAGCGATTCGCCCTCGATCCGCGATGTGATCCTGTTCCCACACATGCGGCCGGAAGCCGAGTGAACGGGCCGCATGCCGCCGGCGCGGCGGCCGGCGCCCTTAAGGCGACGACCTCACTCGGGTAGCCGATAGGGCAGCGCCAGGGGTTGGGCCCGAAGCGGCGTCGCGCTCGCCCCTTCCGCGGCCGGCCGCTCGGTGACATCGCGTTCCAGCGGCGTCACCGCCAGAAACTCGCAGCGACCGTCATCGAGTGCGACGGCGTCCACCACCTTGAACGGCCGCCCATCATCGAGGACTCCGGCGTCGGCTGGCTGCAGCAGCGCCGGCGCCGTGCTGACGAAGCGCTGCATGCGGCGCTTCACCCGCCCGCGGAAGTGCGCGCGCGCGATGACTTCCTGCCCGGTGTAGCAGCCCTTGTCGAAATCGACGGCGCCGAGCGCATCGAGGTTGAGCATCTGCGCGACGAATTCCTCCGAGGTCGGTGCATAGACCTGAGGTTCACCGGCGGCGATCGCCAGCCGCTGCCACAGCTGCGGCGCTGCCACCGTGCACTCGTCCAGCGGCGGCTTATGGGTTACCGGGGTGAGCAGCAGCCAGCGCGCCGGCTCCGCCGCCAGCCGCACCGCGACCGTCCCTGCGATCACCGCGGTGCCGTTGATCTCAGCGGGCAACGCGTTGCCCGCTGAGCGCGCCGCAGCGATGAGGCCGCCGAGCTGCCACTGCGCAGACTCATCGGCGAGCTGCACCCTGGCGCGCAGCACGAATTTCGCCAGGCGCGAAGCCACCGTGCCGATGAGCTCGCGCGGCAACACGGCCAGCACCTCGCCCGGCGCGACCTGCACCAGCCGCAGCAGCGCGATCACGCGCCCCTGGGGGTTGTGATAACCGGCCAGCAGCGCGCGCGGCTGCGTCAGCAGCGTCACGTCGTTCGACAGCTGTCCCTGCAGAAAGGACAACGCGTCCGCGCCGTGCACGCGCAGCACGCCCAGAGAGCTGAGCGACACCAGACTGCAATCGCTGTGCATGAAGTTGACCGTTGTTTTTCCTAAAGTTTCATAGCTGGCGTTGGCGAATTCTGGCAGACTTCATGGGTATGCCGACCTCACATCGCAAGAGCCCGCCCGAAGCATCCGAATCCGCCGCCACCGATGATCGCGCAGCCGCTGAGAGCCCGGCGGCGGGGACTGCCGCAGCGGCGTGCGAGGTGGCTGCGCCGCGCGAGATGGCTGCGCCGCGCGAGATCGGCGGGCGCGAAGGCCCCGAGCCGACGCGCTTCGGTGACTGGGAAAAGCACGGGCGCTGCATCGATTTTTAGTCTATGCCCACGCGCCCGCTCTCGCCGCACTTGTCGGTGTACCGGATGTCCCGGTACACGCTCGCGACATCCATCCTCAACCGCTTCACCGGCGTCGCACTCTCGGCCGGACTGCTGCTGCTGACATACTGGCTGCTGGCGCTCGCCGCAGGCGCCGCCAGCTACGCGCGCGCGCTCGCGCTGCTCTCGAGCGGAGCGGCGAAACTCGTGTACGCCGCGCTCATCGTCTCCTTCTGCTACCACCTGGCCGCCGGCATACGCCACCTGGTGTGGGATACCGGCCGCGGGCTCGAGCGCGCCCAGGCGCGCCGCAGCACCTGGCTCCTGGTCGTGGCGACCGTGGCGATGACGCTGGCGATCGGCTACTTCGCGTGGCTGGCCGGCGGGCGCACGCCATGAGCCTGCGGACACCGCTCGGGCGGGTACTGGGCCTGGGTGCGGCGAAGGAGGGGGTGCAGCACTGGTGGGTGCAGCGCCTGACCTCGGTGGCGCTCGTGCCGCTGTCGATCTGGTTCGTCGTGTCGCTGCTCGCGCTGCCCTCACTCGACCACGCCACGGTGGCTGCGTGGCTGCGCCAGAGCTGGAGCGCGCTGCTGCTGATCCTGCTGGTGCTCACCGCGAGCTGGCACTCCCTGTTAGGCGTGCGCGTGGTACTAGAGGACTACGTTCACGATGCCGGCCTGCGCACCGTGCTGCTGGCGCTGCTCACCTTCGCGCACGTGCTGCTGGCGGCCGCGGCGCTGCTGGCGGTGCTGCGCGTGGCGCTTGGCGGGGCGGTGTTGTGAGCGCCTACCCGCTCACCGATCACAGCTACGACGTCATCGTGGTCGGCGCCGGGGGTGCGGGACTGCGCGCGACGCTCGGCCTTGCGGAGAGCGGCCTGTCGACCGCCTGTATCAGCAAGCTCTTTCCGACCCGCAGCCACACCGTCGCGGCCCAGGGCGGCATCTCGGCCGCGCTCGGCAACATGGGCGAGGACGACTGGCGCTGGCACATGTACGACACCGTGAAGGGCTCGGACTGGCTCGGTGACCAGGATGCCATCGAGCTGATGTGCAAGGAGGCGCCGGCCGCGGTCATCGAGCTCGAGCACTACGGGGTGCCCTTCTCGCGTACTGACAGCGGCCGCATCTACCAGCGGCCCTTCGGCGGCATGACCACGCACTTCGGGCAAGGCATCGCCCAGCGCACCTGCGCCGCCGCCGACCGCACCGGGCACGCCCTGCTGCATACGCTCTACCAGCAGTCGATCCGCCACGCGGCCACCTTCTTCATCGAGTACTTCGCCATCGACCTCATCATGGAGGATGGTGCCTGCCGCGGCGTGGTGGCGCTCGATCTGGCCGCGGGCACGCTGCATCGCTTCCGCGCGCACATGACGATCCTTGCCACCGGCGGCTACGGGCGCACTTATTTCTCCTGCACCTCCGCGCACTCGTGCACCGGGGACGGCAACGCCATGGTGCTGCGCGCCGGGTTGCCGCTGCAGGACATGGAGTTCGTGCAGTTCCACCCCACCGGCATCTACGGCGCGGGCTGTCTCATCACCGAAGGGGCACGCGGCGAGGGCGGCTATCTCACCAACTCGCGCGGCGAGCGCTTCATGGAGCGCTACGCCCCCAACGCCAAGGATCTCGCCTCGCGCGACGTGGTGAGCCGCGCGATGACGCTCGAGATCCGCGAGGGTCGCGGCGTCGGCGCCGAGCACGATCACATCGATCTGCACCTGGAGCACCTCGGCGCGCAGGTGATCCACGAGCGCCTGCCGGGCATCGCCGAGACCGCGCGCATCTTCGCCGGCGTCGACGTGACGCGCGAGCCGATCCCGGTGCAGCCGACGGTGCACTACAACATGGGCGGCATTCCCTGCAACTACCACGGCGAGGTGGTGTGCCCGCGCGGGGGCGACCCCGACAGCGTGGTGCCGGGGCTGATGGCGGTGGGCGAGGCGGCGTGCGTATCGGTGCACGGCGCCAACCGCCTGGGTTCCAATTCGCTGCTCGACCTGGTGATCTTCGGGCGCGAGGCCGCGCGGCGCTGCGCGGAGATCATCACCCCAGGGGAGACCCCCAAGTCCTTCGCTGCCGATGCCGGCGCGGCGGCGGTGGCGCGCCTCGATCGGTTGCGCCGCGCCGATGGCTCGCGCGGCACCGCCGCGATCCGCGTGGAGATGCAGAAGACCATGCAGATCGACGCCGCGGTGTTCCGCACCGGTGAGACCCTCGCCCAGGGCATCGAGCGCCTCGGCGCCACCTTCGATTCCTTCGCCGCGGTGCGCATCGCCGACCGCTCGCTGGTATGGAACAGCGATCTCATCGAGACGCTCGAGCTGGAGAACCTGCTGCTGCAGGCGACCGCGACCATCCACTCGGCCGCCAATCGCACCGAGAGCCGCGGGGCGCACGCACGCGAGGATTTCCCGCAGCGTGACGACGTCAACTGGCTCAAGCACACGCTGGTGTGGGTCGAGGATGGGCGCCGCACGCGCTTCGACTACCGCCCGGTGCACCTCAACACCATGACTCGCGACGTCGAGTCGATCCCGCCCAAGGCGCGGACCTATTGAGAGGCAGCGATGGCCCAATTCCGCCTACCGCCGAACTCACGCATCGTCGCCGGTGTCACGCACCGCGCCCCGGCGGGCACGCGCGGGGTGCGCACGTTCCGCATCTATCGCTTCAATCCCGACAGCGGCGAGAATCCGCGCCTCGACACCTTCGAGCTCGACCCGCAGAGCAGCGGGCCGATGGTGCTCGATGCGCTCATCCAGATCAAAGCCGCGCTCGACTCCACGCTCACCTTCCGCCGCTCGTGCCGCGAGGGCATCTGCGGCTCGTGCGCGATGAACATCAACGGCGTCAACTGCCTCGCCTGCACCACCTCCATGCTGGATCTGGCGGCCGAGGTGCGCATCTATCCGCTGCCGCACCTGCCGGTTGTGAAGGACCTGGTGCCGGACCTGACGACCTTTTACGCGCAGTACGCGGCCGTGAAGCCCTGGCTGCAGGCGCAGACCCCGGCGCCGCCCGACAGCGAGCGGCTGCAATCGAAGGAGGAGCAGGAGAAGATCGATCGTCCGGCTGCGTGCATCCTGTGCGCCTGCTGCTCGACCGCCTGCCCGAGTTACTGGTGGAACAGCGACCGCTTCCTCGGTCCCGCGGCGCTGCTGGCCGCGTACCGCTGGATCATCGACAGCCGTGATGAAGCCACGGGTGAGCGGCTCGACGAGCTCGAGGATCCGTTCCGGCTGTACCGCTGCCACACCATCATGAACTGCACGGACGTGTGCCCGAAGGACCTCAATCCCGCGCGGGCGATCGCCGCCATCAAGCGCATGCTGGTCGAGCGGCGGGGCTGAGCGTGAGCACTGCCACGCCGCTCGACCCTGGCGGGGCCGAAGCGTCCCTGCCGCCGGATGCGGATGTGCGGCGGCTCCTGTGGCTGTGCCGGCGTGGCATGAAGGAGCTGGACGTGCTGCTGGGGCGTTATGGGGCCCTGGGTCTGCCGCATGCCCCGCCGGCCGAGCGCGCTAGCTTCGCTCGCCTGCTGGCGCTGCCCGATCCGCTGCTGGCCGCGTACCTGCTGGCGACCGATGCCCCGGCGGACCCGGCCCTGGCGCACCTGGTGGAGCGTATCCGGTCATTATGTCGGTCGGCGGCCTGAGTTGGCGCTATTCTGGCCGTGTACCGTCGACCCCGCCGTCATGCTGAACTTTCACAAAGGCTCACAGTCTATCCCCTCGCATCGCGCTTGCTGCCTCCGGTCCGGGAGTCGAGGGCGTGCATGAGCGCGGATGCAAGTGATTTGAGCCTGGTACGCCGCGTGCAACGCGGAGACAAGGGGGCGTTCGATGCGCTGGTGCTCAAGTACCAGCACAAACTCGTCAAGCTGGTCATGCGTTATGTACGCAATCCGGCCGAGGCCGAGGATATCGCCCAGGAGGCCTTCATCAAGGCCTACCGGGCGCTGCCGCAGTTTCGGGGCGACAGCGCCTTCTATACCTGGCTGTATCGCATAGCCATCAACACCGCCAAGAACGCCGTGGTGTCGCGCGACCGCAGCCCGATCGAATACAACATCGACCGCCACGACAACGACGAGTCCTACGATATGCAAGGCCGCATGAAAGACTCCGAGACCCCCGAGGGGCTGGTGCTGACGGACGAGATCCGCACCACCGTCAATGCCGCCATCGACGCCCTGCCGGAGGACCTGCGCACCGCGATCGTGCTGCGCGAGCTCGAGGGCCTGTCTTACGAGGAGATCGCCGCTGCCATGGATTGCCCGGTCGGCACCGTGCGATCGCGTATCTTCAGAGCGCGCGAGGCCATCGACCACCGCTTGCGGGAGGTTTTCGAGGGCGGCCTAGGCCGCGCGGAGGAGCTGGGATGAACGAGGAGCTCGATAGTCAGCTGTCGGCGATGTTCGACGATCAGCTGCCCCCGGCCGAATGCGAGCTGCTGGCGCGGCGCCTGTCGCGCGACGAGCAGCTGAAGGCGCGCTGGGGACGCTACGCCGTGATGGGCGCGGTGATCCGTGCCGAGCGCGGCGTACGACTGAATGCGCCGCTCGCCGGGCGCGTCAGCGCCGTGTTGCTCGCCGAGCCGGCGCTCGGCGCGCAGTCGTTAGCCGGCGCGCTGCCGCGCCGGGGCCTGCGCTGGTGGCAACCGGTCGTCGCCGGCGCGCTCGCGGCGGGTGTCGCCGCAGTCTCGATCCTGTGGCTGCGCGCCGAGGCGCCGTCGAGCGTCGCCTCCCTGAGTGCGCGCCTCACCACTCCCGCCGCGGCGAGCGGCGCGTCGGTGATACCAGCGAGCGCGCGCGAGCGCGGCGGTCGCGCCGACAGCTACGTCGTACCCCCGTCGCCGGCCGTGCCCGCGGTCGTCGTGCCGAGCACCGAGCTCGCCAACTACGTGGTCGCACACAGCATGTTTTCCTCACCGGTCGCCCGACGCAACCTGCTGTCGGCCTTCATGACCAGCGAGCCGGCGGCCGCCGGCGCCGAGGAGCCCCCGGACGATGTCAAGAGCGCGGCCCAATAGCGGCGCACTGCTCGGACTGACGCTCGCCTGGGCCTGCACGGCGGCCCTGGCGGAGGACGCCGCCGGCCAGGCGCAGGCAACTGTGCCTGCCGCAACGACCCCGGCGCAGAAGAAGACATCACCAGCCTTGACCCCTGCGCAATGGCTCGAGCGTATGAATCACGCGCTCACCACGCGCAACTACGACGGCACCTTCTCGCACTGGCACGGCGGCCATGTCGAGATGCTGCGCATCATTCACCGGGTGCAGGACGGCAATGTGTCCGAGCGGCTCGTGTCACTCGACGGCTCGGGCCGTGAGTTCATCCGCAGCGGCGCGAATCTCGCCTGCTACCTCCCGGACAGGCGCACGGTGCTGGTCGAGCAGCGCCCGCCGCAGGAGTCGCTGGTGGGTTTCCCGGCGGTCGATGATCAGACGGCGAGCTTCTACGACATCCGCGAGGTGGGCCGCATGCGCCTCAACCGCCGTGACACCCACGTGATCACCGTGTCGCCGCGCGATGAATACCGCTACGGTTACCGGCTGTGGATCGACGCTTCGACCGCGATGCCGCTCAAGACGCAGCTGTGCGACGCCCACGGGCGGATCATCGAGCAGGTGGTGTTCGCGAGCCTCGCGCTGCCGGTGCGCATCGCCGATGCGTCCTTCCGGCCGGAGGTCTCGACGCTTGGCTTTCGCTGGCTGCGTACCGGGACGGCAGCGCCGCTGGCGCCGGCCGCCCCGGCGACCTCCGCCTGGAACGCGCTGCGGCTGCCGCCGGGATTCAGGATGTCGGTGCGCTCCGCACAGGTGCTGCCCGGCTCGAATCAACCGGTGGACCACCTGGTGTTCACCGACGGCGTCGCCTCGGTCTCGGTGTTCGTCGAGACGCAGACCGCGGCCGTGGCGCAGGCGCCGCGCGCTCAGTCCGCCGCCGTCGGCTCCTCGTCTGCATTCTCCACCGTGGTCGACGGCCACAAGATCACCGCGGTGGGCGAAGTGCCGCTCGCCACCGTGCAGTTCATCGCCACCCAGGTCAAGGCGCAGGACCTGGTGCCCGCCGGCGTCCCGCAACGCTGATGAGCCCCGCGGCGCGCCTCACGCTCGTGCAGCGGCACGACTGCGAGTTATGCGAAGAGATGCTGCGCCAGCTCACCGTGTTCGGCGCCCGCGTGGCGCTGCCGCCGATCGAGGTGGTGGACGTCGACGCCGATCCGCAGCTGCGCCGCCGCCACGGCCTCGAGGTCCCGGTGCTGCTGCTCGACGGTACCGTGGTCTGCCGCCAGCGGCTCGATCACGCGGAGCTCACGCGCTTGCTGCGCGGGAGCGCCGCGGCCGCACCCGTCCCCTAGACCCCGGCGCAGCGGCCGACAATTCCCTATAATCCGCCCCGCCGCCTGACCTTGGCTTACGCGCGGCAACTCGCGGCAACAGTCGGACGGCATGCGGCACATACGTAACTTCTCCATCATCGCGCACGTCGACCACGGCAAATCGACCCTCGCGGACCGCTTCATCCAGCTGTGCGGCGGCCTGGCCGACCGCGAGATGCAGGCGCAGGTGCTCGACTCCATGGAGCTCGAGCGCGAGCGGGGAATCACCATCAAGGCGCAGAGCGTGACGCTCTACTACAGCGCGCACGACGGGCAGCGCTACCAGCTCAACATGATCGACACCCCCGGGCACGTCGACTTCTCCTACGAGGTGTCGCGCTCGCTGGCGGCCTGCGACGGCGCGCTGCTGGTGGTCGACGCCACCCAGGGGGTCGAGGCGCAGAGCGTCGCCAACTGCTACACGGCGACCGAGCAGGGCCTGGAGGTGCTGCCGGTCATCAACAAGATCGACCTGCCGTCCGCGGACCCCGAGCGCGTGGCACGCGAGATCGAGGAGATCATCGGCATTGACGCCAGCGGCGCGGCGCGCGTCAGCGCCAAGACCGGGGAGGGCGTGCCGGAGCTGCTGGAGACGCTGCTGCGCCGCATTCCAGCTCCGCGCGGCGACAGCGCCGCGCCGCTGCAGGCGCTGATCGTCGACTCGTGGTTCGACAATTACGTCGGGGTGGTGTCGCTGGTGCGCGTGATGAACGGCGGTTTCAAGAGCGGCGACCGCATCCGCGTGCTGTCGACCGGCCGCAGCCACATCGTCGACCGGCTCGGGCGCTTCACGCCCAAGCCGGTGGTGGAGAGCGAGCTCGGCACCGGCGACGTCGGCTTCGTCGTCGCCGGTATCAAGGAGATCGATGGCGCGCCGGTCGGCGACACCATCACGCTCGAGCACCGCCCGGCGGGCGCGCTGCCGGGCTTCAAGCAGATCAAGCCGCGGGTGTTCGCCGGGGTGTTCCCGGTGAATTCCGAGGAGTACGAGAAATTCCGCGACGCGCTCGCCAAGCTGCGCCTCAACGACTCGGCGCTGCACTACGAGCCGGAGGTCTCCGGGGCGCTCGGCTTCGGGTTTCGTTGCGGCTTCCTCGGCCTGCTGCACATGGACATCGTGCAGGAGCGCCTCGAGCGCGAATACCAGCTGACGCTGGTGACCAGCGCACCCACGGTGGTGTACGAGGTGCAAAAGCGCGACCGCGCCGTCGAGTACGTCGACAACCCGGCCAAGCTGCCGTCGCTCGGCGAGATCGAAGAGATCCGCGAGCCACTCATCGTGGCAAGCATCCTGGTGCCGCCCGATTACGTCGGCGGGGTGCTCAAGCTGTGCAACGACAAGCGCGGCACTCAGAAGAAGATGCAATACCTCGGCACGCAGGTGTCGCTGCAGTACGAGCTGCCGCTCGCGGAAGTCGTGCTCGACTTCTTCGACCGCCTGAAGTCGGTCAGCCGCGGCTATGCCTCGTTCGACTACGAGTTCAGCCACTTCGCGGCGGCGCCGCTGGTGAAGCTCGACATCCTCATCAACGGCGACAAGGTCGACGCGCTGTCGATCATCGTGCACAAGGACAGCGCCTACGCCCGCGGCCGCGAGCTGGTCGACAAGATGCACGAGCTCATCCCGCGGCAGATGTTCGAAGTGGCCGTGCAGGCGGCGATCGGCAGCGCGGTCATCGCGCGCGCCACCGTCAAGGCGCTGCGCAAGAACGTGCTCGCCAAGTGCTACGGCGGCGACATCACCCGCAAGCGCAAGCTCCTCGAGAAACAGAAGGAGGGCAAGAAGCGCATGAAGCAGCTGGGTCACGTCGAGATTCCCCAGGAAGCATTTCTCGCGGTCCTGCAGGTCGGCCGCAAGCACTAAAGGTTCGCCCATGCCACAGTTCCTGATGCCAATCGTCGTGCTGCTGTCGTGGCTGGCGCTGCCGGTCACGCTGGTGTGCGTCATCGACGACTGGCTGCTGCGTCCGCACCGCGCGCTCGCCGGCGCGCCGGCGCTCGATACCCCGCTGATGCGCTTCCTCTACGGCGCGCTGCCGGTGCTGATCGTGTGCGCGGTGCTGCGGCTGCTGCTCGCCGAGCGGCTCGACTTCAGCGCCGTGCTGCTCGGCATCACCGTGCTCACCGGCGCGGTATGGGCGCTCGATGCGCTGTGGCTCGCGCCGCGGCGCGCCGCCGCCGCCCGCCGCGCCGGCAAGGACCCGGCCGGCTTCAGCGAGCCGGGCACGGTCGACTATGCGCGCAGCTTCTTCCCGGTGGCGCTGGTGGTGCTGCTGCTGCGCTCCTTTGTGTTCGAGCCGTTCCGCATCCCGTCCGACTCGATGATGCCAACGCTGCTCGACGGCGACTTCATCATCGTCAACAAGTACACCTACGGGTTGCGCCTGCCGGTGCTCAATCGCAAGATCGTCGCCATGGGCGAGCCGCAGCGCGGCGACGTGGTGGTGTTCCGCTACCCGCCGGACCCTTCGGTCAACTTCATCAAACGCCTCGTCGGGCTGCCGGGCGATCACGTGGAAGTGCACGACAACCTCATCATCGTCAACGGCAAGCCGGTGCCGTTCTACGTCGGCGCGCAGCGCTACAACGACGGCTGCTACGTGAACATGTCGCTCGCCCGCGAGCGCCTCGGCAACCACGAGCACGAAGCGATCTTCTGCCCGGTGGCGCTCGACCGCTCGCCGGTGCTGCCCGGGTGCAAGCGCAGCGGCGTGCGCGGCTACGTATGCGGTGACGAGGACGCTCCCGGGGGGATGCGCGCTGCGCCGTTTGTCGGCGACGTGCCGCCGGGGCATTATCTGATGATGGGCGACAACCGCGACAACAGCGACGACGGGCGCATGTGGGGTTGGGTCCCGGAAGAGAACCTCGTCGGCAAGGCGACGCGGATCTGGTTCAATTGGGATCTGGGCCGCGCCGGCGGCCCGATCTGGAGCCGCATTGGCAAGGCCATTCAGTGACACGGCTAAGGAGTTGCAGCGATGCGTAACAGGCAGACAGGTGTCACGGCGCTCGGCTGGCTGATCCTGCTCACGCCGTTCGCGATCATGGTGTACGGCGGCATCCGCCTGATGCCGATATACCTCAACTACATGAAGGTCGCCAAGGCGATGGATACGACGGCCAAGGAAATGACTGGCGAGATCAGCGCGACCAAAGTCCGCAACCTGCTCGACAGACACTTCGAGATCGACATGGTCGAGTATCCGGCCACCAAGGACATGAAGATCACCCGCGACGAGAGCGGCTGGGTACTCGAGTGCGCCTATGACGATGAGGCACCCTTTTTCGGTAACGTCTCGCTGCACGTGGTATTCGACAAGAAGGTGAAACTCGGCGGCTAGCGCCCATCCGCCGCATGCCGCGCGCTTGAGCCACAGGACATGACGAGTGCTTCGGTGGCGGTGGCGTGGGTGCAGGCGCGGCTCGGTTACCAGCCGCGCGATGCGACGCTGTTCAGCGCCGCGCTCACCCACCGCAGCGCCGCCCGCCCCAACAACGAGCGGCTGGAGTTCCTCGGCGATGCGGTGCTCAACCTCAGCATCGCCCGCCAGCTCTACGACGCCTTTCCCGAGGCCTCCGAGGGGGACCTGAGCCGCCTGCGCGCGCGCCTGGTGAGCCGCGAGCCGCTCGCCGAGGTGGCGCTCGGTCTCGGCATCGGCGAGGTGCTGCGTCTCGGCTCGGGCGAGCTCAAGAGCGGCGGCTTTCGCCGTCACTCGATCCTCGCCGACGCGTTCGAGGCGCTGTGCGGGGCGGTATTCCTCGACGGCGGCCTGCAGGCGGTCGAGCCGCTGCTCGCGCGGCTGTTTGCGCCGCGCATCGCGGCGCTGCCACCGCCGGAAGCGCTCAAGGACGCCAAGACGCGCCTGCAGGAGCACCTGCAGTCGCGCAGCCTGACGCTGCCGCGTTACACGATTCTCGGCATCGAAGGCGCCGATCATGCCCAGACGTTCCGCGTGAGCTGCGAGGTGCCGGGCCTGAAGCTGCGCGTCGAGGGCGGCGGCGCGAGCCG
Source organism: Steroidobacteraceae bacterium (assembly GCA_035482695.1). Lineage (GTDB taxonomy): Bacteria > Pseudomonadota > Gammaproteobacteria > Steroidobacterales > Steroidobacteraceae > 13-2-20CM-66-19. Next base: position 19,230 of record DATHQM010000002.1, on the reverse strand, counting down.
CCGCAGTGCCGAGCAGGAGGCCGCCGCGCGCATGCTGGCGGCGATCGCCGGCGCGGCGGCCGGAGCGCCGCCGTGAGCTCGCCGCCGCCTGCGGGTGAGTTTCGCAGCGGCTTCGCCGCACTGGTGGGTCGGCCCAACGTCGGCAAATCGACGCTGCTCAACGCGCTGGTGGGGGAGAAGCTGAGCATCGTCACGCCGCGTCCCCAGACCACCCGCCACCGCATCCTCGGGGTTCTCGACCTGCCGGGCGCGCAGATCGCCTTCGTCGACACGCCGGGCCTGCATGCCCAGGCGCGCCGTGCCCTGAACAAGGCCATGAACCGCACGGCCGCCGCGGCGCTCGAGGGCGCCGATCTGGTGGTGCTGGTGGTGGAGGCGCTGCGCTGGACCGGCGAGGATGACCTGGCGCTGGCGCGCATCGCGCGCTCCGGCCGGCCGGCGCTCGCCGCGGTCAACAAGGTCGACCAGGCGCGCCCGCGCACGCAACTGCTGCCCTACCTGGCGCAGCTGGCCGCCCGCCACCCGTTCCGCGCCTGCGTGCCGGTGTCCGCGCTCAAGGGCGACAATCTCGCGGATCTGCGCGACACCATCGCCGCGCAGCTGCCGGTGGGCGCGGCGCTGTTTCCCCCGGGGCAGCGCACCGACCGCGGACGCGAGTTCCGCATCGCCGAGATCATCCGTGAGAAACTCACCCTCGAGCTGAACCAGGAGGTGCCCTACGGCATCGCGGTCGAGGTGGAGCGCGTGGCGGAGGAGGACGGTCAGCTCCACGTCGACGCCGCCATCTGGGTCGATCGCGAGGGCCAGAAGCCGATCGTGATCGGCGCTGGCGGCGCGCGGCTGAAGCGCGTGGGCCGCTCCGCGCGGCTGGCGCTCAACGGGCTGCTGCAGCGGCGGCTGCACCTCAACCTGTGGGTCAAGGTGCGCGAGAACTGGGCGGACAATGCGCGCGCGCTGCGCGAGCTGGGACTGGAATGAGCCGCAGCCAGCGCCGCGTCGAGCTCACCGCCGGCTACCTGCTGCACCACCGGCCGTGGCGCGATACCAGCCGCATTCTGGAAGTGCTGACGCGCGAGCACGGCAGGCTGACGCTGTTCGCCCGCGGCGTGCGCGGCCCGGCCGCGAAGCTCAGCTCCGTGCTGCAGCCGTTTCAGCTGCTGCTGCTGTCGTGGAGTGGCCGCAGTGAGGCGCCCTCGCTCATCGCGGCCGAGCGCGGCGAGGGCGGCGGCGAGCCGCTGCCGGCCAACTGCCTGCTGGCGGCGTTTTACCTGAACGAGCTGCTGCTGCGCCTGACGACGCGCCACGACCCGCTGCCGGAGCTGTTCGACCACTATCATGGCGCCCTCGGCGCGCTGCGCGCCGGCGCGGCCCTCGAGCCGTGCCTGCGGATCTTCGAGAAGCGCCTGCTGGAGGGGCTCGGCTACGGGGTCGACCTCACCAGCGAGGCGCACGGCGGCGCAGCGCTCACTGCCGACGGATACTATGATTTCCGGCCCGGCCACGGCGTGGTTGCGGCGCGCGCGGGGAGCGGGGCACTGCGCGGCAGCTCGCTGCTCGCCCTCGCCGCCGAGCAGCTCGGCGACGCGCGCTCGCTCGTCGATGCGCGGCGGCTGCTGCAGGCCGCGCTCGGCGAGTGCCTGGAGGGGCGGCCGCTGGCGAGCCGCGCGGTGGCGAAGTCGGTGAAACGCAGGGTGGCGACATGAGCGCAGCTGTTGCGCTGGGAGTGAACATCGATCACGTGGCGACGCTGCGCCAGGTGCGCCGCGGGCGCTATCCCGATCCGGTGCACGCCGCGCTCAGCGCCGAGAGCGCCGGAGCAGACAGCATCACGCTGCACCTGCGCGAGGACCGCCGCCACATCCAGGACCAGGACGTGCGTGCCCTGCGTCCGCTGCTGCAGACCCGCATGAATCTCGAGATGGCCGTCACGGACGAGATGCTGGCGATCGCCGCCAGCGTGCTTCCGGCGGACTGCTGCCTGGTGCCGGAGCGGCGCGCGGAGCTCACCACCGAGGGCGGACTCGACGTGCTGGCGCAGCCGCAACGCCTGCGCGCGGCGGTCGCCGAGCTGACGCGCGCCGGCGTGCGCGTGGCGCTGTTCATCGACCCCGAGCGCGCGCAGATCGAAGGCGCGGCGCACGCCGGCGCTCCGGTGGTGGAGCTGCACACCGGCGCCTATGCGCAGGCGAGCGGCGGCGCCGCGGCCACCGAGCTCGAGCGGCTGCGCGTGGCGACGCGCTTCGCGGCGAGCATCGGTCTTACGGTGCACGCCGGCCACGGACTCAACTATCACAACGTGCAGCCGGTGGCGGCGATCGCCGAGATCAGCGAACTCAACATCGGGCATGCGCTCATCGCGCACGCGCTGTTCGTCGGCCTGCCGGCGGCGGTGCGCGAGATGAAAGCGCTGCTGGCGGAGGCGCGCGCGTGATCTTCGGCATCGGCGTCGACGTGCTCGAGAGCGCGCGCGTGGCCCGCACACTCGAGCGCTTCGGCACGCGCTTCATCGAGCACTTGCTGATGCCCGAGGAGCAGGCGCAGCTTATTCTCACCGCGCGGCGCGAGCGTTTCCTCGCCATGCGCTTCGCCGCCAAGGAGGCGATCGTCAAGGCGATGGGCACCGGCTTTGCGCACGGCGTGTGGATCCGCGACGTCGGGGTGGTGCAGAACGCCTGGGGCAAACCCGAGGTGGTGTTCTCGGCACGCGGCGAGCGCGTGCGCCGCGCGCTCGGGGTCGGCGAGGGACACGTCACCTTAAGCGACGAGCGTGGCCTGGTGGTCGCGGTCGCGGTACTCATGAGGGCGCCGTGAACACGCTGGTGTTCGACATCGAGACGGTCCCCGACGTCGAGCTCGGGCGGCGCCTCTACGGACTTCAGGGGCTCGCCGACGCGCAGGTCGCCAAGGCGATGTACGCGCTGCGGCGGCAGGGACGGGCGGCGGCGGGCGCCGCACCCGGGGATTTCCTGCCGCTCGAGCAGCATCGCGTGGTGGCGATCTCGTGTGCGCTGCGCAGCGGCGACGGGTTTCGCCTCTGGAGCCTCGGCGACCCCACCACTGGCGAGGCGGAGCTGGTGCAGCGCTTCTTCGACGGCATCGAGAAGTTCTCTCCCGAGCTGGTGTCGTGGAACGGCTCGGGCTTCGATCTGCCGGTGCTCACCTACCGCGCGCTCGCCGCCGGCGTGCAGGCGGCGCGTTTCTGGGAAACCGGCGCGCAGGACGACACGTTCCGCTACAACAACTACCTGAGCCGCTATCACTGGCGGCACATCGATCTGATGGACGTACTCTCCGGCTTCCAGGGCCGCGGGCGCGTTTCCCTGGCCAGCATGGCGACGCTGCTCGGGCTGCCCGGCAAGCTCGGCCTCGACGGCAGCCAGGTGTGGGACGCATGGCAGGGCGGGGACCTGGCGGGCATCCGCCACTACTGCGAGACCGACGTGCTCAACACCTGGCTCATCTACCTGCGCTTTGCGCTGCTGCGCGGCCAGCTGTCGCGCGAGCAGCACGCGCAGGAGCTGGCGCGCGTGCGCAGCTACCTCGCCGCCGCGCCCGAGCCGCACTTCGCCGCGTTCCTCGGCGCCTGGCAGGACGGCAGTTGAGCGAGGAGCAGACCGCGGTCGTCTGCGACCTCACGCACGCCGGCGAGGGCGTGGTGCACGGCGGCAAGACCGCCTTCATCGCCGGTGCCCTGCCGGGCGAGCGCATCCGTTTCCGTCGCACCCGCCGCCACCGCCAGCACGACGAGGGCGAGCTGCTCGAGGTGCTCGAGCCCGCGGCGCAACGGGTCGCGCCGCGCTGCGCGCATTTCGGTGTCTGCGGGGGCTGTGCCCTGCAGCACCTCGCGCCCGCGGCGCAGCTCGCCGCCAGGCAGCGCGAGCTCGCCGACACCCTGGCGCGGGTGGCGCGGGTGAGCCCGCAGAGCTGGCTCGCGCCGCTGAGCGGGCCTTCGTGGGGCTATCGGCGCCGTGCCCGCCTCGGAGTCAAGTTCGTTCACAAGAAGGGCCGCGTGCTGGTGGGGTTCCGCGAGCGCGCCGCCCCGTACGTCGCCGACCTCGAGCGCTGCGAGGTGCTCAGCGCACCGATGGACGCACTGATCGCGCCGCTCGCCGCCATGCTTGGCGAGCTCTCGATCCGCGCGCAGCTGCCGCAGATCGAGGTGGCGGTAGCGGACAATGCCACCGCGCTGGTGCTGCGCGTGCTCAGCGCGCCCTCGGCGGCGGATCTGGCACGACTGCAGGCCTTCGCCGCCGCCCACGCGCTGCGGCTGTACCTGCAGCCGCAGGGGCTCGACTCGGTGTACGAGCTCGGCGGTGCCGGCGAGCCGCTGTACTACCGGCTGGCGCACTTCGGTCTCGAGCTGCAGTTTGCGCCCACCGACTTCATCCAGGTGAACGGCGCGGTGAATGCCACGCTGGTGACGCGCGCGGCGGAGCTGCTCGAGCTCACCCCGCACTCGCAGGTGCTCGACCTGTACTGCGGGCTGGGCAACTTCACGCTGGCGCTCGCGCGACGCGCACAGTGCGCGGTCGGGGTCGAGGGCGAGGCGGCGCTCATCGAGCGCGCGCGCGGCAATGCCCGTCACAACGGCCTCGACAACGCCGCGTTCCACCAGGCCGATCTCGCCGCGCCGCCCGATACCCAATCGGCGTGGCTGCGCCGCCCCTACAGCCACGTGCTGCTCGACCCGCCACGCAGTGGCGCGCGCGCGCTGCTCGCTGCCGTGGCGCAGCTCGCCCCCGAGCGGGTGTTGTATATTTCCTGTCATCCGGGAAGCCTGGCGCGCGACGTGGGGGTGTTGGTGCACGAGCACGGCTTGACGCTCGAAGCAGCAGGGGTCGTCGACATGTTTGCACACACCGCCCACATGGAATCGCTGGCGCTGCTTCGGGGCCCCCCGCCGCGGCGCTGAAGACGCTGCGCGCGCTCACCGCATGAGCCTCGGGCCGCTGATGATCGACCTCGCGGGGACCGCGGTCACCGCCGAGGAGCGCGAGCTGCTGCGCCATCCGCTCGTCGGCGGGGTCATCCTCTTCACGCGCAACTACAGCGATCCGCAGCAGCTCGACGCGCTGGTCGCCGACATCCACGCCGCGCGTAGCCCGCCGCTCATCGTGGCCGTGGACCAGGAAGGCGGCCGCATCCAGCGCTTTCGCGCCGCCTTCTCGGCGCTGCCCTCGCCGCGGCGCATCGGGCACGGCTTCGACCTGGACCCCAAGGCGGCGGTCGCGCTCGCCCGCGCGGCCGGCTGGCTGATGGCGGCAGAGCTGCGCGCGCACGCCATCGACATCTCCTTCGCGCCGTGCGTCGACCTCGACCTGGGTGTCAGCGAGGTGATCGGCGACCGTGCCTTTCACGCCGCGCCCGCGGCGGTCGCGCAGCTCGCCCTCGCCTGGATGCAGGGCATGCGCGAGGCCGGTATGGCGGCCACCGCCAAGCACTTTCCCGGCCACGGGGCGGTGGTGGCCGATTCGCACCTCACGCTGCCGGTCGACCGGCGCACCCTGCCGGATCTGGCCCCCGACCTTACCCCCTACCGGCGGCTGATCCCCAACGGGCTGCCGGCCGTGATGGCGGCCCACGTGCTCTATCCGGCCGTGGATTCGGCCCCCGCGAGCCTTTCCGGGCGCTGGATTCGCGACGTGCTGCGCGGAGAGCTGCTGTTTCAGGGGGTAGTGTTTACGGATGATCTTTCCATGGGAGGGGCGGCGGCCGCTTACGGGGATATCCTTGGACGCGCCCGGCGGGCCCTGGACGCAGGTTGTGACATGGTGCCGGTTTGCAACAATCGCGCCGGGGTCATCGAGCTGCTCCAGGGGCTCGAAATTGAGCCGGAGCCCGCGTCCAGCCTGCGCCTGGTACGCCTGCACGGGCGCTCCGGTGCCCCCGCGCGGGCGGCTCTCGAGGCATCCCCGCAGTGGGCGCGCGCGCGCGAGCTTCTGGCCCGCAGCGCCGCCGCGCCGCCACTGACGCTCGACCCGGGTAGCGCCACATGAACAACTGGTCGACAGACGCCTGGCAGCGCGTGGTCGATAGCGCGCCGGAGGGCATCGTGATCTGCGACGCGCAGGCGGCCGACTGTCCGGTCGTGTACGTGAACACCGCGTTTGCGCAGATGTGCGGCTACCCGGCAGCGGCGCTGCTCGGCACCAACCTGCGCATTCTGCAGGGCAGCGATCGCGACCAGGAGGCACGCGCACGGCTTGCCGAGGCGGTGAAGCTCGGCGAACCGGCGCGCGTGCTGCTGCGCAACTACCGCCCCGACGGCTCGCTGTTCTGGAACGAGACGGTGGTGCAGCCGGTGCGCACCGGGGACAAGGTAAGTCACTTCGTCAGCTATCACCGCGATGCCAGCGAGCGGCTCAAGCACGCCGAGCGCGGCAGCACCGGCCTGCCGTCGTGGCTGCGCGAGGACCGCCTCACGGGGCTGCATTCGCGCGCCTACTTCGAGGAGCTGCTGCAGCGGGACTGGCTGCTGGCGCAGCGCGACTCGCACGAGATCGGGCTGACGCTGTTCGACATCGACGATCTGGGCGCCTACAACGAGAAATTCGATCGTGCCGCAGGCGATGCGTGCATCCGCCGCGTCGCCCGCGTGATCGCGACCTCCTACCGCCGCGGCGGCGACCTGGTCGGCCGCTGGCAGGGGGGAACCTTCGTGGTGCTCACGCAGGGGGAGGCCGCCGACAAGGCCGCGCAGTACGCCCACGTCGTGAAGCAGCGCGTGCGCGACCTGCTGATACACCACCCGACGGCCGGCGCCGGGCGCTACGTCACCCTGAGCGCCAGCATCGCGAGCCTCGTGCCCCCGCGTACGCTCGAGGTGCAGGGACTGCTCAAGGCCTGCTCGGCAGCCTTGCGCCGCGCGAAGAAGAACGGCAAGGACGGCATTGCCACCGCCGAGGCGGCCGACTTCCACTGATCCGGTGCCCGCGAGCGGCACGGTGCTGCGGCCGATGGGGTGCGCCGGCGCTCGATTGCTATTGAAATAGTTAGGCGTATAATTTCCACTGAAATGAGCCCCCGTCCCGCCAGTGCCCGCGCCGCGGCGGACCCAGCCCTGGTCCTGTCGCACGCCACCGTGCGTGCGGCGCGCTTCCTCGCCGTCGCCCAGGCCGACCTCGCCGCGATCATCGGGGTGAGCGCCGCGACGCTCTCGCGCCTCGCCAACGGGCAGCGCCTGCTGCAGCCCGGCTCCAAGCCCTGGCAGCTCGCGGCGCTGTTCGTGCGGCTGTTCCGCTCGCTCGATGCGATCGTCGGCTCGGACGATACGACCGCGCGCGCCTGGTTGCGCAGCGAGAACCAGGCGCTCGGCGGCGTGCCGCTGGCGCTCATCCGCGAGCCCGCCGGCCTGGTGCGCACCGTTGACTACCTGGACGCGGCGCGCGCTCGAATCTGAGACACGGGCCTATGCCCGTGAGCTGTGGCGCGCGGTCGAGGCGCAGCACACCGCTTCCACGATGCGCCTGGCGGACTCGCTCGATGAGCAGGCGACGCTCGAGGCGATCCTCGAAGCGAGCAAGCCGCCGCTGCCGCCGGAGGTCGGCGCGCTGCATTACCTGCTCGCCACGCCGTTTCGCTACCGGCCCCAGCTGGGCTCGCGCTTTCGTGCCGCCTTCGATGCCGGCGTCTGGTACGGCGCGGAAGTGCTGCGCACGGCGCTGGCGGAGAAGAGTTATTGGCGGCTGCGCTTTCTGCTCGATGCGCCCGGCACGCCGGACCTCAAGGCGGTGCCGCACACGGTGTTTCGTGCCGCGGTGCGCAGCGCCGCGGCGCTCGATCTCACCGCGGCGCCGTTCGTGCGTGCCCGCGCCACCTGGACCGCGCGCAGCAGCTACGCCGAGACGCAGGCCTTTGCTGCGCTGGCGCGCACGGCGCGTGTGGCGCTCATCCGCTACGAGTCGGTGCGCGATCCGGAGCACGCCGCCTGCGCGGCGGTGCTCGAGCCGGCGGCCTTCAGCGCTCCCCGCCCGCGCGGCGCCGAGACCTGGTTCATCGCCGCCGGACGCGAGCGGGTGCGCTGCGCGCGCGAGGCGCGCGGCGGGCCGACGTGGGAATTCACCAGCGCGCAGCTGCTGTAGCGATGCGGCGCGCTCAGCGCCCGGGCGGGCGGGCGCCCTGCGCCGGGGCGACGAGCGCGATCACGCCGAAGGCCGGGTGATCGAAGTAGCTGCGCTCGTAGAAGCGCACCCGCCGGCTCTCGTTGATGGTGAACGGCGTGTCGGCGGTCGCGCCCAGGCCCGCCGGGGGCTGCGCGATGGCATAGCTGAGCGACAGCCCGAGGTGCAGGAACTGCCCGCGCTCGAGAAACACGCTGCCGCTCAGGCCCGGGACGCTGATGCCGAGCTTGTCCAGGGTAAACCCCGCGCGCGTACCCCAGGAGCTGGCGGTTTGCGACCAGGCGGCGTGCGCCACCGGCACATAGGTGCCCGAGGCACGGAGGCGGTTCTCGAGCTCGGTCAGCTGCCAGGCGGAGCTCGGCAGCGCTGCCACGAAGTGCCCGATCTGCGCCGAGTCCCCGCCGGCTTCCGCACCCGCGATGCTGCGTGCGCCGGCCTCCGCGCTCCAGTCCTCCGGCTCCCCGAGCGCACCGCTGGCGCGGAACACGATGATCTCGACGTTGTACACCGTGCTGCCCGGGACGGCGGCGGCCTCCTGCGCCGGCAGCGGCAGCGCGTCTGCACACAGCGCCGCGGCGGCCAGGGCGAGGAGGGCACAAGTGCGCGCGGCGCGGTGAGACATGCGGCGCATTCTACTGAAGGCGCGCCGGTTCGCCGAGCCGTTGCAGCAGCTGCGCGGCATAGTCGAAGCGCGCGCTCTCGGCCGGCAGCGCGCGCGTCACGCGCAGCTTCAGCGGCCCCTCGAGGCGGTACTCGCGCTGCCCCTGCCCGATCATGCGCACCAGCGTCGCCGGGTCGACGCGCGCGTGCTCCTCGAACAGCACCGTGCCTCCCTGGGGTCCCAGGTCGAGCCGCCGCACTCCGAGCGCGCGCGCGCGCAGCTTCAGCCGCGCGATGCGCAGCAGGTTATGGGCGGCCGGCGGCAGCGGACCGAAGCGATCGGCCAGCTCGGCGGTGAGCTCATCGAGCGCCGCATCGTCGGCGGCCGCGGCGCTGCGCTTGTAGAGCGACAGCCGCACGTGTACATCGCCGACGTAGGCATCCGGCAAAAAGGCCGGCAGGCGCAGCTCCACCTCGGTGGCCGCGGCGAGCGGCTGCTCGAGCGCCGGCTCGCGCCCCGCCTTGAGCGCGCTCACCGCGTGCTCGAGCATGTCCAGATACAGCGACAGCCCGATCTCGGTCATCTGGCCGCTCTGCTGCTCGCCGAGCAGCTCCCCGGCGCCGCGGATCTCCAGGTCGTGGGTCGCCAGCACGAACCCCGCACCGAGCTCCTCCAGCGACTCGATCGCTTCGAGGCGCTTGGCGGCATCGCGCGCCAGCGCCTGGCGCGGCGGCGCGACCAGGTAGGCGTAGGCGCGGTGGTGCGAGCGCCCGACGCGGCCGCGCAGCTGGTGCAGCTGCGCCAGCCCCATCTGGTCGGCGCGGTTGATGATGATGGTGTTGGCGGTGGGCACGTCGATGCCGCTCTCGATGATGGTGGTGCACACCAGCACGTTGAAGCGGCGGTGATAGAAATCGACCATCAGCTGCTCCAGGTCGCGCTCGCGCATCTGCCCGTGGCCGATGCGCACGCTCGCTTCCGGCACCAGCGCCTGCAGCTCGGCGGCGATCTTGCCGATGGTGCGCACCTCGTTGTGCACGAAGTAGATCTGGCCACCGCGGCGCAGTTCGCGCAGCGCCGCTTCGCGCAGCGTCGGCGCGTGCCACTCGATCACGAAAGTCTTGATGGTCAGCCGCTCGGCCGGCGCCGTGGTGATGAGCGACAGGTCGCGCAGGCCGCCGAGCGCCATGTTGAGAGTGCGCGGAATGGGCGTGGCGGTGAGCGTGAGCACGTGCACGTTGGCGCGCAGCGCCTGCAGGCGCTGCTTGTCGCGCACGCCGAAGCGGTGCTCCTCATCGATGATCAGCAGGCCGAGATCGCGGAAGCGCGCCTGCGCGTGCAGCAGGCGATGCGTGGCGATGACGATGTCCACCGTGCCCTGCTCGAGGCCGGCGAGCACCGCCTGCGTCTCCCTGGCATTGCCGAAGCGCGACAGCGCTTCCACGCGCACCGGCCAGTCGGCGAAGCGGTCGCGGAAGTTGGTCAGATGCTGCTGCACCAGCAGCGTCGTGGGCGCGAGCACCGCGACCTGCTTGCCGGCGTGCGCGGCGACGAACGCGGCGCGCATCGCCACCTCGGTCTTGCCGAAGCCGACGTCGCCGCACACGATGCGGTCCATGGGCCGCTCGCCGGCCAGATCGCTGAGCACCTGGCGGATCGCCTGCCCCTGGTCGGGGGTTTCCTCGAACGGGAAGGCGCTGGCGAACGCCTGGTACTCGAGCTCCGGCAGCGCCAGGGCGAGGCCCGGCTGCGCCTTGCGCCGCGCGTGCAGGTCGAGCAGCTCCGCGGCCACGTCGCGGATCTGCTCGGCGGCGCGCCGCCGCGCGCGCGCCCACTGGTCGGTGCCGAGCTTGTGCAGCGGCGCATGCTCCGGCGCTGCCCCGGTGTAGCGGCTCACCAGGTGCAGCGCGTGCACCGGCACGTAGATGCGATCCCCGTCCTGGTATTCGAGCACCAGGAATTCCCCCGGCTGGCCGCCGACCTCCATCGGCATGAGCCCGAGGTAACGGCCGACGCCGTACTCCTCGTGCACCACCGGCGCGCCGGGGTTGAGGTCCTGCAGGTCGCGCAGGATCGCCTGCGGATCGGCGGCGCGGCGCGGACGGCGCTCCTGATGCGCGCGGGCGCCGAACAGCTGCGCTTCGGTGATCAGGGCGATCGGCGGCGCGGTGAGCGTGAGGCCCTCGAGGTCCGGGGCCACGGTGAGCGCGAGACGCGCCGTGCCGGCGGCGAACCGCGCCCAGCTGTCGATGAGCGCCACCGTGTGGCCGTGAGCGCGCAGCATCTCCTGCAGCACTTCGCGGCGGCCCGCCGAGTCTGCGGCCAGCAGTACCCGGCCGTGGAACTCGCGCAGGAAAGCGGCGAGCGCGGCGAACGGCTCCGCGGCGCGCACGTCGACGCGCAGCTCGCGCGGCGCGGCGGTGGGGAAGTTGTGTACCTGGGGAGCGCCCTGCAGCTCGAGGTCGGCCTTGAAGGCGTCGAGCGTGATGGCGGCGAACGGCGCGAGCCCGGCGGCGAGCTGCTGCGGGTCGAGAAACAGCTCCGCCGGGGAAAGCAGCGGACGCTCGATGTCGTGGCGGCGATCCTCGTAGCGCACGCCAATCTCGCTCCAGGCGCGCGCCAGCGCGCCGGGCAGCGCGGCATCCTGCACGATCACCGCATCCTGCGGCAGGTAGTCGGCGAGCGTCGCGGTGGCTTCGAAGAACAGCGGCTGGTAGAACTCCACCCCGGCCGGCGCCAGCCCCTCGCTCACGCCGCGGTAGATGACGCTGCGGGTCGGGTCGCCTTCGAAGCGCGTGCGGAAGCGGCGGCGGAACTCCCTGACCGCCTGGCTGTCGAGCGGCACTTCGCGTGCCGGCAGCAGGCGCACGCGCGTCAGCGTGTCGAGGGAGCGCTGTGTGTCCGGATCGAAGCGGCGGATCGCCTCGATCTCGTCGTCGAACAGGTCGATGCGCAGCGGCGTGGCCGCGCCCATTGGAAAGACGTCGAGGAGCGAGCCACGCACGGCGAACTCCCCTGGGCTCACCACCTGGCTGACGCTCGCGTAGCCGGCCTCGGCGAGGCGCAACCGGAACGGCTCGAGCGCCAGGGACTGGCCGGTCGCGAGCTCGAAGGCGCGGCCCTGCACGTAGCTGTGGGGCGCGAGGCGCTGCATGAGCGTGTCGGCCGCCACGATCAGGCAGCCGTGGCGCACGTGCGGCAGCTCGTAAAGCGTCTGTAGCCGCTCGGAGATGATGTCCGGGTGCGGTGAGAACAGGTCGTACGGCAGCACTTCCCAGTCGGGCAGCCGCAGCAGCGGCAACGCGTCCCCGGCGAAGAAGCGCAGCTCCGCCGTGAGGCGCTCGAGCTCGCGTGCGCCGTCGGCGATCAGCACGTACAGCCGCCGCTCGGCGGCGGCGGCTTCCGCCAGCGCCAGTGCCGCGGCACTGCCGTAGAGCTGGTGCCAGCGCACGCGCGGCTGCGCCGCGTCTGGCAGCGGAGGGTGGAGCAGGGAGGTCATCGGTGCCCGGGAGCTTACCCGAGCGCGCGCTTGGTGCGCCGCCTTCAGCTCAGCGCCGCAGCCGGTGCGTCGCTCACTTGCAGGCGGCTTGCCAGGGGTACGCAGAAGATGTCGATCGGGTTCGAGCGGCCGCGCACCTGCAGCGGCGGCAGCGCCGTCGCGCCGACGTCCATGCCGCGCGCATCGAGCGACTGCTTGAGAGTGCCGGAGAACAGCATCTCGCCGGCGCGCGCCCGCTGGCACAGCCGCGCGGCGATGTTCACCGCATCGCCGATGATGGTGTAGTTCATGTAGGTGGAGGAGCCGATGTTGCCCGCGACCACGTCCCCCTCGTTGATACCGATGCCGAGGCCCGCCTCGATCGGGTAGCGCTTCTGCCAGGAGAGCGCCAGTTCGCGGAAGCCGTCGAGCATCTCGCGCGCGGCGCGTACCGCGCGCTGCGCGCTGTCAGCCTGCGCGAGCGGCACGCCGAAGCCGAGCATCAGGCAGTCCCCGGCCATGTGAAACACCGTGCCCTCGTGGCGGAAGGTGATCTCGGTGAGGAGCGAAAAGTACTCGTTGAGCAGCGGCACCACCGCCGTCGCATCGAGCTGCTCGGCGATGCTGGTGAAACCGCGCAGGTCGGCGAACAGCACCACCGCGTGCGCGCGTGCATCCGCGGTGGTGAGCAGCGTGTCGCGCAGCTGCACGTCCTCGAGGATCATGTCCGCGACGCGCGGGGAGACGTAGCGGCGGAAGGTCTGCCGCAGCACTTCCTCGCGCCGCCGGATCTCTGCCTCCAGCTGCACCGCAGCGCTCTTGCGGCGCAGCGCGCCGGCACGCATGAGGGCGTCGATGTGTGCCGTGAGAGGCTCGTCGGCCGCCAAGGGATCCCCAGGAAAATTATTCGCTTAAGCCCGAGACTATCACATCTTCATGAACTCACGGCACCTCGCCGGCCGAGCACTGGGGCGGCGGCGCGGCGCACTGCGGGCGCGGACGAAGGAGAGGCTGGTCGGGCGGCCGGTGCGCGCGCGTTGCGCGCGCGCCAGCGCATCGACTCAGGAGCGGGTGGGATCGGAGGCGAGTTTCAGCCAGTGACGACCGCGTCGATGACGCGGTCGCGCTCGAACACAACCGCGAAGCCGTTGTAGTCCCAGCGCGTGATCGGCGGCGAGCCCACGGTTGGATGGCGCGTCAGCGGAGCACCGAAGTGCTTCTCCACGTCGGCCATGGTGCTGCCGCGCTTGGGACGATCGATCTGCGACTCGCGTATCTGCACCTGGTCGTTGACCACAATGGTGTCGGCAAGCGCGGTGCTGGCCGCTGCGCAGCCGCACAGCAGTGCGGCGAGGATGCGGGTGTGCATACGACGTTCCCTTCGGAAGTTGCGGACGACTATAGCACCGCCGGGAATCTGTCAAAACTGCCCGCAGCGCGCGTGCGTCGAACTGTGACGCAGGTCTGTAAACCCTGCAACTATGGTTAAATCGCGCCGATGTTCCATCCCCTGGCGGTCTACATGGGCCTGCGCTACGTGCGCGCACGCCCGGGCAAGTTCTTCGTTTCCTTCATAACCTGGGCCTCGCTGGTCGGGGTGTGCGTGGGTGTTGCGGCGCTCATCGTCATCCTGTCGGTGATGAACGGCTTCGCGGCGGAGCTGCGCGAGCGGCTGCTGTCGCTGAGCGCCCAGGTGCGCATCGGCGCCGCGCCTACAGCCGCGCCGCCGGCTGCGGCTCCCGACTGGGCACGCGCCGCGCAGCTGGCGCGCGCGACACCGGGAGTTGCCGCCGTCGCCCCGTACGTCGAGCTGCAGGCGCTCGCCGTGCGACAACCGGAAATGCTGGCGGTGCTGTTGCGCGGCATCGATCCGGCCGCCACCGCGAGCGAGCTGGGGCAGTCGATCACCCAGGGACGGCTTGCGGACCTCACCGCTGGCTCCGGCCGGGTGGTCATCGGCGCGGTGATCGCCGAGCGGCTCGGGCTCTCCCCGGGGGACCCGCTTACGCTGCTCATTCCCACCGTGGACGCCTCCGGCGCACCGACCCCGCGGCTGCGCCAGTTCACGGTCGCCGGCGTGTTCGAGGTGGGTCTGCAGGATCACGACGCCACGCTGGTGTTTGCACCGCTCGCGGACGTGCGCGCGCTCGCTGCGGCGGACACGCCGGCGCAGGGGCTGCGCCTGCGCCTGCACGACGTGCTGGCCGCCCCGAGCGTGGCCGCGCGGCTGCGCGCGGTGCTGCCGCCGGCCTTCGAGGTGCGCGACTGGACGCAGGACAACGCCAACTACTTCCGCGCCATCCGCATCGAGAAGACCATGATGTCGCTGATCCTGCTGCTGATCGTCGCGGTCGCGGCGTTCAACATCGTCGCCATGCTGGTGATGGTGGTCACCGATAAGCGTACCGACATTGCGATCGTGCGCACCTTCGGCGCCGCGCCGCGCAGCGTCATGGGCATCTTCATCACCCAGGGGCTGGTGATCGGCTGGCTGGGCGTTGCGCTCGGGGTAGTGCTGGGGCTGGCGCTCGCGCTGCACGTCGACACCATCGTGCCGTTCCTCGAGCACACCCTGCGCTTCCAGATCATGGATGCCGATGTCTACTACACCACCGCGATCCCCTCCGAGGTTCACTGGAGCAACATCGCGGTGATCGCCGCGGCAGCGCTGTCACTGACGGCGCTCGCCACGCTCTATCCGGCGTTGCGCGCGGCGCGCACCGCGCCCGCCGAAGCGCTGCGCTACGAGTAGCCGCATGAGCGCCTATGAGTGGCTGATCGGCACGCGCTACCTGCGCTCGACCCACCGGCGCGGTTTCGTCTCGTTCGTCGCGCTGATGTCGGTGTGCGGCCTGATGCTCGGGGTAGCGACGCTCATCGTGGTGCTGTCAGTCATGAACGGCTTCGAGCGCGAGCTGCGCACCCGCATCCTCGCCGTCACCGCGCACGCCACCCTCACCGGGCTCGACGGCCCCTTGAGTGACTGGCAGCAGCTGCAGCAGCAGGTGCGCCGCCAGCCCGGCGTGCTGGCGGCGGTGCCGTACGTCGACAGCCAGGCGATGCTCGCCCGTGGGCCGGCGCTCGCCGGGGCGCAGGTGCGCGGCGTGCTGCCCGCCGAGGAGCGCGCCGCCACCGGCCTGGCGCAGCACATGATCGCCGGCCGCCTCGAGGATCTCACTCCCGGCAGCTACCGCATCATCCTCGGCAGCGCGCTGGCGCACGAGCTGAACGCGCGCGTCGGCGATGCGGTGGTCGTCATGGCGCCCGCCGGCAGCGCCACTCCCACCGGCGTGGTGCCGCGCATGCGCCGCTTCCAGGTCGTCGGCCTGTTTCGCTCGGGCATGTACGAGTTCGACCGCGGGCTGGCGCTCACGCACCTGGAGGATGCGGCGCGGCTGTTTCGCACCGGTGCAGGGGTTACCGGCCTGCGGCTGGTATTCGCCGATCCGCTGCATGCGCCATTGCTGGTGCGGCGTGTGGCGCTCGCGCTGGGCGGCCCGGGCTTCTACGTCGCGGACTGGACGCAGGATCATGCCAACTTCTTCCGCTCCATCGAGATCACCAAGTCGATGATGTTCGTCATCCTGCTGATGCTGGTGGCGGTGGCGGCCTTCAACATAGTCGCCACCCTCGTCATGATCGTGAAGGAGAAGCAGACCGACATCGCCATCCTGCGCACGCTCGGCGCTGCGCCGGCGAGCGTGCTGCTGATGTTTGCCGTGCAGGGGGTCTTGATCGGCCTCGCCGGCACGCTCGCCGGAGCTGCGCTCGGCGGCGTGCTCGCCGCCAACCTCGAGACGCTGGTGGCGGCGCTCGAGCACCTGCTCGGCACGCAGTTCCTCGACGCGCGCGTCTATTACATGAGCGACCTGCCCGCGTACGTGGAGGCGGCGGACGTGCTGCGGGTGTGCGCAGTGGCGTTCCTGCTGTGCGTGCTGGCTACCATCTATCCGGCCTGGCGCGCAGCGCGCACGGCGCCGGCGGAGGCTCTGCGGCATGAATGACCCGGTTCTCGAAGCGCGCGCGGTCCACAAGAGCTTCCGCCAGGGGCCGGTCGTGCTGCCGGTGCTGCGCGGTGTGGCGCTCGGCGTGGCCCCGGGCGAGCGCGTCGCCATCGTCGGCGCTTCCGGCTCCGGCAAGACGACGCTGCTGCAGATCCTCGGCGGCCTCGACCGTCCGAGCTCCGGCGAGGTGCGGGTCGCGGGCCGTGACATCCATGCCTTGAGCGAGCGCGAACGCGGCATGCTGCGCAACCACGCGCTCGGCTTCGTCTACCAGTTCCATCACCTGCTGCCGGAGTTCTCGGCGCTCGAGAACGTCGCCATGCCACTGCTGGTGCGGCGTACGCCGGTGGCCGCTGCGCGCAGCGCCGCACAGGCGCTGCTCGAGCGGGTGGGACTCGGGGAGCGCCTCACGCACCGGCCGCACCAGCTCTCCGGCGGCGAGCGCCAGCGGGCGGCGGTGGCGCGCGCACTGGTGACGGCACCGGGCATCGTGCTGGCCGACGAGCCGACCGGCAATCTCGACGGCGCCAACGCCGCGAGCGTCTTCGCACTCATGCTCGAGCTCAATCGCGAGCGCGGTACCAGCCTCGTCGTGGTGACGCACGACCTGCAGCTGGCGAGCCGCATGGAGCGTGTCTACGAGCTCGAGGCGGGCGTGCTCACCGAGCGCGCCAGGTAAGGGGGCTTGCAGGTCAAGCGGCAGCGTGCCGCGTGCGGTAGCGGTTGCGCACCTGCCAGCGCCACACCAGCTCGAGCGTGAGCCAGCCGAGCACCCCTGCCAGCAGCGCACAGATGATGCAGCCGGCCACGAACGGCTGCCACACCGGCACCAGGCCGTGGCGGAACCAGTCCCAGGTCGGGTGGAACCTGAAGTGCTGCCGCGGCAGTTGCAGCGTGGCCGCGCCGACCCGGTAGGCGAGGTAGTACACCGGCACCGCGGTGAACGGATTGACGATGAACGTGGTGCCGCAGATGACCGGAATGTTGAGCCGCCAGATCACCGCGATGGTACAGGCGAGCAGCAGGTGCACGGGCAGGGGCACGAAGCAGATCGCCAGTCCCGCACCGAAGGCATAGGTCACCCCGCGGCGGTGCAGCGTCCATAGCAGCGGGTCGGCGATGCGATCACCGAACGGACGCAGAAACCAGCGCCCCCGCAGGGAGTGCGGAGCGGGGAACAGCTTCTTCAGCAGCCGGCGCGGCATGGGGCCGAAGACTCTACCAGAAGCCCCGCTACGCGAAAGGTGCGCTTGGGCGCATCCTGCCACGTAGTTTCCTTGAGCGTGCATCGCCCTCCGGTATGATGCCGCCTTTGCAGCGCTTCACTGCTGCGGGGAAAGCTCTCGGATGTGGGAAATAGTGCGGGCCGGCGGCCCGCTCATGTGGCCGATCATTCTGTGCTCGATCACGGCGGCCGCCATCATCCTCGAGCGGTTGTGGACGCTGCAGGACAAGCGCGTGCTGCCGCAGGAGCTGCCACGCCGGGTGTGGCAGCTGATCGAGGCGAACCAGGTGAACGACAAGGTGATTGCCGCCCTCGAGCAGAACTCACCGCTCGGCCGGCTGCTCGCCACCGGGCTTGCCAACCGCCACCGCCCGCGCGAGATCCTCATGGAGCGTCTCGAGGACACCGGGCGCCACGTGGTGCACGAGCTCGAGCGCTTCATCAACACGCTCGGCACCATCGCCGGGGTGTCGCCGCTGCTCGGGCTGCTCGGCACCGTGACCGGCATCATCCGCTCCTTCAATGCCATCGAGGCGGGCGGCATGGGCGACCCGCGCGCGCTTTCCGGCGGCATCGCCGAGGCGCTCATCTGTACGGTCGCCGGCCTGTGCGTGGCGATTCCCGCGCTCATCTTCTACCGCTACCTGCGCGGCCGGGTCGACGGCATCGTGGTCGAGATGGAGAAGCAGGCGATCCGCATGGCCGATGCGCTCGAGGCGGCGCAGGCGCGCGAGCGCGCCGCGGCCGTGGCCTGAGCGCGCGAAGGCGCTGACGGAGCCCGCAGGTGAACCTCAAGCCGCGCCAGCACGAGGAGCCCGAGATCAACGTCGTCTCGCTGATCGACGTGGTGCTGCTGCTGGTGGTGTTCTTCATCCTCTCGAGCCGCTTCACCGACGAGGGGCGGCTGCGCGTGCGCCTGCCGCAGGCGAGCGCCGTGCCGCTCGAGAAGGTCGGCGGCGAGCCGCTGGTGGTGAGCGTCACGCAGCAGGGCAGCTACCTCGTGAACGAGCGCGAGCTGATCAATGCGAGCCCGCAGACGCTGCGCGCGGCGATTCTCAAGGCCACCGGCAGCGATCGCTCCGTGCGCGTCACGCTGCGCGCGGATGCACGCGCCACCCACCAGTCGGTCATCACCGCCATGGACGTGCTCGGGCGCCTTGGGTTCGCCGAGGTGAACATCGCAACGGTCAAGGAAGAGCCGGCGGGCAAGCCTTGAACGACCGCCGCGGTCTGATCTCAGGCGCGCTCATGACGCGCCCACCACCGAGCGCACTGCGCGATTACCGACGCCTGCTGAGTTATCTCGCCCCTTATCGCGGGCGGTTCATTGTCGGCGTGCTCGGCGGGGTGTTGTTCTCCGCCACAATGACGAGCTTTGCGCTGCTGGCCAAGAAGTTCGGTGACACCGTGCTGGTGCATCCCGACCGGCGCGCGATCCTCTGGGTGCCGGTCGCGCTGGTGGCGCTGTTCACCCTGCGCGGCATCGGCGACTTCACCCAGACCTACTTCATGGGTTACGTCGGCCGGCGCATCGTCAACCAGATCCGCCGCGAGGTGTTTCGCCGCATCCTGATGCTGCCGATCGGCTACTTCGATCGCAACGCCTCGGCGACGCTGTTGTCGCGCCTCACCTACAACACTGAGCAGATCGGCCAGGCGACGACCGATTCAGTCATCGTGGTGGTGCGCACCACGCTCACCATCATCGGCTCGCTCGGCTTCCTGCTGTGGCTGAACTGGCGTCTGGCGCTGATCGCACTGATCCTCGGGCCAATCGTCGGCTGGCTGGTGTCGGTCATCAA
>DATHQM010000001.1:0-7831 GCA_035482695.1 Steroidobacteraceae bacterium | reverse complement strand
CGCCTGCAGCTCGAGTGCAGGCAGTTGCAGGAGCCGGATGGCCTGCTGCAGCTGCGGGGTCATGGTCAGCTGTTGCCCCAGCTTCAGCTGCAGGGAGGGTTTCAGCATGGGCTTCCAGCGCGTGATGCGGTGGCGACTCTTCCGGATTTATTGCGTAATCAATTGAAAGAAAAGGTATTCGGCCTTCGACTGCCGGCAGGGTCTCAAAGCCGGAACGATTCGCCCAAGTACACCTCACGGACTTGGGGGTTGGCAAGGACTTCTTCCGCACTCCCGGCGGCGATTACCGTACCCTGATTGACGATATAGGCGCGCGCGCAGACCCCGAGCGTTTCGCGCACATTATGGTCAGTGATCAGCACGCCGATGCCGCGGTGCGTGAGCTCGCGGATGATGCGCTGGATGTCGAGCACGGAGAGCGGATCGACGCCCGCGAAGGGCTCATCGAGCAGCATGAAGCGCGGCTCGGCAGCCAGCGCCCGCGCGATCTCGACGCGCCGGCGCTCGCCGCCCGAGAGCGCCACACCCAGGCTGCGGCGTACGTGGCCGATGCGCAGCTCCTCGAGCAGCTGCTCGAGGCGCTCCTCGCGCGCCGCGCGCTCCATGTCGCGTGTCTCGAGGATCGCCATCACGTTGTCCTCGACCGAGAGCTTGCGGAACACCGAGGCTTCCTGGGGGAGATAGCCGAGGCCGAGCTGTGCGCGGCGGTGCATCGGCAGCAGCGTCACGTCCACGTCCCCGAGGAAAATGCGGCCGGCATCGCACGGCACGAGCCCGACGATCATGTAGAAGGCGGTCGTCTTGCCGGCGCCGTTCGGTCCGAGCAGGCCCACGACCTCGCCGCTGTCGAGCTCGAGCGACAGATCGCGCACCACCTGACGGGACTTGTAGCTCTTGGCGAGGCCGGTGGCTTTCAGTGCGCTCATGGTTGGGGTTGCGGCTGGGGCTTCGGCGGCGCGTCACCCCTGGCGCCCGGCGGCAGGCCGTGCGGCGTGATGGTGATGTGCACGCGCTGATCAGTGCCCGGCGCGGTCGCCGCCTGCACGCGCTGCGCGCGGATGTTGTAGATGAGGAGCGGTCCTGAGATCTCGTTCTGTCCGTCCGACAGCCAGGCGTCGTCGGTCAGCCGCACGGTGCCGTCGTCCACGTTGTAGACGATCTGGTCGGCGTGTCCACGCGCCGGCTGCTGTGCATCGGCGCGCTTCTGCTCGAACTCGGCGGGCTTGCCGGTGATGATGGCGCGCGCCATGTGGTTGTCGTGAAACTCGACCACCGCCTGGTCGGAGGTGAGGTCGCCGCGCTGCTCCGCGTCGATGCGCACATGCCCATCGAAGGTCCAGCGGCTGTTGGCGAAGTTCAGCCCGGTGGCGTGCGCGTGGTCGGCCTGCACCCGCAGGTCCCCCTGGGTGATCACCACCTGGGTGAACTCCACGGTGTTGGTGCGGTAATCCACCTCGGAGGAGGCCGCATCCACGGTGATGGGCTTGTCGCTCGATGCGCTCAGCGGGGCTGGCGCAGGCGCAGCCGCCCGCACCGCTGGCGCGGCGGCCGCCGCGCCAGCCAGCGCCCACGCCAGCCAGCGCCACGCTTTACGGCACGAAGGAGCCATGCACGGCCGATTCTAACTGCACGTGACGCTCCTTCAAGTTCGCAACCAGGCCCTGCGACTGGAGCTGACGGCCGGACATGAGGAGGGTCACCGGGTCCTGCGTCGTCACGATCTGCGCACTGGTGTCGATGCTCAGGTGCTGGGTTTCCATCTGCGCGGTCTCGCCGCTGCCGGGCAGCACGCCCGCGACCCGCACGTTGCCGTCGAGTTGCACCACGCGGCTGTCCTGCGCCACGGCACCGTGTACCGCACGCGCCGTCCACTCATCGCCGCTCGTGTCGCGGAAGCCGAGCTGCACCTGCTGCAGGTCGATGATGTCGCTGTCGGGTTGCTGCTGGATGCTGGCCGCATCGAGCGTGTACAGCGCACGACCGTCGGCGCCGGTCTGCACCAGGCGCGCCTGCAGCGCGGAGTAGCCCGGAGCGTGCAACGGTGCGCCGCTCGCAGCCGGCGCGGCCGCATCGCGCTGCGGAGCGGTGAGCACCACCAGACCGACGATCAGTGCCAGCAGCGCCACCAGCGATACGAAGCGCTGCATCATCGCGACGGCCTGCGGCGCGGCGCTGGCCTGCGGCGCGCGTTGCGCGCCATGAGGCGATCGCACACCTCGCGCACCGCGCCGCGCCCGCCGCCCTGGCGCGTGACGAAATCCGCGGCGCGGCGCACTTCGCGGTGCGCGTCGGCGACCGCGAACGACAGGGCCGCGGCACGCATCAGCGGCAGATCCGCCAGGTCGTCGCCGACGCAGGCGCACGCCGCCGGCGTCAGGCGCAGGCGTCCGCACAGCCGGGCGAAGACTCCGAGCTTGTCGCTGACTCCCTGGTGCACGTGGCGCACGCCCAGCTCGCGGCAGCGCACCACCAGCATCGGCGAGCGACGCTTCGAGATCACCGCCACCGTGACGCCGGCACGCTGCAGCTGCACGAGCCCCGCGCCGTCGCGCGCATCGAAGACCTTGAACGCCTCGCCGCGCGGGCCGATGTACAGTCGCCCGTCGGTGAGCACGCCGTCGCAGTCGAGCACCAGCAGCCGTATCCGCGGCAGCAAGGGCGCGCTCACACCACTCCCGCGCGCATGAGATCGTGCACGTTGAGCGCGCCGACCAGGCGCCCGGCGGCGTCGGCGACCGGCAGCGCGGTGATGCGATGCACTTCCATCAGATGCACGGCCTCGGCCGCGAGCTCGCGCGGCCCGATGGTGCGCGGCTGCGAGGTCATCACGGCGCTCATCACCGTGGTGTGCACGTCGATCTGCCGGTCGAGGGCGCGCCGCAGGTCGCCATCGGTGAACACCCCGAGGATGCGCTCGCCGGCATCGACCACCACGGTCATCCCCAGCCCCTTGCGCGACATCTCCAGCAGGCCGGCGCTCAGCGGCGCATCCGGCGCGACGCGCGGCACGGCCGCGCCGCTGCGCATCAGGTCCTCGACGTGCAGCAGCAGCCTGCGCCCCAGGGCACCGCCGGGATGCGAGCGGGCGAAATCCGCGCGCGTGAAGCCGCGCGCCTCCAGCACCGCGACCGCCAGCGCATCGCCCATGGCGAGCGTGGCCGTGGTACTGGCGGTCGGGGCGAGGTTGAGCGGGCAGGCTTCCTCGGCAACGGCGACGTCGAGCGCCACGTCCGCCGCGCGCGCGAGCGTGGAGTCGGGCTTGCCGGTCATGACGACCAGCGGCACGGCGAGGCGCGCCAGGTGCGGCAGCAGCAGCACCAGCTCGGGCGTCTCGCCGGAGTTGGACAGGGCCAGCACCGCGTCCGCGCGCGTGATCATGCCGAGGTCGCCATGGCCGGCTTCCGCCGGGTGCAGGAAGAAGGCGGGCGTGCCGGTGCTGGCGAGCGTGGCGGCAATCTTGCCGGCAATGTGGCCCGACTTGCCCATGCCGGTCACCACCACGCGGCCGCGGCACTCCAGGCAGATGCGGCACGCCTGCACGAACGCGCCGTCAAGCTTCGGCGTGAGCGCCTCGACGGCGCGGGCTTCCACCCCCAGCGCACGCCGTGCGGAGGCCAGCAGCTGTTCGTCGCCGGCCGACGCCTGGGCGGCCGGGGCGGCCGGTGTCAGATCCATGCATGTCATTATAGGCGCGCGCGCGGCTGCGCGCGCCGCACCTGCCGCGGGAGGCATGTAAACTTGACGGCCATGAACCCTGAAGAAGTCGCGCGCCTCATCCGCGCCGGCCTGCCCGGAGCGCACGTGGAGGTCCAGTCGGACGACGGTACGCACTTCAGTGCGCGCATCATCGCGCGCGAGTTCGCGCCGTTGCGCAGCCTGGCGCGCCACCAGCTCGTCTACCGCACGCTCGGCGAGCTCATGGGCCGCGAGATCCACGCGCTGTCGATCGAGGCGCTGACGCCCGAAGAATCGGGGCGGGATTAGCATGGACAAGCTGCAGATCCAGGGCGGCGTGGCGCTGGAAGGCGAGGTGCGCATCTCCGGGGCCAAGAACGCGACGCTGCCGATCCTCGCCGGGGCGCTGCTGGCACGCGAGCCGGTGGTGGTGGCGAACGTCCCGCACCTGAAGGACGTCACCACCACCGTCGAGCTGCTCGGGCGCATGGGCGCCACCGTCACCATCGACGAGCGTATGCGCATCGAGGTGGACGGCTCGACGCTGCGCGAGTGCTTCGCCCCTTACGAGCTGGTCAAGACCATGCGCGCCTCTATCCTGGTGCTGGGACCGCTGGTGGCGCGCTACGGGCACGCCGACGTCTCGTTGCCGGGCGGGTGCGCGATCGGCGCGCGGCCGGTGAACATTCACGTCGCCGGTCTGCAGGCGATGGGCGCGGACATCACCATCGAGGGCGGTTACATCCGCGCGCGGGCGGCGCGCCTGAAGGGCGCGCGGCTGGTGCTCGATACCGTGACCGTCACCGGCACCGAGAACCTGATGATGGCGGCGACGCTGGCCGACGGCGAGACGGTCATCGAAAACGCGGCCCGCGAGCCGGAGGTGGTCGATCTTGCCAACTTCCTCATTGCGATGGGCGCGAACATCCAGGGCGCGGGCGGCGACAAGATCGTGATCAACGGCGTGCGCGAGCTGCACGGCACCCACTACGAGGTGCTGCCCGATCGCATCGAGAGCGGCACCTACCTGGTCGCCGGCGCCATCAGCGGCGGGCACGTGCGCATCAAGAACACCCGCCCGGAGCACCTCGACGCGGTGCTCGCCAAGCTCGAGGAGGCCGGCGCGCGCATCGGCGTGGGCGACAACTGGGTCGAGGTGGACATGCGCGGTCGCACGCTCAAGGCGGTCGATGTGCGCACCGCGCCATACCCGGGC
Organism: Steroidobacteraceae bacterium; assembly: GCA_035482695.1. GTDB lineage: Bacteria > Pseudomonadota > Gammaproteobacteria > Steroidobacterales > Steroidobacteraceae > 13-2-20CM-66-19. The sequence continues at coordinate 2,940 of DATHQM010000001.1, read as the reverse complement.
TTCCCGACCGACATGCAGGCGCAGTTCGCCGCCCTCAACACCGTCGCCGCCGGCGTCGGCACCATCACCGAGACGATCTTCGAGAATCGCTTCATGCACATGCTGGAGATGCGGCGCATGGGCGCGGAGATCCGCCTCGAGGGCAACACCGCGATCATCCATGGCGTGGCCAAGCTGACCGCCGCACCCGTGATGGCGACCGACCTGCGCGCCTCGGCGAGCCTGGTGCTCGCAGGACTCATTGCCGAGGGACGCACCGAGGTCGAACGTATCTATCACATCGATCGCGGCTACGAGGCGATCGAGGAGAAGCTCGCGCAGCTGGGTGCCCAGATCCGGCGCGTACCGAACTGATTTAATTGGACGAAATCGCAGGAAGGGATTTCGTCAGACATCAGCAGAGGAGTCGCTGCCATGCGGATTGGGATGATCGGGCTCGGGCGCATGGGCGCCAACATGGTGCGGCGGCTGACGCAGGGCGGCCACGAGTGCGTGGTGTACGACGCTTCCGCCGCCGCGGTGGGCGCGCTCAGCGGCGCGCGCATTCGCGGCACGACCACCGTGGCAGAGCTGGTGGGCGCGCTCCAGCCGCCGCGGGCAGTCTGGATCATGGTGCCGGCGGCGATCGTGGATACGGTGATCGGCGAGCTGCAGCCGCTGCTTACCGCGGGCGACGTGCTGATCGACGGCGGCAACTCCAACTACCGCGACGACATCCGCCGCGCCGCGCAGCTCGAGGAGCGCGGCATCCGCTATCTCGACGTCGGCACGAGCGGTGGCGTGCTCGGCATCGAGCAGGGCTATTGCCTCATGATCGGCGGCGAGGCGGCGGCAGTGGCGCTGCTGGAACCGGCGCTGGCAACGCTCGCACCCGGGGGCCGGCTGCCGGCGGCGGTGGCCGGCGCACCGCGCGGCGCGGCGCAGCAGGCAGGCAGCGCGGCGAGCCAGGCGGCCGCGGCCCTCGGTTACCTGCACTGCGGCCCGTCCGGGGCCGGCCATTTCGTGAAAATGATCCATAACGGCATCGAGTACGGGCTGATGGCCGCCTACGCGGAAGGGCTGAACCTGCTCGCGCACGCGGACGCCGGCCGCAGCGTCGCCGCCGCGGATGCAGAAACCGCACCGCTCTCCGACCCGCGCTTCTACCAGTACCAGCTCGATGTCGCCGCGATTGCCGAGGTGTGGCGCCACGGCAGCATCATCGCCTCGCGGCTGCTCGATCTGACCGCCGCCGCGCTCGCGCGCGACCCCGCGCTCGCCGGCTTCGCCGGCCACGTGGCCGATTCCGGCGAGGGGCGCTGGACGGTGGAGGCGGCGATCGATGTCGGGGTTCCCGCGCCGGTGCTCTCGGCGGCGCTGTATTCGCGCTTCGAGTCGCGCGGCCGCGGGGAATTTGCCAGCAAGGTGCTCTCGGCCATGCGGCTCGGGTTCGGCGGCCATGTCGAGCGCACGCCGTGAAAGCGCGCGCCTCCTGAACGAGGCAATGGAGGATTGCATGGAACGCCGTGACTGCGATGCGCTGGTGCTGTTCGGGGCCACCGGGGATCTGTGCTACCGCAAGATCTACCCGGCGCTCTATCACCTGGTGCGCCGCGGGCTGCTCGCCATCCCGGTGGTCGGTGTCGCGCGCCAGGGGTGCGACGTGTCATGGCTGGCGAAGCGCGTGCGCGACAGTCTCGAGGCCTTCGTGCCCGAGGCGGACCAGTCCGTCGCGCAGCGCCTGATCGGTCTGCTGCGCTACGTCGACGGCGATTACAACGACCGCGGCACTTTCGATGCACTGCGCAAGGCGCTCGGCGATGCCCAGCGACCGCTGCACTACCTCGCCGTCCCGCCGAGCATGTTCGCGGTGGTGATCGGGCACCTGAGCGACTCGCGGAGCGCCGCGGGCGCGCGCATCGTGGTGGAGAAGCCCTTCGGACACGACCTGCCCTCGGCACGCGCCCTGAACCAGATGCTGCACACCCATTTCCCGGAGTCGAGCATTTTTCGCATCGATCACTACCTCGGCAAGGAGGCGGTGCAGAACCTGCTGTACTTCCGCTTCGCCAATTCCTTCCTCGAGCCGGTGTGGAACCGCAATTTCGTCGCCAGCGTGCAGATCACCATGGCGGAGGCGATCGGTCTCGCCGGGCGCGGGCGCTTCTACGAGGAAACCGGCGCCATCCGCGACGTGATCCAGAACCATCTCATGCAGATCGTGGCGCTGCTCACCATGGAGCCGCCGCTCATCACCGAGGGGGAAGCACTGCGCGACGAGAAGGTGAAGCTGCTGAAGGCGGTGCGGCCGGTAACCGCGGCGGAGCTGGTGCGCGGGCAGTTCAACGGCTACCGCCAGGAAGCGGGCGTGGCCGCCGACTCGAACGTGGAGACCTACGCGGCGCTCACTCTGCATATCGACTCGTGGCGCTGGAGCGGGGTGCCGCTCTACCTGCGCGCCGGCAAGTGCCTGCCGGTGACCGCCACCGAAGTGGTGGTGGAGCTGCGGCCGCCGCCGGTGAACGTGTTCGGCGCCATGGCGCCCGAGCAGCCGAACTATCTGCGCTTTCGCGTCGGTCCCGACGTGGCGATCGCGCTCGGTGCGCACACCAAGAAGCCCGGACCGGTGATGATCGGGCACGACGTCGAGCTGTACGCTGCCGAGCAACAGGGCGATGACATGGATGCCTACGAGGTGCTGATCAGTGCCGCGCTCATCGGCGATACCTCGCATTTCGCGCGCGAGGACGAAGTCGAGGCGGCCTGGGCGGTCGTCGACCCGGTGCTCAAAGCGACCGCGCCGCCGCTGGAATATCTCAAGGCAAGCTGGGGACCGCCGCAGGCGGAGAGCCTGATCCACGGACCGTGCGGCTGGCACAATCCCGGCGCCAAGCCGCAGGACTGGACGCGCTCCTGCGGCCGCGGCACGGCGTAGTGAGTCGTGCTGCTGAGCGCCGCGGA